>NZ_POAG01000018.1:35020-232353 GCF_002930065.1 Nocardioides sp. 616 | reverse complement strand
ACGTCGCGGTGAGCCTGTGGCTCACCGCCCGCAGCGCCCGACGTAGTGCCGTGGCGCACCGCGCGGCCGCCCGCGAGCACCAGCCCGCCTGAGCGGCCTCGCTCAGCCGAAGCGGCCGGAGATGTAGTCCTCGGTACGCCGGTCCGCGGGGTTGGAGAAGATCGCGCTGGTGGTGTCGAACTCCACCAGCAGGCCGGTCCGGTCCCCGGTGGTCTCGTCGGCCTGGGCGGTGAAGAAGGCGGTGCGGTCGGAGACCCGCGCGGCCTGCTGCATGTTGTGGGTGACGATGATGATGGTGAACTCCTGGCGCAGCTGGAGCATCAGGTCCTCCACCCGGGCGGTGGCGATCGGGTCCAGCGCCGAGCACGGCTCATCCATCAGGATGACGTCCGGCCGGGTGGCGATGGTCCGGGCGATGCACAGCCGCTGCTGCTGGCCGCCGGAGAGGCTGTAGGCCGACTGCTTGAGCTTGTCCTTCACCTCGTCCCACAGCGCCGCGCCGCGCAGCGACTCCTCCACCAGCTGGTCCATGTCGGCGACCTTCATCCCGGTCACCCGGGGGCCGTAGGCGACGTTGTCGTAGATCGACTTGGGGAACGGGTTGGGCTTCTGGAAGACCATCCCGATGTGGGTCCGCACCGCGATGGGGTCCACGCCCCGGGCATAGATGTCCTGCCCGTGGTAGGTGACCCGCCCGGCCACCCGGGCGCTGGGCACCAGGTCGTTCATCCGGTTCAGCGACCGCAGCACGGTCGACTTGCCGCAGCCGGAGGGACCGATCAGCGCGGTGATCTCGTTGCGCCCGAAGCCCAGGGAGACGTCGTGCACCGCGTGGAAGTCGCCGTAGAAGACGTTGAGCGCCTCGAGCTCCATCACCGCCTCGGGCAGCACCGGGAGCTCGCGGACGGCGGAGTCATGTGCTTGAGCGAACACGCTCACGGGGTCCTCCTGGACGTGTGGCTCGTACGGGTCGTGGTCGGGGTTGATCGTGATGGTGCCGGGCTTGCGCATGTGGATCACCAGGATTTCTGGAACTTGTTGCGGATGAAGATGGCCAGGCCGTTGAGTGCCAGCACCAGCACCAGCAGCACCACGATCGCGGCGGCCGCGGCGTGCTGGTAGGTGACCTGGGACTGCGAGGTCATGAAGAAGATCTGCATCGGCAGCGCCGTCATCTCGCTGAGGACGCCGTCGGGGTCGAACCGCACCGCCAGCGGGATGCCGAGCATCAGCAGCGGCGCCGCCTCGCCGATGGCCCGGGACAGGCCCAGGATGGTCCCGGTGGCGATGCCGGGGATGGCCGAGGGCAGGACCTGGCGCCAGGTGGTCTGCCACACCGTCGCGCCGAGCGCCAGCGAGCCGAACCGGATCTCCTCCGGCACTGCCCGGATCGCCTCGCGGGTGGTGATGATGATGACCGGCAGGATGAGCAGCGCCAGCGCGATCGCACCCCCGAGCACGATCCCCTTGCGCTCGAAGCCCAGGATCGACATGACCCCGACGGCGAGCAGCCCGTAGACGATCGAGGGGACCGCCGCGAGGTTCTGCAGGTTGACCTCGACGAGCCGGTTGTACCAGCGCTCGGAGTCGGCGAACTCCTCCAGGTAGACGGCCGCGGCGATGCCCAGCGGCACGGCGAGCAGCGCGGTGCTGATCATCAGCCAGACCGTGCCCAGGATGCCGGCCCGGAACCCGGTCCGCTCCGGCGTCAGCGTCGAGTCGTAGCGGGTGAGCAGGTCGGTGTCGAAGCGCGGGGCGCCGGTGATCGCGGTGTCCAGGATGAGCGCCACCAGCACCACCACGGCGATGGCCAGCGAGGCCCACAGCGCGGTCAGGAACAGCAGCGCGGTGGGGGTGCGGTCGCGGGAGCGACCGGCGGTCAGCTGCACCGTCTCGCGGGCGGCCTTGGCTGCGGGGCGGTCGGCGGACCGGTCCGCGGGCTGGTCGATCAGGGAGCTCATCAGTAGGCCTGCCTGAAGCGTCGCACCAGCGTGATGCTGATGATGTTGATGACCAGGGTGATCACGAAGAGCAGCAGGCCGACGGCGAAGAGCATGTTGTAGTCCACCGAGCCGACCGGGTTCTCGCCCTGGGCGGTCTGGGCCATGAACCCGGTCATGGTCTGCATCGGGTCACGCGGGTCGAAGGAGAGGTTCTTGCGGGCGCCGGCGGCCAGGGCGACGATCATCGTCTCCCCCACCGCCCGGGACAGGCCGAGCACGACTGCCGCCGCCACCCCTGAGAGAGCGGCGGGCAGCACCACCCGCAGCGTGGTCTGCATCCGGTTGGCGCCGAGCGCCAGAGAGCCTTGCCGCATCGCCTGCGGTACCGCGGAGAGGGCGTCCTCGGACAGTGAGGCCACGGTGGGCACGATCATGATGCCGAGCACCAAGCCGGCGGCCAGGGCGTTGGTGAAGCCCACGTTGATCCCCAGGAAGCCCTGGAGCAGCGTGGGGGTGACGAAGAACAGGGCGAAGAAGCCGTAGACCACCGAGGGCACCCCGGCCAGCAGCTCCAGCACCGGCTTGAGGACCTTGCGACTGCGACGCGAGGCGTACTCGGAGAGGTACATCGCCGCGCCGAGCCCCACCGGTACGGCGACCAGCAGGGCGATCACCGTGGTCATCAGCGTGCCCCCGACCAGCGGCAGGACGGCGTACTTGCCGTGGGTGCCGAAGAACTCGCCCACACTGACCTGGCCGAAGAAGTGGGTGACCGGCTCCAGCAGTGCTCCGATGATGCCGAAGGTGATCGCCACGGAGGCCAGAGCCGAGCCGGCCAGGAGCACCTTGATGACGGCCTCCCCCGGTCGCGGCCGAGCCGCGAGGCTCGGCGGCGCGGCCGACGGGCCCGCCGGTGCGGACGGGCCCGTCGTCGTGCTGCTGGTGTTCATCAGCCGGACATGCCCTCGAGGGCCGACTGGGTCTGGGTGTAGAGGTCCTCGCTCAGCGGGATGAACTTGGCCGCGGTGGCGATCGACTCCAGGTTCTCGATGTAGAAGTCGAGGTAGGCCGCGACCGCCTCGTTGTCGGCGTAGTTCTTGTTGTTCACGTAGAGGAACAGCGGGCGCGACAGCGGGGTGTACTCCCCGGCCTGGGCGGCCTCGGCCGACGGGGCGACACAGCCGTTTCCGTCGTCGATGGCCAGCGCCTTGAGGCTGTCGGCGTTCTCCTCGTAGTAGGTGTAGCCGAAGTAGCCGGTGGCACCCTCGGTGCCGGCGACGCCCTGGACCAGCACGTTGTCGTCCTCGGAGGCCTCGTAGTCGTCGCGCGTGGTCTCGGACTCGTCGCCGATGACATCGGCGGCCAGGTAGTCGTAGGTGCCGGAGTCGGCGCCGGGACCGAAGAGCGAGATCTTCTGGTCCGGGAAGCTCGGGTCGAGCTGCTTCCAGTTGGTGACCTTGGAGCCCGGGGCCCACAGCTCGACGAGCTGCTCGGTGGTGAGGCAGTCGACCGCGAGATCGGGGTGCACCACGATGGTCAGGGCGTCGGTGGCGACCTGCAGCTCGGTGAACTCGACCCCGTTCTCCTCACACAGCGGCACCTCCTCGTCGTCCTTGATCGGGCGGGAGGCGTCGGAGATGTCGGTCTGCCCGGCGCAGAACTTCTCGAAGCCGCCGCCGGTCCCCGAGGCACCGACCGTGACCTTCACGTCGGGGTTCTCTTCTGTGAGCAGCTCGTAGGCCGCGTTGCTCATCGGGTAGACGGTCGACGAGCCGTCGACCGCGACAGTGCCGGATGCACCGTCAGCGCCGGCGTCCCCACCACATGCGGCCAGCGCAAGCGCGAGGACGGCGATACCGGGCACCACGGCCCGGCGGAAAGAAGTGCTGATCACTTCTGGCTCCTGGATTCTCAGGTTGGATCTTCTCTGACTCCTCCACTGTGCGGAGTCGAGGTGACCGGCTGCCCGAGCCCGGGTGAACGCAAGATGAACTCGGCCGGAGGAGTTGTCGCGGCTCAGGGGGCGCGGTGCTCCTCGACGGCGAGCACCCGGCCCCGACGGTGGTGCAGCACGACCATCCCGGCGGGCTCCAGCTTGTGCTCCGGCAGCCCGAGGGCGGCCAGCACCTGGGGCAGCACCGGCCGATGGGTGCACAGCACCGCGGACTCCGGGGCGTCCAGCAGCCCGGCGGCGATCGCGGCGATCCCCTCGGCGCTGGCGTCCTCCTCGCTCAGTCCGTCGCGCTCGGTCACCTGCGACCAGGTGGCGCGGGCGTACGGCGCCAACGTCTGGACGCAGCGCGTGGAGCTGGAGGAGACCAGCAGCGAGACGTCGTACGCCGCGAGCACCGGAACCAGTCGCCGGGCCTGGGCCTCGCCGTCGGGGCTCAGCGGCCGCCGCCTGTCGTCGCCCTGCCAGCCGCGTCGGGGACGGGCCGCGGCGTGCCGCACCACCGCCAGCGCCCGGGTACGCCGGCGCAGCGGCCTGGCGGCGGCCAGGGTGGCGCGGTCCTGCTCGCGGGTGAGGCGCTTGACCGCCTTGCCCCAGGCCAGCCACTGGACCGCGTCGATCTCGGCGTTGGGGAGGTAGGAGCTGACGTCGTCGTCGCCCACCACCCGGGCCACCCACCAGTGCACCGTCTTGAGCCCCGCCGCGACCCGGTAGTGCTGGTCGGGCAGCGGAGGTCCCAGCCGGATCCGCAGCCCGGTCTCCTCGGCCACCTCACGGATCGCGCAGGCGGTGACGTGCTCCCCCGGGTCGAGCTTGCCCTTGGGCAGGGACCAGTCGTCGTAGCGGGGGCGGTGCACCAGCAGGACCTCGTGCCCACCGCCACGACGGGCCTTGCGGAGCACGACGCCTCCCGCGGCCACCACCTGTGAGCTCGGCATGTCGACCATCCTCACACCCACCGGCTGGACCGCGACAGGGCCTCACGTCAGGGCCTCAGGTCAGGTCGCGGCGGCGCAGGCCCACCAGTCCCAGGCCCGCGCAGGCCAGGGCGAGCGCGGTCAGCACGGCGGCCGGGAGCACCCGGAAGTCCTCGACCGGCAGCAGGGGCAGGTGCCAGAACGGGGAGAGCCCCGCCAGCCAGTCCGGCATCGCGAGCAGCTCGCCGAGATAGGCCTGCACCAGCGCGAAGGCGAAGAGGGCCCAGGCCAGCAGGGTGCGGTGCGGCGCCCAGCCCACCAGCAGCACCCCGAGCGCGGCCAGCAGCAGCACCGCCGGGGCCTGGGCCAGCGCCGTGGCCACCAGGGGCCAGAAGAGCTCGGTCTCTCCCGAGACCAGCGCGTGGGTGCCGCCGGCGCCCAGCCCCATCAGCAGCAGCAGGCCCAGTGAGCCCAAGACGGTCACCGCGAGGGCGCCCAGCGCCCAGCGCGTGCGGTCCATCCCCGCGGAGAGCACCAGCTCGGCCCGTCCGGCGTCCTCCTCGTGCCGCAGCCGCAGCACCGAGGTGAGGCCGTAGGCACTGGCGATGACGCACAGGAACGGGATGACGAAGGAGAAGTAGCTGCGGACGATGTCGTCGAGCCGCCCGCCGAAGACCTCGAGGATCTCCGGGTTGCTCTCCGCCACGGTGATCACCTCGCGGCCCACCGCGCCGAAGAGGCACGCGGCGAGCACCAGGCCGACCGTCCAGCCTAAGAGGAGACCGCGCTGGGTCCGCAGCGCGAGCCCCCACGCGGTGGCGAGCCGGACGCCGGCGCGGGGACGACCGCCGCGGGCCGCCACCAGCCCCGCACCGAAGTCGCGGTGCGAGGTGAGCTGGGCGGCGCCGGCGAACACCGCCGCCGCGAGCAGCACCAGCAGCAGCAACGGCCACCAGCGCTGGTCGCCGTACTCGCGGACCTCCTGCTGCCAGCCGAAGGGCGAGGCCCAGACCAGGGCGTCGTCGCGCACGGCGCCGACCCCGCGCACCACGAAGAGCACCGCCAGCACCGCGCCTGCCAGCCCGAGCGCCCCGCGCGCCGAGGCGGTGATCTGGGCGCTCGCGGCGGCGACCGCGGTGAACGTCAGGCCGACGCCGACCAGCGCGGCCCCGTGCAGCAGCGAGCCGCCCGCGGGGAGCCCTGCGGTCCTCAGCACCGCCGCGTCGAGCAGTCCCACCAGCAGGCAGGCGCCGGTGGCCACCAGCAGCGCCGCGGCGGTCGCGGCGTGCCGGCCCGTGACGGTCCCGCGCAGCAGCTCGGCGGTGCCGGACTCCTCCTCGCCGCGGGTGTGGCGCACCACCAGGAAGACGACCATCAGCGCCACGATCACCCCGCTGGTCGCGGTCACCTCGTAGGAGACGATGCCGCCCAGGGTGTCCACCCCGTACGCCGTGCCGTTGAGCAGCTTGCTCACCGCGGAGTCCTCGACGGTGCGCCGGTAGCCGGCGACCTTGACCGGGGTGTCGTAGAGGTCCTGGACGGCGTGGGCCGAGACCGCCGTCAGCGCGGTGGTGCCGAGCACCCACACGGGCAGCCGGACCCGGTCGCGGCGCAGGATGAGCCCGGCCAGGTGCCGGGTGCCGGTCAGCTGGCTCACGTCACCGCCTGCTCGCCGTACTCGCGCAGGAAGAGCTCCTCCAGGGTGGGCGGGTGCGCCTGGAGCGAGCGCAGCCCCAGGGCGGCCAGGTGCCGCATCGCCTCGCCGACCTGGTCCGAGTCCACCTCGAAGGTGACGCGGCCGTCGGACTGCGCCAGGTGGTGCACCCCGGTGAGGCGGGCCAGCGGGGTGCCGGGCAGCTCGGTCTCGGCGATCACCCGGGTGCGGGTGAGGTGCCGCAGGTCGGCCAGGGTGCCGGTCTGCACATTGATCCCGGCACGGATGATGGTGACCCGGTCGCACAGGGCCTCCACCTCGGCGAGAATGTGGCTGGAGAGCAGCACCGTTGCCCCGCCGGCCTTGAGCTCGTGCACGCAGCGCTGGAACTCCGCCTCCATCAGCGGGTCCAGGCCGGCGGTGGGCTCGTCGAAGAGGTAGAGCTCGACCCGCGACGCGAGGGCGGCGACCAGCGCCACCTTCTGCCGGTTGCCCTTGGAGTAGGTGCGTGCCTTGCGGCTCGGGTCCAGCTCGAAACGCTCCAGCAGGTCGGCCCGGCGGGCCTCGTCGAGCCCGCCGCGCATCCGGCCGAGCAGGTCGATCACCTCGCCGCCGGTGAGGCTGGGCCACAGCGTGACCTCTCCCGGCACGTAGGCGAGCCGGCGGTGCAGGGCCGCCGCCTCCCGCCAGGGGTCGCCGCCGAGCAGCCGAGCGGTCCCGGAGTCGACGCGCAGCAGTCCGAGCAGCACCCGCATGGTGGTGGACTTGCCGGAGCCGTTGGGTCCGAGGAACCCGTGCACCGTCCCGGTGCCCACGTGCAGGTCGAACCCGTCGAGGGCCCGCACGGATCCGAACGTCTTGACGACCTGGTCCAGCTCGATGCTGCTGCTCACCCCACCACTGTGGCACCTCGCGCCGCGGGGGCGGGGCAGGCGCGAGGTCAGTGGAAGGAGCGCAGCCGCAGGCTGTTGGTGACCACGAAGACCGAGGAGAGCGCCATCGCGGCGCCGGCCAGCATGGGGTTGAGCAGCCCGGCCGCGGCCAGCGGCAGTGCCGCCACGTTGTAGGCGAAGGCCCAGAACAGGTTGCCCTTGATCGTGGTCAGGGTCCGCCGCGACAGCCGTACGGCGTCCACCGCGGCCATCAGGTCGTCGCGGACCAGCGTCAGGTCGCTGGCCTCGATCGCCACGTCGGTGCCGGCGCCCATCGCCAGGCCCAGGTCCGCCTGCGCCAGCGCGGGGGCGTCGTTCACCCCGTCGCCGACCATGGCGACCACCCGGCCCTCGCGCTGCAGGCGCTTGATCACTTCGACCTTCTCGGCCGGCAGCACCCCGGCGACCACCTCGTCGATGCCCACCTGGGCGGCGATCGCCCGGGCGGCGCCCTCGTTGTCGCCGGTGACCAGCAGCGGCCTCAGGCCCAGTCGGCGGAAGGCCTGCACCGCCTGCGCCGAGGAGGGCTTGACGGTGTCGGAGACCACGAGCACGCCCCGGGCGGCGCCGTCCCAGCCGACGGCCACGGCGGTGCCGCCGGTGGCCTCGGCCTCCTCGATCGCCTGCCGCAGGTCGGCGCCCAGGGGTTGGGACCGCTCGGCGAGCAGGGCGGGCCGGCCCACCACCACCGAGTGCCCCTCGGCCACCGCCTCGGCACCCAGCCCGGGCACGCTCGCGTGGTCCACGGCCTCGGGGTGGCCGGGCGTCGCGGCCACGATGGCGCGGGCGATCGGGTGCTCCGAGCCGGCCTCCACGGCGGCGGCCAGCGCCTGCACCTGCGCCGACGACTCGCCGTCGGCAGCGACCACGGAGACCAGCGACATCTCACCGGTGGTGACGGTGCCGGTCTTGTCCAGCACCACGGTGTCGACGCGACGGGTGGACTCCAGGGTCTCCGGGCCCTTGATCAGGATGCCCAGCTGGGCGCCCCGGCCGGTGCCGACGAGCAGGGCGGTGGGGGTGGCCAGGCCGAGGGCGCACGGGCACGCCACGATCAGCACCGCCACGGCGGCGGTGAACGCGGCCGTGGTGCCGCCTCCGGCGCCGAGCCAGAACCCCAGGGTGGCGGCGGAGAGCAGCAGCACCAACGGCACGAAGACGCCGGAGATCCGGTCCGCGAGGCGCTGCACCTCGGCCTTGCCGGACTGGGCGTCCTCGACCAGCCGGGCCATCTGCGCGAGCTGGGTGTCGCCGCCCACTCGGGTGGCCCGGACGACCAGCCGGCCGCCGACGTTGACGCAGGCGCCGACCACGCTGGACCCGGGGGCAACCTCGACCGGCACCGACTCCCCGCTCACCATGGACGCGTCCACCGCGGAGGTACCGGAGACGACCTCCCCGTCGGTGGCGATCTTCTCCCCCGGCCGTACGACGAACTGGTCACCGACGGCGAGCTGCTCCACCGGTACCCGGGTCTCGACCCCGTCGCGGAGCAGCGCCACGTCGCGGGCACCGAGCTCCAGCAGCGCGCGCAGGGCGTCCCCGCTGCGCCGCTTGGCCCGCTTCTCGAACCACCGCCCCGCGAGCAGGAAGGTGGTCACCCCGGCCGCGGCCTCGAGATAGATGTTCATCGAGCCGTCGCCCCGGGCGACGGTCAGCTCGAAGGGGTGGGTGAGGCCGGGCTCGCCGGCGGTGCCGAGGAAGAGGGCGTAGAGCGACCAGCCGAAGGCGGCCAGCACCCCCAGGGAGACCAGGGTGTCCATCGTCGCGGCACCGTGGCGCAGGTTGGTGGCCGCGGCGCGGTGGAAGGGCCACGCCCCCCACACCACGACGGGGGCGGCGAGCACCAGCGAGGCCCACTGCCAGTAGGTGAACTGCCAGGCCGGCACCATCGCCAGCGCGATCACCGGCACGCTGAGCACCGCCGACCAGAGCAGGCGCTGGCGCAACGCCTCCAGCTCCTGGTCGCGCCGGTCGGCCGGAACGGTGTCGGTGGTCGTCGCCGGCGGTGCCGGCAGGGTGGCGGAGTAGCCGGCGGCGGCCACGGTGTCCAGCAGTACCTCGGTGTCCAGCGACTCGGGGAACCGCACGCGGGCCTTCTCGGTGGCGTAGTTCACCGAGGCGGTGACGCCGTCGAGCTTGTTGAGCTTGCGCTCGATGCGGTTGGCGCAGGACGCACAGGTCATGCCGGAGATCTCGAGCTCGACGTCCCCGTTGGCCGGGGTCGGCCCGGCGGCGGTGGGGGTCTCAGTGGTCATGTCCGTGTGCCTCCTGGGGCGCGCCACCGGCGACGACGGTGAAGTCGGCGGTGTGCACCGCGCCTCGGTGCTTGAAGTCCAGGAACAGCCGGTAGACGCCGGCGGTGGGGAAGCTCGTGGCGAAGTCGATGCGCGGACCGCTCGACCCCTCCTCGGGATGCACGTGCAGGTAGCCCAGGTCTCCGCTGCGGATCGCGACCAGGTGACCGGACGCCCCGAGGTACGGGCTCAGGTCGGTGACCGGTCGACCCTCGCGCTGGACGGTGAGCGAGACCACCGTGTCCACGCCGGGGGCGGCGTCGGCACTCAGGGAGACGTCGTACCCGGCCACGCTGTCGGTACGGCGGTCCGCCAGCTCGGGCTCGGGCCGGAAGTCGCCCGGCACGAAGAGGTCGTCAGCCAGCGTGAGGCCGTCCCAGCCCTGCGGGGTGAAGTCGGCGATGACGCGCCAGGTGCCCGGGGTCAGGTCGAGCGCCGTGGACCAGGTCCCCGTGCGGCGGTCCAACGTGGGGTGCACGTGCTGGAAGCCGGTGAGGTCGCGGCGGACCACGATCAGGTGCAGGTCCCGCTCGTGGACGGTCTGGTAGTCCAGCAGCGATCGACCGCTCGAGGTCTCGACCGTGAACGAGAGCGGGACCTGCCTCCCGGCGCGCGCCTCGGGCGAGGCCAGCCGCAGGGCGAACCCGTCCTGGCGGGATACCAGTCCCGGGACCGTGCTGCCGGCCGCGGGGCCCGACTGGTGGACCCCCTCCTCGTGTCCGTCCTCGTCCTCGTCCTCGTGCCCGTCGCCGTGCGTGGCCGACGTGTCACCGTGGGCGGCGTCGTCTGCGGAGTGCTCCTCCACCACGACGTCGAGGGGGCCCACGGCGCGCCCGATGCCGGCGGCCACCGCGAAGGCGGCGACCAGCCCGATCAGGAAGGCGACGAGGCGGACCGGGGTGCTCATGCCGCGCTCATGCCAGGGCGTAGCCGGCCTCCTCGACCGCGGCGGCGATGGCGCCCTGGTCGAGGGGCTCGGCGCTGGTCACGGTCAGGGCACCGGTGTCGAGGGCAACCTCGACCGACTCGACGCCAGGGACCTCACGCACCTCCTCGGTGACCGATGCGACGCAGTGGGCACAGGTCATGCCGGTGACGGTGAAGCTCTGGGTGTGGTGCTCGCTCATGGGTCGATCTCCTCGACGGATGTGGGGGTCGTTCACTTCAACAGACGGGTGATGGCTGCCATCACCTCGTCGACCTTCTCCTGGCCCTCCGCGTCGCCGGCTCGGGCGGCCTCCACGACGCAGTGCCCCAGGTGCTCCTCGAGCAGGCCGAGGCTGACGGCCTGGAGCGCCTTGGTCATGGCACTGACCTGGGTCAGGATGTCGATGCAGTACTTCTCCTCCTCGACCATCCGCTGGAGCCCCCGGGCCTGCCCTTCGATCCGACGCAGGCGGGCCAGGTAGGCGTCCTTGCTCTTGATGTAGCCGTGGTGGTGCTCCGCAGTCTCGGTCACCCCTCCTGTATACCCCGTGGGGGTATCTCGTTCAAGTGGGAAGCCCTTAGACGCAGAAGACCCCGCACCTGTGAGGTGCAGGGTCTGGGAAAGCTGGAGCGGATCAGCGTTGGTGAGGCACCGGCGACACACCCAGCAGCCGGTCGATCTCCTCAGCGCTCAGCGGCCCCTCGGACTCGCTGGCAGCGATGATCAGCGTGGTGGTGAGTTCCACCTCGCCCAGGAGGTCGCCGTCTTCCAGCGTGACATCGAACTGGTCGTGCACGCGAAGGCCTCCTTGTTGCTTCGTCATGTGTGTGCCGCCTCGTTGGACCCACACAGCCGATCTGACATCAACAGTGCCCGCCCGGGCGGCAACTAAACACCCGAATGGTCAAATCTCCCCCATATGAGGAGGCCCGCACCACCCGAGTAGGTCCTTGACACCAAGATACCTCGCCGCTTAGAGCGGCCCCAGTGCCATTGGGCCCGTGCCGAGCGGCCCGGGTCGGGCGGCCCGGGTGGGGCGGCACGGGTGGGGTGGGGCGAGCCCAGAAATGGACCGAGGCCCCATCCACCAGGGATGGGGCCTCGGCCACTGAGTCGTCGGACAGGTGCGTCCAACTACGGCGTCAATCAGACGGCGCGAACGTTCTCCGCCTGGGGACCCTTGGGGCCCTGGGTGACGTCGAACTCGACCTTCTGGTTCTCGTCGAGGGACTTGTAGCCCTGCGTCTGGATCGCCGAGTAGTGCACGAAGACGTCGTCGCCGCCGTCCTCCTGCGCGATGAAGCCGAAACCCTTCTCGGCGTTGAACCACTTCACGGTGCCTTGAGCCATTGCTGTGATACTCCTGTTATCGGGCGAGAGGCGGTCACTTCGACCGCCCCGCATCAGATGCGGGTGACACGTCGCTCCGACCCGGGGTATCGCACCTGAGAAGAAACGCCGTTGGATCACAAACTCCGCGGGCGTCTACCTGCTGGAACTTGCACCTGTTGCAGCAGCAACAGTACCAACAAAGCGCGGAAGCAACAGATCCTGAGACGGATCAATTCAAATACCTGCGTGAACATTGCGTTACAGGAGCCTGCGAGGCGCAGGGCGGAGGGCCCAGCCCGGCTCGCGCGTGCCGAAACTGCCTGAACTCCAAGATTCCAGCCCACCGGGACGACATCGTTGCCATGATGCGGCGACTGGTAGTGCCACCCATTCGCCGGAACGAGGCAGTCACATGAGCGACGACGAGCAGGGCACCACGCCCTGTACGCGCTGCAGCACCCCCGTGCCGACGCAGTTCCGGTTCTGCCCCGAGTGCGGAAGCGCCATGCAGGCCGACGCGCCGGGCGAGGTCGGACCCGCCCTGCAGGAGACGTACGACGACTCAGCCGAGGAGCCCTCAGAGGTCTCCCCCGACGACTCCCCCGAAGCCCCGCCCGTGCACACGCCGGCGCCCAGGCTGCGCCTGATCTCCTCCGACTCATCCCCGCGCACCATCGCTTCCGAGGCGCCGGAGCCCGTCGTCGACCGCGAGCCCGAGCTGCGGATCGCGCCGCCCGCCGGCTTCGCCATCCCGCCGCTCGAGGAGACCCCCGCCGAGGAGGTCCCGGCCACCGAGTCGGCGGACGAACCGAGCACGGAGTCGCTCGAGGCGTTGACGGACCGTGACCCCGAGCCCGAGCCCGAGCCCGAGGTGCCTCCCGGGCCGCGAGCGCCCGCCATCCCTGCTGCTCCTCCGGTCCCGCTGGTCCCGTGGACGCCCGGCGACGCACCGGCGGGACGCCGTTCGGCTCGCCACGCAGCGGTGATCAAGCCCATCCAGGGCCCCGAGCGCGAGCCCCGTCCGGCGTACGTGCCCACCCCGCCCCAGCGCAGCGTGCTGCAGGACCCGGTGATCAAGCCGGTCCTCGGTCCCGAGCGCGAGCCCAGGCCCGCCCGCCCGCCGTACGTCGCTCCGCCGACGCCGAGCTGGGCGCGGAGCACCGACCCGGGGCCGGTCGCCACGACCTCCCGTGCACGTTCGGCCTCGGGCTCCCGTGACCGCTCGGGCGGGTCCGGTGCCTGGACCAAGGTCATCGCCGCGGCCGTCGCCGTGCTGCTGATCGCGGGCGGCGCGGGGTGGTACTTCCAGCACTCCCAGGACAACCCGGTCCGCGAGGCCTTCGGCCGTTCGCACGGCGAGTTCATCAGCGCGACCCGGCAGCTCGACGACGCCGCCTCGCTCGACGAGATCGCGCTCGCCGGAGCTGCGTACGCCAGCGTCCTGCCGTTGCTGGAGTCGGCCTCGCAGGAGGCCGACCGACGCAGCTCGGAGGTCGCCGAGGCCGCCCAGCGCACCGTCGCCCAGCAGATCGCGGTCGCCGAGGCCGGCGCCGCACTGGCGGAGCTCAGCGAGAGCAACCTCGCCCCGTGGACCGAGACCCGCGAGCCGCTCCGGGCGGCCGTCGCGGCGCTGGCCCAGCGGCGCGCCGACGTCGAGCGCCTCGGCGAGGACCCCTCCACCCTGCCGGCCAGCTCCGTGGTCGCCGGCGTCCACGACGTGGTCGGGCAGTCCGCGTCGGCCTCGGTGGACAAGACCCTCCAGCGGCTCTTCGGCAGGCTGAGCCGGGCGCAGCGCACCAGCCAGCTGCGCAACGTCGGCAGCAGCGCCGAGGAGACCCTCACCGTCATCGAGGGCGCCACCGCCCGGAGCGCCTCGGACACCCAGCGCGACACCTACCTCCCCGTCCTGGAGCACCTCAGCGGACTGGCCACCATCGACGGCAAGTCGCTCGGGAAGTGGGCCGAGGTCCGGCCCGACCTCCAGGCCGGCCTGCAGCGCCTGCCGGTCGGCAGCCCGACGGCCACCAGCGGCCAGGCCGCCGTCGCCGCGGTCGACGCACTGATCGCCAAGGCCACCAGCACCATCGCCGCCTGGCAGGCCCAGTACGACGCCGTCGCCGCGCAGCGCCAAGAGTCCGGAGGCGGCCTGGACGCCTACCGGGACGCGATGAAGGTCCAGCAGGCCAACTACGCCACCCTGCGCCGCGACCTCTCCTCGTGGACCAGCGTGGTGGGAAGTCAGAAGGTCACCAGCGACGAGGCCCTCGCAGCCCTGTCCCTGGCGGTCAGCCGACGTGAGGCGGTGCGTGACGCGATGTCGGCGCTCACCGTGCCGACGGCCATGACCCAGACACATGCCACCCTGGTGGACGTCGTCGGCAACGCCGCCGCCGCCGTCGCTGAGGCGTTGGACGCGCTGCGCAACGACGAGCAGTGCAAGCAGGCCTGCAACTACGCCAACACCGAGAGCTGGCAGGAGCTCAGTGCTGCCTCGACCGGCATCACCGCTTCCTATGACGCAGCCCTGAGCGCCTGGCAGCAGGCGGTCAACGCGACCAGGAAGGGCGGCAAGTCGCTGGTCCTCCCCCCGCGACCGAAGGTCTGACGCTCGCACCCAGTGCCGGAGGTATGGTCGGACCAAGCGGGTCCGCCACACCGGCGCCGACGGACCCGGGACCTGGAGCCGGACCAGCTCGGCCACGTCCCAGCGCTGGCGAGCGGGGAGGAATCCCGTGTCGACACCAACGCAGGAGCCAGCGGCAGGCCGGGCGGGCGGGCTGCCCAGAGGCTTGGTCGTGCTGCTGGGCCTGGCCGCGGTGTTCCTGGTCATCTCCGGAATGCGCGCCTCGGCGAACCTCATCGGCCCGGCCTTCCTCGCCCTGGTCCTGACGATCGCGGTGCATCCACTGCGGGTCCGGCTCGACCGCCACCTGTGGGGGTGGCTCTCGAGCCTGCTCTGCGTGGTCCTGGTGGCCGCCCTGGTGATGGCACTCGCCCTCTCCGTCGTGGTGGCCACTGCCCGGTTCGCCACCTTGCTGCCCCAGTACAAGGACGACTTCAACGACCTGATCTCCGACGCGGCAGGCCTGTTGGACCGGGCCGGGGTCTCCTCCGAGCAGATCCGGCACCTGCTCGACGGCCTCGACCTGGGCAAGGTGCTGGGACTGGCCACCGACGCACTGTCCGACGTCTACTCGCTGGTCTCCGGCCTGGTCCTGCTGCTGACGCTGGTGCTGTTCATGACCGTCGACGGGAAGTCGTTCCCCGCCCAGCTGGCCGCCGCGGGCCGGGATCGACCCGACCTGGTCGCAGCGCTGGGCACCTTCGCCCGGGACACCCGCCGCTACCTGCTGGTCTCCACGGTCTTCGGATTCATCGCAGCGGTCCTGGACACGGTCGCCCTGGAGCTGTTGGACGTCCCGGCTCCACTGCTGTGGGGGCTGCTGGCCTTCCTCACCAGCTACATCCCGCACATCGGGTTCCTGATCTCGCTGGTCCCGCCGGCCATCCTCGCGCTCCTCGCGGGCGGTCCGGATCTGATGCTGGCGGTGGTGCTGGTCTACCTGGCGGTGAACTTCACCATCGGGTCGGTGATCCACCCCCGGGTCGTCGGGAACTCCGTCGGACTGACCACGACGCTGACGTTCCTCTCACTGATCTTCTGGGCGGGGGTGATCGGCCCGCTCGGCGCCATCCTGGCCGTCCCGCTCTCGATCCTCCTCCGGTGCCTGCTGGTCGACGCCGACCCGGCCAGCCGGTGGCTCTCGCCCCTGGTGGCGAACCGGGACCCGTCCCGATGGCCAGAACGGGCGCCGGGGTAGCCGGGGCGCAGCTACGCTGGCACCCTCGCCTCGTCCCTGGGGCGGACGGGCTACGGCAGGTTCCGATCCTGTGTGGCGACCGTGATCCGTAAACAGTGGCGTGACCACATCGGCAGGGGCTACCCGATTGGGCGGTCCAAGACCGCCCAATCGGCTTCTCGCCGCACCGTGACCAGAGTCCCTGCCGACGCAGCAAGAAGTGGCAGACCTCGGCACCCCAGAGCCTCCACTGAACCCGGCACGCGACTACGTGTAGCAGACCCTTGTTGTCCCGAGGGTTCTCCGGAGGCCCGTCCACGCAGAGCTCCGATGCACTCTGGGATACTCGGTTCCGGCCATGGGTTCTACCGACAGTTCAACGGATGAAAGTCCCCATGTCCCGGGCCTCTAGCTCAATTGGCAGAGCAGCGGACTTTTAATCCGTTAGTTGTGGGTTCGAGTCCCACGGGGCCCACCCCGCGCGCCAGTCCACCCCTTGCCCGCGCTCCTTCTCGGCCACCTCCCGGCGATGGGCGTCCCGGGGAGGCGAAGAGTTCCGAATCGGGGAGAACCGGGGGCCTTCCGGGGGCAATCCTGTGGACCGCGGCTCCGTAGCGTTTCTGTCATCAACCCGGCGGATCCGCAACAGGCGGAGCAGCCACCCAGCACCCAGGAGATACCGGTCATGAGCATCGCCCGCACCAAGAAGGTCCTCATCCCCCTCGCCACGCTGCTCGCCGCCGGCACCATCGCCGTGGGCTCGGGAGCCACCTTCAGCTCCACCACGGGCAACACCATCAGCGCCGTGACCGCCGGAACCCTGAAGCACAGCAACTCCAAGGACGGCCAGGCGATCTTCACCCTCGGCGACGTCAAGCCCGGCGACTCCCGCAACGGCACCCTGACGATCACCAACACCGGCTCGCTGCCCGCCAAGTTCACGCTGACGGAGAAGTCCTCCACCAACGCCTTCGCCGCGGAGAACCTCAAGCTGGTCATCACCAACACGACCTCCAACACCCAGGTCTACTCCGGCACCTTCGGCGGGCTCGTCGACGGCACCAAGAACGACCTCGGTGAGTTCGCACCCGGCGCGGCCGCCACCTACAAGTTCACCGTCTCCCTCGACGCGAAGGCCGACGACACCCAGCAGGGCCTGACCGCCGGCGCCGTCTACACCTGGGACTCCGTTCAGCTCGACGGCACCGTCCAGCAGTAAGCCCCTCTCCGGGGACGTGGCACAGCAGGGTTGAGGCAGGGCACCCCAGGCGCCCTGCCACCCCGGACCACCACCCCGCCCCCCGGACCACTGCCAAGCCCCCGCTGACCCCATGACCCCCAGGAGCACGACATGAAGCGAGTCACCAAGGCCCTCCGCCGGCCCGTGCGCCTGCTCAACAACGTGCTGCTGATCGCCGTCATGGTCGGCTGCACCGCCTACATCGTCCCCGGGTTCTTCGGCTACGAGCGCTACGTCATCACCGGCGGCTCGATGTCGGGGACCTTCGAGAAGGGGTCGGTCGCCTTCGAGAGGCAGGTCCCGGTCGAGGACCTGGCCGTGGGCGACGTCATCACCTACCTGCCCCCGCCGGACAGCGGCGTCGGCACCCTGGTCACCCACCGGATCACCAAGATCCGCCCCGGGAAGGACGACACCCGCGTCTTCCGCACCCAGGGCGACGCCAACCCGGACCCGGATCCGTGGAAGTTCAGCCTTCCCGCCGGCAACCAGCCGGTCGTGGCGCACACCGTCCCCCACCTCGGCTGGGCCTTCATCGCCCTGGCCGACCCGCAGATCCGCATCTACCTGATCGGTGTCCCGGCCGCAGGCATCGCCCTGATGGCCCTGCGCGACCTGATCAAGGCCCTGCTCCCGACCCGGAAGCGCCAGGAGGTGGCGACCCCGCACCTGAGGATCGCCCCCGCCGCCGAGCCGCCCGCGTCCGAGCTCCTCTCCGCCTGACCGACGCCCCAGGCACGCCCCGTCCGGTAGCAAAACGGGGGGCTCCTGAGGCATTGCTGTGGAAGTCCGGTGGCGCGCCGCTCACTAGCGTTGACCACGTCGCCCGCCACCGCGCCGACACCCGCCGAGACCGCCGTACAGCACCGACCGAGGAGGACCAGGTGACGAGCTTCCGCTCCCTCAACGCCCTCTCCGTCGTCGCCCTCGGCGCCGTCCTGGCCCTCTCCTTCCCGGGCTTCTCCTCCGCGGCCTTCTCCGCGCGCACCACTGCGACCGCGACCGTCACCGCCGCCGCGGACTGGACCCCGCCGACGGTCTCGATGGTCGAGCCCGGCGTCTTCGTCAGGGGCACGCGGCCGGTGGTCGCCACCGCCACCGACCGGGAGACCGGCATCGCAGGAGTCACTGTCCAGCAGCTCTCCCCGGGCGGCACCTGGACGACGCTGTGCATGCCCACCAGCGCGCCGTACTCCTGCTCCTGGAACACCCGTGAGCGGGCCGACGGGCAGTACTCGCTGCGCGCCGTCGCCCTCGACAAGGCCGGCTACCAGGCCACCTCCGCCCCCGTGCGTACGACGGTGGACAACCTCGCTCCCACCGTCACCATGGTCGACCCGGGAGCCACCCTCACCGGGGTGCGGACCTTCTCGGCCGGCAACGTCGCCGACGCCACCTCCGGAGTCGCCCGGGTCGTGCTCCAGCACGCACCCACGGGCACCACGGCCTACCAGGACCTCTGCACCATGGCCGCCGCACCGTGGAGCTGCAGCACGCCCACGGCCGCCCTGACCGACGGCCGCTACGACTTCCGGGCCGTCGCCACCGACAGGGCCGGCAACGAGACCGTCTCCCCCGTGGTCGCCAACCGGCTCGTCGACAACGGCCCGGCGCTGGCCGGCAGCGACGTGCAGGCCCAGAACGGCGGTGCGACCGCCGGCCGGATCGAGGCCGGGGACTGGCTGACCTACACCTTCAACCGCCAGGTCAACCTCTCCAGCATCGTCGCCGGCTGGGACGGGAGCCCCCGCAGCGTCCAGGTGAAGTTCAGCTCCGGGTTCATCACCAACGACTCCCTCGAGGTCACCGGCAGCAACCTCGGCAGCGTCAACCTCAGGTGGAACTACGTCAACTCCGGGTTCTCCGTGGCCTCGACCATGCGGGCCTCCACGGAGACGGGTCCCGACGGCCGGCCGCGCACCGTGGTGACCATCGTGCTCGACGAGAGCCCCTCGTCCGTCCAGACGCGGGTGGTGAGCAACGAGGGCACCACGGTGTGGTCCCCCTCCCGTGCGGTGACCGACCTGCTGGGCCGACCCTCGGCGACCACCTCGGCCGAGGAGTCCGGGCCTGCGGACAAGGAGTTCTGATGCGGCGCCCCCGCACCCGGGCCTCCGACACCGCCTCGCTGGCGTGCCTGCTCATCGCCCTCCTGCTCCTGGCACACGCGCTCGACGCACCGACCACCACCTACGAGGTGCTGGAGGCGGTGCTCGGCGGGATCGCGGTCCTCGCCGCGGCGAAGATGGGGCTGCACAACTGCTTCGAGTCCCACCTGGGCGCGGTCCTGGTGGCTGCGGGCGCGGTGCTGGGCACCCTGCTCCACCTCACCCTGGGTCTGCCCGGCGGCCCCGGGAACGGCTCCCTGACCGCCGACTCCCTGGCGCTGCTGCTCCTGGGCTGCGCGATCCCCGCCCTGCTGGCCCAGGACGCACAGGCCCGCCGCGTGATCAAGACCACGGCAAGGCCGCCGTATGCTCTGTGACCGTGCCCCATCACGTCCTGGTCGTCGAGGACGACGACAAGATCGCCGCTCCCCTGGTCCGCACCCTCGAACGTGAGGGCTACGAGGTGGAGCGGGTGGCCCAGGGGCTCCTGGCGCTGGAGCGCCTCGGCAACGGCGGGGTGGACCTGCTGCTGCTGGACCTCGGACTTCCCGACGTGGACGGGCTCGACGTCTGCCGCCGGGCCCGCGAGGCCGGCTATCGCGGCGGCATCATCATCCTGACCGCCCGGGACGGAGAGCTCGACCGGGTCGTGGGCCTCGACGTCGGCGCCGACGACTACCTCGCGAAGCCGTTTGCGCTGGCGGAGCTGCTGGCCCGGGCCCGGGCGCTGCTGCGCCGCAGCACCGGGCTGGCCGAGACCGCCCCGGCCGCTGCCTCCGCGGCCCCGGCCCCCACGCCCGACGGCCTGCGGATCGACGTACAGGCGCGGCGCATCTGGATCGGCGACGGCGAGCTGGCGACCACCTCGAAGGAGTTCGACCTGCTGGCGCTGCTGGACAGCACCCGCGGCGCGGTGGTCACCCGCGAGCAGCTGATCAGCGACGTGTGGGACGAGAACTGGTACGGGTCGACGAAGATGCTCGACGCCACCGTGGGCCGGCTGCGGCAGAAGCTCGAGGACGCCGGAGCGCCGGCGCAGGTGACCACGGTCCGCGGCGTCGGCTTCCGGCTGGAGGACAGCGCCGGTGCGTGACCGCCTGGTGGCCAGCCTGGTGGGGATGACCATCGCGATGATCGCCCTCTACGGGATCCCCCGGGCCTACCTCCTGGCCGACCTGGTGAGCAGCGACGAGCGACGTGACATCTCCAACTCCGTCGCCCTGCTGGCGCTGCTGGTCCAAGAGCGCACCGAGAACGCGACCCCGGTGGACCAGGCGTATCTGGGCAGCCTCGTCACCGGCGGTGACACCGTCTCGTACGTCGCCGCCGACGGCAGCACCGTGGCCTCCGGACCGCCCGTGGACCCCGAGCGCGACGTCGTGGAGACCCGCGCCGTGCCCGGCGGGGGGGCCGTGACCCTGTCCCGCTCGGGGAACGTCGTCGACCAGCGCATCTCCGAAGCGCTGGTGCCGCTCATCCTGATCGGGCTGAGCCTCACCGCGGTCGCCGCGCTGACCGGGTTCCTGCTGGCCCGCTGGCTCTCCCGGCCGTTCCGCGAGCTGGCGGACGCAGCCGACCACCTGGGGCGCGGGCGCTTCGACATCCACTTCCCGCACTACTCGATCCCTGAGGCAGAAGCCATCGGCACCGCACTGCGCAGCAGCTCCACCCAGCTCGACGACCTGATCCGGCGCGAGCGCGAGTTCGCCGCCAACGCCTCCCACCAGCTGCGTACCCCCATCACCGCGCTGCGTCTGGAGCTGGAGGACCTGGCGCTGTGGCCCGAGACCCCGCCGCAGGTGGCCAAGGAGCTGGAGAGCTACCTCCCCGAGCTGGACCGGTTGAGCAACGCGATCAACGAGCTGCTCGGACTGGCCCGGGGTCGGCGCCTCGGTGACGCGGTCGACGTCGACCTGTCGGCCCTGGTCGCCGACGTGGTGTCGCGGTGGCGGCCCCAGGTCGAGGCGGCCGATCTGCAGATCGTGCACGTGGACAGCGGCCTCGTCCCCGCCCGCGTGGTGCCGGGCCCGGTGCTGCAGATCCTCGACGTGCTGATCGAGAACGCCGCCGCCCACGGCGCCAGCCCGATCCAGGTCGAGGCCCGTGACGAGGAGAGGTTCGTCGAGATCCGGGTCAGCGACGACGGGGTCAGGACGATCGGCAACGAGGTGTTCCAGCGGGGCATCAGCAGCAAGGACAGCGGCCAGGGCGGCCTGGGGCTGACCATCGCCTCGGACCTGGCGACCTCCATGGGCGGGTACCTCAAGCTCGCCGAGGGCGAGCACACCACGTTCGTGCTGATGCTCCCGGGGCGCGGGGACTGACCTTAGACTCCGGCGCATGCATGGCTACCACCACGAGGACCTCGCCGCCGACGAGCAGGCCGGACAGCTGGCCCTCTACACGCCGTTCACCCAGAGCGTGCGGGAGCTGGTCGACGCCACCCTGCGCACCACGGTCGACGACGACGAGATCCGGCGCGCGCAGGCCGAGATCGAGGCGATCACCGCCCGGCTGAGGAACAGCCAGATCGAGGGCCCGTTCGGCGTCCGCTACTCCTCCGACGGCAGCACCCGCCCGTGGGGCAACGCCGTGGTGGGCGTGCGCAACCCCATCGCTCCCCCGCTCGACTTCGTCCGCGACCCCGCCGGTCGGGCCACCGCCCACTTCCGGCTCGGCGCCGCCTACGAAGGGCCCCCGGGGCTCACCCACGGCGGCGTCAGCGCCCTGATCCTCGACCAGGCCCTCGGCGAGGCCTGCGGTGCGGGCGGCAGGCCCGGGATGACCGGCGGACTCACCATCCGCTACCTGCGCCCCGCGCCGCTGGGCGACCTGACCTGCGAGGGCTGGATCGACCGCACCGAGGGCTACAAGACCTACGCCAAGGGCACCATCAGCGACTCCGGCGGCCCCTGCGTCGAGGCCGAGGGCATCTTCATCGTGCCCAAGTGGGCCCGCGAGCTGTTCGACAGCCAGGAGCGGCCCGACCGCTTCGAGTGAGCCGGCGCAGGCGTCAGCCGAGCACCCGGGTGATCCAGCGCCGGGTGTCGGCGGGGTCGATGACGTCGTCGAGCTCGAACACCGTGGCGGCGTTGAGGGCCTTGCTCTGCTCGTGCGCCAGCTCCACCATCTCCTCCAGGAACCGCTGCCGCTCGACAGGGTCCGCCACGGCCTCCAGCTCGCGTCGGAACCCGAGCTTGACCGCCCCCTCCAGCCCCATCGCACCGACCTCGGCGGTGGGCCAGGCCACGGTCGCCAGCGGCACCTTGTGCCCACCACCGGACATCGCCATCGCCCCCAGCCCGTAGGCCTTGCGCAGCACCACCGTGAGCAGCGGCACCCGCAACCGGGCGCTGGTGGTGAACAGGTCGCCGAACCGGCGGACGGTGCCGCTGCGCTCGGACTCGGGGCCGACCATGAAGCCCGGGGTGTCGCACAAGGTGATCACCGGCAGCCCGTGGCGGTCGCACAGGCCCAGGAAGCGGGCCATCTTGTCGGCGCCCTCGCCGTCCACGGCGCCACCGAGATGCTCGGTGCTGTTGGCGACCAGCCCGTAGGCCCGCCCCTCGACCCGCACCAGCGCAGTCACGATGCCGCGGCCGAAGTCCCGGCGCAGCTCCAGCACCGACCCGGAGTCCGCGAGGCGGTGGACCACCCGGCGTACGTCGAAGGCGCGCCCGCGCTGCTCAGGCACCAGGTCGCGCAGCTCGTCCTGGTCACCGCACTCCCACTCCTCGGCCACCTCGCCGGAGAAGTAGGCCAGGCACCGCTTGGCCACGACCACCGCCTCGGCCTCGTCCTGCACCAGCACGTCGACCACCCCGGCCGCCGCCTGCTCGGCGGCGGGGCCGATCTCCTCGGGGGTGAAGGTCCCCAGACCGCCGCCCTCGATCATCGCCGGGCCGCCCATGCCGATGTTGGCCCCGCGGGTGGCGATGATGACGTCGCAGCACCCCAGCAGGGCGGCGTTCCCGGCGAAGCAGCGGCCGGCTGCGACGCCCACCAGCGGGACCTCACCGCTGAGCCGCGCGAACCGGTAGAAGGTGTCCAGGTCGAGCGCGGCGACCACCGGCACGTCGGTGTCGCCGGGTCGCCCGCCTCCACCCTCGGCGAACAGCACCACCGGGGTACGCCGCTTCTCCGCCACCTCCAGCATCCGGTCGGTCTTCTGGTGGTTGCGCAGGCCCTGGGTGCCGGCCAGCACGGTGGCGTCGTAGGCGAGCACCGCGGTCGGCCTGCCCGCGACCTCACCGAGGCCAGTGACCAGGCCGTCGGCGGGCGTGCTGGCCACCAGGTCCTCCAGGCTGCGGCGCGCCCGCTGGGCGGCGACGACCAGGGGTCCGTACTCGGTGAAGGTGCCGGGGTCGCAGAGGTCCGCCACGTTCTCCCGGGCCGTCCGCTGCCCGCGAGCGTGGCGCTTCGCGACCGCGTCGGGACGGTTCTCGTCCAGTCCGTGGGCGTGCGCGGCCACCACCGCGGCCAGGTCGGCGCGCAGGCTGGTCCCGGACGGCTCCGCTGGCTGCTGCTGCCCTCCCCCGGGCGTCGGCCCGGAGTCCGTGCGCCGCGCCAGCCGCACCAGCACCTGGTCCCGGCGTACGCCGTGACCCCGCTCGACGGCCACCTCGGCCACCACGAATCCCGGGTGCTCGCTCGGCTCGCTCGGGGCGTGCACCAGGTGCTCCATCTTCATCGACTCCAGCACCGCCACCTCCTGGCCGGGCAGCACCACGTCGCCGGCGGCCGCGATCCGCACGACCGTGCCCACCATCGGAGAGACAATCTCGTGCACGGTCCACCCCTCGCCACGTCGCCGGCAGCTGGGTCGACCGGCGTTCCCGGGAGAGTACGCCGTACCCGAAGGCCGGGCGGTGGGGATGCGGCGGGGATGCGGCCGGGATGCAATGTCGCCCGGGATTGCGCAGACTGGTCCAGTCCGGTCCGCTCCCCGACTGCCAAGGAATCTCACGTGAGCCACTCCTACCGTCATGTCGGCGCCCTCGTCGCGCTGCTCCTCCCCGCCGGCCTGCTGGCCGCCGTACCCGCCGGCAACGCCGCTCCGCCGCCGACCAGCTCCACGGTCGCCGCGAGCCCCCCAGTGACCCTGGCAGAGGCGAGCGCCCGCGCCGCCGTACGTCAGGTCCGGGTCCAGGTGCTGCCGCCCATCGCCCAGAACGGCCGGGCGAAGGCGTCCGCCGACCGGGCAGCGGCGGTGCTCCAGGTCCGGGTGAAGCCGGGCCGGGCCCGCACCAAGGTGCGCATCCAGGCACGCACCCCGAGCGGGTGGAAGGCGGTCCGCACGGTCCGCACCAAGGCCGGGGGCGTCGCCGAGGTGCAGCTCCAGGCCCGGCGCAACGGCCTGCCCGCCGCCTACCGCGCCAAGGTGGGGCAAAGGACCAGCAACGTCGGAGACCTCGCCACCTGGGGGGCGCCGGTCTTCACCGAGGAGTTCAAGGGCTCCCGGCTGTCCGGGTCCTGGCACCACCGGGCGCGCGACTACAGCCCGGAGTCGCTGAGGGCGTGCTCGAAGGGCTCCCCCAAGGCAGCCCGGGTCGCCAAGGGCGCGCTGCGCCTCTCGGTGCTCCGGGACCGCTCGCGCTCAGGCAAGTGCCTGGCACTGCGCAAGGGCAAGCGGGAGGGACCCTTCGCCTACCGGCTCAACGGGCACGTCTCCACCGAGAAGTCGTTCGCGTTCACGTACGGCGTCGCCGCCGCGCGCATCAAGTTCCAGCGTCGGGCCGGTCAGCACGCGAGCTTCTGGATGCAGCCCGTCTCCGGCATCGAGGGCGGCCGGGGGCCGCGCTACACCGGCGCGGAGATCGACGTCGTGGAGTGGTTCGGCAGCGGCAAGGCCAGTGGCGGGATCACCTCGTTCACCTACCACAACACCCCCGGCGGCAAGCGGGTCAAGACCGGCGGGCACATCCGCAACGTCAACCGGTTCCTGGCCGGCCGGAACGACTCCTGGTTCAAGCGCTACCACGTGTTCAGCGTGGAGTGGACCCCGAAGGAGTACGTCTTCCGGATCGACGGCCAGGAGACCTGGCGCAGCCGCCGCGGCATCAGCCACCGGCCCCAGTTCCTGATCCTGTCGTTGCTGTCCTCGGACTACGAGATCGCGATGGCCGGCGACCGGGGCCTCGGCACCCAGCACACGCTGGTGGACTGGGTCCGGGTCTGGCAGGAGCAGGACTGACCCTGCGGCGGGCAGTCCCGCGCGGACTGCCCGCCTCAGCGGGTGTTGACGCCGCGCTCGCCGGCGTCGGTGAGGCGGGCCTCCTCGGCGGCCCGGGCCTCCAGCTCGGAGCGCCGGTCCTCCTCCTCGCGGCGAGCGTCGTACACGCCGGGGTCCGAGACCAGGTCCGCGGCGCCGCGCTCCAGCCGGGAGAGGGCGGCGCGGGCGAAGATCTGCTGCTCGGTGGTGGTGCGCTCGGAGCGCCCACGGCCGAGGAACGACACCGCCCAGTGCAGGAGCGCGGTGATCCGGTTCTTGAACCCGGTGATGTAGATCAGGTGGACGAAGAGCCACATCAGCCAAGCCACGACGCCGGTGAGCCGGAGCCTGCCGACCATCGCCACCGCGTTGAACCGGCTGATGATCGCCATCGAGCCCTTGTCGAAGTACTTGAAGGGGCCCTGCGGGGCCTTGCCCTTGATCCGCCCGTCGATCTCCTTGGCGGCGTACTTGGCGCCCTGGATCGCCACCTGGGCAACACCGGGGAGGTTGTCCAGCGAGATCATGTCGCCCACCACGAAGACCTCGGGGTGGCCGGGCAGGGTGAGGTCGGGGTTGACCGAGATCCGGCCCGCGCGGTCCAGCGCCGCACCGGTCTGCTCGGCCAGGGTGCGTCCCAGCGGCGAGGCCTGGACGCCGGCGGCCCAGATCTTGGTGACGGCGTCGATGCGCTCGGTGCGGCCGTCCTTGTGCTTCAGCTCCAGGCCGCGCTCGTCGACGTCGGTCACCATCGCGCCGAGCATCACCTCGACGCCGAGCTTCTCCAGCTCGCGCTTGGTGTTGTCGCCCAGCTTGGCGCCGAAGGGCGGGAGCACCTGCGGGGCGGCGTCGACCAGGATCACCCGGGCGTGGCGGGTGTTGATGGCGCGGAAGTCCCGGCGCAGGGTGCGGTGGGCGAGCTCGGCGATCTGGCCGGCCATCTCGACCCCGGTGGGGCCGGCGCCGACCACCACGAAGTTGAGCAGGTGCTCGACGTCCTCGCCGCGGCTGGCGCCGAGCTCGGCGAGCTCGAAGGCGCCGAAGATCCGGCCGCGCAGCTCCAGGGCGTCGTCGATGCTCTTCATGCCGGGGGCGTGCTCGGCGAAGTGGTCGTTGCCGAAGTAGGACTGCGCCGCTCCCGCGGCCACGATCAGCGAGTCGTACGGCGTCTGGGTGGGGCGACCGAGCACCTGGGAGGTGACCGTGCGGGCCTCCAGGTCGATGTCGGTAACCTCGCCCAGCAGCACCCGGGCGTTGTCCTGGCCGGCGAGCACCTCACGCGTGGGGGGAGCGATCTCTCCCTCGGACAGGATCCCCGTGGCCACCTGGTAGAGCAGCGGCTGGAAGAGGTGATGGGTGGTCTTGGCGACCACGGTCACATCGACGTCGGAGCGCCGTAGCGCCTTGGTGCCGAAGAGCCCGCCGAAGCCGGAGCCCACGACGACGACTCGGTGCCGCTCGGGTCGTCCTGCGGTCTGGGCGGTCATGATGGTCCCCTTCGGCAAGTGACATGATCCCGGAACTCCCATTGTCCGCCGCTGTCCAGGGGAAGCCCAAATATGGGACGCGTTCCCTCGCTCACATCCTGAATCCGTTCAAATCTCAAACAATTCCTGCATTGGTGTTTGTGTCTTGGAGGACGCGGGTAGTGATGGCGTGCTTGGCTGGACACACACTGCACCCATCGAGGACCCCCCTTGCCTCTCAACAAACCAGCATTGCCGCTGGACTCCGCACCCAGCGCCGTCGCCGACGCGCGACGCTGGGTCTCGGGTCTATGCCGCGATCTGGGACGCGAGGACCTCTTGGACTGTGCCGAGCTGGGCGTCTCCGAGCTGGTCACCAACGCGATCCTGCACGGTGAGGCCCCGATCAGCGTCCGGGTCCGCGGCACCCGCGACCACCCGCGCATCGAGGTCTCCGACGGCTCCTCCCGTCCTCCGGTGATGCCCGACCCCGCGAGCGGCGACGAGGAGGACATCGAGAACTTCCTCACCACCTTCGGGCGCGGGCTCTCCATGGTGTCCATGGCCGCCAACGCGTGGGGCGCCTCGATCGAGCGGAACGGCAAGGTCGTCTGGTTCGAGCCCGCGAGCACCCTCCAGGAGGGCGGCGAGCGCGAGGGCGTCATCGACGGGCTGCAGGACGACGTCGAGTGGTACCCGATGGACGACGCCGTCTCCGTCGAGCTGCTCAACGTCGACCTCAAGCTCCTGCTCGGTGTGCTCAACCAGTACAACAACCTCCGGCGCGAGCTGCGGCTGCTCGCCCTCGCCCACGAGTCCGACTATCCGCTGGCACGGGACCTGTCCCGGATGTTCGCCACCTTCGAGCGGCAGTTCCCGCCGGCCATGCTCGACAAGGTGGGCGCCGGCCTGCGCCGGGGTGGGCAGCGGGCGAACCTGATCTTCCAGGCCTCCCCCCAGTCCGCCTCCATCTTCACCACCATGCTGGAGATGTTCGACCTCGCCGACGCCTTCTGCCGGGCCCAGCGCCTGCTGTCGCTGGCCCGCAGCGCCGAGCAGCGTCGGCTCCAGCAGTGGCTGCTCAACGAGTTCATCAACCAGACGGCGGGACAGCCGCCGACCCCGTGGACGACCGTCCAGACGACCGTCACCGCCAACAGCCACGTGTCCTGAACCCGGCCGGCCCCGCCGGATCGAGCCTGCTGGGATGGGTCGCGCTCGGTGGCGCCGCCGGGGGCCTGCTGCGGTGGCTGCTCGGCGAGCTGGTCCCCGACGGGTCGGGGTTCGCCCTCACCACCTGGTGCCTCAACGTCCTGGGCTCCTTCGCCCTGGGCCTGCTCCCCTTGACCGTGCTGACCGCCACCTCCCGCCGCGGGCGGCGGCTGCGGCCCCAGCTCTCTGCCCTGCTGGGACCCGGACTGCTGGGCGGATTCACCACGCTGTCGGCGTACTCGCTGACCACGCGTGACCTGCTCGCCCAGGGACGCCCGCTGCTGGCGGCGGCGTACTCGCTGAGCACGCTGGTCGCGGCCCTGGCCGGGGTGGCGATCGCGCGCCGCTGGGAGCCTCACGCCGACGCCCACGCCCCGGTGCCGGTGGACCGGGCATGACGGCGCTGCTGGTGGCGTTGGGCGCCGGGCTGGGCGCCTGCGTGCGCTACAGCGTGGCCCGGCGGCTGGACCGGGGGTGGCCGCTCGGCACGCTGCTGGTCAACGTGGTCGGCTCCACACTGGTGGGGTTCTTCGCCGGGCTCGCGGTCGGCGATCGGACCTGGGCCCTGCTGGGGGTCGGCGTGTGCGGCGGGCTCACGACGTACTCCGGGTTCGCGGTGCTGACCCACGACCTGGGCTGGCGCCGCGGTACGGCGTACGCCGCGGCCACCGTGGCCCTGGCCCTGGCCGGCTGTGCCCTGGGATACGCCGTCGCGACCTGACGCCGGACTCGCGCGCCACCCGGTGCTCGCGGACGCTCAGGCGTAGCCGAGCTCGTGGAGCCGGGTGTCGTCGATGCCGAAGTGGTGGGCGATCTCGTGGACCACGGTGATGCGCACCTCCTCGACCAGCTCCTCGCGATCCGCGCACATGTCGAGCAGCGGGCCCCGGAACAGCAGGATGCGGTCGGGCAGCGCGGCGCTGTGGTTGGCGGGCCGCTCGGTGAGCGCCAGGCCCTCGTAGTAGCCCAGCAGGTCGGGGTCGTCGGCCGGCGGCTCGTCCTCGACGAGCACCACCACGTTGTCGACCAGCCGGGCCAGCTCCTCGGGGATCTCGTCGAGAGCCCGCTCGACCAGCGAGTCGAACTCCACCGCAGACATCTCCAGAGCCACGGGGGTCAGCCTAGGCAGTTATCCCAACCCGGGGCGGGACGCCCGCGCCCGCACGTGCGAGGGCTCTGGGCGAAATGACTCGGGGTGAAACGGCTCGGGGTGAAACGGCTCGGGGTGAAATGACAAGAGACGCTCCGGATAGATCCGGAGCGTCTCTGTGCTGGCGACCCTGACGAGACTCGAACTCGCGACCTCCGCCGTGACAGGGCGGCGCGCTAACCAACTGCGCTACAGGGCCAAGTTTTTACTTGGTGAAGCGGGTGGAACTCTAACCCATGCTCGTCCCGGACTCACAATCGACCTGCTCCGAGCGATGGTGCCGCACCCCCAACGGGATTCGAACCCGTGCTACCGCCGTGAAAGGGCGACGTCCTAGGCCGCTAGACGATGGGGGCCCGCTCGCCGCGAGCAGCCGGAGCCGCGCACGAAGAGCGAGCCCAGCATAAGGGGTCGCGCCGGGTGCGGGCACCACGACCCGATGGCAGCGGGGACGCACACACTATGACTGCGCTCACCAGCGAGTGGCGCACCGCGACCGGCCGACGCGCCTGGTGCTGATGACACGGGCTGGTCGTTTTCCGACGACCACACCTGCTGATGTAGGGTTTCCCCCGCTTGGGCAGGTAGCTCAGTTGGTACGAGCGTCCGCCTGAAAAGTGGAAGGTCGGCGGTTCGACCCCGCCCCTGCCCACAAGCGCAGAACCCCGCCTGACACGTCCCGTCAGGCGGGGTTCGTGGCGTTCGGACGTGCCACAGTGCGAGGCGTGATCGCCCGCCCGCCTCTCCCCCGTCCCCTCGCGGCACTCCCGCTGATGCTGGCTCTGCTCCTCAGCCTGCTCCTCGGCCTGCCCCTTGGTGCGCCGGTCGGGCTGCCGGTCGACCCCGCGCCGGCCCACGGCGCCACCGTGAACCGGGCCGACCAGTCGGCCGCCGGGGTGCTGCTGCCGCCCCCCGACGCCGCCTGGGACTACCAGATCGGCGGGGCCCGGCCGGTCCCCGACCCGGCCCAGGTCGTGGTCCGGGACCGCCGGGACCCGGCCGCCGGGGCCTACCCGGTCTGCTACGTCAACGGGTTCCAGACCCAGCCCGACGAGCGAGCCTTCTGGGCACGTCGCCCCGCCCTGGTGCTGCGCGACGGCCGGGGCCGCCCGGTCCTGGACTCCGCGTGGGGCGAGCAGCTCCTCGACCTACGTACCCCCGCCAAGCGCCAGCGGCTCGCCCGCGTGGTCGACCGGTGGCTGGGCCGGTGCGCCCAGGACGGCTTCGTGGGCGCGGAGATCGACAACCTCGACTCCTGGACCCGGTCCCGCGGGCTGGTGCAGCGACGCCACGCCACGGCGTACGCCCGACTCCTGACGGCCGCCGCGCACCGGCACGGGCTGGCCGTGGCCCAGAAGAACGCCTCCGCCCTCCTTCAGCAACGACTCGGGTTCGACTTCGCCGTGGTGGAGGAGTGCGCACGGTGGGAGGAGTGCCGGAGGTTCGCGGACGCCTTCGGCGGCCGGGTCTTCGTCGTGGAGTACCGCGCGAGCGACTGGCAGCGGGCCTGCCACCAGGTGGGCGACCGGGTCGCGGTGCTGCTGCGGGACCGGGACGTGACGCCGTCGGGTCCGTACCGCACCTGCTGACCGGCGGGTCCGGTCCCAGGTGGTCTGGTCCGGTGCGTCGCAGGGCCTGCGCCCCGCGGGGGGCGACAATGGCGCCATGCTTCCCCCGCTCGAGGTCGTGGCTCGACTGCGCCCGTTGGACCTGGTGGCCCCCGGCACCGGCACGGACCGCGTCACCTCCGGGACCTCGACCCTCTTCGCCGCGCCCCGACCCGCGCCGTACGCCGCCGTGGTCGCCGAGCTGCGTCACGTCGACCACCGAACCGGCCGGGTGCTGGTCGGCTTCGGCAGTGGCGCCACCAGGCTCGCCGCCTGGTACGACCCGGACACCGGCGACGTCGGGCTCGACATCACCGACGCCGCGATCCGCACCACGACGCACCGCAGCCGCCGGCACGGCCGCGTGGCCTGGCGACCCGACAAGCTGGCGCTCACCCTCACCGGCACCCACGTCAGCGCCTTCTGCCACGAGGACGCCCGCTGGGTGCTGCGGGGGCGGGTCGACGTCAAGGACCTGATCAACACCCACGACGAGCACTGGCTCTCCAGCCTGAAGGCAGGTCACCGCTCCGAAAGCGCGCTGGTACGCCGGGTGCACGCCGGCGCGTTCGGGCAGCTGGGCCTGCGCGACATCCGCCTGGTGACCGAGGCGGACGGGACACCGTGCCGCGACGGGTCGGCGTACTGGCTGACCGCGACCTCCGCCGGGCCGGGCTTCTTCGACACCGCCCACGCCAGCGTGTGGCGCTTCGACCCGGACCGCCGTACCCCCGGGCTGGACTCCCTGCAGCACACCGGCGACCTCTACTTCCGCCGCCCCGACCGGCCCGGGGTGTACGGCGACCATGCGCTGCACCTGGTCCGCGACGCCGGGCGCTGGCTGGTCGCCACCAGCACCTGGGGCGACTTCAACCGGGAGACCAACGCCTCGGTGCGGGTCACCCTGGCCGAGAGCACCGACGACCTGCTCCACGGCGAGCACGTGCTCGACACCCGTGAGCTGCCGCTGCCCACCGACGGCTTCCGCTCCGTCGGCGTCTGGGACCCGCACCTGGTGCGCGAGGACGAGACCTGGCACGTCGGCTACGCCAGCGCCAGCAAGTTCTTCAAGTTCCACCCCTGCGTGGCGTCGGGACCCTCGCTGGACGCGCTGACCCTGCGCGCCGCGGACACCGACAGACGCGCGACCGAGGGAGTGACGCTGCTCCGCATCGACGGCACCCTGCGGGTGCTGGCGAGCGACGGCCGCGACAGCCCCCGCGGCCTCCGGGCCCGCTTCCCGGTGCTGGACCTGGACCTCGACGAAGTCGGCGAGCTGACGGCCCCGTATCCCACCAACCTGCCCTGGCCCACCCTGCTGGAGACCGAACAGGGCTGGACGATGGTGACGTTCAACGGTGCCAGCACCGGCGGTCCCCTGGTCGGCTACGGCACCCACGGGGACGTGGTGGTGATGCGGGAGTCACGCCGCGCGACCTCGCACTAGGGTGGTGACCAGGGCCACAACATCGGCGTGGTTCGACGAGGAGCGCCACACCACCCCCGTGGCCGATCACAGCAGAAAGAGGGATCCACATGTCCACCCCCGGCAGCAGCGCGGACCTCTCCACCGTCGACGTCTTCGACCTCGGCCGCGAGCACGAGCAGGTGGTCTTCGCCTCGGACCCCGCGAGCGGGCTCAAGGCCGTCATCGCCCTCCACTCCACCGCGCTGGGCCCGGGACTGGGTGGGACCCGGTTCCACCCCTACGCCTCGACGGCCGACGCGGTGCGCGACGTGCTCGCCCTGTCCCGCGGAATGTCGTACAAGAACGCACTGGCCGGGCTGGACCACGGGGGTGGCAAGGCCGTCATCATCGGCGACCCGCGCCGGGACAAGTCCGAGGCGCTGCTGCGTGCCTACGGGCGCTTCGTGCAGTCCCTGCACGGGCGCTACCTCACCGCCTGCGACGTGGGGACCACCTCGGTGGACATGGACCTGATCGCGCGGGAGTGCGACTTCGTCACCGGCCGCACCGTCGCCCACGGCGGCGCCGGCGACTCCTCGGTCCTCACCGCGTACGGCGTCTTCCAGGGCATGCGGGCCAGCGCCGAGCACCTGTGGGGCAGCACGTCGCTGGAGGGCCGCACCGTCGGGATCGCCGGGGTCGGCAAGGTCGGCCGCCACCTGGTCGGGCACCTGCTCGACGACGGCGCGCGCGTGGTGGTCACCGACGTGCACGCCCCCGCGGTGGACCGGGTCCGCACCGAGCACCCCGAGGTCACCGTGGTGGCCACCACCGAGGAGCTGGTCGCCTCCGACCTCGACGTCTACGCTCCCTGCGCGATGGGAGGGGCGCTGGACGACGACGTGGTCGAGGTGCTGAAGGCCCGGATCGTGTGCGGGGCGGCGAACAACCAGCTGGCCCACCCCGGGATCGAGAAGGCGCTCGAGGAGCGAGGCATCCTCTACGCCCCCGACTACTGCGTGAACTCCGGCGGGGTCATCCAGGTGGCAGACGAGCTCGAGGGGTTCTCCTTCGAGCGTGCGCACCAGCGCGCCGCCGGCATCTTCGACACCACCCGGTCGGTCCTCGACCTCGCCCGCACCGACGGTGTCCCCGCTGCCCTCGCCGCAGACCGGATGGCCGAGCGTCGCATGCGTGACGTCGGTCGGTTGCACGGGATCTGGCTGGGGTGAGGGCCACCGAGTGTCGTGGCCCTACCCCGGTTCAGTCGCGGCGGGGCTCTGAGTAGTCAGACCACTCGTCGAGATCACTCGACGACTCGTCTGGCTGGGTACTGCTTCGTTCCGGTTGGCCATGCAGCTCTTGTGCCAGCGCCCCGAAGTCCGTCTCGTGAGTCCGGTACTTCAGGTCGCGAGCGACCTTGGTCTGCTTCGCCTTAGCTCGGCCGCGCCCCATAAGGTCCGACCCCCTCGCACGCTTGGCCGGGGCTCTTGGCGCGTGCGCCGTGGCTCCCGGTCTCTGATCTGACTTCTCGTGGGGGCAACGCTACCCGGTCCTCGGCTGTTCCCCCACACCGGAGTCGTAGTTTCCGCACACTTGTGTGCGAAATTCGCTGCCAGCGCAAAACCGGCGGCTCACCAACCGGGATGCTGGCCGCGCAACCGCACGCGTCCGGCGTCCTCGGACGCGCCGGCGGCGCTGACCTCACCGGCCACCCAGGCCCGTACGCCGTACCCCGCGAGCAGGGCGATGGCGGCGTCCACGTCCTCGGGCGCGGTGAGCGAGACCATGCCGACGCCGCAGTTCAGCGTCGCCTCCAGGTCGAGCTGCGGCACGTCCCCGACCTGGCGCACCAGGTCGAATATCGGCTGGGGCGTCCAGCTCGCACGGTCGATGCCGACCGTCAGCTCCTCGGGCAGCACCCGCTCCAGGTTGGCCGCCAGCCCACCGCCGGTGACGTGGGACATCGCGTGCGTCCGGGTGCTGCGAGCCAGGTCCAGGCAGGCCTTGGTGTAGATGCGGGTCGGCACCAGCAGCTCCTCCCCCAGCGCGCGACCCAGCTCGGGCACGTCCCGGTCCAGCGCCCAGCCGGCGGTGTTGAGCAGCACGTGCCGCACCAGTGAGTAGCCGTTGGAGTGCAGTCCCGAGGCCTCCATCGCGATCACCACGTCGCCGGGCCGCACCCGGCCGGGACCGAGCAGCTGGTCGGCCTCGACCACCCCGGTGGTCGCCCCCGCGACGTCGTACTCGTCGGGGTGCAGCAGGCCGGGGTGCTCGGCGGTCTCCCCGCCGACCAGGGCGCAGCCGGCCTCCACGCAGGCCTCGGCGATGCCCTTCACGATCGCGGCGATGCGCTCGGGGACGACCCGGCCGCAGGCGATGTAGTCGGTCATGAACAGCGGCTCGGCACCGCAGACCACCAGGTCGTCGACGACCATGCCGACCAGGTCGTAGCCGATCGTGTCGTGCACGTCCATCGCCTGGGCGATCGCCACCTTGGTGCCGACGCCGTCGGTGGAGGTTGCCAGCAGCGGTCGCTTGTAGGACAGCAGCGCGCTGGCGTCGAAGAGGCCGGCGAAGCCGCCGAGGCCGCCGATCATCTCCGGGCGCCGGGCCTTCTCGACCCAGGCCTTCATCAGGTCGATGGCCCGGTCGGCGGCCTCGATGGAGACACCCGCCTCGGCGTAGGCGTTGCCAGTGTGTTCGGTCACGAGTGCTCCCGGTGCGTCATCGGTACGTCGGCAGGGCGGTGTCGGTGTCGCCGAGGTGGCGCTGGTCAGGGACGGCCGAGGGCGTCGACCGCCCCGGCGCTGGTGAGGGAGACGGTGAGCCCGTCCACGTCGCCCGGGCCCGCGGTCTCGAACGACCCGCAGGCCGCTCCCCCGTCGGCTCCGCCGTCCACCAGGCCCTGGCCGGCCAGCACCGGATCGGGCAGCGGGATCGGGTACTCCCCGTCGAAGCAGGCGCGGCACAGGTTCTGCCGCGGCACCGTGGTCGCCTCGACGAGCTCGTCGATGTCGATGTAGCCGAGCGAGTCGGCGTCGATGGAGCGGCGGATCTCCTCGATCGTGAGGCCGTTGGCGACCAGCTCGGCCCGGGTGGCGAAGTCGATGCCGTAGAAGCACGGCCACTTCACCGGCGGGGAGGAGATGCGCACGTGGATCTCCTTGGCGCCCGCCTCTCGCAGCATCCGGATGAGCGCCCGCTGGGTGTTGCCGCGCACGATGGAGTCGTCGACCACCACCAGCCGCTTGCCCTCGATCACGTCGCGCAGCGGGTTGAGCTTGAGCCGGATTCCGAGCTGGCGGATGGTCTGGGAGGGCTGGATGAACGTCCGCCCGACGTAGGAGTTCTTGACCAGGCCCACGCCGTACGCGATGCCCGACTCCTCGGCGTACCCGATGGCGGCCGGGGTGCCGGACTCCGGCACGGGCATCACCAGGTCGGCCTCGGCGGGGAACTCGCGCGCCAGCCGGCGGCCGATCTCGACCCGCACGCTGTGCACCCGCTGGTCGTTCATCAGCGTGTCGGGACGGGCCAGGTAGACGAACTCGAACAGGCAGTGCTTGGGCGCGGCGTCGGCGAAGCGGCGGGTGCGCAGCCCGCTCTCGTCGACCGCGATCAGCTCGCCCGGCTCCACCTCCCGGATGAAGGAGGCCCCCACGATGTCCAGCGCGGCGGTCTCCGAGGCGACGACCCAGCCGCGCTCGAGGCGACCCAGCACCAGCGGCCGGACGCCCTGGGGGTCGCGGGCGGCGTACAGGGTGTGCTCGTCCATCCACACGAAGGAGAAGGCGCCCTTGACCTGCGGGAGCAGCTCGAGGGCGCGCTCCTCGACCGTGGTGTCGGGGTGGTGCGCGAGCAGCGCGGTGACCACGCTGGTGTCGTTGGTGGAGACCGGGACCCGCACGTCGAGGAGTCCCTCGAGCGCGCTGTCCTCGACCAGCTTGGCGAGCTCGGCGGTGTTGGTCAGGTTGCCGTTGTGGGCCAGCGCGATGGAGCCGCTCTCGGTGGGGTGGAACGTCGGCTGGGCATTGTGCCAGGTGCTCGCCCCGGTGGTGGAATACCTGGCGTGGCCGATCGCGAGGTGTCCCTTGAGGGAACCGAGCGTCGACTCGTCGAAGACCTGTGAGACCAGTCCCATGTCCTTGTAGACCAGGATCTGGCGGCCGTTGCTGACCGCGATCCCCGCCGACTCCTGACCACGGTGCTGCAGGGCGTAGATCCCGTAGTAAGTGAGCTTGGCGACGTCCTCGCCGGGGGCCCACACGCCGAAGACGCCGCAGGCGTCCTGGGGTCCTTGGTCATGAGGGTCGAGGGCAGCAGTGAGACGGCCGTCGCCGCTCTTGCGGGAGATGCTGGACTGGGCCACCCGGCAAGTGTACGGCGCCGGGCAGCGGGGTACCTGCTGCAATGCCGGACTCGGACGGCAGTGGCGTGCGGCACTCGACAGGGCAATGACAGCGATTCCCCGGTCTGGGTGGGTGGCCCCGCCTACGATGAGCCGTCAACAGCGCAAGCGAGACTCGGGCGCAACCACGGGGGGAACGACCCAGGATGACAGAGCCGCACACCGAGGCTGTGTTCGTCGACACTTTGAACAACATCGCATCCGGCGTCACGGACCTGGTGGGATTCGAGGTGGCGGCGATCAGTGTGGCGCGCGACGACGACCGCTCCCTGGAGATGATCGCCGTCGCAGGCAGCGACGAGTGTCGCGAACAGCTCTTGGGCCACCGCACCCCCGTGGCCGAGATCGAGCGCGAGATCTCCACCGCCGAGCACTGGGGCGACCTGCGTTTCATCCCGCACGAGCGGATGGACCTGGACATCGACCGGCTGGGCTGGGTGCCCGACCTCGAGCCGAGCGACGACCCCGAGATGTGGCACCCGCTCGACCTGCTGCTGGCCCCGATCTACGACGACGATGGTCGGCTTCGCGGCCTGCTCAGCGTCGACGTCCCGCTGGACCGCCGACGCCCCAACCCCCAGAAGCGTCAGGACCTCCAGCGCTTCGTCCAGCAGACCCGCCGGGCGCTCCTCGCCGCGCTCGAACGCACCGAGCTGGCCGAGCAGGTGCGGTTGGCCGAGGCGGCCCGGATGATCGTGCGCGAGGTCAGCTCCGAGCTGTCCATGGACCGGATCATCGAGGTCTGCCAGGAGGCCCTGACCGTCGGCTTCAAGGCCATCGGCATGTGGATCCAGACCTTCGACGAGGACGGCGAGGGCAGCGGCGCGATCTACAACTCCGCCGGGGCCGAGATCGCCCTGCCCGAGGACCTTCGGATCATCGCCCGCAACTCCGCCCGGATGCTGTGGCGCGCCCAGGACGTCACCGTGCTCAACGACACGATCCCCGAGCTCGGCGTGATGACGGTCGACCAGGAGCAGGAGATCACCAGCTTCATGAAGAGCATCGACGTCACCTCGATGCTGTTCGTGCCGCTGGGTGCCGGGCCGGAGTGCCTGGGCAACCTGGTGCTCACCCGCCGCGGCGGCAACCTCGACTGGAGCCCCATCGAGAAGCAGGCCGCGATGGACATCGGCCACGACCTCGGCCGGGCGCTGATCAACGCCCGCACCTTCGAGCGCGAACGACGTCTGGTCGACGAGCTGCGCGAGCTCGACGGCTACAAGAGCCGGCTCATCGCCACCATCTCCCACGAGCTGAAGAACCCGCTGACCTCGATCCTGGGTCACGTCGAGATGCTCGAGTCGGTGCCCGACCTGACCGGCTCGGTGCGCAACTCCATCTCCTCGATGGAGCGGGGCGCGGTCCGGATGCAGCGACTCATCGACGACCTCCTGGTCCTGGCCCGGGTCGGCGACCCGCACATCGAGTTCAAGCCCGTCCCCGTCGACCTCTCCGCGGTGATCGCCGAGGTGCTGGACCTGCTGCGCGTCACCCTGGAGCGCAAGGAGCTCAAGGTCGTCGTGGAGGCGCCCCCCGGGCCGCTGTTCGTGCTGGGCGAGGAGTCCGGTCTGGACCGGGTCTGCGCCAACCTGATCAGCAACGCCGCCAAGTACACCCCCGACGGCGGCACCGTGACCATCTCGCTGGAGACCCGCGCCAAGGACGTCGAGCTGCGGGTCTCCGACACCGGGCTCGGCATCTCCGAAGGCGACCAGGCCCAGCTCTTCCAGGAGTTCTTCCGCTCCACCAACCCCGCCGCCGTGGCCCTCCCCGGCACCGGGCTGGGACTGACCATCGTGCAGCGGATCGTGGAACGACATCGGGGCCGCATCTCCTTCGGCTCCACGCTCGGAGTGGGCACCACCTTCACCGTCAGCCTGCCGCGCGCCGACTGACGCGGGCTCGCGGTCGTCGTACGGCGGGGTTCGAGGGGGTTCCCTCGGGTTAGTGGGGCATGCATGCCCCTCTAAGCGCAGGGATCCCCGCTCAGGCGGGTGAACCAGCAGCCCCCGCGAGGCGGGCGAGCATCAGTGCCTCCGCCAGCACCACCCGCTCGAACTCGGCCAGGTGCAGGCCCTCGTTGGCGCCGTGGGCGCGGGTGTCGGGGTCCTCGACTCCGGTGACCAGCACGCTGGCCTCGGGGAAGGTGTTGAGGAACTCGGCGATGAAGGGGATCGAGCCGCCGACGCCCATGTCGACCGGGGCGGTGCCGTCCCAGGCCTCGGTGAACGCTTCGCGGGCCGCGTCGTACGCCGGTCCGGTGGCGTCGATCTGGGTGGCCTCCCCGGTGTCGACGACCGTGAAGGTCAGCTCGGCGCCCCACGGGACGTGCTGCTCGACGTGGCGGCGCAGGCACTCGACGGCGTTGGCGGTGGTGTCGCCCGGGGCGATCCGCATGCTGATCCGGGCGCGGGCGGCGGGGACCAGGGTGTTGCTGGCGCCCTCCACGGCGGGGGCGTCCAAGCCGGTGATGCTCAGGGCGGGCTTGGTCCACAGCCGCTCGACAGCGGAGCCGGTGCCGAGCCACTCGATGCCGGGCACCGCGCCGGACTCGGCACGGAGCCGCTCCTCGGGGTAGTCCACGTCGGCGGCGGGACCGGAGTGCAGTCCGGCGACCGCGACGTCGCCGGCATCGTCGTGCAGGCTCGCGATCACCCGGGAGAGGGCGATGAGGGAGTCGGGCGCCAGCCCGCCCCACATGCCGGAGTGCACGGCGTGGGTCAGGGTGCGCACCTCGATGTCGGCCCGGACCAGGCCCCGCAGGCTGGTGGTCAGGGCGGGCACGCCGATGTCCCAGTTGCCGGAGTCGGCGATCACGATGACGTCGGCGGAGAGCTCGTCGGCGTGCTGGTGCAGCAGCGGCACCAGGGTCTCCGAGCCGACCTCCTCCTCGCCCTCGATGAAGATGACGACGTTGACGGGCAGGTCGTCGCCGAAGATCCGCAGCGCGGCCAGGTGGGCCACGATGCCGGCCTTGTCGTCGGCGGCACCGCGGCCGTAGAGCCGGCCGTCGCGCTCGGTCGGCTCCCACGGCGGGGAGTCCCAGTCGGCGTGGTCGTTCTCGGGCTGCACGTCGTGGTGGGCGTACAGGAGGACCGTGGGGGCGCCCTCGGGGCCGGCCTTGTGGGCGAGCACGGCAGGGGGGCCGCCGGCGACGCGGGTGATGCGCGCGAAGCAGCCGGCGTCGGCGAACAGCGCCTTGACGGCTTCGGCGCTGCGCTCCACCTCGGAGGCCCGGGCGGGGTCGGCGCTCACGGACTGGATGCGGACGAGGTCCTCGAGGTCGCGGCGGATCCCGGGCAGGACCTCAGCCACCTTGGCACGCAGCTCAGCACTCATGCTCCGACTTTAGACGACGCTCACAGCACCTGGAGCAGCTCGGTGACCCGCTCGCTCTCGGCGAACCCCAGCGCGGTGTAGAGGCGGGCGGGATCCTGGTCCGCGTCGGCCACGATCACCAGCCGGCGGACCCCGGGCTGGGCCAGCCCGTGCTCGCCGAGCCGGTGCACCAGCGAGCCCGCGAGCCCTTGGCGGCGTACGTCGGGAAGGGTCTCCACCGACTGGTAGCGCGCGAGGCCGTCCTCGAGGGTGAACAGCGCCGCCGTGGACACCAGCCGACCGTCGAGGAACGCACCCCAGCGCTGGCCGAGCCCCTGGGCCTCCAGGGCCCGCTCGGCGGCGACCCGGCCGCGGGTGAAGGCCTCGTGCGAGGCGCTGCCCTCGTGGACCGCCAGGGCCAGCGCGACGCGCTGCTCCCAGTCCTCGTCGGAGGCGAACGGGCGCAGCTCGACCTCGGCGTTGGGTCGGGCCGGCGGCACCAGCGAGGTCGCGGACATGGCCACGGTGTCCGAGGCGGTCATCCCGGCCGCCACGAACTCACCCGCGTCGACCGAGCCGGTGAGGTCGAAGGTGATGGCCCGGTGCCGCGAGGTGGGGAACTCCGCGTCGCAGGCGGCCATCACCTCCCGCGCACCACCGGGGAAGGGGAGCGATCGGAGCGCCAGGAAGTTGCCCCAGTAGTACGTCGGGTTGTCCGGGGTCCGCACCACGAGGTGGGTGCCGTAGTCCTCGACGGTGCTCCCGGACCGGGTCAGCAGGCTCAGGTCGGTGCGCAGGGCGAGCGACGTCACGGGGGTCATGTCCTCAATCCTGACGCAGTGGCAGGTAGGGGCTGAGGTCGGCCCGCTGCCCGCTGGCCCGGACCACGCCGCGGGACTCGGCCTCGCCCCAGCTGAGCTCGCCGGTGGCCAGCGCCACCCAGGTCGCGCCGTCCATCTCCACCACCGCGGGCGGGGTGCCGCGGGTGTGGCGCACCCCGGGGATCACCTGCGCGGCGGCGTACGGCGGGACGCGGACCTCCACCGAGGCCCCCGGCGCCTGCTCCGAGAGCACGGCGAGGAAGTGCTTGGTGAGGAGCTTGAGCTCGGGCGCGGACCGGTCGGGGTGCGACAGCGCCTCGGCGACGGCGGCGGGGTCGGCGCGACGCAGGCGGGCACTCATGGCCGTCACAGTAGTCGCCGGTCGCCGCGGTCAGCCCGCCAGTCGCTGGTCGTCGTCGTCGTCGGAGGCGTCGGAGAAGCGCTTCAAGTAGGCCGCGACGAAGGGGGCGCTGGCCAGCACGATCAACAGTCGCAGCACCTGCGCGGCGGCCACGAAGGTGACGTCGCTGCCGGTCGCGGCGGCGGTCCCCATCACGGCGTAGATCCCCCCGGGCGTGGTGGCCAGGTAGGCCTCCAGCGGGGTCTGGTCGGTGGCCAGGGTCAGCACCGCGGCGAGACCCGCGCAGGCGAGGAGGGTCAGCGCGATCGTCAGCAGGGCGGTGGGCACCATCGCCCCGATGGCGCGCAGGCTGGCCACGGTGAACTTGAGGCCGACCTGGACCCCGATGCACAGGTAGCCCACCGCCACCACCACCGGCGGCACCTCGGCACCGGACCACCAGGGCGCCAGCGCGAGCAGCGCCGCAACCAGCAGCGGACCCAGGATCGCCCCCGAGGGCAGCCGCAGCCAGGTTCCGGCGAGCAGCCCCAGTCCGATCGCCGCGGCGGCGTAGGAGAAGTCGCGCAGCAGGGTGTGGCCGGTGACCGCCTCCAGGGCCGTGGTGGCGCCGGAGTCCTCGCCACCGAAGACGAGGAACACCACCACGGGCATCGTCACCAGCACCACGAGCAGGCGCAGGTACTGCAGGACCGCCACCACCCGGGCGTCGGCACCGAGCTCCTCGGCCAGCGCGGTGAGGCCCGCGGCACCGCCGGCGATGGAGGAGAAGGTGGCGGTGGCCCGGCTCACCCGGTGCCGCACGAGCAGCTGGCCGGCGAGGACGCTCACGGCCAGGGAGAAGCAGGAGACCGCGACCACCAGCACCCAGGTCGGCCCCAGGGCCACCAGGCTCCGCCAGTCCACCGCCGCACCGACCACCGCGCCCACCACGGCCTGCCCGCCGGTGAACCAGCGCCCCGGCAGCGACAGCGGCCGCGCCGGACGGGCCAGGGCGTAGACCAGCGCTCCGACCAGCCCACCGAAGAGGAACGGGGTCGGCAGGCGCACCAGCCAGAACGCCGCGCAGGCTGCCGCGACAGCCACCGCCAGCAGGCTCCAGCGCCGTACGACGGCCATCACGGGAGCATCACGGCAGCAGTCACGGCAGGCAGGGCCACGAGGCGGGCGGCACGGGTCATGGCGCACAACGTAGACCCTGGGTCCCGAACCGCAAAATGCCCTCTGACCTGCGGTTTTACCGATTTCTGTCCCCCTGTCCCGACGTTTGTAACAGGCGCGAGAAGTCTCGTCGGGGCCTTGTAAACAGCCTGTGAACCCCGGCTGTCCGGCCCGATTCGCTGCCTAGTCTCGGCCTCCCGACCGGCCCCCAGGGCTGGCACCGAGACCTTCGAGGACGTGTCCGACGCATGACCACGACTCCCCCCGCCGCCCTCCGTCCGGACGACGCACCGGCAGGTACGACGTACCGCCTGGCGATCGCCCAGCCCCGGCGGATCGCCGGCGAGGACGGCAGCCCGAACGTCGAGCACGCGGTCGGGCTGGTCGCGCGGGCCGCCGCCGAGGGCGCCGACCTGGTGCTCTTCCCGGAGTTCAGCCCCGGCCCGGTCCGCGCCGGTGACGCCTTCTACGACGCCGGTCCCGCGATGGCCCAGGCCGCGAAGGACGGCGGGCTGAACGTGGTGTGGAGCCGCACCGAGGAGTGCCCGGACGGGCTCTTCCGGCTGGTGGTCTACGTCGTGGGCCGGACCGGGGAGACGGTGCTGCGCTACGAGCGCACCCACCCCGCCACCATCCCGGCGACCGAGGACGGCTTCATCACCTCACCGGGCGAGGTGTTCGGCCTCTTCGAGGTCGACGGGCTGCGCCTGGGCATCGTGGTCTGCTCGGAGATGTGGACCCCCGAGGTGGCCCGGATCGTGGCGCTGCGCGGCGCCGAGGTGATCCTCTCCCCCGCCGGCGGCGGCTTCACCAGCCTGACCCGCAACTGGCAGGTGATCAACCAGGCCAGGGCGATCGAGAACGTCTGCTACGTCGCGCTCACCAACAACCTCTGGGGCGAGGAGCAGGGCGCGGCGATGATCACCGGCCCCGAGCACCCCCTGGTGCACGCCGGCCGCCGCGAGCTGGTCTGCGCCGACCTGGACCTGGCACGGCTGCGCTGGCTCCGCGACAACGACGACTCGATGGTCGAGCCCAAGACGTTCGACTCCATCCCCGGGCTGCTGCGGGCCCGCCGCCCCGAGCTGTACGCCGAGCTGGCCGCCCCTCAGGCCGACGCCTACGACTACGCCAACGGCGGGCCCGCGTGAGCGCCGCGTCCGAGGAGCGCGTCACCCTGCTGCGCGGCGCCTGGGTGATGGCGCCCGAGCCGGTGCGCGACGGTGCGGTCGCGATCCGCGGCAACGAGATCGTGGCGGTCGGCCGTTGGACCGACCTGCGGGCCGCCCACCCCGACGCCGACGTGCGGGGCTCCGCCCACGACCTGGTGCTGCCCGGCTTCGTCAACACCCACGGCCACTTCTCCGAAGGGCTGCTCACCGGGATCGCCAGCCACTTCACCCTCTTCGAGTGGCTGCACGCGCTGATCGAGCAGGTCAAGCCACACACCGACGCCCGGGTCGCCAGGCTCGGCACCCTGGTCTCGGGGATCCAGATGCTGCGCAGCGGCATCACCACCGCCAACGACATGTTCGTCACCGACCCGCGTCCCGAGGGCCCCGTCACCCCCGCGGTGGTGCACGCCCTGGACCAGCTCGGGCTGCGCGGTGTCGTCTCCTTCGGGGCCGGCGACCGCGGCGGGCGCGACATCGCGGCCCAGTTCGCCGAGCACGAGGCGCTGCGGGAGGCCGCAGCCGCCAGCCGGCTCTCCACCTTCCGGGTGGGCATCGGCGCCGTGCCGGGGCAGAGCGAGGAGATGTTCGGCCGCAGCATCGGCTACGCCGTCGACGGTGGCCACGGCGTCCACGTCCACCTGCAGGAGGTGCGCGAGGAGGTCACCGCGATGCGGACCGCCCACGGCCGCACCACCGTCGAGCACTGTGCCCACGAAGGACTCTTCGCCGCACCGACCCTGGCCGCGCACTGCGTCTGGGTGGACCGCAACGACCGCGCCCTGATGGCCGAGCACCGGGTCGGCGTGGCCCACAACCCGCTGGCCAACGGGATCCTGGCCAGCGGGATCGCCCCGGTGGCCGAGATGCGCCAGCTCGGCATCGACGTCGGCTTCGGCGTCGACGGAGCGGCCTCCAACGACGCCCAGGACTTCCTCCAGGCCATCAAGACCGGGGCGATCCTGGCCCGGGTCCGCGACCAGCAGGCCACCGCCATGACCGCCCGGGAGGCGTTCGAGATCGCCACCATCGGCGGCGCCCGCGCGCTGCGGATGGAGGACCGGATCGGCTCCCTGGAGGTGGGCAAGCTCGCCGACGTGGTGGTGCTCGACGGCACCGGCCCCACCCTGGCCTCGGTGCACGACCCCTACCAGGCGGTGGTGTTCGTCGCCGGGTCCCGCGAGGTCAAGGAGGTCTGGGTCGACGGCCGGCTCAGCGTCGCCGACTTCGAGGTGGTGAACGTGGACCCGCGCGAGGTGGCGCGGGAGTCCCGCCCGGTGACTGCCGAGCTGGTGACCCGCGCCGGGCTGGGCCACCTCTCCGCACTGGCCGGGCAGCCGCGACCCGGGACGGCCACCCCCGGCGCCACCCGCTCCGAGGCGGCGGGCCGGTGAGCGCCCCGCTGGTCACCGGCTTCGAGCTGGCCCCGACCGTGGACGACCTGCACCGGGTGCTGCTCGACCGGGTGCTGGCCGGCGCCTACCCGGCCGGCTCCAAGCTGCCGTCGTGCCGGGCGCTGGCCGAGGAGCTCGGCTCCAACTCCTCCACCGTGGACCGCGCGATCGGCCGGCTCGCCGCCGGCGGCCGGGTGCGCACGGTGCCGCGTCGCGGCACCTTCGTGCTGGAGCACACCGAGGCCCCGGTCGACGCCGCACAGGTGGTCACCGGGCACCTGGAGGAGCTGCTGCAGCGGGCCCGCCGCCTCGGGGTCTCCGCCGCCGAGCTGCGACAGCTGGTGGAGCGCAGCCTGGACCGCGTCGACGCGATGCCGCGGATCGCGGTGGTGGAGTGCAACGAGCGGGACCTGCGCAAGGTCACCGAGGCCGTGCAGCAGGCCAGCAACGTCGAGGTGCAGCCGGTGCTTCTCTGCGAGATCGGCGACCGGGTGCTCGACGAGGAGTTCGACGCCGTCGCGGTCCCCATCTTCCACCTCAACGACGTCGCCGGGGCGGTCCGCGACCTCGATCGGGTGCTCGACCTCAACCTGGTGGCCGCACCCTCTGCGCTGCGCCGGCTGATCGCCCTGCGGGACCTGGACCGGCTGGTCGTGGTGGCCCCGCACCCCCGTGGCGTGGACTGGATGAAGTCGCTGGTCGGGCAGTACTTCCCCGGCCAGATCGACGGTCTCGCCACCGACGTCGAGGACCCGGCCCTGCTGGTCGGCGAGCCGGTGGTGGTGGTCAACAACGCCGCCGGGATCCCCGCCGAGGTCGAGCAGGGCATCGCCCAGCTGATCTCCATCGAGTGGGAGCTCGACGCCCGCTTCGCCGCCGAGCTGCAGGGCCGCATCGACGGCACCCTCGACCGGAAGAAGGCACGCCCATGAGGCTCACCCTCGGACTCTCCGACACCGCTCGCACCCGGCCCCTGGCCGCCGGACGCGTCGCCATCCCCGGCGTCGAGGCCGACATCACCCTGATGGGCGTCCAGGAGCTGTTCAACCACCAGCTCGCCGAGCACACCTTCGACGTGGCCGAGTTCCCGCTGGCCACCTACCTGCGCAGCCTGGAGCGGCCTGAGCGGCCCTACCTGGCGGTCCCGGTCTTCCCATCGCGGCACTTCCGGCTCTCCTCGCTCTTCGCCAGCGAGAAGAGCGACGTGCGGACGCCGGCGGACCTGGCCGGGCGGCGGATCGGCATCTCGGTCTTCGACATGGCCGCGGGCATGTGGCTGCGCGGCATCCTGCACGACCACTTCGGGCTGGACCGGCACGCGCCGACGTACGTCATCGGCGGGCTGGAGGGTCCGCGCAGCGGCGACGAGCACCCGCAGCTCTACCCGCCCGGCTTCCGCTTCGAGCACCGCACCGACGCCGGGCTGGCCGAGCTCCTGGCAGCCGGCGAGATCGACGCGCTGATGACCGCCCGCGCGCCCTCCACCTGGCCCGACGGCGGCGTACGCCGACTCCTTCCCGACGCACGCGAGGCGGAGCGCGCCTACTACCGCAGCACCGGGATCTTCCCGGCCATGCACGTGCTGGTCGTCAAACGACCCCTGGCCGAGCAGCACCCCGAGCTGCCGTGGGCGCTGCACCAGGCGTTCACGCAATCGGTGGAGCTGGCCCGCTCCGACCTGGCCGACGCGGCCGCGCTCGACACCCTGCTGCCCTGGCAGCTCGACGACCTGCTGGACGCCGAGCGGCTGCTGGGGGCCGACTTCTGGGCCAGCGGACTCCGCGCCAACTCCGCGATGCTCGCCCGCGCCATCGACTACTGCCTGGCCGACGGGCTGATCACCACCCCCTTCACCCCCGAGGACCTCTTCCGCGGTCCCGGCGACCACCGCGTGCTGACGAGCTGAGGAGCCGCAGATGACCATCACCTCCCCCACCCCCGACCTCACCGGCACCCGGCTGCGCACCGGCGCCGACTACCTCGCCGCCCTCTCGGACGGCCGCGACGTGCGGGTCGACGGCGAGCGGGTCACCGACGTCGCCGGCCACCCCGCCTTCCGCGGCGTCGCGGAGACCATGGCCGCGATGTACGACGCTGCAGCCGTGCCCGGGTCACCCCTGGTCGACCCGGAGACCGGGCGGCTGGCGCTGTTCACCGTCCCGCGCACCCGCGCCCAGCACGACCTGCGCAAGGTCGCGCTGGAGGCGTGGAACCGGATGTCGCACGGCTTCATCGGTCGTGGCCCCGACCACGTCTCCGGCCTGCTGGCCGGCTTCGCCGGCAACCCGGGCGTCTTCGACACCGACAAGCACCAGCACGGCGCGACGGTGGTCGCCTTCCACGACTACGCAGCCGCGCGCGGGCTGTGGATCACCAACTCGATCGTCCCGCCGCAGGCCAACCCCAACGACCCGACCAGCCGGGTCACCCCGGTGCACCTGGTGGAGAAGACGTCCGAGGGGATCGTGGTCTCCGGCGCCCAGATGCTCGGCACCGGCGCCGCGGTGGCCGACGAGATCTTCGTGACCAGCGTCCGCCCGCTGGCGCCGACCGAGCCGGAGAAGGCGCTCTCCTTCGTGGTGCCGGTCAACGCACCCGGCCTGCGTCTGATCTGCCGCCGGCCCTACGCCACCAGCGGGTCGCGGTTCGACTACCCGCTGAGCAACCGGCTCGACGAGTCCGACGCCATGGTCGTCTTCGACCGGGTGCTGGTGCCGTGGGACCGGGTGTTCGCCGCGGGCAGCGTCGAGGTGGTCAACCGCCAGTTCTTCGGCACCGCCGCCCACCAGATCGGCAACCTGCAGTCGATCATCCGGCTCACCGCCAAGCTGCGCTTCCTGACCGGGGTGGCCGCCAAGGTCGCCCAGGCCAACGGCCGCGACTCGGACCTGGCGATCAAGATGCAGCTCGCCGACCTGGCGACCATCCAGACGGTCTCGGAGTCGCTGACCGAGTCCGCGCACGCCTTCGCCACCGCCGACGACCAGGGCGTCATCCGGCCGGCCGGGAAGTACCTGTACGCCGCGCTCGGCATGCAGACCGAGGTCTACCCCCGGGCGGTGCGGATGCTCGGCGAGCTGGTGGGCGGCGGGGTGATCCAGGTGCCCAGCTCGGTGCTGGACCTCGACGACCCCGAGTCGAGCGCCTCGATGGACCTGCTGATGGGCTCCGACCACCTGCCGGTGGTGGAGCGCGTCAAGCTCTTCAAGCTGGCCTGGGACCTGGTCGGCTCGGAGTTCGCGGGCCGGCACGTGCAGTACGAGCGGTTCTACTCCGGCGCCGCCCCGGTGGTGAAGATGTACGCCCACCGGCACTACCCGTTCGCCGAGGCGGAGGCGCTGGTGGAGGAGTTCCTCGGCTCCTACGACGCGACCGAGCGATGAGCCTGCTGCCACCCGGGATGCTGGCCCCCGACGGCGAGCTGGTCGTGGGCCCCACGGGTGCGGGCCCGCTGGACGGGGTCACCGTCGCGGTCAAGGACCTCTTCGACGTCGCGGGGCGGGTGACCGCCGCCGGCAACCCCACGCTGGCCGCCGGCGCCCCCGCGAGCACCCACGCCGAGGCCGTCGCCCGGCTGCTCCGGGCCGGCGCCACGGTGGTGGGCAAGACCGCCACCGACGAGCTGGCCATGGGCATGTTCGGCGCCAACACCCACTACGGCACCCCGCCCAACCCGGCCGCACCGGACCGGGTGCCGGGCGGCTCCTCGAGCGGGTCGGCGAGCGCGGTGGCGGCCGGGCTGGCCGACCTCGGCCTCGGCACCGACACCGGCGGCTCGATCCGGGTGCCGGGCGCCTTCTGCGGACTCGTCGGCCTGCGCCCCACCCACGGCCGCATCGACACCACCGGGCTGCGCCCGATGGCCCCGCGCTTCGACACCGTCGGGCTTTTGGCACGCGAGGTGGGCACCGTGGGTGCGGCCTTCGGCGCGCTCGTCGCCGCCCCCCGAGCGCCACGCGGCGTACGACGGCTGGCGCTGCTCACCGACCTGCTCGACCTGGCGGCCCCGGAGGTGGCGACCGCCACCATGCGCACCGCGGTCCGGCTGGCCGAGGCGACCGGGCTGCAGCTGGTGGGGTTGCCGCTGCTGGACGACTCGCTGCCCGCGGGGATGCGCGCCCCGAAGCTGCTCTCGGTCTTCTGGCCCCTGATGAGCCGGGAGCTGTGGCACACCAACGGCACCTGGCTGCGCGAGGCCGACCCCACGCTCGGCGAGGGCATCGCGGACCGGATCCGGGTGGCCGGGACGGTCACCGACGCCGAGGTGAAGGCCGCGGAGTCCGGCCGCGTCCGGCTGGTCCAGCGCCTGGAGTCCCTGCTCCTGGAGGAGGTGGCGGTGCTGCCCACCACGATCGCCCCGGCGCCGCTGCGCACCAGCAGCCACGCGTCGCTGATGGACTACCGGGACCGCAACCTGCCGCTGGTGGTGCCGGCCTCGTTGGCCGGCGCCCCGCAGCTGACGCTGCCCGCGGGCCGGGTGACCGACTACGGGACCGGCACCTCGGCCCCCGTGGGCGTCTCGTTGCTGGGGTTGCCCGGGGACGACGAGCTGCTGCTCGACCTGGCGGCGGCGGTGCCGTCATGAGCCCGGCCGAGCGCCGGGCCCCGGCGCCGTTCGCGCTCTCCGGCGACGGTCCGCGGCTCACCCCGCTCGCCGGCGCCACGGTGCTGGTCAACGTGGTGCTCAACCTCGAGCACTGGACGCTGGACCGACCGATGCCCCGGGCCGCACTGCCGGCACCGCACGGCCTGACGGTGGTCCCGGACGTGGCCAACCACTCGTGGGTGCTCTACGGGCTGCGGGCCGGGCTACCCCGGCTCGCCGCGGCCCTGGCGCCGCTGGGCCGGGCGGTCACCGTGGCCCTCAACGCCGACGTGATCGACCACTACCCGCAGATCGCGGACCTGGTCGCCGACCTGGGGTGGGAGGTGGTGGCGCACGGGGTGCGGCAGCAGAGCATCCAGTCCTACGACAACGAGGCGGCCGTGGTCGCCGCGGCCGTGTCCCGGATCGCCGACCGGTTCGGCGCGCCCCGGGGGTGGCTGAGCCCTGGGATGAACCAGAGCGACGACTCGCTCGCCCACCTGGCGCGGGCCGGGCTGGTCTTCAACCACGACTGGATGATCGACGACCGGCCCCTGTGGCTGACCAGCGACGCCGGACCGGTCCTGGGACTGCCCTACACGCTGACCCTCAACGACGTCACCACCTACCAGGTGGGTCTCCAGGCCGACGGCGCCCTGGCCGACCGCACCGTGCGCACCCTGGCCCGGCACCGCCGCGAGGCGAGCGACAACCCGCTGGTGATGCCGGTCGGGCTGCACCCCCACATCATGGGCACCGCGCACCGGATCGGCGAGGTGGAGCAGATCATCGCCGCGATCTGCGCCGCCGCGGCCGAGGGCGACGTGCGGGCGGTCACCTCCGGGGAGATCCACGACTGGTACACCGCCCAGGTCCCGGCGCCGGCTCACGGAGCCGCGTCATGATCTTCCGCGGCTTCCGGCCACCGCCGCCGCCGGTCCCGCGGCCGTGGACCGGCAACGCCCGCGACCACCTCACCGAGGCGTCGCGGCTGCTCGCCGAGCGCGAGCCCTGGCTGCGCGCCTTCACCCACGTCGAGCCGCCGGTGCTGGAGGCCGCCATCCACCCAGGAGCCGGGCCGCTGGCCGGGATGCCGATCGCGGTCAAGGAGATCATCGACGTCGCCGGGATGCCGGTCGGCCTCGGGTCCCCGCTGTTCGGCGACCGGGTGCCGACCGGCGACGCCGAGGCGGTGGCCCGGCTCCGGGCTGCCGGGGCCCGGGTGCTGGGCATCACCACCAGCACCCCGTTCGCCTGCGGCACCACCACGGTGACCGCCAACCCGCAGCGCCGCTCGCACACCCCCGGCGGCAGCTCGGCGGGCTCCGCGGCCGCCGTGGGCGCCGGGATCGTGCCGGTGGCGCTGGCCAGTCAGAGCCAGGCCTCCACCCTGCGCCCGGCGTCGTACTGCGGGGTGTGGGGCTTCAAGCCCACCCACCTGCGCCTGCCCCGCGGCGGGATGCACCTGCTCGCCGACACCCTCGACGACCTCGGGGTGATCGCCGCGTCGCTCGGGGACCTCGAGCGGGTGCTCCCGGTGCTGGGCGACTGGCGACCGGTCGGGGCGGCCCCAGGGCTGCGGATCGGGCGGCTGCACCTCGACGACGGCGGCCTCACCCACCCGGCGACCGTCGCCGGGGTGGACGGGCTGGTGCGCAGCCTGGACGGGGTGGCCGGGATCGACCTGGTCGACCAGGACCCGCTGCGCGCCTTCGACCAGGCGGTCCGGGGGTCGGGGCGGACCTGCTTCGACATCTTCGCCGCCGAGAGCGCCCCCACCCTGGCTGGCTATGTCGCTGCCGGCGAGCCCGACCCGCGGCTCGGCGAGATGGTCTCGCACGCCGCCCGGATCGGCGCCGCCGGTCTGGCCCAGGCCCTCGCGGTCCGCTCGTGGCTGCAGCGCCAGTACGCCGACCTGGCCGAGCACGTCGACCTGGTGATCGCGCCGGCCACGACCGCTCCGGCTCCGCCGGGGCTGGCCAGCACCGGCTGCCGCCGGATGCCGGCGACCTCGTCCCTGCTCGGGGTGCCCGCCCTCTCCGCGCCGTGGCTGAGCGTGGAGGGCCTGCCGCAGGGCGTCCAGCTGCTCGGCTTCGCCGGCCGCGACGAGGAGCTGCTCGCCGCGGCCCGGCTGCTGCACGACACGCTCACCGCCCAGTCCCCCACCGCCCAGGAGTCGCGATGAACCTGCCCGAGCTCGAGACCCAGGTCGCCCGCCAGCTGGAGCTGACGGCCTACCCGCGCCCGGAGTGGGTCCGCGCGCGCCACCACCAGGGGGAGCCGGTGGTGGACGTGCTGATCGTGGGCGGCGGGCAGGCCGGGCTCACGCTGGCGTTCGCCCTCAAGCGCCGCGCCATCACCAACACCCGCATCCTGGAGGCCGCGCCCGCGGGCAGCGAAGGTCCCTGGACGACGTACGCGGCGATGCACACGCTGCGCACCCCCAAGACGCTGACCGGTCCCGACCAGGGCGTGCCGGCGCTGACCCCGGAGGCCTGGTACCGCGCGGCGCACGGCGACGCGGCGTGGGAGGCGCTGACCCACATCCCCAAGGAGCACTGGCAGGACTACCTGGGCTGGTTCCGCGCGGTGACCGCGCCGGACGTGCGCAACGGCGTCGAGGTGACCGCCATCGAACCTGCCATCGAACCTGCGGGCGACGGCGTCCTGGCCGTCCGCCACACCGGCGGTACGACGTACGCCCGGCGGGTGGTGCTGGCCACCGGCCTGGCCGGCAACGGTCAGTGGGGAGTGCCCCGGCTGATCAGCGACCACGTGCCGGCCGAGCGCTACCTCCACACCGGTGCCCCGGTCGACTTCTCCCGGTTCGCCGGCCAGCGGGTCGGGGTGCTCGGCGGGGGCGCCTCAGCGTTCGACTACGCCGCCTCCGCGCTGGAGCACGGGGCCGCCTCGGTGGACCTGTTCTACCGGCGGCACGAGGTGCCGCGGGTCAACCCGTTCCGGTGGATGGAGTTCTACGCCTTCGGCGCCCACTTCCCCGACCTCCCCGACGAGGACAAGTGGAAGTTCACCGTGCAGTTCCAGCGGATCAACCAGCCGCCGCCGCAGCAGACCTGGTACCGCTGCACCACCCACGACACCTTCGCCTGGCACACCGGCGCCGACTGGAAGGGCGTGCGGCTCGACGGCCCGGGACCCGAGGCGGACATCGTCGTGGACTCCGGCGCCGGCCAGTTCCGCTTCGACGCGCTGATCAGCGGCATCGGCCCCACCGTCGACCTGGCCACCCGGCCCGAGCTGGCCGCGCTTGCGCCGCACGCGGCCCGGTGGTCGGACCGGTTCACCCCGCCCGCGGACTGGGAGGACCCCGCCCTGCTGGGCTACCCCTACCTGGACGGCGACTTCGGCTTCACCGAGGCCCAGCCGGGCGCCGCCCCGTGGCTGTCCCGGGTGCACGACTTCACCTACGGCGCCCGGCTCTCGATGGGGCTCAACGGCAACATGAACTCCGGGCTCGGCGCCGGGGGCCGCCGTCTCGCCGAGGCGCTGTCGCGGTCGCTGTTCCTCGAGGACCGGGCGCAGTTCTTCGACGCCTACCAGGCCTTCGACGTCCCCGAGCTCGTCGACCTGGGGCGGCCGTGAGGACCGCCGCCGACCGAGACCTGGTCGGCTACGGCCGGGACCGGCCCGCCCCGCAGTGGCCCGGCGGGGCCCGGTTGGCGCTCAACATCGCGGTCAACATCGAGGAGGGCGCGGAGGACTCGGTGCCCGACGGGGCGAGCCGCAGCGAGTCGCCGCTGACCGACGCGGGGACCGCCGGGGCCGACGTACCGGGGCGGGACCTGGCCGCGGAGTCGATGATGGCCTACGGCAGCCGCGTCGGGTTCTGGCGCGTGCTGCGGCTGCTCACCGAGCGCGGCATGCCGGCGACGGCGTCGGCGTGCGCGGTGGCGTTGGAGCGCAACCCCCAGATCGCCGCCGCGGCCCGGGAGGCTGGCTGGGACCTGCTCGGCCACGGGCACCGCTTCACCAAGCACTACCTGCTCACCGAGGACGCCGAGCGCGCCGAGCTGGCGGCGGCCACCGCGTCGTTCCGCACGACCTGGGGCGCCGCGCCGACCGGCTGGTACTGCCGCTACGGGCCCTCGCTGCGGACCCGGCAACTGCTGCTGGAGCATGGCGGGTTCAGCTACGACTCCGACGCCTACGACGACGAGCTGCCCTACTGGACCCGGGTGTCGGGTCGCGACCACCTGGTGGTCCCGCACACCTTCTCCAACAACGACAACAAGTACGCCAAGGGATGGTGGGCCACCAGCGACGACGCCTTCACCTACCTGCGCGACGCCTTCGACGTGCTGTACGCCGAGGGCGGGGCGATGATGGTCGTCTCGGTCCATCCCCGACTCACCGGCCATCCGGCCCGGGCCGCGGGACTGGCCCGGTTCCTGGACCACGTCGCCGCGCACCCCGCGGTCTGGGTGACGACCCGCTCCGCGATCGCCGAGCACTGGGCCGCGACCCACCCCGCGCCGACCCGCACCGGGACAGCCTCATGAGGCGGCTGGTGATCTCCGGCGGGCTGGTGCTGACCGGTCCGCGGTGGCGACCCGAACCCCTGGACCTGCTGGTCGTCGAGGGACGCATCGCGTCGGTCTCCGGGCCGGGCTCGTTCGCCGAGGTCGACGCCGAGCGGCACGACGCCACGGGTCGTCTGGTGATCCCCGGTCTGGTCAACGGCCACACCCACTCCCACACCCGGCATGCCCGTGGGGTGAACCGCGACTGGACGCTGGAGACCTCGCTGCTGCACGGCCCCTGGCTCGCGGCCGGGCTGGACGGGGCACGCGGCCTGGAGCTGGCCGAGCTCTCGGCCACGCTGACCGCCGTCGAGCTGCTCCGCTCGGGCTGCACCGGGGCGTTCGACCTGGTCGCCCAGGTCGGGCTGCCCGACTTCGAGCGCCTCTCCGCAGTGGCCGGCGGCTACCACGGCGCCGGGATGCGGGCGGTGATCGCGCCGATGGTCGCGGACCGCTCGGTGCATGCGGCGGTCCCGGCGATCGGCGGATGCTGCCCGCCGCCGGCCCGCCCGTCGACCGCCCCGTCGACGGACCTGGTGCTGGCCGCCTGCCGGGACTGGGCGACGTACGCACCGGCGCTGCCGGGGATCAGCCCGGCGCTGGCGCCCACGATTCCCGCGCACTGCACCCCCGAGCTGATCACCGGGCTGCACGCACTGGCCCGGGAGCAAGGGCTGCGGCTGCACACCCACCTCGCGGAGTCGCTGCCGCAGGCGGCCAGCGGCGAGGACCGGTTCGGTCGCTCGATCACCGCCGAGCTCGGCGACCTGGGCGTGCTCGACCACCACCTCACCGTGGCGCACGCGATCTGGGTGGACGCCGCGGACCTGGCGCTGCTGGCCGAGGCCGGGGCGGTGGCGGTCACCGTGCCGGGCTCGAACCTGCGTCTGGGCTCGGGGGTCGCCGACACCCGGGCGATGCTGGACGCCGGGATCCGGCTGGCCGTCGGCACCGACGGCGCCAACTCCTCCGACGCCTACGACCAGCTCGACGCGGCCCGGCTGGCCGCGCTGCTCTCCCGGGTCGGCTCGCGCTCGCCCGGCGGGTGGCTGAGCGTCGAGGAGACGCTGAGCGCCGCGACCGAGGGCGGCGCCGCCGCGTGCGGCTGGAGCCAGACCGGTCGCCTGGCGCCCGACCACGCCGCCGACCTGGCGCTGCTCGACCTGGGGTCCTCGGCGTTCCGTCCCGCGAACGACGTACCCAACCAGCTGCTGACGGCCGCCCGCGCCGCCGACGTCACCGACGTCTTCGTGGCCGGCCGGCGGGTGATCGCCGACCGGGCCGCGGTGCGGGTCGACGTGGCGGCAGCCGAGAGCCGGTTCTCCGAGCTGGTCGCCGAGCTCCACGAGCGCCAGGCTCCCGCCCGGCGTCGAGGAGCGGACGAGGCGGCCGCCTCGGCGGCGGCGCTGGCCCAGCTACGAGCGCAGCCCCGCGGCGACGCCCGGCTGCTGCCCGCCACCTCCCCGCTCGCCGACCCGACCGCTGGAGAGCACCGGAGGCCCAGCTCGTGACCACCACCGACGTCGCCGTCGCCGTCGAGGACGACCTCACGCTCGACCCGGGCGAGCTGCGTCGCGCCATCGCGCGCATCCCCGCCCCGGTGACGCTGGTGACCACCTGCTGGCAGGGCCGACCCGTGGGCTTCACGGCCAGCAGCTTCGTCAACATCTCCACCGAGCCACCGCTGGTCGGGGTCTTCGTCGGCGAGACCACCCGCTCCTACGGCGTCTTCGCGCAGGTCGAGCGGGTGGCGATCAACGTGCTCGCCGACGACCAGGCCACGGTCGCGGGGATCTTCGCCGGAAAGTCCGACGACAAGTTCACCCACGTCACGCTCGACCCCGAGCACCCCGACGTACCGGTGGTGACCGAGGCGATGACCACCCTGCTCGGCCAGGTGGTGCAGCGGCCGGTCCTGGGCGACCACCTGATGCTGGTGCTCCAGGTCGACCACGTGGTACGCCGCCTGCACGCGCCGCTGGTCTACCAGGACCGCAAGTTCCGCACGCTGACGGACCTGCCGGGGTGAGGACGGCGGCTCCGGCCGCCCCACGCCGCCCTACGGGTGCACATGCGCAGTTGCGGCGGCACGGAGACGCCAGGTACGGCGTCGTCCGGCCGGCCTGGCTCCCCGCGGCAACGGCCATGATGCCGTTGACCAGGAAGGCAGGCCGCCGAACATCGCCTTCTCGCTCACACCACCCTGGTGCCGGACCGCGGTGCGGACCCGCTCCGCCAGGTGCACGTCGTACGCCATGGGACCAGGATGCCCGCACCGCGGGACTGCGGCCAGTGTCGGCCGCGGGCGAGTCAGGCTGCCGAGGAGGGCACGGCCTCGTAGTCGACCAGCTTGAGCAGCGCGTCCTGCAGCCGGCCGAAGACCTCCGGGTCGCCCAGCACGTCGACCTCGATGCCGGGCTGGGAGACGGTGGCCTCCTCGAGCACGACCGCACCGGCCACGTTGGCCGAGCGCGCGGCGTCCGCGTGCGCCCACTTGCCGCCGTACGGGGTGGGGGTGGTGCCGATCACGGCGAACGGCTTGGCCGAGAGCGAGCCCTGGCCGTAGGGACGGGAGAGCCAGTCGATGGCGTTGTTGAGCACCGCGGGCATCGTGCCGTTGTACTCGGGGGTCACCACCAGGACCCGGTCGGCGGCCGCCACCTGCTTGCGGACCCGGTCCGCGGCCTCAGGCGCGGAGCCGTTGTCGATCTCCTCGTTGTAGAAGGGCAGCTGGTCCAGACCTTCGACGATCTCGACGGTGACCTCGTCCGGGGCCTGGTCACGCAGCTTCTCGGCCAGCTTGCGGTTGAGGGAGTCGGCGCGGAGGCTGCCGAGCAGGACTGCGACGCGGGTCTGGGACATGTGGGCTCCTGATGATCGTGGGGGAAATGGGTCGTCGTGGGAGTCAAGCGGACCGCGGTCCGGTTTGTTCCCTGAGCCGGCGCGCACTCTTCCCTACAGTGGGCCCTGATGACCGACGCCCGTTCCGACCTCCTCCCGGTGCTGTCCGGCCCGCCAAGCGAGCGCAGCGACGCCGCCCGGAACCGGGCGGCGCTGATGACGGCGGCCCAACGGCTGATCGCCCGCGACGGCATCCGCGCGGTCACCATGGCTGCGGTAGCCGCCGAGGCAGGCGTGGGCAAGGGCACGGTGTTCCGGCGGTTCTCCTCGCGCCAGGGACTGATGGCCGCCGTCCTGGACCACTCCGAGGCCGTGTGGCAGGCCTCGGTGCTCTCCGGGCCGCCGCCCCTGGGGCCGGGTGCGGATCCCCTGGACCGGCTCGTCGCCTTCGGCCGCTCCCGGCTGGAGACCACGCTCTCGCACGTCGACCTGATCCGGCAGGCCTCCGGCGGGCTCGCCGGTCGCTCCCACCCGGCGTACGCCTTCGCGGTGATGCACCTGCGCTACCTGCTGCGCGAGCTCGAGGTCGCCGGCGACCTCCCGCTGATCGCGGTGGCTCTGATGGCGCCCCTGGAGACCCCTGCCCTGGATGCGGAGATCGTCCACGACGAGCAGTTCGTGGACCGCGTCCACGCCGGCTGGGTCGACCTGGTGGGTCGAGTCGTCAAGCGCTGAGGCCGGGCCGGCACCGAGATCATCTCGTTACGGCGAATCCCGGGACGCGGCCGCCGGTCCCGGTTAGCGTGAACCCGCGGCCTCTCGGTGAGCCGCGGGGTGCCTGATGGTGCGGAAGGAAGTCGTCGTGCTGACCCTCTTAGCGACCCTCACGGCGCTCGCCACGATGGTCCTGGCCGGCATGGCGGCGTACGTCGCGTGGCGGCGCGAGTCGCGCATGGGCTGGACCCTGGCGGTCCTCCTGGTCTCCGTCGCCTGGTGGAGCCTGGCCTACACCGTGGAGCTCACGGTCGACGAGATCGCCGTCAAGTGCCGCTGGGGTGACCTGAAGTACCTGGGCATCATGACGCTGGCGCCCGCCTGGCTGGTCTTCGTGCTCCAGTACACCGGTCGCTCCCGGCTCGTGACCGGCCGGCTGCTGGCCTTCCTGACGGTGGAGCCGGTCGTCGTGCTGGCCCTGCTGGCCATCCCGGCCACCCACGACTGGGTGCGCTACTACCCGGCCTCGACCGCGGGCCACGAGCTGCCGATCGTGGAGAGCGGACCGGCCTTCTGGGTGGTCATGGCCTACAACAACCTGCTCCTGGTGGGCTCCACCGCGCTCTTCGTCATGAGCATGGTGCGGCTGGCCCGCACCTACCGACGGATGGCACTGGGGCTGCTGGCCGGCGCACTGCTGCCCTGGGTGGCGAACCTGCTGCACAACTTCCAGGTCGGCTGGTTCGCTCGCATGGACCTGACGCCCTTCGCGTTCGCCGTCACCGGCGGGGTACTGGTGTGGGGGCTGTTCCACGAGCGGCTGGTCGACCTGACCCCCCTCGCGCGCAGCGCCGTGCTCGACTCCATGTCCGACGCGGTCTTCGTCCTCGACCCGTTCGGCCGGATCGTCGACGTGAACCCGGCCGCCGTCGAGCTGAGCGCCGCCGGCCGGGCCGCCCTGCTCGGCCGACGCCTCGACGACGTCCTGCCCGCAGCAGCAGTGACGGAGCCGACGGAGGTGACCCTGCCGGAGCTGCGCCCGGCACCGAGCGAGGACCCCGCGCAGACCCGGACCTTCGACGTCTCGCACCGCAAGCTCACCGACAGCTCGGGCCGTACGGCGGGCGGGCTGGTGGTGCTGCGGGAGATCACCGACCGGGTCCGCGACCAGGAGCGGCTGCGGAAGGTGCTCGCCGAGAAGTCCCGGATCGCCGCCTCGCTCCAGGCCAGCATGATTCCCGGTGCGCTGCCCGAGATCGGCGGCACCGAGCTGGCCAGCAGGTACGAGCCGGCCGGGAACGGCAGCGAGGTCGGCGGCGACTTCCTCGACGTCTTCGACCTGGACCCGCACACCTGGGCGTTCGTGCTCGGCGACGTGAGCGGGAAGGGCGCCGAGGCGGCCACCGTGAGCACCGCCGCGCGCTACACGCTGCGCGCGCTGGCACGCGCCGACCACAGCCCGGCCCAGACCCTGCGCGGGGTGAACACCAAGCTGCTCACCCAGACCGACACCGAACGGCACTGCACCCTGGTCTACGGCTACCTGAGCCCGAGCAGTCGCGGAACTCGGGTCACCCTCGCCCTCGCGGGTCACCACCCGCCCCTGCTGCTGCGGACCACCGGAGAGGTGGAGGAGGCCGGCGAGGCGGGGACCGCGCTGGCGATGTTCGAGGAGCCCGAACTGCACGACACCACCCACGACCTTGCACCCGGCGAGGTGCTGTGCGTCTTCACCGACGGACTGGTGGAGGCCCGCCGCGACGGCGACATGTTCGGCACCGAGCGCGTCGCGGAGCTGCTGAGGAAGTACGGCGACCTGCCGATCGACGAGCTGGCGGCGGTGGTGGTGGACGCCGTCCGGGCCTTTCACGGCGACCACCTCGCCGACGATCTCGCCCTGCTGCTGGTCAGGAGCACCGGCACCGGGTGCTGAGCGGCACGCCGAGGCTCAGCGGTCCGGGAGCCGGTCAGGCGACCCGGCCGCCCTGGACGCCCAGGACCCGGTCGGCCACCGCGCGCGCCTCCTCGAGGTCCTCGGTGGCGTAGAGGGCGGTGACCCGAAGCGCCCGCTGGGCCGCGACCAGGCGATCGCGCAGGTCCGTGCGCACCCCTGGCTCGAGGTTGGCCAGCGGCTCGTCCATCAGCAGCACCCCGGGGCGACGGACCAGGGAGCGTGCCATCGCCACTCGCATCCGCTCGCTGGCCGACAGCGAGGAGACCGGGCGCCTCACCAGCGCCCCCAGGTCCAGCAGGGTGATCACCTCGTCCAGGTTCGCCTCGATGTCCTGGCGCGAGCGGCTCCCGGGCAGGGTCTTGGTGATGTTGTCCCGGACGCTGAGGTTCGGGTACGTCGCGTAGTTCTGGTAGAGCAGCACGACCTCGACCTGCTCGCCGTCACCCCCGGAGCCCAGCAGCACCCGCCCCTGGTCGGGCAGCTCGAGCCCCGCGGCCAGGCGCAGCAGGGTGGTCTTGCCCGCCCCCGGCGGCCCGACGAGGGCCACCGCCTCGCCGTCGGCGATCTCCAGGTCGACGTCGGCGACCGCCGGCTCGTCGGCCCCGGAAAAGTGCCGGGTCACGCCTTGGAAGCAGATCCGGGCCATCTCTCGTCCCCCCTCGGTCGGGCTCGCACGGCACATCCGACCAGGGTGATCATGCGACAGCGGAAGGGCGGCACGGCTCTGATCCAGCGACGAATACCCAAAATTGGATCGTTACAAGCCGGACACGTGCGCGAAAACAACGGGTGGTCCAAGCCACCTACCGTGATGACGGTGGGCGATCCGACGCCCACCTTGTCCGGGGGGACGACAAATGGACCACGACGACATCCTGCAGCTCGACAGACATGTTCCGAGCACGCGGCGGGCGGCCTCGGACCAGCACCACTCGCCACTCCTGATCGTCCTCACCCTGCTCGCCACCCTGGGAGTGCTGCTCTACGCCTCCTTCCTGCTCAACCCGAGCAACCGGGGCGACCTGGTGCCGTGGCTGGTCGTGGTGCTGGCCGAGGGGGTGCTCGTGGTGCACACCCTGCTGGCGATGTGGACGGTGCTCTCGGGCACCAAGGACCCACGCACCTACGCCTACTGGGCGGCGAGGGACTCCCTGCTCGTGCGTCACGGGCAGGAGCCGGCCTCCCGGTGGGAGCTGTCCCTCCAGGGCCGCCGGCCCGGCGTGGAGGTCTTCGTGACCGTGTACGGCGAACCGGTGGAGACCGTCCGGCGTACCGCCACCGCGGCGCTGGCCATCCGCGGCGAGCACCGCACCTGGATCCTGGACGACGGCGGCTCGGACGAGATCCGGGACCTGGCCGAGGAGCTCGGCTGCCTCTACCTGCGCCGGCTGAGCAACACCGGCGCCAAGGCGGGCAACATCAACCACGCGCTGTCGATCGCCAAGGGCGACTTCTTCTGCATCTTCGACGCCGACTTCGTGCCGCACCCGGAGTTCATCGAGCACACGCTGCCGTTCTTCACCGACGACACCGTGGCCTTCGTCCAGACCCCGCAGACCTACGGCAACCTGTCCAACCTCATCTCCCGCGGCGCGGGCTACATGCAGACCATGTTCTACCGCTTCGTCCAGCCGGGACGGAACCACTTCAACGCCGCCTTCTGCGTCGGCACCAACGTGATGTTCCGGCGCAGCGCCGTGCACGAGATCGGCGGCATCTGCGTCGACTCCAAGTCCGAGGACGTCTGGACCTCGCTGCGGCTGCACGAGCGGGGCTGGCGCAGCGTCTACCTCGCCACCTCCCTGGCCGTCGGCGACGCCCCGGAGACGGTCGAGGCCTACACCAAGCAGCAGCTGCGCTGGGCCACCGGTGGCTTCGAGATCTGGTTCCGGGCCAACCCCTTCTCGCCGCGGCGCCGGCTGACGCCGGACCAGCGGATCATGTACGGGATCACCTCGACCCACTACCTGACCGGCATCGTCCCCGGGGCGCTGCTCTTCGTCCCGCCGATGGAGATCTTCTTCGACCTGCGCCCGGTCAACCTGACCGTCGGGGTGGGCCAGTGGCTGCTGATGTACGCCGGGTTCTACCTGCTGCAGGTGGCGCTGGCCTTCTTCAGCGTGGGCAGCTTCCGCTGGGAGGTCCTGATGCTGGCCGCGGTCTCCTACCCGATCTACCTCAAGGCCCTGGTGAACGCCATGGTCGGGCGGGAGCAGAAGTGGCACGTGACCGGCAGCACCACCCGCACCGCATCGCCGTTCAACTTCATGGTGCCGCAGGTGCTGACCTTCGTCTTCCTGGCCCTGACCGGAGCCGTCGGGGTCTGGCAGAACCTGGTGACCGGTCGGTTCACCCTCGGCACGGCCTGGTGCGTGACCAACGCCCTGGTGCTGGGCGCCTTCATCGTCGTCGCGCTCGGTGAGTCGCGCCGCAACCGCCGGGCCGCGCGCTCCGCCCGCCGCTCGCCACCTGCGACCCGGACCGAGGGCCCGCCGGTGCGCGTCGCGGTGCCGAGGCCGCGGCACCAGCCCGACCGGGTCGCCCGGCAGGTGCTGGACGGAGGCCGGGCATGACGTGGCGCAACCGGCTCCGGCTCTGGTGCGGGCTGCTGCTGGTGGTGGGCGTGGTCGCCGCCCTCACCCTGGTGGTCAACCAGCGCTCACGTCAGGCGTTCAGCAGCAACGCCCAGGTCGGCGCGGAGCTGTCCACGATCGGCTCGGAGTACGGCGGGGTCGTGGTGGAGCAGTACGCCGAGAAGGGTGACGAGGTCGAGCTGGGCCAGGAGCTGTTCACGATCTCGTCGTTGAGCCTCAAGCGCGACCTCTCCAACGGCCTCGAGTCCATCTCGACGCGGGCCTACGAGGTCGACGCCAGGGAGGGCCGCGTGACCTTCCTGGCGCCGATGGCCGGGACCCTGACCGACCTCAAGGCCGAGCGGGGCACCTTCCTGGCCGCGGGCGAGATGGCCACGATCACCGCTGGCGGCACGCAGTACGTCACCGCGCAGTTCCGGCTCACGCCCGAGCAGTACGGGCGGATCCGCATCGGGGGTGAGGCACAGGTCGAGCTGCCCTCGCGCAGCCGGATGCCGGCGACGGTCTCGGACGTCTCGGTGCAGACCTCCGAGGGGGTCGCGGTGACCACGGTCGAGCTCGCCGTGCCACGCCTGGAGTCCGAGAGCCTGGCCTCGCTGAACCAGCCGGGGAGCCCGGTCTCCGTCACGCTGACGCTCGCCGACTCGGGCATCCTCGCGGGCCCCACGGACAGCCTCGTGCAGTTCCTCCACCGGGTGGGCGTGCGGTGACCGTCCGGGGCGTGCTCGGCGTCGCCCTGGCACTCGGGCTGCTCGTCCCGATCAGCGCCTGCCAGGGCGGCCCGGAGACGTCACCGGCGGAGGCGGAGGCGAGTGGCTCGAACGACGCGGCCACCGACCCGCCGCTCGGCGCGCCCTGGGCGCTCCCCGCCCCGACCGTCGTCCCGCTCGCCGAGGCGCTGCCCCAGCGCACCGTGGCCCCGATGCCGCCGCACCGGCTCGCCGCCGGTCTCACCCCGCCCACCAACCGCTGGTTCTCCGGCCTGGTCTTCGGCGACGAGCCGCAGCCGGTGTTCCCTCTCCCCCTGGCCTTCACCCTCGGCCCCCGCGGCTTCGGGTTCGGGCTGCCGCAGGTGGTCACCTCGGCCGCCGCCGTGGTGGGCAGCCACCAGGAGGACGTCAGCGTGCGGATCGACGGGGTCGCCGACCAGCTGGTCACGGCGTACGACGACGCCTCCGTCACGGTCAGCGGGCGGGACCAGGACGAGCAGGAGACCGGCCGCACGGTGGTCGCCGAGGGGTCACCCTTCATCAGCCACGTCGCGGTGCGCGCCGAGCGGCTGACCACCTCGGTGAGCTGGTCCGGTGACGACGACGGGTGGACCGCGGTGACGCCCACCGGCACCTGGGGCGTGGCCGTCCGCGGCGGCCGGGTGGCGGGCCGCACCATCGATCTCGAGCAGGGCGGCAGCGCCACCTTCTTCCCCGTCCCGCGGGGGCAGGACGCCGCCACGCTCGCCCGGTTCGCCGCTCCGCTCACCGGAACAGCGACGACGTACACCGTGGGACAGGACGAGGTCACGACCTCGCTGTCGTACGGCGACACCGAGACCGACGCCGCGTTCGTCGTCCTGCCCTCCCAGGCCGCGGGACTGTCCAAGGAGGCGACCTGCGACCTGGGGACCTTCCCCAGCGTGTACGGCGAGCTGGCGCTGTGCCGGGGGCCGTCGCTGACCTGGTCGGTGCCTCGACAGCCGGCCACCGCCGGACTGGACCTGTCACAGCTGGAGGCGGTCGAGCGCGCCGAGCTGGCTGATCAGGTCGCCGCCGACGTCGCCGCGTCGGAGCCGGCTCCGGCTCCGGAGGACACCTACTTCGGCGGGAAATGGCTCTACCGGCAGGCCCAGCTGCTGGACATCGCCTCGCAGGTCGGCGCGGCCGAGGCCCAGGAGTCGGCGCGGCGGGCCCTCACCACGACCCTTCAGCGGTGGACGGAGCCGGCGGGCTGCGAGGAGCGCACCACCCAGTGCTTCGTCCACGACCCCGCCTGGCGCGGCGTGGTCGGTCTGGCGCCCGCCTTCGGCTCCGAGGAGTTCAACGACCACCACTTCCACTACGGCTACTTCCTCTACGCCGCCGGCCTGCTCGCCGCCCACGACCCGTCCGTGGTGGCCCGGCTGCGGCCGGTGATGGACCTGCTGGCGGCCGACATCGCCGGCGGCGAGGACACCGGGCTGACGCCGCGACTTCGGGTCTTCGACGTCTACGCAGGCCATTCCTGGGCCTCCGGCACGGCCCCCTTCGCCGACGGCAACAACCAGGAGTCGAGCTCCGAGGCGGTCACCGCCTGGGCCGGGCTCGCGCTGTGGGCGGACGCCACGGGCGACGACGCGCTGGCCACGCAGGCGGCATGGCTGCTGTCGTCCGAGGCGGCGAGCGCCCGGGCGTACTGGACGCAGCCAGACCTGCCTGCCGGCTTCGAGCACCAGGTCTTCGGGATCAGCTGGGGCGGCAAGCGCGACTACGCGACCTGGTTCTCCCCCGAGCCGTCGGCGATCCTGGGCATCCAGCTCATCCCGATGAGTCCGTCGTCGGGTTACCTCGCCGGTGACCCGGCCCGGATCCGGGCAGCCGTGGCAGAGGTGGACGGCTTCGAGGGGCCACTGTCGGACTACGTCCTGATGTACTCCGCACTTGCCGGCGCCACCGAGGCCGACGCTGCGCTCGCCGCCGCCCGCGTGCGTCCGGACCAGTCGATCGACGACGCGGTCAGCCGCACCTATCTGATGGGGTTCGCGATGTCCCGACGCTGACAGGCTCGGCGGGCTGGTCGCGATCACCGCACGACGCTGCAAATCGCGACGAACCCCTGACCGGCTCGGTCAGGGGTTCGTTCGGAGCTCAGTCCTGGGAGTCGCGGAGCTCAGTCCTGGGAGTCGCGGAGCTCAGTCCTGGGAGTCGCGGAGCTCCTGGTGCTTCCCGATCACCTGGTGGTCGGCGTCCAGCTCGACCTCCCAGACGGTGCCCTTGGCGTCGCGCACCTCGACCTCGTAGGCCTCGCCTCGGCCATGGGCGTCGCTGGCCTCCACCGAGATCACCTTGCCGCCGCCGACCTCGGCCAGGGCCGCCTTCTCGGCCGCCTTGCGCTCGGAGTCGCTCAGCGCCCGGTCGTCGTCCCGGTCGTCGTCCCGGCTGTCGTCCCGGCTGTCGCCGCCGCGACCGAAGTCGCCGCGCGGGCCGTGGCCGTGCTCGTGGGACCCGGCACCGGGACCGGTGCTCTCGTGGCCGCCGGGCCGGTCACCCTCGGGCCGGTCACCCTCGGGCAGGTCACCCTCCGGCCGGTCGTCACCCTCGGGGCCGTAGCCGTCCTCGGGGCCGGGACCGGGGAACTCTCCGTCCCGACCGTCGGCGTCGTCCATGCCGTCACGCTCCACGTCGACGATCTTGAGGTCGTCGTCCAGGGCCACGGAGACCTCGGTGCCGTCCTCCAGCTCGACCTCGACCTCGTAGGCCTCGCCCGGGTCGTCGCTGGTCTCCACGTCGACCGCGGTGCCACCAACCGCCTGGACGGCGGCCTCTGCGACGCGGTCGCGCTCGGAGCCGTCCACGTCGTCGTTGGACGTGGCGGCCCAGGCCGTGCCTCCGATCATGACGGCGGCGAGCACCCCGACGGCGGGGATGATGACGCGCTTGGTGCGAAGCTTCTCGGTGTTCATGCTGTCTCCCTTCTCGTGCTCGTCCGGGGCTCCGGACCAGGTATGACTCCAGCATGCGACGAGGTCGCTGAAGCCAACCTGAAGGCACCTGAAGGGGCGTTCAGGTTGGGTCCGAGCCCTAGGGGGCGGCCGGCAGCCGGACCACGAACCGGGCACCGCCCAGCGGCGAGGAGTCCACCTGCACGCTGCCACCCAGCGCGGTGACGATCTCCCGGACGATCGCCAGGCCCAGGCCGCTGCCGCCCGCGTCCCGGGTGCGGGCCTCGTCCAGGCGCACGAACCGCTCGAAGACCCGTTCCCGGTCGGCCTCGGCGATCCCGGGCCCGTCGTCCTCGACGCTCAGCTCGACCGCGCCGGCGCTCTCGCGGACGGAGACGGCCAGGGTCTTCTCGGCGTGCCGGGCGGCGTTCTCGACCAGGTTGCGCACCACCTGGCCGAGCGAGGTCCGGTCGCCCAGCACCCGACCGGCGCCGACGCCGGTGGTGTCGACGTCCAGCCCGGTACGGCGTACCCGGCGGGCCTCGGTCAGGGCCAGGTCGTCGAGATCGACCTCCTGGTGCGTCCGCACCACGGCCCCCTCGTCCGCGCGGGAGAGCAGCAGCAGCTGCTCCACCAGCCGCTGCATGCGCAGCGAGTCCTCCAGCACCGCGTCGGCAAGCTCGCCCTCGGGCAGCGCCCCCGGGTGGGTCTGCGCCACCTCGGCGGTCTGCCGGATGCTGGCCAACGGCGAGCGCAGCTCGTGGGAGGCGTCGGCGACGAACTGCTGCTGTCGCTGCCGGGAGCTCTCCAACCGGCCGAGCATCGAGTTCATGGTCTGGGCCAGGCGATGGATCTCGTCGCGCGAGGCGGGCACGGGGACCCGACGGTCCAGCCGGTCGCCGGTGATCTGCTCCACCTCCCGGCGGATGCGCTCCACCGGCGCCAGCGCCCGGGTCGCCACCACCCAGGTGGTGCCCCCGACCAGCAGCAGCAGCAGCGGCAGCCCGATCAGCAGCGGCCCCACCAGCGCCTCCGCGGACTCCTCCACCCCCTCCAACGAGGCGGCCACCGCGACGACGTACTCGCGCCCCTGCGTGCGCGCCACGCCCGCCACCACCAGGTACGGCGGGCCCGCTCCGGGCAGGCGCACCTCGTCGGTGTCCTCGGTGGGCAGCGAACGCTCCAGCGGTTCCGAGGACCTGACCACCGAGCCGGAGGCATCGATCACCTGCCACACCAGCTCGTCGGGCTCCTCGGGGTCGTCGAGGTCGTCGTCCAGCTCGCTGCCGGGACCATCCCCGCCGGGATCCCCGGGACCGCCCGGTCCGCGCCCGTCGCCGGCACCGGGGGCCGGTAGCCCTGAGGTCTCGATCTGGTCGATCAGGGAGGAGACCCGCTGCTCCGCTGTGGTCTCCACGCCGTCGCGCAGCGAGTCCTTCACCAGTGCCAGCAGCACGAACGTGCCCACGAGCAGCGCGAGGGCGACCACCACCACCGCGGCGGCCGTGGTGCGCAGCCGCACCGAGGCGCGCAGCGACCGGGCTGCGGCAGCCCGGTCAGCCACCGTTGCTCGCCAACCGGTACCCCGCGCCCCGGACCGTCTGGATGCCCTCGCGCCCGAACGGACGGTCGAGCTTGTTGCGCAGGTGCCGGACGTAGACCTCGACGATGTTGGGGTCGCCCTCGAAGTCGAGGTCCCACACCGCGTCGAGGATCTGTCGCTTGGAGACCACGTCGCCGGCGTGCCGCCCCAGGAAGGCCAGCAGCGAGAACTCGCGCGCGGTCAGCTCGATCTCCTTCTCGCCCCGCCACACGCGCCGGGCGGCAGGGTCGATCGTGATGTCCCCGATCTGCAGCTGGGTGGGGCGCTCCCGGGCGCCGCGGCGCGCCACCGCGCGCAGCCGGGCCACCAGGACGGGGAAGGAGAAGGGCTTGGTCAGGTAGTCGTCGGCGCCGGTGTCCAGCCCCTCGACCTGGTCCCACTCGCCGTCCTTGGCGGTGAGCATCAGGATCGGGGTCCAGTCCTGCTCCGCGCGCAGGGTCTCGCAGACCTTGTAGCCGTTGATCCCCGGCAGCATCAGGTCGAGCACGATCGCGTCGTAGTCGTTCTCCCGCGCCAGCCACAGCCCGTCGGTGCCGTCGTGCGCGACGTCCACGGCGAAGCCCTCGGCCTCGAGTCCCACCTTCAGGGAACGGGCGAGCCGTCTCTCGTCGTCGACGACCAGCACGCGCATCGCAGCCTCCCGGGGTTCAGGACCAGTCTCGCCCATCCCACCTCACGACACCTGAACCTAGCCTGAAGCCCGCGGTAGGCCTCGCGGCTCAGTCACCCTCGCGGCGCTCGTGCAGTCGCTGCTGGGCCTCGGCACGGTAGGCCAGGCAGGGCGCCTCGGTGCCGGGATGCTTCTCGTCGAGGTGGAAGATCCAGCGGTCCATCGCGGCCATGTAGCCGTTGTCCTCCCCGGGACGGTACGTCGACCAGCTGCGCTCACCCTTGCCGGTGCAGGTGGTGCAGGCGACCTTGTAGACGAACTGCCGCTCGTCGTCGAGATCGATCCGCACCTTGGCCAGGGGGCCGGCCTCCACGGCGGCCTTCCGCTCGCGGGCGGATCGGCTGGCGACCATGTCGGGCTCCTCTTCGGTGTCGTCGTCGGTGTCGTCGTCGGCGGAGAGACCGCCGGGAAGGAGCCTACGTGCGACCGCCGGCCTTGCCGGAATGGCAAAGATGTTTGTCGATCGACCGTGGGGTGCGCAGACTCGACGACATGACTCGACAGACACCCTCAGCACCTGGTCAGGACTTCGACGTGGTCGTCGTCGGCGGTGGCGCGGCAGGACTCGCGGGGGCGGTGGCCCTGGGTCGCTCGCGTCGCTCCGTGCTCGTCCTCGACGCCGGGACGCCGCGCAACGCCACCGCCGGCCACGTCCACAACTACCTGGGCCGCGAGAGCACCCCACCGGCCGAGCTCACCGCGATCGGTCGCGAGGAGGCCGCTCGGTACGGCGTCGAGGTGGCCGCCGCCCGGGTGAGCGACGTACGTCCCTGGGACGGCGCCGGGACCGGGTTCGTGGTGCGCCTCGACGACGGCCGCGAGACCACCGCTCGCCGACTGCTGGTGGCGACCGGCTCCACCGACGTGCTGCCCGAGGTCCCCGGTCTCGCCGAGCGCTGGGGACGCGACGTGCTGCACTGCCCCTACTGCCACGGGTGGGAGGTCCAGGACCAGTCGATCGTGGTGCTGGCCACCAACGTGATGGCCGCGCACCAGGCCTCGCTCTTCCGCCAGCTCAGCGACGACGTCGTGGTCGTGCTGGCCGAGGGCGCACCGCAGCCCGGTGACGACGAGGTGGAGCAGCTGGTCGCCCGCGGCATCCGGGTGCTCGCCGACGCGCCGACCGAGGTGCTCGTCGCCGACGACGCCATCCGCGGCCTGCGGCTCGCCTCCGGTGCGGAGCTCGACTGCCGGGCCGTGGTGGTGTCGCCGCGGTTCGAGGCCAACGCCGCCTTCCTCGCCCCGCTTGGGTTGGCGCCCGAGCCGTTCCAGCTGGGCGAGGACGTGCTGGGGACCCGCGTCCCGACCACCGAATCGCACGGCGCGACCACCGTGCCCGGGCTCTGGGTGGCCGGCAACGTCACCGACCCGATGGCCCAGGTCGTCGCGTCCGCGGCCGCCGGCCTGCGGGCGGGCGCGATGATCAACGCCGACCTGATCGGGGAGGAGACCCGGGAAGCGGTGGCCGCCCACCGCGCCCGTCTCTTCGAGCAGCCCGCCTGGGAGGAGCGGTACGCCGGGGAGTCGATCTGGAGCGGCCGGGTCAACCCGCAGCTGGAGACCGAGGCCGCCACCCTGGCGCCGGGCCGCGCGCTCGACATCGGGTGCGGGGAGGGTGCCGACGCGGTCTGGCTCGCCGCGCACGGATGGTCGGTGACCGGGGTGGACTTCAGCACCACCGGGCTGGCCCGGGCCGCCGAGCACGCCGGCGCCGCCGGGGTCGCCGACCGGATCGAGTGGCGCCACCTCGACGTCCGCTCCTTCGACCCGGGACCGGAGCGCTGGGACCTGGTGACCTCGCAGTTCATGCACCTGCCCGACGGCGCCATGGTGGACCTGACCCGGCGGCTGGGCCGCGCGGTCGCGCCCGGGGGGACGCTGCTGGTGGTCGGTCACCACCCCGACGACCACGCCACGGGGCTGCGGCACGGTGGTCACGGCTTCCTGTTCACCCCCGAGGACCTGCTGCCCGCGCTCGACCCGGCCGAGTGGGAGGTCGAGGTCACCGACGTCCGGCCCCGCGCCGCGACGGGCCACGACGGCGAGCAGGTCACCGTGCGGGACTCGGTGCTGCGAGCCCGGCGCCGCTGAGGCGATCCTCCACCGGCGGCTGGCTACCGTGGACGGGTGACCCGGGCGGAGGCATCCGCGAGGGCTCAGGACACGGCAGAAGGGGTACGTGGCGAGGATGGGACGCAGGACTGCTCGCAGGCGCATCGTGGTGGCAACCGCGGCGGGTGCCCGGACGCGCCGGGAGGAGCGCATCGCCGCGGAGGAGCCGCTGGAGATCCGGCTGGGGTCGACGCCGTTCACCACCACGATGCGCACGCCGGGGGACGACTTCGACCTGGTGGCCGGGTTCCTGGTCGCCGAGGACATCGTGAGCCACCCCGACCACCTCACCTCCATGCGCTACTGCGCCGGCACCGACGAGGAGGGCAACCAGACGTTCAACGTCATCGAGGCGGGCCTGGGAGTCGGCGCCCGACCGCCGGCCTCGGCCCGCAACGTGGTGACCAGCTCGGCCTGCGGGATCTGCGGGACCAGCTCCATCGACGAGGTGCGCAAGAAGTCGCCGTACGTGCTGGCCCCGGACGCCGGGAGGATCGACCTCGGCGTGCTGCTGGGTCTGCCGGACACGTTGCGTGCCAAGCAGGAGCTCTTCGGCAGCACCGGCGGAGTGCACGCGGCGGGGCTCTTCAGCCCCGACGGCGAGCTGCTGCTGGTGCGGGAGGACGTGGGGCGGCACAACGCGGTGGACAAGGTCGTCGGGGCCGCGCTGCGCGAGGGCCGGCTGCCGCTGAGCGACAGCGTGCTCCAGGTGTCGGGGCGGGCCTCGTTCGAGCTGGTGCAGAAGGCCGCCATGGCCGGCATCCCGGTGCTCACGGCCGTCAGTGCTCCCTCGTCCCTGGCCGTCGCGCTCGCCGAGGAGTGCGGCCTGACACTGGCGGCGTTCTCCCGGGGCGCCAGCGTGAACCTCTACTCCCATCCCGAGCGGGTCACCGGACCGCCGGCCGCGGACCGCTAGGCCGAGGCCACCCGGGGCGCCACCTCGGTGCCGAGCAGCTCGATGCCGCGGAGCAGGTCCTCGTGGGCCAGCCGCGGGTTGGTCATCTGCAGCGAGAGCCGGTCCACCCCGCCCAGCTGCTCCGAGACGCGCCGGATCTTGGTCGCGACCGTCTCCGGGTCGCCCATGAAGAAGGCCCCGTCCGGCCCGGAGGTGGCGTCGAACTGCCGTCGGCTCGGCTGGGCGAACCCGCGCTCCCGGGCGATCTTGGAGAACATCTCCTCCCAGCCGGGATAGATGGTGTCGGCGGCCGCCCGGGTGCTCTCGGCGACGAAGCCGAAGACGTGGATGCCCACCTGCAGCCGCTCCGGCGGGTGACCCGCCTCGGCGCCCGCCCGCCGGTAGAGGTCGACCAACGGCGCGAACTGGCGCGGCTCGCCACCGATGATCGCCACCATCAGCGGCAGGCCGAGCAGTCCCGCGCGGACGAAGGACTCCGGGGTGCCGCCCACCCCGACCCAGATGGGCAGCGGGTCCTGCAGCGGGCGCGGGTAGACCGGCTGCCGGCGCAGCGCCGGGCGGTGCCGCCCGGACCAGGTCACCTCGGTCTCGTCCCGGATCTTGAGCAGCAGGTCCAGCTTCTCGGCGAACAGCGAGTCGTAGTCGGCCAGGTCGAGGCCGAACAGCGGGAACGCCTCGGTGAAGGAGCCGCGGCCGACCACCAGGTCGATGCGGCCCTTGGAGATCAGGTCGAGCGTGGCGAACTGCTGGAAGATCCGCACCGGGTCAGCGGCGCTGAGGACGGTGACCGCGCTGCCCAGCCGGATCCGCTCGGTGCGCGCGGCCGCGGCAGCCAGGATGACCGGCGGCGCGGAGTCGTAGTACTCGCTGCGGTGATGCTCGCCGATGCCGAAGGAGTGCAGCCCCACCCGATCGGCGAGCGCGATCTCCTCCAGCAGGTGCTCCATCCGCTCCGCCGGGCCGACCACGTGGCCGGTCCTGGGGTCGGTGACGGTGGAGACGAAGCTGTCGACGCCCACGTGCATGAGGTTGCCTCTCGTTGGTGGCCACCAGGACCCGACCCACGGCGTGCCCGGGGTCGCTCCTGCTGCCTCTAGACCGTATCCCCGGACCGGGGGGCCGGCTGAGGAGGCGGTCCGGACTCCAGCCACGCAGGCCGCGGTCCGGGCGTCATCCCGGCGAGCATGGTGCTGACGATTCCCGGCACCAGCTCCGGCGCCGCGCGTCGGATCGCCTCGGGGAGGGGGCGGGTGATCAGGCCCACCCAGAGCACCAGCTCGAGCGCCCCCACCTCGTCACGGACCAGTCCCGCCCGCCGGACCGCCACCAGGAGCTCCTCGGTCCGGGCGAGCGTGTCCTCCTGGGCCTGGCGGACAGCCGGGGACAGGTCGTGGGTGAGGTACTCGGTCAGGGCCGCGGAGAGGGCGCCGAGGTCCAGGTCGACGAGCCTGCTGACGTAGCAGCGCCACACCGACGCGGGGTCGGTCACCATCCCCGCCAGGGCCTCGTCCGCCGCCGCGCTCAGGTCCACCAGGATCGCGAGGGCGACCTCGTCGGCCAGCGCGGCCCGCGACTCGAAGTTGCGGTACAGCGTGGCGATCCCGACCCCCGCGGCCTCCGCGACGGCGTCCAGGGCGACCTGGCTGCCCTGGGCCGCGAAGAGCCTCCTGGCGGCTCGGATGAGCTCGGCACGGCGCTTGGCGGCGTCGGATCGCATCTGGGTCCTCCTGTGCTGCCGCCGGTCCGGAGATTTGACGTGACCACTCTAATCGGAGGATTATCTTCCAGATAACCGGAGGGATTATCTCCGCTTGCTCCGACTGCCTGAGGACCCATGACCGCCGAGACCAGCACCCCACGCCGTACCCCTCCGCCGCTGCTGGTCGTCCTCGGCCTGACGGCGGGACTCGCCGCGATCCTGACGCTCCTGCTCGCGGTCTTCATCCTGCCCTCGCTCAAGAGCGGCGCCCACGACCTGCCGGTCGGCGTCGTGGGGGCGCAGGCGATGGTCGCCGAGGTGGAGCAGGACCTGTCCGCCTCCGCACCCGAGGCCTACCGCGTGGAGCACTTCGACTCCGAGCAGGCGCTCGTCGACGCCGTGCGCGCCCGGGAGGTCGTCGGCGGCTTCGTGGTGGACGGCGACGGCGTCCATGCCGTGGTCGCGAGCGCGGGCTCGGCGGCCATCGCCTCGTCCGTCTCCGCCACCGCCACCGCCCTCGGTCTCGCCCTCGACGCCGAGGTGAGCACCAGCGACGTCGTGCCCCTGCCGGACTCCGACCCCACCGGCATCGGCATCGGCGGGCTGGCCTTCCCGCTCGTGTTCGGCGGCATCGTCCCGGTGGTCGCGTTCGGCAAGCTCTTCCCCCGCAGCAACGCCTGGAAGCTGGCCGGTCTCCTGACCTTCTCCGTGGTCGGCGGCCTGGTGGTCTCCGGCGTGCTGCGCTTCTGGTTCGGCAGCATCGAGTCCGGGTTCTGGCCCGTGGCCGGCGCCATGGCCCTGGGCATCGCGGCGCTCGCCTTCCCCCTGACCGGGCTGCAGCAGGCCTTCGGCGGCAAGGGCTTCACGATCGGGGCGATGACCATGATGTTCCTGGGCAACCCGCTCGCCGGCATCGCCACCACCGGCGCCTGGCTGCCCTCGGGCCTGGGCGCCTTCGGGCAGGTCCTCCCACCCGGCGCGGCAGGCACCCTGGTGCGCTCGGCCGCCTACTTCGGTGGCGCGGGCGGGCTGACCGCCGCCCTCACCCTCGGCGCCTGGGTGGTCCTCGGAGTGGTGCTCCACATCTGGGGCACCCTGCGTCAGGCACCGGCACCGGCGCAGCCCTGAGCGCCGGCGCGGACGACCCGGCGCCGCGCTACGGGAGTCGGCGGCGGCCGACGACCACCCCGTGCGGCAACGAGTACGCCGGGTCGACGGCCACGCCGGTCAACCCGGCGTCGGTCATCAGCCCCACCAGCTCGGACAGCCGCCGGGCCCGGCCCGGGGTCTCCACCTCCATCATCAGGTCGAACATCGGGCCGAACGCTCCCGGCGGGTCCCCGGGCAGCTCGAAGACCACCACCCGCCCTCCGGGGGCCACGATCGTGGCGGCCAGCGACAGCACGCGGCGGCAGTCCTCGTCGGTGAGGTCGTGCAGCAGGTGGGAGAGCAGGACCACGTCGTAGCGCGCGCCCAGTGTCGAGGCGGCCTCGGCGGCGAGCAGGTCCACCGGCCGCACCGTGACCAGCTCGGCCACCTCCGCACCCAGTCCCAGCGCCGCGACCCGGTCCGGGAGCTCCTCGGCGCACCACTGGGCGACGAGCGGCAGGTCCGCCACGGTGACCGAGGCCCCGGCCGCGGCGAGCCGCACGGCGTACGCCCCGAGACCGCCGCCGAGGTCGGCCACCCGCATCCCGGGCGAGACCAGCCGGGCCAGGTCGGGGCCGGTCTCGTCGGCCAGCACCAGCAACGCGCGGAGGAACTCGCGGGCCTGAGCCGGGTGGGAGACCAGGCGCGAGGCCCAGGGGTCGAGCCGTGGGGTGCCGGACCGGACCGACTCCTCCAGGTCGAGCCAGGCCCGGGCGAAGAACGCCTCCTTCTCCGCGACCAGGCGCAGGTCACCGCCGTGGGTGAGCCGGGTCGCGACCGGGGTGACGAAGTAGAGGTCGTCGTCGACCTGGAGCAGGTGCAGGCCCACCAGGGCGTCCAGCAGCGCGCGGGTGGCCAGCGGGTCCAGCTCGAGGAGGGTCGAGACCTCCTCGGTCAGCCGGGGACCCTGGACCAGGAGGTCGAAGACCCCCAGCCGCGCGGCGGCGGTCAGGGTGGCTGCGCCCTGGTAGCCGGTCATCAGGTCGATCACGTCGAAGACACCGAGCTGGCCGTCGGCGGCCGGGGTCGGGGTCGGGGCGGCTGGTGGGAGAACAGTCATCGCAGGGTTCCTTTGCGCATCGAGCGGTAGGCGGACAGGCCGCGGGCGAGTCCGCGGGCCTCGGCCGAGAGGCGGTTGACCGCGCCGGTACGCCGGCCCGGCCCGGCGGAGAGGACGCTCGCGGCCGCCGCCAGGCCGGAGGCGCCGCTGAGGCCGCCGCCGGGGTTCTGGCCGGCGCCGGTGAGGTGGAGCCAGCCGAGCTCGGTGGACAGGTCGGCGTGGCCCGGCGGGCGCCAGCCGAGCAGCTGGTCGATGGTGTTGTCCAGGTGGTTGGGGTTGCCGTCGCCGGCGAGCCGCTCCCCCCAGGTGGCGGGTCCGCTGACCACCACGTCGACCAGGTGGGTGCGCAGGTCGACCCCGAGAATGCGGGCCACGGAGTCGATGACGTGGTCGGCGGCGGCGCGCTCGGCGACCGGCGTCCAGGGGCCGTCGGCCCGGTGCAGCGGCACGATGGAGGAGAGCCAGACCGCTCCCCCGGCGACGTCCGGGGGCTGGGCGACCTGGCCCACCATCGACCAGGGCGAGGACGGCAGCCGGCCGGCGACCACCTCGCCGAACCCGCGGCGCAGGTCCTCGAGCCGGTCGGCGGCGAACCAGACCGCCGCCGGGTCGACCGCCATCGCGGGCAGGTCGGGCGGGGTGGAGTAGACCAGCGAGACGGTGAGCTCGCAGATGTTGAAGTGGCCGCTGTGCAGCCCCACGGCCGAGCGCTGCATCCGGGGCGCCGCTGCGCCCAGCAGCGCCGAGGTGCGGGGCAGGTCGACCGAGGAGACGACCACGTCGAAGTCCAGCTGCTCGCCCGAGGCCAGGGTCACGATCCCGCCGCCTGCTGCGGCGGGCGCCAGCGCGGTCACCAGCGCGCCGGTGCGCACCCGGCCACCGGCCGCCGCCAGCGCGGCCCCGAGCGCGGCCGGCAGCGCCCCCGACCCGCCGACCGGGCGGCAGGAGGTGTGGCCGTGCCCGCTGGGCAGGACCAGCGCCATCATCCCCGAGCCGGGTGCCCACACCGGCACCTGGGAGTGGGAGGCGTAGAGGCCCAGGGCGGTCACCAGGTGGGGGTCCTCGAAGGTGGCGGACAGCAGCGTCTCGGCCGGCATCAGCAGGGAGCGGAAGAGGTCGTCGCCGCCACGCAGGCCGGCCAGCGCCGCGGCCACCTCGGTCAGCGTCGGCGGCGCCGGGAAGGCGTCGAGCATCCCGAACAGCGACCTGGCCCGCTCCACCAGCGCCCGGTACGCCGGCCCGTCCGCGCCGAGCTCCGCGGCGGTGCGGTCCACGTCGGACCAGAAGAGCCGGCGCTCGCCGTCACCGAACACGAAGCCGGCCAGCAGCGGGTGGTCGACGTACTCCAGGCCGTGCTCGGCGAGCCGCAGGGCGTCGGCCACCTCGCGCACCCCGCCGTGCTCCCAGGCTCCCCGCTCCAGCAGCACCCCGGTGGCGTGCCGCTGGGTCCACAGGCAGCCGCCGACCTCGTCGGCCTGCTCCAGCACGGTGACGTCCAGACCTGCCCGGGCCAGGGTGACGGCGGTGACGAGGGCGTTGTGCCCGCCCCCGACGATCCCCGCGGTACGGCGGGTCACCCGATCACCGAGTGCCCCGCGGCCACCAGTCCCGAGTCGTGGGCGAGCCGGGCGGCGAGCGGACGGCACCGCTCGATCTGCGCGGCCTCGTCGACGGAGACGCAGGCATGGTCGAGGACCACCTGCACGCCGTCGACCCAGACGTCGCGGACCGCCCGCGGCGAGGCGCCGTAGACCAGCTGGGAGACCGGGTCGTGCAGCACCGCCGTCTCCACGGTGTCCTGGAGCAGCACCAGGTCGGCGCGCTTGCCGGGCTCCAGGGAGCCGACCAGGTGGTCCAGGCCCAGGGCGCGGGCGCCGTCGATGGTGGCCATCGTCAGCACGTCGAGGGCATCGACGACCAGCGGGTCGAGGTGGTGCACCTTCTGCAGCAGCGCTGCCATCTTGAGCGCCTGGAGCATGTCCTGCCCGTCGTTGGAGGCGGCACCGTCGGTGCCGATGCCGACGGTCACGCCGGCGGCACGCAGCCGCGGCACCGGGCAGACCCCGGAGCCGAGGATCATGTTGGCCACCGGGCTGTGCGCGATCGCCACGTCGTGGCGCGCCAGCGAGGCGACGTCGGCCTCGGTCAGCCAGACCCCGTGCCCGGCGATGAGCGGCCGCTCGAACAGCCCCAGACGCTCCGCGTGCTCCACCGTGCGGTGCCCCCACCGGGAACGGGCGGCGGTGAGCTCCTCGCGCACCTCGGCCAGGTGGGTGTGCACGCCCCAGCCGTGCTGCCGGCAGAGGTCGACGCCGGCGGCCAGCAGCTCGTCCGTCTGGCCCAGCAGGGTGCCGACGCCGTACCTGAACTCCAGCAGCGGGGCGCCGGCGACCTGGGTGGCCAGGGCCACCTGCTCGGCCAGCACGTCGGCGACCACCGCGGCGGCGGCCTCGCTGCCGGGCTCGGCGAGGCCCACGTCCTCGGCGCCGAAGGAGACCACCCCGCGCAGCCCGGCCCGGGTCAGCCCGTCGACCACGCCCAGGCTGGCCCGGGAGCCCACGTGGTTGTGGCAGAACATGTCGTTGACGCAGGTGACGCCCGACATGAGCATCTCGACCGCCTTGAGGGCGGTGCCCTCGGCGGCGTCCTCCCGGGTCAGCACCGCCCCGACGGGCCCGACGATCCCCTCGCCCCACTCGAAGAGCGAGAGCTCCGAGCCCATCCCGGTGGCCAGCCCTTCGGAGAGGTGGGTGTGGGTGGAGACCAGGCCGGGGATGACCAGGCCGGTGCCGTCGCCGTGCACCGGCAGCGCGGGGTGGGCGGCGACCAGGCGCGCGGCGTCGTCGACCGCGACGATCTCCCCGTCGCGCACGTGCACCCCAGCGTCGGCGAGCACGCCGTCCAGGTGCACCCCCGGCGTACGGTCCCGCTCGCCGGGGCCGGGCAGCCCGGCCATGGTCAGCACGTAGCGACCGCGCACCAGGAACTCGGTGCTCATGCCGCCGTGCCCTCCTGGGCCGCGACGGCGGCCAGCACGGTGCGCAGGGCGGCGACGAACTGGTCGACCTCGGCCACGCTGATCACCAGCGGCGGCATGATCCGGATGGTCCCGGACTGGTTGAGCACCGAGCCGACCAGCACCCCGAGCTCCTGGAGCCGGCGCACCACCGGGTTGGCGTCCACGGAGAGCTCGATGGCGTTCCACAGCCCCTTGCCGCGGACGTCGACGACGAGGCCGCCGAAGTCGGCGGCGAGGCCGCGCAGCGCACCGCGCAGGTGCTCACCGACGGAGTCGACGTGGTCGAGGAGGCCGTCAGCGATGATGTCGAAGGCCGCGATCCCGGCGGCGCACGCCACGGGGTTGCCGCCCATCGTGGTCAGGTGGGACAGCGGCGGGTCGGTGAAGGTGTCGAAGACCTCCGAGCGGGCCAGCACCGCACCCAGCGGCAGCCCGCCGCCGACCGCCTTGGCGGTGGTGATGATGTCGGGCAGCACCCCCCAGTGCTGGTGGGCGAACCACTGGCCGGAACGGCCCATGCCGCCCTGCACCTCGTCGATGATGAGCATGGCTCCGGCCTCGTCGCACAGCCGGCGCAGACCGGGCAGGAAGTCGTCCGAGGGCACCCGGATGCCGCCCTCGCCCTGGATCGGCTCCACGATCACCGCGGCAGTGCGCTCGTCGATCACCGCCGCGGCGGCGGCCAGGTCGTCGTACGGCGCGAAGGCGACCTCCTCGAGCAGCGGCTCGAAGGGCTTGCGCCACTCCTCGCGCCAGCTCACCGACAGCGCCCCCAGGGTGCGGCCGTGGTAGCTGCGCTCGAACGCGACGAACTTGGGTCGCCCGGTGTGCTTGCGCGCCAGCTTGAGCGCGCACTCGGTGGACTCGGCGCCCGAGGAGGTCAGGTAGGCCATGTCGAGCCCGCCGGCGACCGAGACCAGCCGTTCCACCATCTCGACCTGCTCGGGGACCACGAACCGGCCGTAGACGTTGACGTGGGAGTAGCGCGCGGCCTGGGCGGTGATCGCGGCCACCACGGCGGGGTGGCAGTGGCCGACGTTGGCGACGCCGATGCCCGACGTCATGTCGAGGTAGGAGCGGCCGTCGGTGGTGGTGACCCAGCAGCCCGACGCGCTGCCCACCACGAACTCCTTGCGGCCCGGCACGGTCTGGGACAGGTGAGCCACGAAGCGGTCGCGGTAGGAGTCCGCCTCGCCTTCGGTCATCGTGGGGGCGGGGCCGATCACGGGGTTCCTCCGGTGCTCAGGGTCGCGGGCACCGGGACGGTGCCCGCCGGGCGTACGCCGCGCAGCGCGATGAACCTGGTGCGGGTCAGCTCCGAGAGCGTCCAGCCCAGGCCCTCGCGGCCGGCTCCGGCCAGGTCGACGCCGCCGAACGGCACGATCGGCGGCCGGTAGTTGTTGGTGCCGTTGACCACCACTCCCCCGAAGTCCAGCCGTCCCGCCATCGCCAGCGCGGTGGGCAGGTCGGCGGAGAAGACGGCGGCGGTGAGCCGCAGCCGGGTGTCGTTGGCCAGCGCGAGGGCCTGCTCGTCGTCGTCGACGACGGCGACCGGGAAGACCGGGCCGAAGATCTCGTCGTCGTGCAGCACCGCCGCCTGGTGCGGTACGTCGGCCAGCACGGTGGGCGCGAAGAAGGCGCCGTCGGGCGCCGTCCCGAGCACCCGCCGGGCCCCGGCGTCGACCGCCCACTGCACCTGGGCCTCGACCCGGGCCGCGGAGGCGGCGTCGATCAGCGGGCCGAGCAGCGCACCGTCGGCGAGCGGGTCGGTCGGGGTCACCGGGGCCAGCGCCGCGACCAGTCGCTCGGTGAGCTCGGCGGCGACCGAGCGGTGCACGATCAGCCGCTTGGTGGCCGCGCACGCCTGGCCGTTCATCAGCAGCCGGCCGCGCAGCGACTCCGAGACCACGTGCTCCAGGTCGGCGTCGGCGCGCACGATGGCGGCACCGTTGCCGCCGAGCTCGAAGTGCAGCGGGCGCAGCAGCGGTGCCGTCGCCGCGGCCACCGCCTGGCCCGCGCCCACCGACCCGGTCAGGGAGACCGCGTCCACCCCGGGAGCGCTGCACAGCGCCGCGGAGGCCGGCACGTCGGCGTACACCTGCTGGACCACCCCGGCCGGCAGGTGCCGGGCCAGGACGTCGAGGACGGTCCCGGTGGCCAGCGGGTTCTGCGGCGGCAGCTTGACCAGCACCACGTTGCCGACCGCGAGCGCCGCGGCGGCCTTCTCCATGGTCAGCTCGATGGGGAAGTTGAACGGGATGACCGCGACCACCACGCCGAGCGGCACCCGCTCGACGAGGGTGATGTCCCGCTCCCCGCCGGGCAGGCTGCCGGTGGGAGCGAGCTCGCCGGCGGCCATCCGGCCCAGCTCGGCGTTGCGACGAAGCAGCGCGACCGCGCCGCGGACCTCGTGCAGGGCCTGCGGGGCGATCTTGCCGGACTCCCGGGCGTGCCGGACGGCGAGCTCCTCCACCATCGTGGCCAGCTCGTCGGCGGCGGCGAGGAGCAGGTCGGCCCGGGCGTGCGGAGCCGCGGCTGCCCAGTCGGGCAGCGCCCGGCGGGCGGCGCCCACCACCTCGGGGACCTCCTCGACCGTCAGCGCGGTGACCTCCCCGAGCAGCGCGCCGTCGGCCGGGGCCCGGACCTGGCGCACGTCACCGGCCACCATGGTGCTCATGCGGCACCGGGCTCGGCGGCCGTGGCGGCCACGAGCCGGTCCAGGCGCTCCACCAGCACCGCGGTGAGCTCGGGCAGGCCGAGGGGGGTGTCGTGGCCGTCGCCGCGGGCGTAGACGGCCCGCACCGAGCCCGGTCCGCTGGCCCGGCCCTCGGCGGCCAGCCGGGTCGCGAGCTGCTCGCGGGCCACCCCCTGCTGGTCCTTGGTGGGCAGGATCTCCACCGCACCGGGCAGCGCGTCGAGCACCCCGCGCAGCGCCATCGCCCGTCCGTCGAGCCCCTTGCGGGTCGACGGGATGGAGTCGGTACGCCGGGTGGCGGCGTCGGCGAGGAAGCTGCGGTGGGTCAGTCCTGGCGCGACCCAGGAGACGATCGTCCGGTAGTGCGGTGACAGCCGGCCCAGCGCCGCGCTCAGCGTGTCAGCCATCGCGTTGTGCATCTGGACGTAGGCGCTGCGCTCGGCCGGGCCCCAGGCCCAGGTGCCGTCGGCTCGCTGGGTCGCGGTGCAGTCGGGACGCTCGGGAGAGACCGAGGTGCCGCGGGCCTCGAAGAGCCCGGGGTCGTCGTAGGAGGTGGCAGGCGACTGCTCCCCGTCGACGTACATGGTCAGCTCGTAGGGCACCAGGGCGAGCGGCTCGGAGATCACGAACCGGTCCAGGACGACCCCGTCCCGCTCCAGCGGCGCGGTGTTGAGCACGTCGGGGTCCTCACCGGGGTCCAGCACCGAGAGCAGTGCGGCCGGGCCGTCGTACCCGCGGACCGGACGCCAGCCGGCGGCCAGCAGAGCCCCGTTGATGCCGCGGTGCTCCCGGCTGGTGACGTAGGGCTTGTACTTGGTGCAGGGCACCAGCAGGGCCAGTCGGGTTCCGGAGCCGGCGGTGGGGACCGGGGCGGGGGTCCACTCGTCGCGCACCCGCTCGGTCAGGGCTCGGACCCGCGGGTGCTCGAGCGCCTCGACGTTGCTCTGCGGGGAGTAGAAGCGCATGGAGTCGTCGAGCACGAACGGCGCGCGGATCTTGCGACGCGATGAGGTCAGCCGTGCGTCGGGGTGCAGGTCGGAGGGGGGCAGGTCAGTGGTCATCGAGGTACTCCTGGCAGCGCGGATCCGACGGGTGCGGATCGGGTACGGATCGGGGTGCGGATCGGGGTCCGGGCTGGGTCAGACGAGCGAGATCGAGGGGTCGATGAACTCGTTGGTGAACATGTCCTCGGGGCTCAGCCCCTCGAGGTCGGCACCGGCGTGCTCCTCCACGATGTCCATCAGGGTCTGCACGCGGTCGGCCTCGAACGAGCCGATCGCCCCGTCGGCGCCGTTGGCGACGATGCCGAGCTCCAGTCCCTTGTCGTGGGCGTACTCGGCGCCCTCGGGGGTGTAGACCCAGCCGGTGTCGTAGGCCTCGACCAGCTCGACGATGACCTCGTTGGTGGCGGTCGGGTCCTCGGCGTAGTCCACGTGCGCCTGCTGCATGATGGGCACCAGCGCCTTCAGGCAGTCGGCCTGCGCCTCCACGTCGGCGGTGCGCACCGAGATGGCCTGGAAGTACTCCGGGTAGCCGTTGTCCGCGACCAGGTCGCCGACGACGGGGCGACCCCACTCGGCGATCTCCTCCTCGTACATGAACGGCTCGGCGGTGATGAACCCGACCTCGGCGTCCTTGCCCTTGGCGGCCACGAACGTGGCGGGCTTGGGGGCGTCGCTGCGGTCCAGCTTGGACTTGTCCAGCACGCCCTCGGCGACCAGGTAGTCGATCCAGGTCTCCGGCAGGCTGCCGACGTGGATGGTGGCGCCGGTCGCCTTGAGGTCGCCCATGGTCTTGACGTCGGGGTAGGTCTGGGCGTCCCAGTAGACGGCGTACGGGCTCTTCTCCATCGACGCCATCACCGCGGTCACCGGGGTGTCCTGCTGGGCGATCAGCTGGTCGCCGACCCGGCCGTAGCCGAGCAGGATGTCGCGGTCCTGGTAGAGCAGGGACTGGGCCGACTGGAAGCCGACGCTGTTGCCGCCGATGCGGATCTCCAGCGCCACCCCGGTGTCCTCCCCGCCGGCGACCAGCGGACCGGTGACCGACTTGGCGTCGGTGTCGATCTCGTAGCCCTCGCCGAGCATCTCGTAGACGCCGCCGTGCTCGGCCTCGGGCTCCCAGTCGGACTGGAAGACCACGGTGTCGGGGCAGACGCCGGAGAGCGCGCCGTCGCCCGAGCCGGCTGCGGCGGGCTCGTCGTCGGAGCCGCAGGCGGTCAGCGCCAGGCACCCCAGCAGCAGCGTCGAGGCGAGGGCAGTGGAGCGGGCGGGAAGCGATCGAGCAGACATGGATGTCCCTTCGGGGTGGGCGAGCGGGGTGGGGCGGGTCCGAGAAGAGGGGCAGGACGCGCGTCAGCGCGCACCCCAGGCCGGCGACCAGCGGCCGACCAACCGGCGCCCGAGCGCGCCGAAGATCCAGAAGACGACCAGCCCGAGCAGGCAGGTGACCATCACGGTGGCCAGCAGCTCCGCGGACTGCAGCCGCGAGCTGTAGCGCTGCATCAGCAGGCCCAGACCGATCGCGCCGCGGCCGAAGAACAGGTCGCCGACGGTGGCGCCGACCACCGACAGGCCAGCCGCCACCTGCAGACCGACGAAGACGTCGGGCAGCGCCGCGGGCACTTGCAGCTTGATCAGCCGGGTGAAGCCGGAGGCACCCGAGAGGGTGAACAGGTCGTGCAGGCCGCGGTCCGCGCTCAGCAGGCCCTGGAGCGGGTTGATGATGAGCGGGAACAGGGAGATGATCACGCAGATCAGCACCCGGGCGAACATCTCGTAGCCGAACCAGAAGCCGACCAGCGGCACGATGGCCAGGATCGGCACGGTCTGCAGGAACACCGCGTACGGGTAGACCGAGCGCTCGATCCAGCGGGCCTTGGCCATCGCGACGGCGAGCACGACGCCGATGGCCAGCGAGACCGCCAGACCGACCAGGGCCGTCTTGGTGGTCACCCACAGGGCGTCGAGCACGTCGGCCCGGACCTCCTCGACCATCAGGGCGTCGGTGAACAGCTCGTGCGGCGGCGGCAGCAGGAACTTCTCGGTCTCCTCCAGCACCTGGTAGCTCATCAGGTACCAGACCCCGAGCGCTGCCAGCAGCACCAGCAGCGGGGGTACGACGACCACGGCCAGCGAGCGGACCCGGCCCGAGGCGCGGGCGATCACGACGCCGCCTCGAGGGCCTTGGCGACGCGGCCGGCGAGCTCGGCGAACTGCGGGGTGTAGCGCAGGTCCAGGCTCCGGGGGAAGTCGAAGGGCACGTCGAACTCCTCGGTGATCCGCCCAGGGCGGGCGGACATGACGACCACCCGGGTGGAGAGGAAGACCGCCTCCTCGACCGAGTGGGTGACGAACAGCCCGGCGAAGTTGTGCTCGCGGAAGAGGTCCAGCAGCACCAGGTTGAGGCGGCCGCGGGTGATCTCGTCCAGCGCCCCGAACGGCTCGTCGAAGAGGAAGACCTCCGGGTTGAGCACCAGGGACCGGGCCAGCGAGGCGCGCATCTTCATGCCGCCGGAGAGCTGGTGCGGGAGGTGGTCGGCGAAGTCGCTGAGCCCGACCGTGGCCAGCGCCTCGTCCACCAGCGCGGCGGTGCCGGCGCGGCTCAGGCCGCTGAGCTCGGCGAGCAGCCCGATGTTGCGCCGCACGGTGCGCCAGGGCATCAGGGTGGCGTCCTGGAAGACGTAGCCGACGGAGTCGGTGGTGAACTCGACCGCGCCGACCGTCGGCTGGTCGAGCTGGGAGGCCAGCCGCAGCAGCGTCGACTTGCCGCAGCCCGAGGGCCCGATCAGGGAGACCAGCTCGCCGCGGCGCACGGTCAGGTCGGTGGGAGCGAGGGCCTCCACGGCGCCGAAGGAGCGACCGACGCCACGGAACTCCACCAGCGGCCGGGGCCGGGTGTGGGCCCACGAGTGGCCGGCGGACTGTCCCACGGTGTCGTGCATGGCGTCGGCCTCCTGGGTGCTCGCCGGTTCGGATGACCGGGAGCCTAGGAGCCGAAATCGGCCGTACCGCCTCACGTAACGACCTATTAACGGCCTTCCGGGGAAGTTCTCGGCGCTGTTACACAAGGTGGGTCAGGGGGACAGCGGCCGAATCTGGCGGCGACCTCCGCGACCGCCGTGATGAGCTCGGGCGGCGACTCCACGGTGAAGTCGGCGCCGCACTCCCCCAGCACCATCAGCGGCCAGCCGAGCGAGTCGGTGTTCATCTCCAGCAGGCAGCCGCCCTCGACCGCGCTCACCTCGGCCCAGTGGCCGGCCAGGGCCACCAGCTGCTCCGGTGCGGCGGCGACGCGCACCCGGACGGCGTACCGCTGCGGGCGGCGGCGGATCCCGGCCTGGACGAAGGAGAGCGCGTCCGCGGCGGGCAGCTCCCGGGGCCGGAACCGGGGTCCACCCGGCACCGGCGCGGCGATCCGGTCGAGCCGGAAGCTGCGCCAGTCCAGCCGGTCGCGGTCGTAGGCCACCAGGTACCACCGACGTCCGAGCGAGACCATCTTGAGCGGCTCCACCCGGCGGTGCGTGGTCTCGGCGCCGACCGCGGAGTAGTCGAAGGTGACCGGCTCCTGGTCGCGGCAGGCCTGAGCCAGGGTGGTGAGCACCCCGGCGTCGACCACCGGCCCGCCCGCCCACGGCCCCGGCGTCTCGGTCTCCGAGGCCACGGCGTCCAGCTGACGGCGCAGCCGCGGCGGCATCAGCGCGATCACCTTGGCCAGCGCCTGCACCGAGAAGTCCTGGATGCCGCCCACGGACGCCGCGGCCGCCGACCGCAGCCCCACCGCGACGGCCACCGCCTCCTCGTCCTCCAGCAGCAGCGGGGGCAGCGAGCCGCCGGCCCGGAGCTGGTAGCCGCCGGCGACACCGCGGACCGCGTCCACCTGGTAGCCCAGGTCCCGAAGCCGCTCGATGTCGCGGCGCAGCGTGCGCGGGCTGACCTCCAGGCGCTGCGACAGCTCCCCACCGGGCCAGTAGCGGTGGGTCTGCAGCAGGGACAGCAGCCGCAGCATCCGGGCACTCGTGCTCATGTCCCCAGACTAGATTCGATTGAGGTCACAACCTGACCGCATGAGTTCCTAGCGTGGGCGTCATGACCACTTCGACCCACACCCAGACGTCCCGCGGGCCGGCGATCGTGACCCGCGGGCTCACCCGCCACTTCGCCTCCCGCTCAACCAAGAGGAAGCAGCCGATCGAAGCCGTCCGCGGCCTCGACCTCGAGATCGGCCAGGGCGAGCTCGTCGCCTTCCTGGGCCCCAACGGGGCCGGCAAGTCGACCACCCTGCGGATGCTCACCACGTTGATCCCGCCCACCTCCGGAAGCGCCTCGGTGGCCGGCCACGACGTGGTCGGCGGCCAGCGCGAGGTACGCCGCGCCATCGGGTACGTCGGCCAGGGCAACGGGGCCGGCCACCGGCAGCGCGGCCGCGACGAGCTGCTCAGCCAGGGCCGGGCCCACGGGCTCTCCCGCTCCGAGGCCCGCCGCCGGGCCGACGAGCTGGTCGCCGAGCTCGACCTGGAGGCCGTGGTGGACCGCAACGTCTCCACCCTCTCGGGCGGCCAGCGGCGCCGCCTCGACATCGCCATGGGCCTGGTGCACCTGCCCCGGGTGCTCTTCCTCGACGAGCCCTCCACCGGCCTGGACCCGCAGAACCGGGCCAACCTGGCCGCGATCGTGCAGCGGCTGCACGCCGAGACCGGCAGCACGATCGTGCTCACCACCCACTACCTCGAGGAGGCCGACGCGATCGCGGACCGGGTGATCGTCATCGACCACGGCCTGGTGATCGCCGACGACACCGCCACCCGGCTCAAGTCCGGGCTGGGCGACCTGGTCCGGCTGGGATTCGCCACCTCCGACGCCGCGGCCACGGCCGCCGCCCGGGCCAGCCGAATCGCGGGCTCCCGGGTCGAGCACACCTCGAGCGAGGTCACCCTGCGGGTGGCCGGGGGTGCGGAGCTGGTCCCGGAGCTCGTGGTCGACCTGTTCGGCGACCACGTACCGGTGACCCGGGTCGAGGTGGTCCGGCCCACCCTCGACGACGTCTTCCTGGACCTGACGGGCCGAAGCCTGCGCGAGGCGCACGACGCACCGACCGAGACCGACGACAAGACCGAGGTGGCGGCATGAGCACGATGACGACCGAGACCCAGAGCGGGACCGGGCTGCAGGCGGCGGACACCCCCCGCGGCAGCTTCCTCGCCGACACCCTGAACGTGATGAACCGCGAGCTCAAGCCGGTCTGGCGCGAGCCGATGGCCGTCGTCTTCGCGATGATCCAGCCGCTGGTCTTCCTGGGGCTGTTCGCCCCGCTGCTGCCGGACCTGGCGACCGGGTCGGCGCTGCAGTGGTTCGTGCCGGGCATCGTCACCATGACCTGCCTGATGGGCGGCTCCTTCACCGGGGCCAACCTGATGGAGGAGATGCAGACCGGCTCGCACGAGCGGCAGCTCGTCTCGCCGCTGCGCCGCCCGGCGCTGCTGGTCGGCCGGGCCCTCAAGGAGGTGGTACCGATGCTGATGCAGACCGCGATCATCCTGGCGGTGGTCACGCCGTTCAGCTTCGACCTGCACCTGGGCGGCGTGCTCGTCGGCGTGCTGGTGCTCGCGCTGTTCAGCGTGGGCGTCGGCGCGCTGTCGTTCGCGCTGGCGCTGGCCTCGAAGGGACAGGACTGGATGTTCTGGACCGTCCAGCAGACGCTGCTGTTCCCGGTGCTGCTGCTGGCCGGGGTGCTGCTGCCGATCGACGACGCCCCGCGCTGGCTGCAGGTCGCCTCCGACCTCAACCCGATGACGTACGTCGTGGAGGCGGTGCGCGTGCTCTTCGCCGGACAGTGGCCGGTCGACACCATCGCCGCCGGGTTCGCCGGCGCCGGGGTGGTGGCCGTCCTGGGGCTGGTGGTCGGCGTGCGGGCGATGCGCCGCTCCAGCTGAACGCCCGCACCCGTGAACCTCACGCACGACTCCATGCGCCGAGCGATCGTGACGGACCTGGAGCACTGTGAGGCTGCACTGGATCTCATGACCGAGGACGTCGGCCTCACGGGTCGAGGCCCGAGTGGTCACGCTACGCAGAGGCGCGCCCTTGGGTGACCCGGTCGAACCAGTCGGCGGCCACGTGCGCAGCCTGCTCGGCTGAGGAAACCTTCGCTACCAAGCCGTCAGGCGCCGCAAGGTTCATCCCCGTCGCGCGGCCCCGCACGCCGTCGTCCCAGTTCAGGTTGGAGGGGCTTTGTCCGCCGACCAGTTCCAGCCCGTCGAAGTCGACGCGCCAAGTGGTTGCCATGACGCCATCGACCATGTCGTCGAATGAGGCAGTCATCCAGGGCGTCCCGTCATCGTCGACGTGATACCAGTCCTGAGCGTCCGGGACGGACGCACTGAGCCGGTTGAAGAACGCCGACTCACTCGTAGTTGGTGGGGTTTCACGCACGGCTACGAGCCTCTCAGGTGTGCAGACGAGTGACCAGTCATCTGCACGACACAGTGCTTCTTGAGCCGCTAGCCGCAACTCTTGGCGAGCGCCTTTCTCACACCTCTACACGAAGGGGGGCGGCGGCAGTCCGTTCCGAGCTAGCCACGGGGAAGCCGACCAATGGCGCCTGGCACTCGCAGAAGGCCCGCAATCGCATCGCCCAACTCGACACGTGGTGCGAAGCAATCCCACGGTCGCGCCGGGAGATAGCGCCGCAGCGGAGAATGTCATCCGCGATATGCAGAACGCCTCGGCAGGTCATCGCTGCAACCGTGAGCCCAGACCGGGAGCTCGCCCAGTCCCGACTCAGGATGCAGCGGGGTCGTGGACCACGTTGCGCAACGGCTGCCCGGCGACGTACGCCTCGATCTGGGCGCGGGCCAACGCGGCCATCCGGGGCAGCATCGCAGTGGTGCCGCCACCGAGGTGCGGGGTGATCAGCACCCCGGGCGCCTGCCACAGCGGGTGCTCGGGCGGCAGCGGCTCGGGGTCGGTGACGTCCAGGGCGAAGCGCAGCCGGCCCGCGTGGGCGAGCACGGCGTCGGTGTCCAGCAGGGGTCCGCGCCCGACGTTGACCACCAGCGCGCCGTCGGGCAGCTGGGCCAGGAACGACTCGTCCACGACGTGTCGGGTGGCCTCGCTAAGCGGCAGCACCACGACCACCACGTCGGTCTGCGGCAGCAGACGCGGCAGGTCCTCGGGTCCGTGCACCTTCTCGAGCAGGTCGTCGGCCCGTGGCCGGCTGGCCACGCCGGTGACGACGGCCTTGCAGGCGAGCATCCGCTCGGCCACCGCGCGGCCGATCGAGCCGTAGCCCAGCACCAGGACGCGACTGTCGGCCAGCGAGCGGCGACCCAGGTCCCGCAGCCACTGCCCGCGGTTGCGGACCGCGTCGTCGATGCCGCGCAGGCTGGCGATCGTGATGCCGAGCGCCAGCTCGGCGGTGGCGTCGTCGTGGACGCCGGTCGCGTTGGCCAGCGCGACGCCCTCGGGCAGCTGGGCGATCATCCCGTCGTACCCGGCGGACTGGACCTGGACCACCCGTAGCCGCGGGAGTCCGCTGAGGTCGGGCAGGCCTCCGGTGTTGTACGGCGCCACCACCAGCTCGATCTCCTCGGCCCGCTGCGGCACCGAGGTGCCGTCCCAGAGCACCGTCTCGACACCCGGCACCTCCCCCACCGCCTCGATCAGGGCGGGAGTGGCCAGGGCGACGACGGTGCTCATCGGGTCACCCCAGGGCCGCCGGCATGGTGGCCGCCCACGCCTCGCGCAACGTCGCGACCGGGATGCTGAACTGCTCGGCCACGACCAGGTCGTCACCGCCGGTGGTGCCGACGGCGGTGACCGGCACGGCGTACCGCTCGGCGAGTGCGAGCAGGGCCCCGGCCCGGTCGTCGGCGACGGTGACGATGGCCCGGGCCGCGGACTCGGTGAACAGCGCGGTGAACGCGTCCCCTCCGGCGACGTCGGCCAGCGAGACCGAGACCCCGACGCCGTTGCGGAAGGTCGCCTCCGCCAGCGCCTGGGCGAGGCCGCCGTCGGAGAGGTCGTGCGCGCTGGTCAGGACGCCGTCGCGGCCGGCGTCGGCGAGCAGCTCGGCCAGAGCCTTCTCGGCCGCCAGGTCCACCCGCGGCGGAGTGCCGCCGAGGTGGCCGTGCACGACGTGGGCCCACTCCGAGCCGGACAGCTCCTCGCGGGTCTCCCCGAGCAGGAAGACCTGCTCGCCGGCCCCGGCGAAGTGGCTGGGGGTGCGCTTGGTGACGTCCTCGATCACGCCGAGCACGGCGACCACCGGGGTGGGGAGGATCGCGGTCTCGCCGGTCTGGTTGTAGAGGCTGACGTTGCCCCCGGTGACCGGAATGCCCAGCTCCAGGCAGGCGTCCTTGAGGCCCCGGCAGGCCTCGGCGAACTGCCACATCACGTCGGGGTCCTCGGGGCTGCCGAAGTTGAGGCAGTCGGAGATGGCCAGCGGCCGGGCACCGCCGATGGCGACGTTGCGGTAGCTCTCGGCCAGCGCGAGCTGCGCGCCGGCGTACGGGTCGAGCTTGGCGAAGCGGCCGTTGCAGTCGGTGGAGACCGCGACGCCGAGGTTGGTCTGGTCGTCGACACGGATCATGCCGGAGTCGGCGGGCTGGGACAGCACGGTGTTGCCGCGGACGTAGCGGTCGTACTGGTCGGTGATCCAGGACTTGTCGCACAGGTTGGGGCTGGCGACCAGGCGCAGCAGCGTCTCGCGGAGCTCGTCCGCGGTGCCCGGCCGGGGCAGCGCCTCGGCGCGGTCGGCCTGGAGCGCGTCCTGCCAGGTCGGGCGGGCGAAGGGCCGGTGGTACGTCGGTCCGTCGTGCGCCACGCTGCGCGGCGGTACGTCGACCACCCGCTCGCCGTGCCAGTCGATGTGCAGACGCGCGGTGTCGGTGACCTCGCCGACCACCACGGCCTCGACGTCCCACTTGGCGCAGATCTTCATGAAGGCCTCGACGTCGCCGGGCTCGACGACGGCCATCATCCGCTCCTGGGACTCGCTCATCAGGATCTCCTCGGGAGCCAGCGTGGAGTCGCGCAGCGGGACCCGGTCGAGCTCGACGTGCATCCCGCCGTCCCCGGCACTGGCCAGCTCGGAGGTGGCGCAGCTCAGGCCGGCGCCGCCCAGGTCCTGGATGCCGGCCACCACGCCGGCGGCGAAGAGCTCCAGGGTGCACTCGATGAGGAGCTTCTCCATGAAGGGGTCGCCCACCTGGACGCTGGGCCGCTTGGCGGGACCGCTGCTGCCGTCGGCGTTGGCGTCGAAGGTCTCCGAGGCGAGCACGCTCACCCCGCCGATGCCGTCGCCGCCGGTGCGGGCGCCGTACAGGATGACCTGGTTGCCCACACCGGTGGCGTTGGCCAGGTGCAAGTCCTCGTGCCGCAGCACGCCCACGCAGAGCGCGTTGACCAGGGGGTTGCCGGTGTAGGTCTCGTCGAAGACGGCCTCGCCACCGATGTTGGGCAGGCCCAGGCAGTTGCCGTAGCCGCCGACGCCGGCCACGATCCCGGGCAGCACCCGCTGGGTGTCGGGGGCGTGCAGGGGGCCGAAGCGCAGCGGGTCCATCACCGCGACCGGGCGCGCGCCCATGGCCAGGATGTCGCGGACGATGCCACCGATGCCGGTGGCCGCGCCCTGGTAGGGCTCGACGAAAGAGGGGTGGTTGTGGCTCTCCACCTTGAACGTGACGGCGTACCCCTGGCCGATGTCGATGACGCCGGCGTTCTCCCCGATACCGGCCAGCATCTTGCCGGCGGCGGTCTCCTGGGGCAGCTCACCGAACTGCTTGAGGTGCACCTTGGTCGACTTGTAGGAGCAGTGCTCGCTCCACATCACCGAGTACATCGCCAGCTCGCTGCTGGTGGGGCGACGTCCCAGGATCTCCCGGATGCTGGCGTACTCGTCGGCCTTCAGCCCCAGGTCCTGCCAGGGCTGCTCGCGGGCGGGGTCCTGGGCGGCGGCGGCGACGGTGTCGAGGTTCTGGGCTGCGGGCACGTCGCAAGCCTAGGCGACCCCGCGGACCACCCGACGCCACAGTCCGGGGCGAGGAACTACTGGGCTGTAGTTCCTCTCGACCCGTGGGACTCATGGGACTCGTGAGGTTATGGTGCCTGGACCGCCACTCGTCTGGAGCCTTCTGCATGCGCCTCACCGTCCCCTTCACGCCCCGCCCCACGGCCCGTCTCACGGCTGGTCTTACGGCTGGTCTGGCCACCCTGGCGCTGACCGCCGGGCTGCTCGCCGGCACCACCGCTCCCGCCACGTCCGCCGCCACGTCCGCCGCCACGTCCGTCGGCACCGCGGCCAAGCAGGCAGCCCGCAAGCAGAACGTGGTCACCCCGGGCGACTTCACCGGCTACGGCTTCGACCAGTGCGTCGCGCCCACGCAGAAGGCGATGGACACCTGGCTGGAGCACTCGCCGTTCCTGGCCGCTGGCATCTACATCTCCGGGGACTCCCGCGCCTGCCGGAGCCAGCCCAACCTGAGCCCGACCTGGATCAGCACCCAGCTCGCCAAGGGCTGGCGACTCCTGCCCATCGCGCTCGGCCCGCAGGCCTCCTGCCAGCCGCGGTTCCCCCGCTACTCAGACGACTTCAAGATCAACCCCACCCCGGGGGCAGACAAGACCTACGCCGCCGCTCGTGCGCAGGGCGCGGCCGAGGCGGACAAGAACGCCGGCGACGCCCGCAGCTACGGGATCAGCCCGACCAGCACCATCTGGTACGACCTCGAGGGCTTCGACCTCAACAACACCCACTGCCGCGAGTCCGCCCTGGCCTTCGTCCACGGGTGGGTCCAGCGGATCGAGCACCACGGCTTCGTCAGCGGCCTCTACTCCAGCGCCAGCTCAGGCATCAAGATGCTCGACGACGCCCGGATCAACCGTCCCGGACAGTTCGCGCTGCCGAAGCAGATCTGGATCGCCCGCTGGGACGGCGTGGCCAACACCTCCACCACCTACATCGGTGAGGAGGGCTGGCGCCCCGGTGGCCGGATGAAGCAGTACCGCGGCGGCCACAACGAGACCTGGGGCGGAGTGACGATCAACATCGACAGCAACTACCTCGAGCTCGGGCGGGGCACCGTCGCGCACGGCGAGACCCGCTGCGGCGGCATGCGCACGACCTACCCGCGCTACCCGATGCTGAAGCCGAAGAAGGCCAACACCAAGCGCGTCAAGATCCTCCAGTGCACCCTGGCCGAGCACGGCTACTACGCCTTCAAGGTCAACGGGAAGTACAACAAGCGGACCCGCGCCGCAGCCAGTGCGTTCCAGGCGGCCAACGCAATGACGCCCGGCCCGAAGTTCCGCAAGCGGCACTGGGTCGCGCTGCACGCCGTCGGCGACACCCCGGTCCTCAAGGTCGGCTCGGCCGGTCCGGCCGTCTACCGACTGCAGCGCGCCCTCAACGCGGCCGACGCCGGCTCGCTGACCGGCACCGGCGTCTACGACCTGGCCACCGAGTCCGCCGTGAAGAAGTACCAGGCCAGTCGCAAGCTCACCCAGAGCGGCATCACCAACTCTGCCACCTGGGCCCAGCTGCTCCGCGGCCGCTTCTGACCCCGCCCCCAGGCGCCCCCACGCCATGTAACGCGGGGTAGGGACGGCCGGGTCAGACCGGCGGGCCCGCGACCATGGCGCCGGCGAAGAGGACGGCCACCGCGGCGACGCCGACGGCCAGGCCTTGCAGGGGCTTGCGGACCAGCCAGGCGGCCAGCTTCTCCAGGAGGCCGGACGGGGCCTCGTCACGCAGGCGCCAGCGGGAGTCGAGCAGCCCGCGCTTCTCGGCGTACCGCTCGAACCAGACGGTGACGAAGGGCGGCACCGCGCAGAGCAGGCCGAGCACCACGTTCTTGGCCGACCAGCGCTGGTCCACCGCGACCAGCACCGTGGTCACGCAGTAGGCCAGGAAGACGGCGCCGTGGATCGGGCCCGCGACCGTGACTCCGACCTCGGTGGTGTCGGTGACGTACTTGAGGAACATGCCCCCGAGCAGCAGCGCCCAGGTGACCGCCTCGGCCAGGGCGACCACGCGGTAGAGCTTGACCGGACTCATGCGAAGACCCTCTCTGTGAGGCTCGTGAAGAACCCGAGGCCGTCGGTGCCGGGGCCGCAGAGGTCCTCCACAGCGTGTTCTGGATGTGGCATCAGGCCGACCACGTTGCCGGCGGCGTTGGTGACGCCGGCGATCTCGCGCATCGACCCGTTGGGGTTGCCCCCGAGGTAGCGCGCGACGATGCGCCCCTCCCCCTCGAGCATGTCGAGGGTGGCCTCGTCAGCGACGTAGCCGCCCTCGCCGTTCTTGAGCACGATCGTCACCTCCTGCCCCTGCTCGTACGCCGCGGTGAACGGCGTGCGGTTGTTCTCGATGCGCAGGCGCTGGTCGACGCAGTTGAACTTGCGGTGGTCGTTGCGGATCAGCGCGCCGGGCAGCAGGTGGGACTCGCACAGGATCTGGAAGCCGTTGCAGATGCCCAGGACCGGCATGCCGCGCTCGGCGGCCTCGATGACGCTCTCCATCACCGGCGAGAAGCGGGAGATGGCGCCGCAGCGCAGGTAGTCGCCGTAGGAGAAGCCGCCCGGCAGCACCACGGCGTCGACACCGTGCAGGTCGGTGTCGCCGTGCCACAGCGCCACGGCCTCGTGGCCGCCGAAGCCGACGGCGCGGCGGGCGTCGACGTCGTCGAGCGAGCCCGGGAAGGTGACGACGCCGACCTTCATCGGCCCTCCTCCGCGGCTACCTCGGCGACCGAGTGCTTCTCCACGTGCACCTCGAAGTCCTCGATCACGGGGTTGGAGAGCAGGGTCTCGGCCATCTTGGCGACCTCGGCCAGCACCTCGTCGGTGATCTCACCGTCCAGGGTCAGCTCGAACCGCTTGCCCTGACGGACGTCGGTGACGCCGGAGAAGCCGAGCCGGGGAAGCGCGCCGAGGACGGCCTTTCCCTGGGGGTCGAGGATCTCGGGCTTGGGCATGACGTCAACGACGACTCGGGCCACGGGGCACTCCTTGGGGAACGACGGGGTACCTCAAGTCTAGGTCGACGCACCCGCGCCACCGGCCGCCGGCGTCGCTGTGGGATCGCTCACCTGCGGGACGCCGCTCAGGTACGGGGACCGCGCGCGGCCACGATGATCAGGGCGACACCCAGACCGGCCACGGCCGGGCCGAGCTTGGCCCAGAAGTCGACACCGCTCATCGAGCTGCCGCCCCACCAGCCGAGCCCTTGGAAGGTCCACACCGCCCCCACGACGAGCATGACGACTCCGAGACCCACGCCCACCATTCGACCCATGGTGGAAACAGTACGGCGTAGGCCCGGACCGCCAGGACCGCCCGGAGCGCCGGGAGCGCCGGGAGCGCCGGTGGCCTCACCTCAGCGGCGCTTCGACCCCTTGGCGGACGTGCGCTTCTTCTTCACGACCTTGAACACGTGGCGGGAGGGCGCCGGGTCGGCGTCGGCTCCCACGACCGCCCAGGCCCAGAGCCGGTGCTTGCCCTTCTTCAGCTTCTTGGTCCGCACCTTGTACGGCGAGGTGCAGGGCTTGGCCTTCTGCTTGTCCAAGCGGCACATGAACGTCGCGCCCGGGGTCGACGAGGTGAACCTGAACTTCGCCGTGCGGGGCTTGCGCACCTTCTTCGGTCCGGCGATGGCGCTGGTGTCGGGCGGCTGCACCACCGGCGCCGGCACCTGCGGGCCAGTCTCATCCGGCGTGAGCTGGACGTTCTCGCAGTTGACCAAGGAGTCGACGGCGTCGGCGTAGACGATGTCGTACCCGCCTCCGCAGTCCACCGTGTCCGTTACCTCGTCGCGCACCCGGATCACGTCGTCGCCGTCACCGGAGCTGATGATGTCGGCGCCGCCCCAGCCGGTGATCGTGTCCTTGCCGGCGCCGGTGGTCAGCCTGTCGGCCCCGGCGGTCCCGACGAGGGTGACCTGGCCGGTCGCCTCCATGGTCAGCACCCCCGGGAAGCCGGCTGCGTCGAAGACGTGGTTGTCACCCTCGAGGGTCACCGTGGCCGTCTCGATCCCGTTGACCACCGGAGCGATCGAGAGACCCTGGCCGTCGGTGATGCTCAGTCGAGCTGTGTCCAGGGTGAACCGGGTGGGCTGGGTGAAGTCCTCGAAGGCTGCCCGCCACTCGTCCGTCCCGGCGCCACCGCGGACCACGGCCTTGCGGATGTCGGAGGTGAAGGGCTTGCCGGTCGCGGAGTACCCCGAGGAGATGATGTCTCCGCCCGCCCCCGCGTCGACCACCGTGCTGCCGCCGATGAGGTCGTTGCGGTAGGAGCCCCAAGCCTCGACGGAGTCCTGCACCTCCAGCCAGGTGCCCGCGTCCGGGGCCAGCGAGCCCGGGGCGATCTCACGCAGGTCGACCACGGCGAATCGCCCGCCGGCGAGCTGGAGGCTGCGGATCTGGTTGCACGGGCGGGTGGACCGACGGCCGTCGGCGACGCTGAGCAGAGTGTCCTGCGGACCGGTGCAGCGCAACCGCAGCACCTTGCCCCGGTCGCTCTCGTCGGTGCGGATGACGAACGGTTCGCCCTCGGTCCAGGTCGCGGCGCCCGCTGGCGGGGCGAGGCCCACACCAAGCGCGGCCACCAGGGCCACCGCCGTCACAGACGTCGCCCAGGTGCGCGCCTGCTGCCGGGTCGCGCGTCGCGATCTCATGCTGAGCCCCTTGTAGCTGTGTGCACCGGGCCCGCGTGCCCCCCGCGGCACGCTCCGCGACCCCGTGCCCGAGACATCTTGGCAGAATCGACGGGCGAGGGATGCCGTGTTCGGCGTACGGACCCTCAGCTGAGCTCGCGCTTGAGGATCTTGCCGGTCGAGGTCATCGGCAGGGAGTCGCGGAACTCCACGATGCGCGGGTACTTGTACGCCGCCATCTGCTCCTTGGCCCAGGCCACCAGCTCGGCCTCGGTCACGCCTGCGCCGGGGTTGCGGATCACCACCGCCTTGATCTCCTCGCCGTGGCTGTCGTGCGGCACGCCGATGACCGCGCACAGGGAGACGTCGGGATGGGTGAGCAGGGTCTCCTCGACCTCGCGGGGGTACACGTTGTAGCCGCCGCGGATGATCATGTCCTTGGAGCGGTCGACGATGTAGTACCACCCGTCCTCGTCCACCCGGGCCAGGTCGCCGGTGCGGAACCAGCCGTCGTGGATCGCCTCGGCGGTGGCCTCGGGGCGCCCGTGGTAGCCCTTCATCACGTTGGGGCCCTTGATGGCGATCTCACCGATCTCGCCGGGCTCGGAGTCCGACCAGTCGTCCTTGATCAGCTTCATCTGCACCCCGGGGATCGCCGGGCCGATGGAGCCGACCCGCACCGGCTCGCCGTACACCGAGAAGCTGGCCACCGGCGAGGTCTCCGAGAGGCCGTAGCCCTCGAGGATGGTGACGCCGAAGCGGCGCTCGAACTCCTTGTGCACCTCCACCGGGAGGGCCGCGCCGCCGGACACGGCGACCCGCAGGTTGGCGGCCAGGTCCTGCACGTCGACGCCGGAGTCGTCCAGCACGCCCAGCAGCCCCCAGTACATCGTGGGGACACCGGCGAAGAACGTGACCTTCTCGCGCGCCATCAGCTGCAGCGCCGGCTCGGCCTCGAAGCGCGGCAGCATCACCACGGTGCCGCCGTAGGCGAAGGCGCCGTTCTGGATCACGGTCTGGCCGAAGGAGTGGAAGAGCGGCAGCACGCACAGGTAGGTGTCGGGGTGCTCCGCGTCGGCGTTGAAGAGGTCAGCTCCGGACAGCGCGTTGGAGAGCATGTTGCTGTGCGTCAGCTCGGCGCCCTTGGGCTGCCCGGTGGTGCCGGAGGTGTAGAGGATGACCGCGGTGTCGGCGTCGTCGGTGGCCACGCTGGTGAACTCCGGCGACTGGGTCAGCATCGCGCCGGCCATCGTCTCGGTGCCCTCGATCGGGGAGGCGGCGCCCAGGTCGGCGGTGATGACGAAGAAGTGCTCGCAGCCCTCGGTGGCGGTGAAGCCCTCGTGGCCCGCCTTGGCCATCGGCAGGTCCGGGGTCCCCTCGAAGCAGAAGTACGCCTTCACGTCGGCGTCGTCGAGGTGGTAGGCGACCTCACGGCCCTTGAGCAGCACGTTGAGCGGCACCACGGTCGCCCCGGCCTTGAGGATGCCGTAGTAGACGATCGAGAAGAACGGCAGGTTCGGGCAGGTCAGGGCCACCTTGTCGCCCGGCTTGATGCCCCGCTCGACGAGCAGGTTGGCGCACATGTTGGCGAACTGGTCGACCGCGGCGTACGTCAGCCGGGTGTCCCCCAGGACGATCGCGTCGCGGTCGCCGTACTTGGCAACGGAGTCCTCGAGGAGCGTGGCGAGATTGGTCATGACGTCAATCTAGGGGATGACGCTCGGGGCGGCTCCGGCGCGTGATTCGCTCCCGGCTGCGCCCGGCTCAGCAGAGCCGACCGGCGCGCCTGAGGTCGTCGCGGGCAGCCAGCGGGCCCGTCCGGTCCAGCACCCACCCCAGGGGGCGGCTCCAGCCCGCGGCCTGCACGTCGGTGGTGGCCCGCACCCGGGTCCGGTGCTCGTCCAGCGGGACGAAGACCAGGTCGAGGGTGACCTCCAGGCCGCGCCAGCGGCCGAGCTCGACCCAGCGGACGTTCTGCTCCCAGTCGGTGATCTCCATCAGCGGGCGCATCCCGGGCCAGGTCACGTCGTACCAGCGGGTGCCGATCCGGGCGGGACCGTCGGTCAGCTGGTCGACGCGGCGCAGGCTGGCCTGCCAGGCGGGGCGGTTCGCGGGTTCGGAGAGGTAGTCGAAGACCCGGCCCACGGGGGCTTCCACGTCGACGGTCACGGAGAAGCCCACCAGCTCAGAACCGCTCGCCGGTGAGGCGCTCGTACGCCTCGACGTACCTGCCGCGGGTCAGCTCCACGACCTCGGCGGGCAGGGCCGGCGGCGGGGTGCCGTCCGTGCGGTCCCAGCCCGAGTCCGGGCCGGTCAGCCAGTCGCGCACGACCTGCTTGTCGAAGGAGCGCTGCGCGCGCCCGGGCTGCCACTCCGCGGCGGGCCAGTAGCGCGAGGAGTCCGGGGTCAGCACCTCGTCGGCGAGCACCGTCGTACCGTCGGGGCGGCGGCCGAACTCCAGCTTGGTGTCGGCCAGGATGATGCCGCGCTCGCGGGCGATCGCCTCGGCCCGGCCGTAGACCTCCAGCGTCAGCCGCCGCAGCTGGGCGGCGGTGGTCTCGCCGATGGTCGCGACGACCGCGTCGTAGGAGACGTTCTCGTCGTGGTCGCCCAGCTCGGCCTTGCTGGCGGGGGTGAAGATCGGCTCGGGGAGCCGGGAGGCGTCCTCCAGGCCCGGCGGGAGCGCGATGCCGCAGACCTCCCCGGTACGGCGGTAGTCGATGAGCCCGGACCCGGTCAGGTAGCCGCGGGCGACGCACTCGACGGGGAACATGTCCAGGCTCTCGCAGATCACGGCCCGTCCCGCCACCTGCGCGGGCACGTCGGTGGAGACGACGTGGTTGTCCGCCAGGTCCGCCAGCTGCCCGAACCACCACAGCGACATCCGGGTGAGGATCTCGCCCTTGTCGGGGATCGTGGAGTCCAGGACGTAGTCGTAGGCCGAGATCCGGTCGCTGGCGACCATCAGCAGCCGACCCTGGTGCTCACCGGAGTCGATGCGGTAGAGGTCACGCACCTTCCCGCTGTGCACGTGCGTGGTGCCCTCGATCGCGGGAGCAGCGGGAATGTTGAGGTCAGCCACGTCACAGAGCCTAGCGACGCGCGAGCACGTCCCGAGCACCGATGCCGGGGGCGGGACGGCTATGGCATCGGCCCTAGGCTCGTGGCATGTCAGTCGTGAAGATCAATGCCATCACCGTTCCCCCCGGCGCCGGCGAGGAGCTGGAGAAGCGGTTCGCCGCTCGGGCCGGCGCCGTCGAGGGCTCGCCGGGCTTCCTGGGCTTCCAGCTGCTGCGCCCCACGGCCGGCGGCTCGCGCTACTTCGTGGTCACCCACTGGGCGGACGAGGAGTCGTTCGCGGCGTGGCGCGACGGGGACAGCCGTGCCGCGCACGCCACCAAGCCCGGCGAGGCCCCCGCCAAGCCGGTCGCCTCCGGCGCGGAGCTGCTGGAGTTCGACGTCGTCCTGGACGTCAAGCCCTCGGCCTGACCCGCGGCTGCAGGAACCACTGCATCTTGCGGGTGGCGAACGGCATCAGGACGTAGGTCATCAGGGGCGTCATCACCGTGATGATGAGCAGCACCCGCGGCAGCAGCGGCCAGTCGGCGATCAGCTGCGCCGCGAGCCAGTTGGTGCACAGGCTGAGTGGGAAGAACACCATGAAGATGATGACCATCTGCTTCCACCGCGGTGGCGCCGCGGGCACCGCCGGCGCCGCCGTGGGGTCCAGCGTCACGGAGTGCATCGGCTCGTCGAACCAGCCCTCGATGCCGGTACGGCGCTCGACGCGGGTCTCCTCGATGCGTCCCTGACCGGCCGCCAGCCACCAAGCCCGCTGCGGCGACTCCTCCCAGACCGCGAGGTGCTCGGCGGAGGCGAACCGGTAGAGCATGTGCCACTCCGGCGAGTCGGTCTGCGGCTTGACCCAGCCGCTGCCCAGGAAGCCGTCGAAGCGCTGGGCCAACGTTGAGCCGGCCTCGACCCAGGCCAGCATCTCCTCGGTGTGGGCGGGATCGACGTGGCGGGTCACGGAGACGGTCACGGGGGTGGTCATCCGCCCAAGATCGGTCCTGGGGCCGGGCTGCGCCAAACTGCGGCTCACGTCGACTGGATCACACGGCGTCCGCCGGACACCCGTCGTACCGGGCGGGACGGCTCAGGCGCCGGGCGTGACGGCGTAGTTGAGCCGGGTCACCTCGGCCGGCAGACCCAGCTCCCGACCCTTCTCGCTCTCCGAGGTGAGCGCGGCCGCGGTGACCTGCCACTCCTCGGAGACGTAGACCGCCTCGGCGGCGCCTGCGGAGCTCTCCTCGGAGTCGACGACGAACCCCGCCTCCGACATCAGCGACTCGATCTCCCCCATCGTCGCCTCGAGCGGCTGGTCCACGGTCAGCACGAACATGAAGCCGTGCTCGGAGCCGAGCGCGTCGCTCACCTCGCCGTCGGGCATGGGCACCTCGTCGCGCGGGAAGTCCTCGGAGAGACCGTCCTTGTTGGTGGAGCCGATCTGCCCCGGGGTGCCCTGCACGGGCTTGTCGTCGTTGCCGCACCCGGCCAGGCCCGCGCCCATCCCGACCAGGAGCACGGCGGCGAGGGCGTGTGGGAGGCGCATGGCCTGCAGTCTTACCGGTCGGTAACTGCCAGGGAACCCCCAAATCGGGGGACGCGCACCGCGCGACGGGGCGGGTTCGAGGGGGTTCGAGGGGGTTCCTTGCGGCTCGAGGGGCATGCATGCCCCCCCTAGGTGCAGGGATCCCCGCTCAGGCGGGTATCCATGCACCATCACAGGAGGTTGGTGGGGTGTTCCTACGGTTCGAGGGGCATGCATGCCCCCCTAGGCGCGGGGATCCCCGGCTAAGCGGGGATCCCTGCCAGCCCCGCCTACAGAATCGCGCCAGGCGAGTACGCCGCAGCCTCGGGGTACCGCTCCGCGACCACCGCGACCCGCCGGCAGACCTCCTGCACCTGCGCCACCGCGGCGCCGGTGAACTCGATCGGGTCGGCGACCAGGCTGGCGATCTGGTCCTGGGTCAGGCCGAGCCGGGTGTCGGCGGCGAGGCGGGCGAAGACATCGTTCTCGACCTGGCCCTTGCGCATGTCCAGGGCCACGCCGACCGCGGCCTCCTTGATGGCCTCGTGGGCGACCTCACGGCCCACGCCGTTGCGCACGGCGGCCATCAGCACCTTGGTGGTGGCCAGGAACGGCAGGTAGCGGTCGAGCTCGCGCTGGATGACGGCCGGAAAAGCGCCGAACTCGTCGAGCACGGTGAGGAAGGTCTGGAAGAGGCCGTCGGCGGCGAAGAAGGCGTCGGGCAGCGCCACCCGGCGTACCACGGAGCAGGAGACGTCGCCCTCGTTCCACTGGTCGCCGGCGAGCTCGCCGACCATCGAGAGGTAGCCGCGGGTGATGACCGCGAGGCCGTTGACCCGCTCGCAGGAGCGGGTGTTCATCTTGTGCGGCATCGCCGAGGAGCCGACCTGGCCCTCCTTGAAGCCCTCGGTGACCAGCTCGATCCCGGCCATCAGCCGGATCGTGGTGGCCAGGTTGGAGGGACCTGCCACCAGCTGCACCACCGCGGAGAGCACGTCGAAGTCCAGCGAGCGGGGGTAGACCTGGCCGACGCTGGTCAGCACGTTGTCGAACCCGAGGTGAGCCGCGACCCGGGTCTCCAGGTCCGCCAGCTTGGAGGCGTCGCCGTCGAGCAGGTCGAGCATGTCCTGGGCGGTGCCCATCGGACCCTTGATCCCGCGCAGCGGGTAGCGCGCGAGCAGCTCCTCGACGCGCTGCAGACCGATCAGCATCTCGTCGGCGATGGTGGCGAACCGCTTGCCCAGGGTGGTGGCCTGCGCGGCGACGTTGTGGGAGCGCCCGGCCATCACGGTGGTCTCGTGCTCGGCGGCGAGCCGCGCCAGCCGGGCCAGGGTGGCGACCGTCCGGTCGCGCAGCAGCTCGAGCGACTGCTTGAGCTGGAGCTGCTCGACGTTCTCGGTGAGGTCGCGCGAGGTCATGCCCTTGTGGATGTGCTCGTGGCCGGCGAGCGCGCAGAACTCCTCGATCCGGGCCTTCACGTCGTGCCGGGTGACCCGCTCGCGCGCCGCGATCGAGGCCAGGTCGACCTGGTCGACGACCGCCTCGTGGGCCTCGACGACGCCCTGCGGCACGTCGATGCCGAGGTCGGACTGGGCGCGCAGCACGGCGATCCAGAGCTGACGCTCGAGCACGATCTTGTGCTCGGGCGACCAGATCGCGGCCAGGTCCGCACCGGCGTACCTGGTCGCGAGCACGTTGGGGACAGTCATCAGGCAGGCTCCTCTGGAGGGGGCGGAGGTCAGGCGTGGAGGGCGGCGCCCTCGACGACGCCCAGCGGTTCGGCTGCGATGTCCCGGCGCCACTGGGCTCCGGGGAACGAGATCATGGCGACGCCCTCGTAGGCCTTGGCCCGGGCGTCGGCGACGTCGGTGCCGACGGCGCGTACGGCGAGCACCCGACCGCCGGCGGTGAGCAGCGGAGACCCTCCGGCGGTGCCGGCGTGGATCACGTCGACCTCGCGGTCGGCGGCCAGCGTCTCGGTGCCGACGATGACGTCGCCCTTGGAGGAGGACTCGGGGTAGCCGGCGCTGGCGAGCACCACGCTGACCGCGGCACCGTCGCGGAACCGCGGCGGCTCGACCTCGCTGAGGCGGCCCTGCGCGGCGGCGAGCAGCAGCGACCCGAGCCCGGACTCCAGCAGCGCCAGCACCGGCTGCACGTCGGGGTCGCCGAAGCGGCAGTTGAACTCGATGACGCGCGGGCCGGCGGCGGTCAGCGCGAGGCCGACGTACAGGCAGCCGCGGAACGCCGTCCCGCGGCGGGCCATCTCGTCCAGCGTGGGCTGTACGACGTCCGCGAGCACCTGAGCGGCCAGGTCGGCGGGCGCCCACGGCAGCGGCGAGTAGGCGCCCATGCCGCCGGTGTTGGGGCCGAGTCCCCCGTCGAAGATCCGCTTGAAGTCCTGCGCGGGCTGCAGCGGGTACGCCGTGGTGCCGTCGCAGACCGCGAAGAGCGAGACCTCGGGGCCGTCGAGGAACTCCTCGATGACGACCCGCTCACAGGACGAGGCGTGCGCCAGGGCCTCGACGTCGTCGTTGGTCACCACCACGCCCTTGCCGGCGGCCAGGGCGTCGTCCTTGACGACGTACGGCGGGCCGAAGGCCTCGAGGGCGGCCGCGACCTCCTCGGAGTTGGTGCAGGTGAACGAGCGAGCGGTCGGCACCCCGGCGGCGGCCATCACCTCCTTGGAGAAGGCCTTGGAGCCCTCCAGGAGTGCCGCGGCCCGGCTGGGACCGAAGCAGGCGATGCCGGCGTCGGTCACGGCGTCGGCGACGCCCGCGACCAGCGGCGCCTCCGGGCCGATGACCACCAGGTCGACGCCCAGACGCCCGGCCAGCGCGGCCACCGCGGCGCCGTCCATCGGGTCCACCTCGTGCAGCGTGGCGACCTCGGCGATGCCCGGGTTGCCCGGTGCGGCGTGCACCTCGGTGACCTCGGGATCGCGCGCGAGGGCCAGGGCGAGGGCGTGCTCACGGCCGCCGGTGCCGATCACGAGGGTCTTCACGTGGAGCGATTCTAGTCGCGATCGAGCCGCCCCCCGGACGCTGCCCGCAAGGGGGCGCGATGCGCCATGATCGGCCCATGCAGACAACGCCGGGACCGGCCACGGACGAGGGACGCCCGGGCTACGACCAGACGCTGCGTGCCGCGCTCTGGCTGCTCCCGGCGCTGGTCGCCCTGGCGCTGGGCACGGTCGGGATCTTCCTCGCGGGCTTCGGGATCATCAACGACTGCACCACCAACTACAGCGTGTCCTCGTTGTGGTCGTCTCCGTGCGCCGCCGCCGAGGGCTGGCTCTGGGCCGGCAGCCTGGGACAGCTCGTCATCCTCTGCCTGTCCCTGTGGTGGCTGGCACGCACGGCCCGAGGCCGGGTGCGCGGAGCTCTGGCGTTGCCGGTCCTGGTCGCGGCGGTGTCGGCCGCGTGGTTCGCCGGGGCGGTCTGGGCTGCCGGGTCCTCCTACTGCCAGCCTGGGGACACTCGCGCCAGCTACTGCGACGTCGACTGACGCACGACTCCCCCGGCTCGATCACCGCCGGGTCAGGTGCGGCGGGCCTCGCTCTCGTACGCCGCCCGGGCGGCAGGGTCGGCATGGGTGAGCACGTCGTCGGCCCCCATCAGCCGTCGGGCCACGTCCTGGAAGCGGCGCGGCAGCGCCTGGGAGACCTTGGTGACCGGCTGACCCCAGCGCGGCGCCCAGGCCTCGGGGACCGGGCGCCGGATCACGTCGACGACCACAGCGGCCACCTGCTCGGGGTCCAGGGTGGGCACCCCCCGGGTCCGGGCTACCCCGGCGCCCAGGGCGGTGTTGACGATCACCGGCAGCACCATCGAGACCTCGACGCCGGCGGGGGTGAGCTCGGCGCGCATCGCCTCGGTGAAGCCGACCACCGCGTGCTTGGAGGCGGAGTACGACGCCCCGTTGGGCAGCGCGACGCGCCCCACGGCGGAGGCGATGTTGACGACGTGCCCGCGGCCCCGCGCGACCATCCCGGGCGCGACGGCCCGGGTGCCGTTGATGACGCCGAAGGTGTTGACCTCGAAGATCTGCCGGGTGACGCCCGCGTCCTCGTCCAGGAACGGCCCGACGGGCATGATCCCGGCGTTGTTGACCAGCACGTCGATCTCCCCCGCCGCGGCGACGAAGGCGGTCCAGTCCTCGACCGAGGTGACGTCGAGGGGGTGCCAGCGCACCCCGAGCTCCCGGGCCGTCTCCGCCAGGTGGCCCGCGTCGCGGTCGCCGATGATCACGTCCGCGCCCCGCTCCTGCAGCAGCCGGGCGGTGGCGGCACCGATGCCGCGGGCCCCGCCGGTGATGGCGATGGTGCGCCCGGCGAAGGGGCTGGCGCCGGGACCGGGGGTGCGGGGGGTGCGGCTCATGGGGCTCCTTCGTGGACATCTGACAGGGCGTCCTGTCAGTTTTGCGGTGATGCACGTCACTGTCAAGGCGGTACGGCAGGATGAGCCGGTGAGCGAATCGGAGCGGAGCTACGGCGGCAGGTCGGCGGCCGAGCGTGCCGCCGTACGGCGGGAGCGCCTGGTCGCGGCCACGATCGCGACGCTGGCCGGCGGCGGCGAGCCTGGAACCACGATGACCGCCATCTGCGCCGAGGCCGGGCTCACCGAGCGCTACTTCTACGAGTCCTTCCGCAACCGCGACGAGGCGATGGTCGCCGCCCTGGACTCCGTGGCCACCGAGATGACCGCCGCCGCCCTGTCAGCGCTGACCGAGCACGCGGGCGATCCCTCGCGCCAGGTGCGGGCGGCGATCACCGCGGTGGTCGACCTGATCGGCGACTCCCCCGCCAAGGGCCGGGTGGCGGTGGTGGAGTCCACCGGCACCGCCGCTCTCCGCGCCCGTCGCCACCAACTGCTGGCCGGGTTCGCCGAGCTCGTCGGCGACGAGGCGCAGCACGTGTTCGGAGCGGCGGCGTGGCCACCGGAACGGGCCCGGCTGCACGGTCTGCTCTTCGCCGCCGGGTTCGCCGAGGTGCTGGCCTCCTGGCTGGGCGAGGAGCTGCCGCTGAGCCGCGCCGAGCTGGTCGACCTGGGCAGCGATCTGCTCCACGCGGTGCAGCAGCGCCGCTGAAGGCCGCGCGTCTGCCACGATCTGCGGCATGCCCCGCCCAGCAGCACCGCCTCGTCCCGTCCGCCGGCGAGCTCGCGCGACGGCGCTCGTCGTACTGGCGCTGCTGAGCCTGGCCGCCTGCGGGATCAGCGACGAGACGGTCGAGGAGGCGTTCCAGGACGTTCCCGGGGTCCAGGAGGCCACGGTCGGCTGCCCCGAGTTCTCCTGCACGATCTCCCTGGACCTGCAGCTCGGCTCGGAAGCCGAGCAGATCAGCGACGCGATCCAGGTGGCCCGCGACCTGGACCCCCGGGAGATCTTGGTGACGCTGTGGGAGGACGCTCGCACCCACGACCAGCGACAGCACCTGACCGCCCGGATCGACGCCGACAGCGACGCGGCCGACGACTCCTACGTCGGCGCGGCACTCGCCTGGGCCGCGGACAACCCCGACGTCGCGGTGCTCGAGGCCGACCTCGGCCCCGAGCGCGCGGACCTGACGCTCCGGCCGACCCGGCGCGCGGACTTCTGGACCGTGGCCGAGACCGCCTGGGAGCTGGTCGCCCCCACCACCGGCCCCCGCCTCGAGGTCTCCTTCACCGCGGAGGGCACCACCGGACTGGACCGGCTGCTGCGGGCGACCGGCGAGTTCCCGACCGCCGCGGTCGACCTGGCGCGCAGCGTGGAGTCGCAGCACGACGGCGCGCGTACGGCATTCGCCCTGACCGGGCTGGCCGTGCAGCCCGAGGGCGTGATCCTCGGGGTCTCCGACGCCCGCGCCGTCACCCCCGCCGAGGCGGCCGTGGCGGCTGGACCGCGCGGCGCAGGCCTCGGGCCGGTGGAGGTGGTGGTCACCGACAACGTGTTCACGGCCTGGTTCCAGGACCCAGCCGAGCGGGTGGACCCCACCCGGGTGATCCAGGTGCTGTCCGGCGGCCCGGGGGTCGAGTCGGCCCGCCTGGCGGGCGCGGCCGTCGAGGTGCGACTCCAGGGCTCCCTGGCCACCGCGATGCCCCTGATGGAGCTGCTGCGCCGCGAGGCGGGCGAGGCGCTGGGCTCCACCACGCTGCACTTCGTGACGGCGCTGGGGGACGTGGTGGAGATCGTGCCCGGAGGAGACGACTCCCTGGTGATGCTCGGGCACGAGCTGCTCACCTCCCCCGGACCGACGGGCACCCTGGAGATCACCCAGGAGGAGGACGAGCCGCCGTACGTCGGGCTCGAGGTCCGCGCCCCTGCCCTGGCCCCGCAGCTGGCCCGGGTCGCCTCGGTGCTGGCGCGGCACCAGGGCGACACCGACCGCTACCAGCTGTGGGTGCGGGCGACCGATCCCGAGGGACGTACCCCCTCGGTGGGGTTCAGCGTCGAGATGACTCCCACCGGGCCGGAGGTCGCCGAGTCACGGGGCACCGAGGAGCAGGCCGCCGAGCTGCGTGCCGCGTGGTCGCGCGGGGTGCAGCGGGCGGCCCGCTGACTCGGTGCCGACTCAGTCGTTGTGGACGACGACCGTCTGCTCGCGGCCCGGACCCACGCCGACCGCCCAGATCCGGGTGCCGCTCATCTCCTCCAGCGCCGTCACGTAGGCCTGCGCGGCGGCGGGCAGCTCGGCGACCGTGCGGCAGCCGGAGATGTCCTCGCCCCAGCCCTCGAGGTACTCGTAGATGGGCTTGGCGTGGTGGAACTCGGTCTGCGTCATCGGCATCTCGTCGTGCCGCACGCCGTCGATCTCGTAGGCCACGCACACCGGGATCCGGTCCCAGCCGGAGAGCACGTCGAGCTTGGTGAGGAAGAGGTCGGTCAGGCCGTTGACGCGGGTGGCGTAGCGCGCCACCACCGCGTCGTACCACCCGCAGCGCCGGTCGCGGCCGGTGGAGACACCGACCTCGCCACCCACGCGCCACAGCTTCTCGCCGTCCTCGTCGAACAGCTCGGTGGGGAACGGACCGGAGCCGACGCGGGTGGTGTAGGCCTTGATCACACCGATCACCCGGTCGATCCGGGTCGGTCCCACTCCCGCGCCGACGCAGACGCCGCCGGCGACCGGGTTCGAGGAGGTCACGAACGGGTAGGTGCCGTGGTCGACGTCGAGCATCGTGGCCTGGGCGCCCTCGAACAGCACGGTCTTGCCCTCGTCGAGCGCGCGGTTGAGCAGCAGCGAGGTGTCGGCCACCATCGGACGCAGCCGGTCGGCGTAGGAGAGCAGCTCCTCCACGACCTGCCCGGGCTCGATCGCCCGGCGGTTGTACACCTTGGTCAGCAGGTGGTTGCGGGTGTCCAGGGCACCCTCGATCTTGGCGGCGAGGATCTTCTCGTCGAAGAGGTCGGCGACCCGGATGCCCAGGCGGTTGACCTTGTCGGCGTACGCCGGCCCGATGCCGCGCCCGGTCGTCCCGATCTTGTTGTTGCCGAGGAAGCGCTCGGTGACCTTGTCGATCGTGGAGTGGTACGAGGCGATGACGTGCGCGTTGGCGCTCACCACCAGCGGCGCCGGCTCCACACCACGCGCGATCAGGGCGTCCAGCTCGCGGAAAAGTGCCTCGGGCGAGACCACCACCCCGTTGGCGATCACGCACGTCGCACCGGGCGTCAGGATGCCGCTGGGAAGCAGGTGGGTGGCGAACTTCTCGCCGTTGACCACGATGGTGTGGCCGGCGTTGTGGCCGCCGCTGGTGCGCACCACGTAGTCGATGCTGTCGGTGGTGGAGGCGAGCAGGTCGGTGGCCTTGCCCTTGCCCTCGTCGCCCCACTGGGCGCCCAGAACCATGATCGCGGGCATCGCAGCCCCCTTCACGTCGGTGGCGAGGTCGGGTCCACGACCACGCACACAAAGAAGCAGCTCCGGCACAAGTGCACCGGAGCTCTTGCGGCAAGACCTTACCAAAGTCCAGGGTCCAGGCCGGAGCCGCCATTTTCGCCCACCCCTCGGCGCACGCCCCTCCGCTATGGTCCGTGCCATGGAATCGTTGCTGGTCATCACCAACTCGGAGGCGGGCACCTCCGACCAGCAGTCGCTCGACGCCGCGCTGGGAGTGCTGCACGGCACGATGTCCGTCGAGGTGGCTGCGACCTCGAACCCAGGCGAGCTGGACGGCGTCCTGCACCGCGCCGGCTCCCGACGCATCGTGGTCGCCGGCGGCGACGGCAGCCTGCACGCCGTGGTCTCGGTGCTGCACCGGCGCAACGAGCTCAAGGACAAGGTGCTCGGCCTCATCCCGCTGGGCACGGGCAACGACTTCGCGCGCCACATGGAGATCCCGCTCGATCCGCAGGAGGCGGCTCGGGTGCTGGTCACCGGCCACATCCGAACGGTCGACCTGATCGTCGACGAGCTGGGCGCGGTGGTGGTCAACAACGTGCACGTGGGCGCCGGCGCCCAGGCCAGCCGTCGCGGCCACCGCTGGAAGAAGCGCCTCGGCCCGATCGGGGTCGGCAAGGTCAACCTCGGCAAGCTCGGCTACCCGATCGGCGCACTGCAGGCCGCCTTCCTGCCGCCAGCGCTGCGGCTCCGGGTCGAGGTGGACGGCCGTGTAATCAACGACTTCGACCAGCCCGTGCTGATGGTCGCGGTCGGCAACGGCACCTCGGTCGGTGGCGGCGCCGAGCTCACCCCCGAGGCCGACGCCGAGGACGGCGTCGTCGACATCATGATCTCGCGCGCCACCGGACCACTGGCCAAGTTCGCCTACGTCGCCCGCCTGTCCCGCGGCACCCACCACGAGCGGGACGACGTCATCTACCTGCGCGGCCGGGAGGTCTCGGTCTCCGGCGAGGAGTTCTTCGCCTCGGCCGACGGCGAGCTCTACGGCCCGGAACGCACCCGGACCTGGCGCGTCGAGCCGGGCGCCTACTCGATGATCCTGCCCTGACATGAGCTGACCGGCCCTGAACTCCGGGGACGTCGGCGGCCAGCGGTAGCGTTGGAGTGCCAGCCCGCCCTCAGATCCCCATCGCCAGGAGTCGCCGCGTGTCCGCAGGAGCCGCCCGCCAGGAGCCCGTCGACTGGGTGACCCGCGCCGCCGACGAGGCCGTCCGCCACGCCGGCGAGGGCAACCTCGTCACCTGCGCGTCGGGGGCCTCCCCCTCGGGCCCGGTGCACCTGGGCAACCTGCGTGAGTTCCTCACGGTGCACTTCGTCGCCGACCAGCTGCGGCGCCGCGGGGTCCCGGTCCGCCACCTGCACTCCTGGGACGACTACGACCGCTTTCGCAAGGTCCCCGCGGGCGTCGACCCCTCGTGGGCCGAGCACATCGGCCGCCCCCTCTCCGCCGTGCCCGACCCCTGGGAGTGCCACGAGTCCTGGGCCGAGCACTTCAAGGCGCCGCTGATCGAGGCGCTGGCCGAGATGGGCGTGGAGATGGAGGAGGTGTCGCAGACCCAGATGTACCGCGCCGGCACCTACCGCGAGCAGATCCTGCTCGCCGTCCGCCGCCGGGGCGAGATCGAGGCGATCCTCGACCGCTACCGCACCAAGGCCAAGGCCCCCGAGCCCACCTCGGAGCAGGAGGCGGAGTCGCTGGAGGAGTCGGTCGCCGAGGCCGACGACGCACCCACCGGGGCCGGCGACGACCTCGCACGCTTCCCGTTCAAGCCCTACTGCCGCGACTGCGGACGCGACACCACCACGATCACCGCGTACGACGAGGAGAGCACCGACCTCGCCTACACCTGCACCGCCTGCACCTTCTCCGGCGTCACCAACCTGGCCACCCAGGACGAGGGCAAGCTGGTGTGGAAGGCCGACTGGCCGATGCGCTGGGCCTTCGAGAGCGTCGACTTCGAGCCCGGCGGCGCCGACCACGCGACGCCCGGGTCGTCGTACACCGTCGGCAAGGACGTGGTGAAGCTCTTCGGCGGCCGCGCCCCCTCGTTCGTGGCCTACGGGTTCGTCGGGTTCGCCGGCATGCAGAAGATGTCCTCCTCGGCCGGCGGGGTGCCCACCGCGAGCGACGCGCTGCGGGTCCTCGAGGCGCCGATCCTGCGCTGGCTCTACGTCCGCCGGGCGCCCAAGCAGACCTTCAACATCGACTTCGGCCCCGAGGTCGTCCGGCTGTACGACGAGTGGGACGCCCTGGGCCGCAAGGCCGCCGACCCCGCCAAGCGCGACGCCGCCGTGCTGGCCCACGACCGGGCGATCGGCCCGGCCTCGGGCCCGTTGCCCACCTCGCGGGTCGTCGTGCCGTTCCGCACGCTCTCCTCGGTGGCCGACGTGACCGCCGGCTCCGCGGAGCTGATCAGCGCCGTCATCGGTCAGGTCGGGTTCGCCCACGACTCGGTGGCGGACCTGGAGCCCCGGCTGACCAAGGCGATGCAGTGGACCGCGGAGTTCGTGCCCGCCGAGGACCGCACCATCGTCCGCAGCGCCCCGGACACCCAGCGGCTCGCGGCCCTCACCGAGCGCGAGGCGCGGTGGCTGGAGCTGCTCCGCGAGCACCTGCCCGAGGAGCTGGAGCTGGACTCGGTCACCACCGTGGTCTACGGCGTCCCCAAGCTGGCGCACGGCCTCGCCGTCGACGCCGCGCCCACCGACGAGGTGAAGGCGGACCAGAAGGAGTTCTTCAAGCTCCTCTACAACCTGCTCGTGGACAAGGACCGCGGTCCGCGGCTGCCCACGCTGATCGTGGCACTCGGCTCCGACCAGGTCAGGACCCTACTGACGCCCGCGTGAGCCTCGGCACGACCCTCGGCGTCGGCCGGGACGCACCGCGGCGCCGATCGCGGGGCGGCCCGCCGGAGCGGTCGTTGACGCGTGCGATGCTGGCGGCATGACCCACCAAGACCTGATGGCTGGCCCCCCGGCCACCCGCCTGCCCGAAGATCCCGCTGCCGCCGAGCTCGCCGCCGGCACCGCACCCGCCACCGCGGTGCGCCACCACCCGGCCTCCCCCTTCGCCTGGGCCGCGCTCGCCGAGGAGGCCCGCGACAACGGCGCCGACGACGTCACCGTCTACGCCTTCTCCCGGGTCGGCTACCACCGCTCCCTGGACATGCTGCGCCGCAACGGCTGGAAGGGCCACGGCCCGGTGCCGTGGGAGCACGAGCCCAACCGCGGCTTCCTGCGCGCCCTCGCCCTGCTGGCCCTGTCGGCTCGCGCCATCGGCGAGACCGAGGAGTGGGAGCGCTGCTCGGAGTTCCTCCGCGACTCCAGCCCCGCGGCGTACGACGCCCTGCTGGGCTGAGGCCCCGGGCTGCGGGGCCGGCGCCGGCGGGCTGCCATCTCGGCACTCGAGCGGACACATGTCCGCTCGGCCCACAGCCATGGCGGGTGTTGAGCGTCGGGATCGTGGACCCAGTGCGACTGGACCGCAACTCGTCCACAACTGGGTACCCGGCCCCGCCCTCCACAGCCCCAAGTCGTGGTGGATGCGCTGGGACTCGTGACACAGCAGTGTCCTCCCATGCGTCCATCACTCCGCGCCCTCGCCTGCAGTCAGGCTGGACTGGTCACGCGCAGCCAAGCCCTCGCCGTCGGCTACACCGAGCGTGAGATCAGGGCACTCATCCGCCCCGGAGGCCCGTGGGTCGTCGTACGGCACGGCATCTACGTCGAACGATCTCACCTCAGCACTCGCGAGCCACGGGACCGCTGGTTGCTGCGCGACCGCGCGGCCAGGATGCAGGCACGTCGTCCCGGCATACTCAGCCACGACTCAGCGGCGCGGGCACTGGGCATCCGGATGCTCGACGTCGACCATCCCGGTAGCCACCTGCTCTACCTCGGTCCCCGCGGCTCCAGGACCAACTCCGGCGTCACCCGCCACCGCGACCTGCTGCCCCAGTGCATCGAGCTCGTCGATGACCTGGTGACCACGTCGTACGCCCGCACCGCACTGGACATCGGACGCCTCCACGGGTTCACCCACGGGTTGGTGGCCGTCGACTCCGTCCGCAACATGGGCGTCCCGCTCCGGGACCTCGAGGCCGAGCTCGCGCGGATGACCCACCACCCGCACATCGCCAGAGCCCGCGCGGCCGTCGGCGCGTCCGACCCTGGCTCCGAGAGCGTCCTGGAGACGTTGGCCCGAGAACTGGTCCAAGAGCTCGACGTCGGCGAGGTGGAGACACAGTTCGCGGTCGGGCTTGCCGGCGGCCGGACGGTCTGGTGCGACTTGCGGGTCGGCTGCCACATCTTCGAGTCCGACGGCTTCGTCAAGCTGGTCGGAATGGAAGCGGGTGGAGTCGCCACGGAGCCAGCAGACCGGGTGCTGTGGAAGCAGCAGCAACGGCAGACGGAGATCTGTGCGGAGGGTCTGGGGATGTCCCGGATCGTCTGGGCCGATCTCCACGGGCCTGCTCGGGACCGGGCGCGGGATCGTCTGCGTAAGGAGTACGCCGTCACTGCCACGCGGTTCGGTCAGGAACTCCCCGAGCACCTGCGCCGTTACGCCGACCGGCATCCCCGGCGGCGGGCGAACGGCCCCTGGGCCACGGACAACTCGCGCCACGCCGCCTGACTGCCCCACGCTGGCCGGCCCCGGCCTCGGCAGCCACATCGCGACTCGAGCGGACATATGGCTGCTCGACCCACCGACATACCGACCGCCAGGCGACCATTGGTCCGCTCGAGTCGCCATGCGGGGCGCATGGCCCCGAGCGACCTCCTCGGCCCGGCAGTGGCCGTCCGCCACCACCGTGGGTGCATGATCTGTCGGTGACCCAGACCGGCAGCAGCACCGACGCGCCCGCACTTCCGGAGAACCCATGGCCCGCCCTGTGGGCACTCTGCCTCGGGTTCTTCATGATCCTCGTCGACACCACGATCGTCACCGTGGCGACGCCGTCGATCATGGAGGACCTGGACGCCGACGTGAACTCGGTGATCTGGGTGACCAGCGCCTACCTGCTCGCGTACGCCGTGCCGGTGCTGATCACCGGTCGGCTCGGTGACCGCTACGGGCCGAAGCGGCTCTACCTGATCGGCCTGGTCGTCTTCACCCTGGCCTCGGCGTGGTGCGGGCTCACCGGCTCCATCACCGGACTCGTGCTGGCCCGGGTGGCCCAGGGGCTGGGCGCCGCGCTGATGACGCCGCAGACGATGGCGGTCATCACCCGGATCTTCCCGGTGGACCGCCGGGGCAGCGCCATGGCGCTGTGGGGCGCCACCGCGGGTGTCGCCACGCTCGTCGGCCCGATCCTGGGTGGGGTGCTGGTCGACTCCCTCGGCTGGGAGTGGATCTTCTTCATCAACATCCCGGTCGGGATCGTCGGCTTCGTGCTCGCCTGGCGACTGGTCCCCGATCTCGCCACCCACCAGCACCGCTTCGACTGGCTCGGGGTGGCGCTCAGCGGAGCCGGGATGTTCCTGCTGGTCTTCGGTCTGCAGGAGGGGCAGCAGTACGACTGGGGCACCATCGCCGGGCCACTGACCGTGTGGCGGATGATCGCGGCCGGGCTCGTGGTGCTGGCCGTCTTCATCTGGTGGCAGGCGCGCAACCGCAACGAGCCGCTGGTTCCCCTCGAGCTCTTCCGGGACCGCAACTTCTCCCTCGCCAACCTCGGCATCAGCACGGTGAGCTTCGGCTTCACCGCGATGGGCTTCCCGGTGATGCTCTACGCCCAGCTGGTCCGCGGCTGGTCCCCCACCCAGGCCGGCATGCTGCTCATCCCGATGGCCGCGATGTCCATCCTGCTGGCTCCGCTGGTCGGCCGACTTGCCGACCGGGTGCACCCCCGGATCCTGACGTCGTTCGGCTTCGTGGTGATGGGCACCTCGCTGACGGTGATCGCGCTCATCCTCGCTCCCGACACTCCCATCTGGCAGCTGCTCGTGGCGCTTGCCTGCCTCGGCGTCGGCAGCTCCTTCCTGTGGGCGGTGCTGAGCACCACCGCCAACCGCAACCTGCCGGTGCAGCAGGCCGGCGCCGGGTCCGGGATCTACAACGCCACCCGTCAGGTCGGGGCGGTGCTGGGCGCGGCGACGATCGCGGTGCTGATGGACTCCCGGCTCGCCACGCAGGGGCTGGGCTCCGGTGGCTCCCCCGAGACGTCCATGGCCTCGGGCACCCTCCCCGAGGCGGCCTGGGCCCCCTTCAGCCAGGCCATGGGTGAGTCGCTCCTGGTGATCCCCGCCGTCCTGGTCATCGGCCTGCTGGCCGCCCTCGCCTTCGAGGGGATGAAGCACACCCGCTGAGCCGGGTCAGCCCTTGACCTTCAGCGTCACGGACGCCGCGGCGAAGCCGGTGCGGGTGATCCTCGCCTTCACCTTGCCGGCCCGGCGCGGGGAGAGCTTGATCTTGCAGACGCCCTTGCTGCTGGTCAGGCACTTCTTGCCACCTGCCCGGACCAGGGCGCCGGCGAGCCGGTCGGAGCCGTCGGTGACGGTGAACGTCACCTTCTTGGCGCGACGGGCCCCCAGCCTTCCCGGCTTGGCCTTGGCGGTGAGGGCGGGCAGTACCCGGGTGTGGTGGACCCCGTCCTCGGTCACGATGGCCAGATCGGCTCCGCCCGCGGCGGCGTCAACCTGGATCTTGTAGACCGTACTGACCCCTGCGGGGGCCTTGATTCGCCGGGGCGCAGAGAATCCCGTGCCCTTCGGACCGGTGTGGGCCACGAAGGTCCCGGCCCCGCCGGTCCAGCTGGCCCACAGCCTCCCGTCCGGGGCAGCGGCAAGGTCGTACTCGCTGCTGTGGGTCTTCCTGGCGACCTTGACCGGCTTCGCCGTACCTGGGCGCCACACCGCCAGGCCGGTGCGCGCACGGGTGTTGTAGGCGACCCAGCTCGTCCCGTCCGCCGCCCGGGAGACGAACGGGACCCGGCTCGTGGCCCAGCCCTGCGCGGAGTCCGGAGCGGTCACAGCCGCCCCGACGGTCGGCCAGATCTGCCGGACCCGGATCGCCGGGTCGGGCGTGGTGCCACCGTCGTGGGACTGCCAGGCGGCAAGGACGGAGTCACCCACCCGGTTGAGGGCCACCCGGTAGCCCCCGGGCCCGGCGACCTGGTCCGCGAGCGCGTCGGAGACCCTGCCGGTGATGGTGCCAGTGCGCCAGGTGATCCCCGAGAGGTGGGACCAGGCTTGGACCGTGGTGCCGTCCGGCAGGTACGTGGCGTCCAGACCGGAGTCGCTCCACGTGGTGCTGTCCCGGCTCAGCGCCTCCTCACGGATCGTCCAGGTGGCCCCGGAGTCCTCGGAGGTGGCCTGCGCAAGACGTCCCCGGCGCAGGTCCGAGGAGGGGTCCAGCGAGGTGAAGACCACCCGCAGCCCACCGGTCGGTGTGGCCTGCAGGGTGGGCTGGGCGCCCAGCCCGCTGTCATCCATCGGCAGCGGCGTCTGGCGCACGACGGAGCCCTCCGGCGAGAGCAGCGAGTGCACGTAGGCGTGGTTGCCGGAGGGGAACTTCTGCGCGTGCAGGGTGTGCAGGTTGCCGTCCGGCGACCGGTGCATCGCTACCGGGGAGGTGATGCGGGCCTCTGCCGTGGAGAGCTTGGACCAGCCCCCGACCGAGGCCCGTGCGACGACCGGGCTCGGGTCGGCGCCCGCCTCTCCGGAAGCAGCTGCCGCCGATGCGACTGACGCCGGCGCGACGAAGGCGGTTGCGACCAGGGCCAGGCCGGTGACAGTGACGGTGGTGCGCAGACGCATGGTTCTCCTCGGTTCGGGCGTGCAGAGACACACCCCCCGGGGTTGCCCAGGCGGTGTGCCGGTCGGCGCTCAACGGCGCCGGTGGCGCTCAACGGCGCCAGGGGTGCGAGCGGGTCAGGCGCCCAGCGAGGTGCCGGCCGAGCGCAGGTTCTCGCAGGCCTCCACGATCCGGGCGGCCATGCCGGCCTCGCCGGCCTTGCCCCAGGCGCGCGGGTCGTACTGCTTCTTGTTGCCGACCTCGCCGTCGGTCTTCAGCACGCCGTCGTAGTTGCGGAACATGTGGTCGGCGACCGGGCGGGTGAAGGCGTACTGGGTGTCGGTGTCGACGTTCATCTTCACGACGCCGTAGTCGACGGCCGCGCCGATCTCCTCGGCGCTGGAGCCGGAGCCGCCGTGGAAGACCAGGTCGAACGGCTTGGCGCCGGCGGTCAGGCCCAGCTCGGCGACCACGGCCTCCTGGGCGGCCTTGAGGATCTCGGGGCGCAGCTTGACGTTGCCGGGCTTGTAGACGCCGTGCACGTTCCCGAAGGTCAGCGCCGTCATGTAGCGGCCCTTCTCACCGGCGCCGAGCGCCCGCACGGTCGCCAGCGCGTCCTCGGGAGTGGTGTAGAGCTGCTCGTTGATCTCGTTGGCGACACCGTCCTCCTCGCCACCGACGACACCGATCTCCACCTCGAGGATGATGTGGGCGGCCGCGCACTTGGCGAGCAGCTCCTCGGCGATCTTGAGGTTCTCCTCCAGCGGCACCGCGGAGCCGTCCCACATGTGCGACTGGAACAGCGGCGCCTCGCCACGGGCGACGCGCTCCGCGGAGATGTCGATCAGCGGCCGGACGAAGCCGTCGAGCTTGTCCTGGGGGCAGTGGTCGGTGTGCAGCGCGATGTTGACGGGGTAGTTCTTCGCGACCTCGGCGGCGTACGCGGCGAATGCCACGGAGCCGGTGACCATGTTCTTGACCGACGGGCCGGAGAGGTAGTCCGCGCCACCGGTGGAGATCTGGATGATGCCGTCCGAGCCCGCGTCGGCGAAGCCCTTGAGCGCGGCGTTCAGCGTCTGCGACGAGGAGACGTTGATGGCGGGGAAGGCGAAGCCCTTGGACTTCGCGGCGTCGAGCATCTCGGCGTAGCGCTCGGGGGTGGCGATGGGCATCTGCGGGCTCCTCGGGTGATCTTCGCGGTCGACGCCACCAGCCTAGTCGGCCTCGGCGCCTTCGGTGACCCTGCCCACAGGGACCCTGGGCTCCGGCCCGGAATCTGGCTAGGCTCTCGGGTCCACAGACACCAGGGGGAGCCATGTCCGCGATTCACCCGACGCCCGACCTGATCACCGACCAGGGAACCATCGGGCTGCGCACCCGCGCGGGTGTCGCGCTGGCGCTGGGAATGCTCGGACTCATGGGAGGGGGCCTCTTCGCCCAGGCCCTCCAGTGGATCTTCATCGACGTCTTCACCGACGTCGGCTGGATCCAGGCCGCTGTCACGAGCGCCGCCGTTCCCGCAGCCTTGGGAGCGGCCGCCACGGTGCTGGGCCACGCAGCCTCACAGGACCAGGACCCCGTCTCGCTGCTGCTCGGACGGATCGCCAGGGTCCTCGGGCTGCTGACCCTCCTGGGGTCGGCGTTGCTTCTGGTCGCGGTGGCCATCAACTACGCCTGACGCGGCTCAGTCGATGGCGAGCTGCACCCGCAGCTTGCGCGCCCACGCAGGCTCATCGCCGTACCGCTGGAAGCCGACCAGCACCCCGGCGGAGCAGGCCGCGACGAGCTCGGCCATCCGCTTGTCCCGGGTCGCCTCCCGCTTGGCCGACAGCAGCCAGGAGACCACCGTGCGACGGTACGACGGCGTCGCGCCGGCCCAGAACGCAGCCGCCACCGGGACCGCGTCGAGCTGCGCCTGCAGCGGCTGCGGCAGCTGGTCGGCCCGCTCCCCCTCGAAGGAGTAGACCCCGGACTTCTCCGGCGACCGCGCCTCGAAGGCCGCCAGCCCGGCGGGGTGCATCCGGCCCTCCGCGACCAGTCGCTGCACGTGGGTGATGTTGACGTTGCTCCAGTTGCTGCCGGGGCGGCGCGGGGTCCAGCGCTGCCGCCGCGAGTCCTCGTCGATCGGCTGGGAGACCGAGTCGATCCACCCGAAGCACAGCGCCTCGGGGACCGCCTGCGCCCAGGTGAGGCCACGGTCGGGCACGTGCTTCTTCCTCAGGCCCATCCACAGCTCCGGGGCGGTCTCGTGGTTGGCCTCCAGCCAGGCGCGGAACTCCTCGGGCCCGCGGAAGAAGGTCGCGGGCCGCTCGGGGGTGCCGCCAGGGGTTCCGACAAGTGTTCCGGCCATGGGTCCACGCTAGGGCCAACCGGGGACACCCGCGAGCCACTCGGCCTCAGCCCCGCCAAGCCGCCTCGTCGGTGAGGTCGGCGTGCGCCACGATCCAGCTGTGCATCGCGATCGCCGCGGCAGCGCTGGCGTTGATGGAGCGGGTGGAGCCGAACTGGGCGATGGAGAAGGTGCCGTCGCACGCCTCGCGTGCGGCCTCCGAGAGCCCGGGGCCCTCCTGGCCGAAGAGGAAGCAGACCCGGCGCGGCACCTGCATGGTCTCCAGGTGCGAGGAGCCGGGCAAGTTGTCGATCCCCATCAGCCGCACCGGCTCCGGCAGCGAGTGCAGGTAGCCGGCGAGCGCGTCGGCGTCCTCGTGGTGCCGCACGTGCTGGTAGCGGTCGGTGACCATGGCGCCGCGTCGGTTCCACCGCCTGCGCCCCACGATGTGCACCTCGGCGGCCAGGAACGCGTTCGCCGAGCGGACGATGGTGCCGATGTTGAAGTCGTGCTGCCAGTTCTCGATCGCGACGTGGAAGTCGTGGCGCCGGGTGTCGAGGTCGGCGACGATCGCCTCCACCGTCCAGTAGCGGTAGCGGTTGACCACGTTGCGCCGGTCGCCCTCGGCGAGCAGCCGGGCGTCGTACTGCGCGCCGGTCGGCCACTCCCCCTGCCAGGGACCGACCCCCACCTCCGCGGGGCCGTGCGGCATCGGGTCGTACGGCGCCCGCTGTTCCGGGGCGACGGAGGGGTCGTTCGCGCGGTGGTCGGGCATGGGGGAAGGGTAGGTGCCCCCCGATAGGGTGTGACCCGTGACCGAACTGATCGCACTCGTCCATCCGCTCCTGCTCGGGATGGACTGGATGGATCCCAACTGGCTCCTGAGCAGGTTCGGCGAGGAGCTGTTCTGGCTGAGCCTGGCGATCATCTTCATCGAGTGCGGTCTGTTCTTCCCGTTCCTGCCCGGCGACTCCCTGCTCTTCGCGATGGGGCTGTTCATCGCCGGCGAGAAGATCGACGTCTTCCCCGGCCCGCCCGTGGTGGAGCTGTTCACGGCGCTGCTGCTGTTCACCCTGGCTGCGTTCCTGGGCAACGTCACCGGCTACGAGATCGGGCGCGCCCTCGGGCCGCCGCTCTACGAGCGTGACGGCAAGATCCTCAAGCGCAAGTACTTCGACCAGACCCAGGTCTTCTTCGACAAGCACGGCAACAAGGCGTTGGTCATCGGCCGGTTCGTGCCGTTCGTCCGTACCTACATCACCGTGGTCGCCGGCGTCACCCTGATGAACCGGCGACGGTTCTTCACCTGGAGCCTGGTCGGCGCCGTCTTCTGGGTCCTGAGCATCACGCTGCTCGGCTACTTCCTCGGTACGGCGTTCCCGGCGCTCGGCGACAGCATCGACAAGATCATCATCGCCGTGGTCGCCTTCTCGGTGGTCCCCATCGCCTTCGAATGGATCCGGCACAAGCGCACCCACGCCCCGGAGGCCGAGGACCGCGACCACGACGGTCGTCCCGACCGCGACATCCTGGGTCAGGACGTCGACTGATCGCCTTACGGGGCTAAGGTCGGCGGACCGGACGCCAAGCGCCCGGGTCCGCCGAACGCCTCGCGCTCGGCCAGGTCCTGCTGCCGGGTGATCCGCTCGTTCTCGGCCGGGTCCAGCCTCAGCTGCTCCGGCAGCTCCCGGCGGCAGCCCGCACCGGCGCAGTCGACGTACTCGTCCCAGACATGGTCCAGGCGCGCCAGCAGCGCGGTGTCCGGTCCGGCGGCGAGGTTCTCCAGCTCCAAGGGGTCGCGGTCGAGGTCGTAGACCTCCCGCTCCCCGGTGGCGTAGCGCACCACCTTCCACCGCCCCAGCCGTACGCCGACGGTGCCGAGGCCGTCCCAGCCGGGCTCGCTGTCGGCGGCCGACTCGTAGCCGGCCTCGGGCATCCGCCCCTCGATCACCACCGCCCGCGACCATCCCCGGTCGCCCTGGGCGATCAGCGGTCGCAGGTCCGTGCCGTCCGCACCGGGCAGCTCCACCCCGGCGTACGCCGCCAGCGTCGCCGACAGGTCCAGGGTGGTGACCGGGTCGAACCGGGTGCCCTGGGGGACGCCGGGGCCGCGGATCAGCAGCGGCACCCGGATCGAGGGCTCGTGCAGGTTGATCTTGCCCTGACGCTTGCGGTGCTCACCGAGGTAGTAGCCGTTGTCGGAGGTGAAGACCACGACCGTGTCGTCCGCCTCGCCGATCTTCTTCAGGTGCGCGAACGTCTCCGCGATCCGGTCGTCGAGGACGGAGAGCGCCTCGGCACGCTGCCGGGTGACGGTGCGCAGCACGTCGCGCTCGGTGTCGCTGAGCTCCGGGAGCAGCCGCAGGTAGCGGGGCTTGTCGGAGACGTCTGCCTCGGGCGACCCGGTCACCGGCACGCCGGCACCCTTGACGATCTCGTCGTCGAAGCGGCCCCGCACCTCGTCCGGGCGTGCCGGGGTGGCCCAGTCCACCCCGAAGCCGTCGCTGCGCTTCACGGTGCCCGGGTCGTCGTCCTCGATCGGGGCGCCGTGGTGCGGCGCGACAGGGTTCCACCACACGAACCACGGCCGGTCGGGATCCTGCGCGAACGCGTCCACCACCTCGCCGGTCTGCTCGGCGGTCAGGTCGGTGCTGTAGCGGCCGGGCCAGCTCACCTGCTCGCCGTTGACGTTGGCGGTGAGGTGGAAGTAGTCGTAGGTGCCGCCGGTGCGACCGCGCTTGTTGTCCAGCCCGGCCCACCACTGGGTCCACCCCGGCGGCACGTAGCCGCTGGAGTCCTCGCCCGCCAGCGTCGGCTGTACGCCGTACCCGTTGAGGTACTTGCCGATCAGCGCGGTCGAGTAGCCGGCGTCGGCCAGCCGCGTGGCCAGCGTGACAGAGTCGTCGAAGGCGCCGAAGCCGTACGGCGGCTCGTGGCTGAGCACCCGGTGGTTGTGGGAGTACTTGCCGGTCAGGAAGCTGGCCCGCGCCGGGCAGCACAGCGGGTTGGGCGAGAACGAGTTGAGGAACTGCAGGCCCTTGGCCCCCAGCAGCCGCGAGGTGCGGGGCATCCAGACCAGCTCGTCGGCGCGCATGTCGTCGGTCTCGATGACCAGCAGGTTGGGCCGGGTGGGGTCCGCGGGGCCGCTGCCGACGGCGGTGGGCGACGGCGCGCTCGAGGCCACGTCCGCCCCGTTCCCCCCGCCCGAGCAGGCCGCGGTGACCAGGCAGAGACCGGCCAGGAGCGCGGCGGCCGCCCGCGTCCGCCTGCTCATCCGCCCACCATGACGTCGAGTACGACGAAGCCGACCGCGGCCACGCACGACACGAGCCCGGGCAGCATTCTGACGAGCGGCCTGAGGTGCGTCCTGACCTGCGGCTCGAGGGGGTCCTGCAGCGGGTCGTCGTCCTGCCGGGCCAGCCACCCGACCTCGCCCACCAGGACCACCGCCCCCACCAGGGCGATCGGCAGCGCCGGGAGGGAGGCGACCGTGACGTCGCCGAGCGTGAACGCGATGAGCACCTGAACGGCGAAGACGACCGCCGCTCCCAGGCCGATCCGCCACGGCGCGGCGCGCATCACCGTGGACAGGTACCGCGGGGTGAGCAGCACCACCAGCGCCGCGAGCAGGAGCAGCGCCACGCTGCTGGCGTCGAGCTCCACGCTCTCGCCGCGCCACGCGGGCCCTCCGGCGTACGCGACCGCGAAGAAGCCCAGGAGCCCGAGGAGGCCGCCGAGGACGGCCCGCCGCACCCCCCGCTCCGCGTCGGGGGCTGGCGCCAGGGCGAGCGCGTCGGCGTACTCCCGAGGGCTGCCGAACGCCTCCTCGGCGCTGGTCCCGGAGTCGCGCAGGAACTCCCGCGCGGTGGCCACCGCGTCTCCGATGTCCCGGCCGCTCACGTCCTTGAGCCGCAGCTCGAGCGTCAGCTCGTCGAGCCACGCCTTGTGGTCCTTGTCGAGATCGGTGGTCATGAGGCCCCCTGGTGCTCGTGCAGGTGCTCGCGCACCATGCCGGTGAAGTCGTCCCACAGCTCGCTCTGCCGGCGCAGCTCCTCGACGCCGTGCGGGGTCAGCGAGAAGTACTTGCGCCCCGGTCCACCCTCGCCGGCGCGCCACTCCACGCTCACCCACCCGGCAGCTTCCAGACGGCCGAGCAGCGGATAGAGGGTGCCTCCCTTGACGGCGCCCAGACCGGCGTCCTCCAGCACCCCGGCCAGCGCGTAGCCGTAGGTCGGCCCCGGCGCCAGCGCGCGGAGCACGCACAGCGTCAGGACTGCGCGGGTCCAGTCGCTGGGCCAAGTCGGTGCGGGCATGCTAGATGGTCTCACTACTCAGTCAGCCTGTCTAGCGGGTGCAGGGATCCCCGGCTAGGCGGGGATCCCGACGGTTAGAGGGGGTTGCATGCCCCCCTAACCCGCAGAACACCCGCCTAGCCGGGGATCCCTGCACGCCCGCCTCACCCCTGGACGGCGTCCAGCTCCGCCTTCGTCAGCACCGGGCGCACCTCGAGCCCGACGTCGGCGAGCGGGTTCTCACCGACGGGCGACCGGTCGATGGCGCAGACCACGACCTCGACGATCGCGCCGGCCGCGCGCAGCTCGCGGGTGGCGTCGCGGACCGCGCCCCCAGTGGTGATGACGTCCTCGATCAGCGTCACCCGGCGACCGGCGACGTCGGGGCCCTCGGCGAGCTTGCAGGTGCCGTACTCCTTGGCCTTCTTGCGCACGAACAGCGCGGGCAGGCCGGTGCGGGCGCTGACCATGGTGGCGATGGGCACGCCGCCGAGCTCCAGACCGCCGAGCAGCTCGGTGCCCTCGGGCAGCAGCCCGACCATCTGCTCGGCGACGCGCGCGAGCAGGGTGGGCTGGGACTCGAAGAGGTACTTGTCGAAGTACTCGCTGGCCTGCTGGCCCGAGCGGAGGGTGAACTCTCCGGTGAGGCGGCAGCAGGCGTCGATGTCGGCGGCGAGGGCCGGGTCCTGGAGGGAGTCGCTCATGAGGCGATCCTTGCACCCGCGCCGCGGGCTACGCTCGCAGGCATGCACTCCCAAGCGACCCGGCTGGACGGCATCCCGCCCACGATCTTCACCCAGATGTCGGCGCTGGCAGTGCGCACCGGAGCGCTGAACCTGGGGCAGGGATTCCCCGACTCCGACGGCCCCGCGAGCGTGGTGGAGGCGGCGCGCACCGCGCTGGCGCAGGGCCGCAACCAGTACGCGCCCGGTCCCGGCACCCCCGAGCTGCGCGCGGCGATCGCCCGGCACCAGCAGCGCCACTACGGGATCGAGCTGGACCCCGAGCGCGAGGTGGTGGTGACCACGGGCGCCACGGAGGGGATCGCCGCGGCCCTGCTGGGTCTGGTCGACCCCGGCGACGAGGTGGCGGTGCTCGAGCCCTACTACGACTCCTACCTGGCGATGATCCAGATCGCCGGCGGGGTACGTCGACCGATCACCCTGCGCGCCCCCGACTTCCGGCTCGACGCCGAGACGCTGCGGGCCGCGATCACCCCCCGGACCAGGGTGCTGCTGCTCAACAGTCCGCACAACCCGACCGGCACGGTGCTCACCGGCGCCGAGCTGCAGCTGGTCGCCGACGTGGCCATCGAGCACGACCTGGTGGTGGTCACCGACGAGGTCTACGAGCACCTGACCTACTCCGGCCACACCCACGTCCCGATCGCCACGCTGCCCGGGATGGCCGAGCGGACCCTGACGCTGTCCAGCTCGGGCAAGAGCTACTCGCTGACCGGCTGGAAGATCGGCTGGGCGACCGGGCCGGCCGACCTGGTGGGCGCACTGCTCTCGGCCAAGCAGTGGCTGACCTTCACCTCCGGCTCCCCGCTGCAGCCCGCGATCGCGCACGCCCTGGACGCGGAGCCGGAGTGGCCGCGCGAGCTGGCCCGCTCCTTGGAGTCACGCCGCGACCTGCTCTGCGAGGGGCTGGCCGCGGCGGGACTGTCCCCCCGGGTCCCCGAGGGCACCTACTTCGCCACCACCGACATCTCGGCGCTGGGCTGGGCCGACGGCCTGGCCTTCTGCGAGGCCCTGCCGGAGCGGGCGGGGGTGGTGGCGATCCCCACCCAGGCCTTCTACGACGACGCCGACGCGGGGCGCCACCTGGTGCGGTGGGCGTTCTGCAAGCAGCCCGACGTCGTCGCCGAAGGGGTACGTCGACTGGTCGCCGCCGAGCTGCGCGCCTGAGCTGCGCGCCTGAGCCGTGCGCCCTGCCGGGGCGCCCTGCCGGCCCCGCCTCAGCGGCTCTGGAACCAGGCCTGGACGTCCGGGCGGCGCAGCAGCACGAACACCACGGCCCCGGCCAGCACCGCCAGGATCATCGGCGGAGCACTCAGGGCGCCCACGAGGCCGAACACGGCGGTGGCCACGGCCGAGCCCAGGAGCAGGGTGCGCCCGCGGGGGCTGCGGCGCATCACCAGGACCGCGGCCACGATCGCGACCAGGCACCACAGGGCGACGACGGCACCGACGCTCAGCACGGTGTTGACGACCAGGTCCTGGGTCACCCCCTCCTGCTCGAGCAGGTCGGGCTGCTGCTTCTCCAGCTCCTCCATCACCGCGTCCGGTGAGGTGCCGACCAGCACCATGCTGCCCACGGTGGAGAGCAGGGTGAAGCCGGCGCCGACCCAGGTGAGCACGGCGGCCGCCACCACGGCACCGGGCCGGCCGCCGGGGGCGGCGGCGCCGGGCGGCGCCGGCTTGGTGAGCGACACGCCGCCGGGGGCCTCCCAGCTGGGCTGGTCGCCGAAGCCGTGCACCGGGCGGGCGCCCTGGTCCGGGACCTCGGGGTCGGCTCCGGTCGCGCCGGGCCCGGTCTGGGCCGGCGGCGCCGGGGACTCCGCCGAGGCCTGCACCGGGGGCCACGGCGCCCGCTGGTCGGAGACCACGGGGGTGGGCTTGCCGGCGAACCAGTTGCGCGCTGGCTGCAGCCACAGCAGCAGCGAGGCCGCGGCGACCAGGGAAGAGGTGAACCCGCCGGTGATGAGACCACTGAGGAACAGGGGAACGGCGAGCACGGTGAGCCCCACCCGGGCGCCGCGGTTGCGCTGCAGCACGTGCCACCCCAGGACGGCGGCCGCCGTCGCGCACGCGGCGGTCACCAGGGCGGTCGTCCGGAGGATCTGCAGCACCTGCTCGACGTCGAGCCCCAGCGTGCTGGGGGCCTCGGAGAGGAAGGTCTCGACGCTCTCCCGGGTCTCCAGGGAGCGCAGTCCGGTGACGACCTCGACCGCGGAGACCACCACGAGGAAGGACCCCACGATGATCATCCACGCAGCCAACGTCACCTGAGGGGGTCTGGGCAGCGCGGGAGAACTCACCCGCTCATCTCATCATGGGGGACAAAATGCGCGACACCTCGCCTGCGCGGCACCGGGGTGCCGGGCAGACGAGGTGTCGGGGGTCCGGGCCTCAGACGAGCACGAGCCCGTCCTCGCCCCGTTCGACCCGCACGGTGCCGCCGTCGGTGACCTGGCCGGCGATCAGCATCCGGGCGAGCGGGTCGCCGATGGCGGTCTGGATCAGCCGGCGCAGCGGCCGGGCGCCGTACGCCGGGTCGTAGCCGGTCTCGGCCAGCCACTGCCGGGCCTCGTCGGTCACCTCGATGGTGATGCGCCGGGTCGCCAGCCGCTTCTCCAGCAGGCCCAGCTGGAGGTCGACGATGTGGGTCAGCTCGTCCTTGGTCAGTGCCTCGAAGATGACGATCTCGTCGAGGCGGTTGAGGAACTCCGGCTTGAAGCTGGACCGGACCACCGTCATCACCGACTCCTTCTTGGCGTGCTGGTCGAGCGTCGGGTCGACCAGGAAGTTGGAGCCCAGGTTGGAGGTCAGCACCAGCAGCGTGTTGCGGAAGTCGACCGTGCGTCCCTGGCCGTCGGTGAGCCGTCCGTCGTCGAGCACCTGCAGCAGGATGTCGAAGACCTCGGGGTGCGCCTTCTCCACCTCGTCAAGCAGGACCACCGAGTAGGGGCGCCGACGCACGGCCTCGGTGAGCTGGCCACCCTCGTCGTAGCCGACGTACCCGGGCGGAGCGCCGACCAGGCGGGAGACCGAGTGCTTCTCGGAGTACTCGCTCATGTCGATGCGCACGATGGCCCGCTCGTCGTCGAACAGGAAGTCGGCCAGGCTCTTGGCGAGCTCGGTCTTGCCGGTGCCGGTGGGGCCCAGGAACAGGAAGGAGCCGGTGGGCCGGTTGGGGTCGGAGATCCCGGCGCGCGAACGGCGTACGGCGTCGCTGACGGCCTGGACGGCCTGGTGCTGTCCGACCAGCCGCTGGCCGATCTCGGACTCCATGTCCAGCAGCTTGGCGGTCTCGCCCTGCAGCATCCGTCCGGTGGGGATGCCGGTCCAGGCCTCGACCACCTCCGCGATCTGCTCGGAGCCGACCTCCTCGCCCACCAGGGGCTCCAGCGTCGTGGTCTCGGCGGCGGCGGAGTCGGCCAGGGACTGCTCCAGCTGCGGGATCTGCACGTAGAGCAGCTCGGAGGCCTGGCGCAGGTTCTCCTCACCACCGTCGCGCATCAGCTTCTCGGCCTGCATCCGTACGGCGTCCAGGCGCCGACGCAGCTCGCCCTCGCCCTCGAGCGAGGACTTCTCCTGTGCCCACCGGGCCTCGAGCGCCCGCAGCTCCTCCTCGTGGTTGGCGAGGTCGCCGCGCAGCACCTCGAGCCGTTCGCGAGACGCCGGGTCGCTCTCCTTCTCCAGGGCGAACTCCTCCATCTTGAGGCGCTCCACCGAGCGGCGCAGCTGGTCGATCTCCTCCGGGGAGGACTCGATCTCCATCCGCAGCCGGGAGGCGGCCTCGTCGATCAGGTCGATCGCCTTGTCGGGGAGCTGGCGGCCGCTGATGTAGCGGTCCGAGAGGGTCGCGGCGGCCACCAGCGCGGCGTCGGTGATCCGCACGCCGTGGTGCGCCTCGTACTTCTCCTGGATGCCACGCAGGATCTGGATGGTGTCCTCCACACTCGGCTCGCCGACGAAGACCTGCTGGAAGCGACGCTCCAGGGCCGGGTCCTTCTCGATCCGCTCGCGGTACTCGTCCAGCGTGGTGGCGCCGATCATGTGCAGCTCGCCGCGGGCCAGCATGGGCTTGAGCATGTTGCCGGCGTCCATTGAGGAGTCGCCTCCGGCGCCCGCACCGACCACGGTGTGCAGCTCGTCGATGAAGGTGATGATCTGGCCGCCGGCGTCCTTGATCTCCTCCAGGACGGCCTTGAGCCGCTCCTCGAACTCGCCGCGGTACTTCGCCCCGGCCACCATGGCGGACAGGTCGAGGCTCAGCACCCGACGACCCTTGAGGGAGTCGGGCACGTCGCCGGCGACCACGCGCTGAGCCAGGCCCTCCACGACGGCGGTCTTGCCGACGCCGGGCTCGCCGATCAGCACCGGGTTGTTCTTGGTGCGGCGGCTGAGCACCTGCACCACGCGGCGGATCTCGGAGTCCCGTCCGATCACCGGGTCGAGCCGGCCCTCCTGGGCCGCGGCGGTCAGGTCGACGGAGTACTTCTCCAGCGCCTCGTACGTCGACTCCGCCTCCTGGCTGGTGACCCGGCGGTTGCCGCGCACCGCGGTGAGCCCCTCGCGCAGGACCTCCGCACTGAGCCCGGAGTCGGCCAGCACCCGCTGTGCGTCGGACTCCACGCTGGCCAGCGCGACGAGCAGGTGCTCGGTGGCGACGTACTCGTCCTTCATGGAGCCGGCCAGGTCCAGGGCCGAGGCCAGCACCCGGGTCAGGGCCGGGGAGGCCGCCGGCTGCTGGACGGTGGCGCCGGTCGCTGAGGGCAGCGCGGAGAGCGCGGCCTCGGCGCGTGCCAGCACGACCGCCGGGTCCAGCCCGGACTTGGCGATCAGGCTCCGGGCGATCCCGTCCTCCTGGCGCAGCAGCGCGACCAGGAGGTGCAACGGGTCGGTCTGGCTGTTGCCGCCGGTGGTGGCCGCGATCTGGGCGGCCTCGATGGCCTCACGACTGCGGGTGGTGAACTTGTCGGCTCCGAACTGGCTCACGTCAGGCTGACCTTTCTGGTGACGAGGTGATCTTCGAGCGGGGCGGCACGGCCGGTCGGTTGCTCCACATCCATTGTCCTCCCGCACCGGTGAAACACGCCAGAAGTTGAGTGCATTCCACTCAACTTCGACTATTGCCGCGACTTGGACTATTGCTGCGGGAACGCTGTTCGCCGTGGCACGATTGCCCCCGGTCAGCACCCGGGCGTGGAGGAATAGTGAAGCTGTTTCGCGGTCAGTCCGCCGACAAGAGCAAGTCGGCGGTCCCAGAGGAGAGCGTGGTCGAACCCACGCAACCCCAGCCGACGCTCGAGTCGTTGCGCTATCCCGGACCGATGCGCGTGGTCATCGTCGACGACGACGAGGAGGTGCGCTTCGTGCTGCGCATCGCCCTGGACGCTGCCGAGTTCGAGGTCGTCGGGGACGCCGGTGATGCAGAGAGCGCCATGGCGCTGATCGGGGCCGAGAAGCCCGACATCGTGCTGCTGGACCTGCACATGCCCGACATCGGCGGGCTGGAGATCCTGCCGCTGATCTACGAGGACTCCCCCTTCACCAAGGTCGTGGTCTGCTCCGCGATCTCGGCGACCTACATGACCGAGGCCGCTCTCAAGGAGGGCGCCTGGGGCTACATCGTCAAGGGCGTCTCGGCGAAGTCGATCACCGAGCACCTCAAGCAGATCGGCCTCACGGGCGCGGTGCGCCCGATCCGGCCCTACCCGCTGGGCCGGGACTTCGCGAGCCGCGACACCGCCAAGGAGAGCCCGCTGCGCGGCTGAGTGGGACCATGGGCCGGTGATCCGCGCCCCCCTCCCACTGCTCAGGGCCGACTGCTCCTCGTGTGCGGCCCTGTGCTGCGTGCTGACCCCGTTCCGCGCCGACTCCGGCTTCGGGGTGGACAAGCCGGCGGGCCCGGCCTGCCACCACCTGTCCTCCGCCGACCGATGCACCATCCACGAGTCGCTGCGCGAGCGGGGCTGGCCCGGCTGCACCGTCTTCGACTGCTTCGGCGCCGGGCAGCAGGTCACCCAGGTGACGTACGCCGGCCGCTCCTGGCGCGACCCGGGCGCGGACCGGGGTGAGATGGCGGCGGTGCTCTCGGTGATGCGGATGCTGCACGAGGCCCTGCGACACCTCGCGGAGGTGCTGGAGCGCTCGCCCGCCCCGGACGCCGAGGTGCTCGTCGCCGAGCTCGCCGACGCTGTCGCGCTCTCCCCCGCCGAGCTGCTCGTCCTGGACATGGACGAGGTCATGGGCCGGGTCGGGGCGCTGCTGCGCGCCGGGTCCGCGCGACTGCGACCCGCTGACGCGGCGGACCTCTCGCGCAGCGACCTCAGCGGACGGGACCTCCGGTCGGGCACTCACGGGGGCGGCACGCTCAAGGACGCCGACCTGCACGGCGCGCTGCTGCTGGCAGCCGACCTCCGGGGACTCGACCTGGGCCGGGCCGACCTGCTGGGGGCCGACGTACGGGACGCGGACGTGCGCAATGCGCAGCTGACCCACGTGCTCTACCTCACGCAATCCCAGGTGAATGCAACCCGCGGGAACGCCCGCACCGCCCTGCCGGCTGGGATCGATCGCCCCGGTCACTGGCCCCGCGAGGACGCCGACGGACCGCCGGCGGCAGGGCCGCCAGAGTAAAAGATCCTGGTTCGGCGGCGCTCCCCGCGCAGCGGTGGCACTGTGCGGAAGGACCGCTGGAGGTGCCGGCGGCTGAGACCTGGAGGTCTTGTGCGTTCCCCGTCAACCAAGCTCTACGCGGCATCGGTGTCGCTCTTCCTGGCCCTTGCCGCCACCGTGCTGGTCGCCCCGGGCGCCTCTGCCGCTCCCGCGGCCACCGTGCAGGGCACGGTGACCGTGCCGGCCACCTTCTTCCCGGACGACGTCACCGTCAGCGCCTACGAGAATGTCGGCGCGCCCGACAGCCCCGAGTGGCAGCAGGCGGCCAACGTCTGGGTCGAGCCCGACGGCAGCTACACGGTGCCGGACCTGGCTCCCGGCACCTACCGGCTCGGCTTCCAGCACCCCGGTCTGGTCGAGGAGTTCTACGACGACGTCACCGACGTCGAGCAGGCTCAGGACATCACCGTCGGGGACGGGGACGTCGCGGCGGGCTACGACGCCGAGCTCGTCCGCGGCGGCGAGATCTTCGGCACCCTCACGCTGGCCTCCGCCGCCCCCCAGGTGGAGGTTTACGCCTACCTCTACCAGTGGAACGCCGCTGAGTCCCGCTGGGCCAGCATCGACTGGTCCTTCGTGGACGCCGACGGCGGCTACGCCTTCGACCCCCGCACCGACGGCACCTACCGGGTCGGCTTCAACGACGACTCCGGCACCCACGCCGACGAGTTCTACGACGACGCCGCCCGAGTCGAGGACGCCAAGGACGTCGTGGTCACCAACCGCGGCGACGTCCAGGTCGACGCCGAGCTGGCGCTCTCCGGACACATCATGGGCCGGGTGACCGGCCCCGACGGCCTGGCTGTCCCGGAGACCCAGGTCACCGTCAACGCCCTGGTCCGCGGCGCGTGGGTGCCGGTCGCGTGGGCCTACTCCGACGCCGACGGCTTCTACGACGTGGGGCGGCTGCTGGCCGGCACCTACCGGCTCCAGTTCGACGACTGGTCGGACAACTGGTTCGAGTTGAAGTTCTACCCGAACGCCGCCACCATCGAGGAGGCCGGAGACGTCACGGTCACCGCGGGCAGCATCACCCCGACCATCAACGTCACGCTCGGCACCCCGGTGGACGGCTACGTGCCGCCGACCGACGAGCCGACCACGCCGCCGGCCCCGCCCGCCCCCGTTCCGCCCACGCCGACGGTCCAGCCGACCCCCACCACCATCGGCTTCGGCACCCCCGCGGGCACCCCCGTGGCCAAGGGAACGGCCAAGGTCGGCAAGACCCTGAAGGCCATCGTCGGCACCGTGACCCCGGCCACCGCCAAGGTCAAGATCCAGTGGTTCGCCAACGGCAAGAAGATCAAGAAGGCGACCAAGGCGACGTTCAAGATCACCGGCAAGTACGCCGGCAAGAAGATCCACGCCACCGTGACCGCAACCGCACCGGGCTACAAGAAGGTGGTCGCCAAGACCAAGGCCAAGAAGGTCAAGGGCGCGAAGAACAAGCGCTGAGCCGCACGACGGCGCCGCTCCCTGTCAGGGAGCGGCGCCGTCCTGCTCGGAGCCGACGTACGGGACGCGAAGGTGCAGAGAACGCATGGAGGGCAGGCGGGTCCTCCGCACCCGAGGTAAAGGATCTGGGTTCCGCCCCGCCGCTCCAGCGCCGGTGGCACTGTGCGGAGGGACCGCCGGAGGTGCTGGCGGCAGCAGACCTGGAGGTCTTGTGCGTCCCTCGTCCCGTCGGCTGTACGCCGCACCGGTGTCACTCTTCCTCGCCTGCGCGGCGACTGTCCTGATCGCCCCGGGCACCTCCGCCGCCCCTGCCTCCGCCACCGTGCTCGGCACCGTGAGCGTCCCGGCCGGCCTCTACGCCGAAGACGTGACAGTCAGTGCCTACCAGGCGGTCGGAGATCCCGAGGCCGACGAGTGGCGCGCCTTGGAGGTCGACGCCCAGGAGGACGGGAGCTACGAGATCCCCGACCTGGCACCCGGCACCTACCGCCTGGGCTTCAGCCATCCGGACCTGGTCGAGGAGTTCTACGACGACGTCACCGACATCGATCTCGCCCAGGAGCTCGTCGTGGGCGACGGGGACGTCCTGACCGACTACGACGCCGAGCTCGAGCCCGGTGGCGAGATCTACGGGACTGCCGGCCTGGCCCTGCGGGCGCCCGAGGTCGACCTCATCGCCTCTCTGTACCGGTGGAACGCACCGGAGGACTGGTGGGAGAGCATCGACTTCACGCTCGTCGACACAGCCACCGGCGAGTTCGGCTTCGCTCCCCGAGCCGACGGCACCTACCGCGTCGGCTTCGACGACGACTCCGGCATCCACGCCGATGAGTACTGGCAGGACGCGGCCCGTGTCCAGGACGGCGCCGACGTGGTGATCGCCGACGGCTCCGACGTCGTGATCAATCCCCAGCTGGACCTCTCGGGCATTGTCCAGGGCCGAGTCGTCGGGCCGGCCGGCGAGCCGATGTCCAAGACCACCGTGTCCGTCCGCAAGCTCGTCGCCGGCAAGTGGGTCGAGGTCGCGAAGGCCGAGACCGACGAGGACGGCTACTACGACGCCGAGCGGCTCCACGCCGGCACCTACCGTCTGCTCTTCGCCGACTCCTCGCCCACGGGCTACGAGGAGAAGTACTACCCGAACTTCCGCTCCGTGGAGAACGCCTGGGACGTGACCGTGACGGCCGGCCACCTCACCCAGAGCATCCACATGACGCTCGGCACCCCGGTCGACGATCCTGACGAGCCGACGATCCCGACGCCGATGCCGACGCCCACACCCACGCCCACGCCGACGCCCACGCCCACGCCCACTCCGACGCCCACACCCACGCCCACTCCGACGCCGACGCCCACGCCGACGCCCACGCCGACCCCCACGCCGACGCCGACCCCCACCGCGACACCCACGCCGACGCCGACACCCACCGAGACGCCCACGCCGACCCCCACCGCGACACCCACGCCGACGCCGACACCCACCGAGACGCCCACGCCGACGCCGACGCCGACCCCCACCGCGACACCCACCGCGACACCCACGCCCACCGCAACGCACACGCCGACACCCACGCCCACGCCCCCGCCCACCGCGACGCCCACGCCGACGCCCCCTGTCCCGGCCGTCCCCACAGTCCCGGCTCCGCCCGTCCCCACCACCATCGGCTTCGACACTCCCGCGGGCACCCCCGTGGCCAAGGGCTCGGCCAAGGTCGGCGGCGCCCTCAAGGCGGTCGTCGGCAAGGTGACCCCGGCCAACGCCAAGGTCAAGATCCAGTGGTTCGCCAACGGCAAGAAGATCAAGGGCGCGACCAAGGCGAAGTTCAAGATCACCACGAAGTACGCCGGCAAGAAGCTGCAGGCCAGGGTCACCGCCAAGGCCCCCGGCTACCCCTCGCTGGTGACGAAGACGAAGGCCAAGAAGGTCAAGGCCTAGAAGCCACGTCGGCGCCAGACGACCAGGGACTGCGGCGGCTCGGGCCGCCGCAGCACCGGCAGCCGGTTGACCGCGCTGACGGTGGCCCCCGTCGGGTTGGACCTCCGGCGCAGCAGGTCACGGGTCGCCGCAAGCTCCGCCTCCAGCTCCGCATTGCGAGCTCGCAGCTCGGTGACCTCGGTGTCCAGCGCGAGGATCCGCCGTACCCCGTCCAGCCCGATCCCGGAGCTGGTCAGGCTGGCGATCTCACGCAGCAGCTCCAGGTCACGGTGGGAGTAGCGACGTCCCCCGCCGCTGGTGCGGCCGGGCCGGATCAGGCCCATCCGCTCATAGGTCCGCAGGGTCTGGGGATGCAGCCCCGTCAGCTCCGCCGCGACCGAGATGACGTAGACCGCGGCGTCAGGTGACGGGACCCCGGGGCCGGTCATCAGGCCCCCTGGAACAGGTTCGTGCGCAACGGCCGGTCGGTGGTGGCGTCCCGGTAGGCCTCCACGGCCTCGCGGGCCGCCTGGTTGAGCACCGCCGGCACCTGCACCTCGACGGTGGCGAGCAGGTCGCCCTTGGTGCCGTCCCGCTTGGTCACGCCCTTGCCGCGGACCCGGAAGGTGCGGCCGGACGGAGTGCCGGCCGGGATCTTGAGCGTCACCGGCGTGCCCCCGAGCGTCGGAATCTTCACCTCCGCCCCGAGGGCCGCCTCGTCGAAGGAGACCGGGACCTCGAGAGTGAGGTTGTCGTCCGTGCGCCCGAAGACCCGGTGCTTGCCGACCTTGACGGTGACCAGCAGGTCACCGGCCGGTCCGCCGTTCTCGCCAGAGCCACCCTTGCCCTTGAGCCGGATGCGCTGACCGTCCTTCACCCCGGCGGGGATGCGCGCCTGGATGGAGCGCGAGGACACCCCGCGGCCGCTACCGTGGCAGGTGGGGCACGGGTCGTCGTAGACCAGCTGGCGACCGCCGCAGGTCGGGCACTGCTCGTTCATCGAGAAGGCACCGCCGACCGAGGACACCACGTAGCCGGCGCCCTCGCAGGTGGTGCACACGTGCGGCTTGGTGCCCGGCTTGCCGCCCGTGCCGTGGCAGGTGGAGCAGGCGGCGTCGGAGGTCAGCCGGAGGGAGATCGTCACTCCGTCGATGGCGTCGGTGAAGCTGATGGTCGCCGTCGTCTCGACGTCGGCACCCCGCTGGGGCCGCGCCTGGGCGCGTCCCCGCTGCCGGCCTCCCGCTCCGCCGAACAGGTCGCTGAAGACGTCGCCGAACCCACCGCCGGCACCGCCGGCACCGGGCTGGCCCCGGTCCCCGAAGAGGTCGTTGAAGTCGAACCCGCCGGCGCCACCGCCGGTGCTGCGGCCGCCGAAGCCGCCGGATCCGTAGAGGGAGCGCATCTCGTCGTACTTCTTGCGCTTGTCCGCGTCGCCGAGGACGTCGTAGGCCTCAGCGATCTCCTTGAACTTCTCGTGCTTGGCCTCGTTGCCCGGGTTGGAGTCCGGGTGGTTCTCCCGGGCGAGCTTGCGATAGGCAGTCTTGATCTCCGAGGCGGAGGCATCCTTCTTCACCCCCAGCACGGAGTAGAAGTCCTTGCCTGCCCAGTCGGCACGCATGCCGTCGGTCGCGCTCACTCGCTCACCCTCCTCTCGCCATCGTTCTCATGTCGCCCGAACCTGCGCCGCACCGCGGTGCGGTGACCGCGGTGCGGCTTGCAGTGTGTCTGTTCGGGTTGTTGTTCCTCGGGCACCACGCTCAGGAGCCGGGCGGGGTGCCTGTCTCAGACGCCGTGTCCGGCTCGCTGGTCCGGTCCTGCGGCTCCCCGGTCGGCTGCTCGGAGTCAACCGGCGTCGCCGGGCTGGACGCGGGGTCCACCACCAGCACCTGGGCGGCGCGGACCACCCGCTCGCCCATCCGGTAGCCGCCCTTGGCCACCACCTTGACGGTGGTCACCGCGACGTCCGGGTCCTCGCCCAGGTGGCTGAGCGCCTCGTGCAGCTGCGGGTCGAACGCGTCGCCCGCGGCACCGAAGCGGGACAGCCCGGAGACCGCCACCGCCCGTTCGAGCTGCTCGGCGACCGCCTTGAACCCGCCGTCGACCTCACCGGCCTCCCTGGCCCGGTCGACGGTGTCGAGGACCTCGATCACCGGCAGCAGCGCCTTGTACGCCGCGTTCTCAGCCACCAGCTGGCGGTCCCGGTCGACCCGGCGCTTGTAGTTGAGGTACTCGGCCTGCAGCCGCTGCAGGTCGGCGGTCAGGGCGGCGACGTCGGACCGCGCCTTGGCGAGGTCCTCCTCGGCCGTGCTGGAGTCGGCCGGCTTGTCGCCGGAATCGTCCGCCGTCCCGGCCGGAGCCGAGGCCCCCTGGTCAGTCAGGGGTGCCTCGACCTCGGTCTCGGCCGCCATCTCGCCGGCGCCGGCCCCGAAGGACCCGTCCGCTGCGGGCGGCTCCTGGGAGCCCCCCGCCGAGCCAGTGGGGGGAGGAGTCACTTGGCCTCACCGTCGCCTGGCTCGTCGACGATCTCGGCGTCCACCACGTCGTCGTCGGACTCGCCCGTCGAGCCGTCGCTGCCTCCGGCGGCGGCCTGGTCGGCCTCCGCGGCGGCGTACATCGCGGCGCCCATCTTCTGGCTGGACTCGTTGAGCTTGTTGACCCCGACCTGGATGGTCTCCGCGTCCGCCTCGGTGTTCTCCAGCGTGGCCTTGAGGGCCTCGACGTCGGCGGTCACCTCGGTCTTGACGTCCTCGGGGATCTTGTCGCCGTTGTCGGCCAGGAACTTCTCGGTGGTGTAGACGAGGCTGTCGGCCTGGTTGCGGGCGTCCACCGCGGCACGACGCTTGGCGTCCTCCTCGGCGTACTGCTCGGCCTCCTTGACCATCCGGTCGATCTCGTCCTTGCCCAGCGCGGAGCCACCGGAGATCGTCATCGACTGCTCGCGGCCGGACGCGTGGTCCTTGGCGGAGACGTGCACGATGCCGTTGGCGTCGATGTCGAAGGTGACCTCGATCTTCGGCACGCCGCGGGGAGCCGGCGGCAGACCGGTGAGCTCGAAGTTGCCCAGGGGCTGGTTCTGCGCCCACATCTGGCGCTCACCCTGGGCGACCTTGATCTCCACCGACGGCTGGTTGTCGTCCGCGGTGGTGAAGATCTCCGAGCGCTTGGTCGGGATGGTGGTGTTGCGCTCGATCAGGGTGGTCATCACACCGCCCTTGGTCTCGATGCCGAGGCTCAGCGGGGTGACGTCGAGGAGCAGCACGTCCTTGACCTCGCCCTTGAGCACGCCGGCCTGCAGGGCCGCACCCAGGGCCACGACCTCGTCGGGGTTGACGCCCTTGTTGGGCTCCTTGCCGCCGAGCAGGTCCTTGACGACCTCGGCCACAGCCGGCATCCGGGTGGAGCCACCGACGAGGACCACGTGGTCGATGTCCTTGACCGCGACGCCGCCGTCCTTGAGCACCGACTGGAACGGCGTCTTGGTGCGGTCGAGCAGGTCTGCGGTCATCTTCTGGAACTCGGCGCGCGTCAGCTTCTCCTCGAAGTGCAGCGGGCCGGACTCGCCGTGCGTGATGTACGGCAGGTGGATCGTGGTCTCGCTGGAGCTGGAGAGCTCGATCTTCGCCTTCTCCGCAGCCTCCTGCAGGCGCTGCTTGGCGATCTTGTCGGCGGCCAGGTCCACGCCGTTGTTCTTCTTGAACTTGTCGACCATCCAGGCCACGACGCGGTTGTCCCAGTCGTCGCCACCGAGGTGGTTGTCGCCGGAGGTCGCCTTGACCTCCACGACGCCCTCGCCGATCTCCAGCAGCGAGACGTCGAACGTGCCGCCACCGAGGTCGAAGACGAGGATGGTCTGGTCCTCGCCCTTGTCCAGGCCGTAGGCCAGGGCGGCCGCGGTAGGCTCGTTGACGATGCGCGAGACGTTGAGGCCGGCGATCTCGCCCGCCTCCTTGGTCGCCTGACGCTGGGCGTCGGAGAAGTACGCCGGCACGGTGATCACGGCGTCGGTGACGGGCTCACCGAGGTAGGCCTCCGCGTCGCGCTTGAGCTTCTGCAGCACGAAGGCGCTGATCTGCTGGGAGGTGAACTTCTTGTCGTCGATCTGGGTGCTCCAGTCGGTGCCCATGTGGCGCTTGACGGAGCGGATGGTGCGGTCCACGTTGGTGACGGCCTGGCGCTTGGCCACCTCGCCGACCAGCACCTCGCCGGACTTGGTGAAGGCGACCACCGAGGGGGTGGTCCGGGCGCCCTCTGCGTTGGCGATGACGGTGGGCTCGCCACCCTCCAGGACGGCGACGACGCTGTTCGTCGTGCCGAGGTCGATGCCGACAGCACGTGCCATGTTGGGTTACCTCCGTTGTCGCGTCCCGGGAACGTCCCGGGAAAGATCTGGTGACGCCATCCTGCGCCCTTGGGAGCGATTCTGGCAAACAAGTTGAGTGGCTTCAACTCAACTTCGTTCATGGAGTCCAACGCACGTACGTCCGGGGATTGTTCCCGAACCGGGGCCGATTTTTCTCAGGCGAGACCGCCGACCAGGGAAGCCGGACCCCCTCAGCCGTGCTCGCCGGGCCGGGAGCGGGGGCGGGCGGCCACCTTGCCGTCGGTGGTCACGATCCAGACCGTCAGCGCCACCCCCGCGAGCACCGCGAGGGTGAAGAAGCTCAACGCCACCCCGGGGACCCCGAAGAGTCGCGGCCCCTCGTCGACCCGCATCATCAGCGCGGCGCCGACCAGCATCGCCGCGATCACCATCCCCAGGGTGATCCGGTTCGCGACCCGCAGCAGCACGGTGTGCAGCCGCTCCTCGTCGAGGGCGTCGACGCGGACGTTGAACTCCCCGGCGGCGAGGTTGTCCAGGATGCGGTTGGCGCGCCGGGGCAGCAGCTTGGCGAATTCCTTGGCCTCGATCGCGGCGGCCATGATGCCGCCGGGGCTCACCCCGAGCCCGCTGGCCAGGATGGCGGAGACGTTGTCGCGCAGCGCCTCGGCCGGGGAGAAGCCCGGGTCGAGGTGCAGGGTGGAGCTGTCCAGGTTGAGCAGCGCCTTGCCGATCAGCGACATCTCCGCCGGAGGACGCAGCCCGTGCAGCCCCGAGAGCCGGCTCAGCTCCACCAGGACCATGCCGGCCTGCAGGTCCGGGCCGGCCCCCACGGCCTCGGAGACCAGGTGGGCGACGTCGTTGCGGAAGGCCCCGGCGTCGTAGTCGGGCAACTGGTGCCCCATCTCGGCGAGCACCGCGGCGACCTCCTCGCCGTCGCCGTCGGTGATGGCGAGCAGGAGCTTGACCACCTTGTCCTGCAGCCGCGGGGGCACCGAGACGACCATGCCGAGGTCCAGCAGGGCCAGCCGGCCGTCGTCGGTGAGCAGCAGGTTGCCCGGGTGCGGGTCGGCGTGCAGCACCCCCTCCCCGAGCATCAGGTGCAGGTAGCAGGCGAAGAGCTGCTCGGCGACCGGAGCGGAGTCGAGGTCCAGGAGTGCCAGCTTGCCCAGCTCGGTCACCTTGCGTCCCTCGACCAGGTCCATGGTCAGCACCCGGCCGGTGCTCAGCGCGGGCACGGGCTGCGGGACCAGCAACAGGTCGTAGGGCTCGACGAGCTTCCCGAAGCGCTGCAGGTTGCGCGCCTCGCGGCGGTAGTCCAGCTCCCCGGCCAGGGACTGGCGGAACTGGGCGACCAGCTTCTCGAAGCCGTAGCGCCGCCCCACGTCGGTACGCCGGTCGATCATGGCGGCCAGGCTGGCCAGGGTGTCCATGTCGGCGCGAGCCACGTCCCGAGCCTCGGGACGCTGCACCTTGACCACGACCTCCCGGCCGTTGCGCAGGGTCGCCCGGTGTACCTGGCCCAGGCTGGCCGCCGCCATCGGCTCCGGGTCGAAGTCGCCGTACAGGTCCTCCAGGCGCCCGCCCAGCTCGGCCTCGACGATCTCGCGCACGGCTTCGAACCCGAACGGCGTGACGTCGTCCTGGAGCCGCGCGAGGGCCTGGGTGTAGGCCACGGGCAGCAGGTCGAAGCGGGTGGAGAGCAGCTGGCCCAGCTTGATGTACGTCGGCCCCATCTTCTCCAGGTCACGGGCGAAGGCCTCGGCCTTGTCGTCGTCGCCCAGCGGCGGGTCGTCGTCGTGGCTGAACTCGTCCATCTCCAGCCCCTGGAGCAGGTCACCCCGGCCGTGCCGGTAGGCCAGGCGGGCGATCCGGGCGTAGCGCCGGAGCGGGGAGTCGGTACTCTCGGGCGCTTTCGCGGTGCTCGTCATGGAGCACGAGGATGCCACGCGGCGACACCCGGTGGGTGGATACGGTGAGTGACATGGACCTCCCCCACCTTTCTCTCCACGACGGCACCTCCATCCCCCAGCTGGGCCTGGGCACCTACAAGGTGAGCGACCAGGACGCGCAGCAGGTGGTCACGGCGGCCCTGGAGCTGGGCTACCGGCACATCGACACCGCCCAGATGTACGGCAACGAGGCCGGCGTGGGGCGGGCGCTGCGCGAGTCCGGACTGCCGCGCGAGGAGCTCTACGTCACCACCAAGCTCGACAACCCCAACCACGAGCCGTCCCGGGCTCGGCGCAGCCTGGAGGAGTCCCTGACCAAGCTCGGGCTGGACCGGGTCGACCTCTTCCTGATCCACTGGCCGCTGCCCTCGCGTGACGACTACGTGGCGGCGTGGCGGGCCCTGGTCTCCTTCGTCGAGGAGGGCCTGGTCACCTCCGCCGGGGTCTCGAACTTCCAGCCCGACCACCTGGACCGGGTGGTCGCCGAGACCGGCGTGGTGCCGGTGGTCAACCAGGTCGAGGTGCACCCCTTCTTCACCAACGAGGCGGTCCGCGCCGCCAACGCCCGGCACGGCGTGGTCACCGAGGCCTGGTCCCCCATCGCCAGGGGCGCGGTCTCCCGGTCCGAGCCGATCGTGGAGATCGCCGACCAGCTCCGCCGTACGCCGGCCCAGGTCACGCTGCGCTGGCACCTGCAGCGCGGGGACGTGATCTTCCCGAAGACCACCCGCCCCGAGCGGATGCGGGAGAACGCCGAGATCCTGGACTTCGAGCTGACCTCGGAGCAGATGGCCACGCTCAGCGACCTGGACCGTGGCCCCGAGGGCCGCACGGGTCCGGATCCGGACCACTTCGGCTGAGGACGCGATGACGGCCGGCTCAGTCGATCGCCCGCCCCCACTGCTCCAGCAGCTGGGCCAGGCGCGAGCGCTCCGCGGCACCGAGGCCGGCGAGCAGCCGGTGCTCGTTGGCCACGTGCTCGGCCACCAGGCGGTCGACCAGCTCGAGGCCGTCAGGGGTCAGCGCGACGTCGCAGGAGCGTCCGTCGCGAGGGCTCGCGGACCGCTCGACCAGGCCGGCGGACACCAGGCGGTCCACCCGCTTGGTGACCGCCCCCGAGGTCACCATGGCACTGTCGGCCAGCTGGCTGGGGGTCAGCCGGTACGGCGCCCCGCTGCGACGCAGGGTGGCCAGCACGTCGAAGTCCCCCTCGCCCAGCCCGTGCGCGGCGAAGACGGGGCGCAGCTCGGCCTGGAGCCGGTCCGCGAGCCGGTGCAGCCGACCGATGACCCCCATCGGAGAGACGTCGAGGTCGGGCCGCTCCTGGGCCCACTGGTCCATGATCCGGCCGACGTGGTCGCGCTCGCTGCTCATGGGGTGGACCTTACCTTCCATGGAAGATAAAGTCTCTTCCATGGAAGAGACTTCCGCCTCCTGGCGCACCGTCCTGCTGGCGGCCGTCGCGCCGATCACCTGGGGCACGACGTACATCGTCACCGAGGAGCTCCTGCCGCCCGACCGCCCGCTCTTCGCGGCGCTCGTGCGCGCCCTGCCCGTGGGACTGGTCCTGCTCGCCTGGACCCGGACCCTGCCGCGCGGGGACTGGTGGTGGAAGGCGCTGGTCCTGGGGCTGTGCAACATCGGGCTCTTCTTCCCGCTGATCTTCGTCTCGGCCTACAACCTGCCCGGTGGGCTCGCCTCCACGCTGCAGGCGACCTCGCCGCTCGTGGTGATGGGGATGGCGTGGCTGGTGCTCTCCGAGCGCGCCCACGCCGTCCGGCTCGTCGCGGCGGTGGTCGGTCTGGTGGGGGTGGCACTGCTGGTCTGGCAGACCCCCGACGGCGTGACGGGCGTGGGCCTGGCGGGTGCGTTCGGGTCCGTGCTGGTCTCGGCCCTCGGGTTCACGCTGATCAAGCGGTGGCACCCGCCGGTGGACATGCTGACACTGGTCTCCTGGCAGCTGGTGGTCGGCGGCCTGGCCATCCTGCCGGTCGCGCTGCTGGTCGAGGGCGCACCGCCGGCGCTGGACCGCGACGCGGTGCTCGGGCTCACCTGGATCGCGGTCGTGGGCACCGGGCTGGCCTACTTCTGCTGGTTCACCGCCCTGCGCGCGATGCCCGCGGGCGCCGTGGCCCTGGTGGGCCTGCTCAACCCCCTGGTCGGCACGGTGCTCGGGGTCGTGGTCGCCGCCGAGGCCTTCGGGCTCCCCCAGGCGCTCGGCATGCTGCTGGTGCTCGGCGGGGTGCTCGCCGGCCAGACCGGAGCGACCAGGCGTCGGTCGCCTGCGCAAGAATCGGCGCCGTGTCCGCAGAGTCCGACTTCCGCCTCCGAGACGTAGCGGTCACCGCGTACGGGCCCACGATCGTCAACTCGATCGGGCACGGCGCGGTGATACCGGTGCTGGCCCTGAACGCCCGCGACCTGGGCGCCGACGTGGCCACCGCCGCCTTCGTGGTGGCCCTGCTGGGCATCGGCAGCATGCTGACCGCGCTGCCGGCCGGTGCCCTGATCGCCCGGATCGGGGAACGTCAGGCGCTGTTCACCGTCGGGTTCGTGGACGCGGCCGCGATGGTGTGGGCCGGCCTGACGCAGTCGCTGCTCGGCCTCGGAGCCGCCGTACTGCTCAGCGGGATGGCATGGACCACCTTCCTGATGGCCCGGCAGGGCTTCATGATCGACGTGGTCCCGGCCCACTACCGGGCCCGCGCGCTGGCCGGGCTGGGCGGCAGCCACCGGGTGGGGCTCTTCGTGGGGCCGCTGATCGGCGCCGGGCTGATCCACTTCTTCGGCCTCGGGTCGGCGTTCCTGCTGGCCGCCGGCATGTCGCTGGCCAGCGCTCTGCTGGCCCGGATGATGCCCGACCTCGGCGCCTCGGAGCGGGCCGAGGCCCGGGCCTCGGGCCACCTCCCGGTGCTCTCGGTGCTCCGCGCGGAACGGCGGTCGCTGGCCACGCTCGGCGTCGCGGTGATCGTCATCGGCGTGAGCCGCTCCCTGCGGGTCGGGCTGCTCCCCCTCTGGGCGGACCACGTGGGGCTCAGCGCGAGCACCACGTCGCTGATCTTCGCCGTGGCCGGCGCGATCGACATCGCCTTCTTCTTCCCCGGCGGCTGGCTGATGGACACCTACGGCCGGATGGTCGTGGCGCTGCCCGTGGTCGCCTCCGTCGCGGTCGCCAGCTTCGTGCTGCCCCTGGCCACCGCCGCCTGGTCGGTGACCGCGGTGATGGTGCTCATCGCCGTCGGCAACGGCCTGGGCTCCGGCATCGTGATGACGATCGGCGCGGACACCGCCCCCCTGGCCGGCCGGGCGCAGTACCTCGGCGGGTGGCGGCTGTGCGGCGACATCGGCAACAGCGGTGGCCCACTGCTGGTCAGCGCCGTGGCCGCCGTCGCCCCGCTGGCCACCGCCTGCCTGGTGCTCGGTGTGCTGATGGTGCTGGGCACCGGCTGGGTCGGCTACTGGACCCGACAGCTCGACGTACGACTGCGGGGGACGGCCGGCGCCTGACCTGCCCGCCCCAACGGCGCAGATGAGCGGTTACGGCGGTCGTCTAGCGCAAGCCGCAGCCTCAGCCTCAGCCGACGGTGACGACGACCTCGTTGGAGGCTAGGCCAGAGTCGGTGTCGAGCACCCGGAACTTGGTCTCGCCGCCCTGGCCGGTCTGGACGTACGTCGCGAAGGTCTCCCCGCTGACCGAGACCGTCACCGGGAAGGCCGCCCAGCCGCCGTTCTCGAACCGCTGCACCTGCAGGATGGCGCCGTCGCCCTGGGGGTAGGAGCCGCTGAGGTCGATCTGCTGCATCGCCGCCACTGTCGACTGGCCGGCGGTGAGGGTGATGGCCTTCTCCGGCGGCGCCGAGGTGGTCGGGGACTCGGGCAGGGGCGTCACCACCGTGCTGGTGGGCGTGGGGCCGGTGGCGTCCAGCGTGATCTGGGGACCGGTGGGCCGCACCGTCTCGGACGGGGTGGGCAGGTAGAGGGACTCACCGGAGGTCACCTTGGTGTCCGATGCCGAGGCCGTGTCGTCGCCGCCGAGGCCGAGCACCTTGCTGCCGATCAGCACCCCGACACCGGCGAGCAGGCCGACGACCAGGGCCACGCCCACCAGGGCGAGGATCCCGGCGAGCACGGGGCGCTCTTCGAGTGACGGGCGGTCGGGCACGGGCGCTTCTCCTCCGGAGGGTCGGGTCGGGCGGCCCCCATTGTTCCATCTCAGCGGCGGGCGTCCACCTTCGTCGCCATCTGGTCGTGCTCCGGACCCCGCGGCAGGAGGTGATCAGGCCTGGACGGGTCCCGCGGCGACCACCTCGTGCACCATGACGGGCTTGCCCTGCAGGTCCGCGCAGCTCTGCCGCACGGCCTCCCCGGCGCGGGTCAGGACGCCCACCTGCCACGGCGTGCCGTCGGCGCTCAGGCTCACCACGCCGTCGGCCTCACCGGTGACGACCACGTCACCGAGCCCGTCGAGCCCGGTCTCCTCCACCACGTGCAGCTGGGCCACCTGCGCCGCTGGGCTGACGCCGGCCCGGCCGCGGGAGAAGCCCAGGGGGTGTCGGCCGGCCTGGAGCTCCTCGACGGCCAGCACGGCCGACTCGTGGTCCAGACGTCCCAACGTCACCGCGCTGGGGAGCGCCAGCAGGGTGGCGGCGAAGCGGTGCCCGCCGAGGTGGTTGATCTCCCAGGTCGCCTCTGGCCAGCGCGCCCCGAGGGCGGCCGTCACGGGCCGGCCCAGCTCGGCGCAGCACACGTCCCGCCGCCCGTTGGTGCAGACCAGCAGGAGCTCGTCGGGGTACGGCGTGAGGTCCAGGCCGCGGCCCGCGGTCAACGGGGTGAGGTCCATCTCGAGCAGCTCGGAGACATCCCCCAGCACGGCGGTCTCCAGCCGTACGGCGGACTCCGACACGTGGGCGGTGAAGATCCGCACCCCCGGCCCCGAGATGCCGCCGTGCCTGCGGATCAGCTGCACCCGGACCCCGGTCAGGCTGCCCAGGAGCACCCGGACCGCTTCGGGCAGACGGCTCTCCTCCAGCGCCTGCCGACCCCAGGCCCCGGCGTACTCCAGGAACAGGTACGTCGTCTCCGTGGGCGCGGTGCCGGCCAGTGGCTCGCCGGTGCTGCGGCTGGCCACGGAGCACCGCAGCGTCGGGGACTCGGTCTGCGGCTGGCTCACGCAGGAGATTGTGCCTCTCAGCCGATCAGCCCCCGCCTGCGGGCCAGGGCCGCGGCCTCGGTGCGCGAGGCGGCGCCGAGCTTGGCCAGGATGTTGGACACGTGCACGCTGACCGTCTTGGTGGCGATGAAAAGCTGCTGGCCGATCTCGCCGTTGCTGCGCCCCTCGGCGACCAGCGCGAGGATCTCGCTCTCCCGCGGCGTCAGTCCCACCTGCTCCTCGCGGCCGGCGGCCGGGGCGCTGCCCAGCGCCGTCAGCTCACCGAGCAGCGGCTGCGCGCCGAGCGAGTGGGCGGCGGCGCGGGCGAGGTCGCCGGCCGCCCGGGCGAGCTCGGGCTCGCCGAGGCCGCGCAGCACGTCGCTGAGCCGGGCACGCACCCGGGCCAGCTCGTGCACGTGGCCGTAGCGCGCGAACGCCGCCTCGGTCTGCTCCCACGCCTCGCGGAGCTCGTCCGGGGCGGGCGGGTCGACCTGCGCCAGCCAGCGCCAGCGCAGGTGCTCGGCCTCCAGCCGCTGGATCCACGCCAGCGCCTCGGGGCCGAAGACCAGCCCGTCCTCCCGGTTGCGGGCCACCACCCGACGCCCGTCGCTGAGCAGCCGGTCGGCCGTGGCCTGGGCCGCGACCCGCTCGGCGCCGCTCTCCCGCCGGGACGCCGTGCCGAGCACCCCGAGGGTGAGCGCGGCCAGCCGGAGCCGGGCCTGGAACAGGTCGCGCCACATGGCACCGAGCACCTCGACGGCGCGGGCGTAGGTGCCGAGCGCGCTCCTGCTGTCCGCCGACTGCTCGGCCAGCTCCAGCTCGGCGGTGGCGGCGAACAGCCCGACGAGCCCCTCGCCCGACCACAGGGGCCGCAGCTCGGCCACCAGCTGGGTTGCCACGCGCTGACCGCGGGCGGCCGCCACCGTGGCCTCCAGTCCGCGCAGCACCCCGGCGACCAGGGGCGACGGGGCGTTGCGGGCCTGCCCGGCGGTGCGCAGCGCGTCCTCCCAGCGGCCGGTCACGAACTGCACGGACCCGCCCATCACCAGCGCGTCGAAGGAGTACGGCGCCCACGGCGTGCCGAGCTGGACGCCGCGTTCACGGCAGGTCTCGAACAGGGCGAGCGCCTCGTCCATCTCGCCCCGGTCCTGGCGGAACCGGCCGAGGCCGTAGAGGCCGCGCAGCTCGGCGTGCACGGCGCCGCTGCTGCGGGCCTGTCCGATGACGTCGGCCAGCGCGTCGCCGACGTCGTCGCCGAGCCTGTGACGCTGCAGCGAGGCGAGCGTCGTCAGGATGTCGGCGCTGAGCCGTGGCAGGTCCAGGCGCTGGCTCATCGCCAGCGCCTCGGCGCCGACCCGGCGGGCCTCGTCCTCGCGCAGGTGCCCGGCCAGGATGCGTGCCTGGTTGGCCAGGGACCGCGCCCGCTGGGCCTCGGTGCCCCCCGACAGCAGCTCCACGGCCCGGCGGGCCAGCTCCAGCTCGTCGCCCTCGTCCTCGATGGTGAAGATGCTCAGCGCCAGCTGGGAGGTCAGCAGCCCCCGGTCGATGTCGGAGGAGCCGGCGGGCAGCCGCTGCAGCGTCTCGGCCAGCAGCGCGTTGGCCCGGTGCGCGTGGCCGGCGGCGGTGAGCGCGTCGGCGGTGCGCATCGCCAGCTCGGCCAGGCCGAGGACTCCTGGGGCCGACTCGCGGATGGCCGGGTGGTCGAGGAGCTGCATCGCGAGCTCGTAGTGCTGGGAGGCCTCCTCGGGGCCACCCACCCGCATCGCCTCGTCGCCCGCGTCGATGCTGGCCCGCAGCGCCGTGGCGACGTCCTGACCGAGCCTGGCGTGCCGGGCCAGCTCGGCCGAGGTCCCGGGCACCGCGCCGGACTGCAGCACCCGGGCGTACGCCGCGTGCCGGCGTACCCGTTCGCCGGGCAGCAGGTCGTCGTAGACCGCCTCAGCCAGCAGGGCGTGGCGGAAGGAGTAGGCATCGCCACCGACCGGCTCGAGGACGTGCCGCTCCACCGCGGTGCGCAGCGCCTCGTCGAGCTCCTGCTCCCCCAGCCCGGAGACCGCCGCGAGCAGAGCGTGGCTGACCTTGCGCCCGGCCACCGCGGCGGTCCGCACCACCTGCTGGGCACCGTCCTCGAGCCGCTCCAGCCGGACCAGCAGCAGGTCGGCCAGGTCAGCCGGCACGCCGCCGGTCACCCGGGCGGCGCCCACCAGCTCCTCGACGAAGAACGCATTGCCCTCGGCCCGCTCCACGATGTCGGCCACGTCGCGCTCGGCGATCGGGTCGGGGTGCAGCACGTGGACCAGCTGGCGCACGTCGCTGGCGCCCAGCGGCTCCAGCTGCATCCGCGCCACCGGCAGCCGGGACCACTGCGCGACCTGGCGGCGCAGCGGGTGGCGCCGGTGCAGGTCGTCGGAGCGGTAGCTGACCACGAGCCCCACCGGGGCGGCGAACCCCCGGGAGAAGAGGAAGCTGAGCAGGTCGCGGGTGGACTGGTCGGCCCAGTGGGCGTCCTCGACCACCACCAGGATCGGAGCCTCCCCCGCCGCCCGCTCGAGCAGGGCATGCATCGCCTCGAAGAGATCGGCCCGCTCCAGCGGCGACTCGTCGGCATGCTCGGTGCTGGTGCGGACCCGGCGTCCTGGCTGCAGCCGCTGCAGCACCGGCTGGTCTGCCAGGATGCTGCCCGCGACCTCGGGCAGGGTGCCGGTCAGCAGGCCCAGGATCTCGGAGAACGGCAGATAGGGCAGGGCTGAGTCCGAGAGGTCCACGCAGTGCCCGGCCACGACGTGCCAGCCGGCTGTCAGGGCACGGTCCCGCAGCTCGGTGAGCAGCCGGGTCTTGCCGACGCCCGCGTCGCCGGCCAGGAGCACCGAGGTGGTGCGTGCCGTCAAGCCGTCCGCGGACGCGGCGATGCCGAGCCGGGAGCACAGCTCCGCCAGCTCGGCATCTCGTCCCACGAGGTCGACGCTCCGGTTGGGGGTCACGACGTCCATCATGTCGTGCTCCACCGACAGTGCGGGCATGGATGCCACGCCGCCGCTCAGCGCATCTCCTCGGCGCCCCGCAGGGGCCCCTGCCACCGCCTGGTGGTCGCCGCGCGGCGGCCCTTGCGGCGGCTCCGGGGCCACGCCCGGCGCGCTCGCTCCAGCCGGTAGTCGATCTCGGCCTGGGTGTAGTAGTCGATGCCGCCCATGATGCTCTCCTTCTCGCGATGACTGACGAGTCGAGAGTCGGTCGCTGAGGTAGCAGCTCACATCGGGCGCCTGCCCTATCTGTGCCGCACCCCGGGGCGCCCCGCCACCTCAGGGCGGCCGCGTGGCACCTCAGACCGCGAGCCGGGCCAGGGTGTCTGCGAGGGCCCGGACCCCGACCAGGCAGTCGGCCAGGTCGGCGTGCTCGGCCGGGGAGTGCGAGACCCCGGTCGGGTTGCGCACGAACAGCATGGCGGCGGGCACGCCGGCGGCGTTGAGGACCCCGGCGCCGTGCCCGGCCGCGGTGGGTACGACGGGCCAGTCGCGACCGGCGCCGACCCGCCCGGCGAGGGAGGGGTCGAGGACGACCGCGGGCGAGACGGACTCCGGCGTCACCACCAGCTCCGTCCCGTCACGCTGCGACCGCGCCGTGCCCTGGGCGACGATCGCGGCGACCAGGCGCTCCAGGGCCTCCTCGTCCTCGGCCCGGGCATCGAGCCAGCCGGTCACCCGCGAGGGCACGGCGTCCGCGGCGCCGGGTGCCACCTCGACCCGCCCGAAGGTGGCGCGCTGGCCCGAGAGCCGGGCCTGCTTGTTGGCCGCCAGCACGGTCATGGCGTAGCCGAGCATCGGGTCGCGCCGGTCCTCCATCCGGGCGGTGCCGGCGTGGTCACCTGTCCCGGTGAAGTCGAAGCGGTAGCGGCCGTGCGGCCAGGTCCGGCCGCCCAGCCCTACCGGCGCGTCCCGGTCGGCCAGGTCCCGGCCCTGCTCGAGGTGCAGCTCGACGTAGCAGGCGACGCGCCGGCGGAACGCGGCCGCCACGGCGTCCCGGCCCGGGTCGGCGTCGGGTGGCGCGATACCGGCGGCCGCGAGCGCGTCGGGCAGCCGGACCCCCGCGGAGTCACACAGCTCCCGGGCCTCGGCCCAGCCCAGGGCACCGGTCGCGAGCCCGGCGCCGAGGCTCGGCCGGCCGAAGCGGGAGCCCTCCTGCTCGGCGAAGGCGGCCACCCCGACCGGCCGGGCCGGCACGACGCCGCCCTCGCGCAGCAGGTCCAGGGCGGCGAACCCGGAGACCACTCCGAGCAGGCCGTCGTAGGCACCGCCGTCGACCACGGAGTCCAGGTGGGACCCGGTCAGCATCCCCGGCCCGGTCCCGACGTCAGCCGGACGCCACCACGCGGCCAGGTTGCCGAAGGGGTCGACCTCGCAGGACAGGCCCCGCTCCCCGGCTGCCGCGGCGAACCACTCCCGCAGCTCCAGGTCGGCCCCGGCGAAGGACTGGCGTCGGTAGCCGCCCCCGTCGACCCGACCCACCGTCGCCACGTCCTGCCACATCTGCTCGAAGGTCACGGACCCAGTCTCCCAGCGACACCGGCCGTGCGGGCCGGCGCGCGGCTGGGCGAGGATGTGGCGCATGGAGTTCCGCGAGGTCGTACGCCGTCGCCACATGGTCCGCCGCTACACCGACGAGCCCGTCGACCCGGCCGCCCTGGACCGGATGCTCGAGCACGCCGTGCGGGCACCCAGCGCGGGCTTCTCCCAGGGCTGGGCGTTCCTGCGGCTGGAGGGGCCGGCCGAGGTGGCGCGCTTCTGGCGGGCCACCTCGCCGGACCCCGACGCCAGCAACGCCTGGCTGGACGGGATGCGGACCGCGCCGGCGGTGATCGTCCCGCTGAGCAACCGCGAGGCCTACCTGGACCGCTATGCCGAGCCGGACAAGGGCTGGACCGACCGCGACGAGGCCCGCTGGCCCGTCCCCTACTGGCACGTCGACACCGGGATGGCGGCACTGCTGATCCTGCAGACGTGCGTGGACGAAGGTCTGGGGGCGTGCTTCTTCGGGATCCCGCCCGACCGGCTGGCCCCGTTCCGGGCGGAGTTCGGGGTGCCGGCCGAGCTCACCCCGATCGGGGCGATCACCGTGGGGCACCCGGCCCCGGGCGGCGCCACCGGCTCCGCGACTCGCCGCACCCGACGCGGCCCGGACCAGGTGGTGCACCACGGCCGGTGGGGTCAGCTCACGGCGCCCCGCGCGGCTCCTGACCCTGGTCGAACTCCCCGCTGAGCTCATCGACCACCAGCAGGTCCTCGCGCACCTGCCCGGCCCGGAACGAGGCCCGGCCCACCATGTGGCCCGAGACGACGCTGGTGGCCATCTGCATCACCACGATCAGCGCCAGGATGCCCAGGGCCCCGGGCTCGCGCAGCCGCAGCGCCAGCCCCACGACGACCAGCATCAGCCCGATCACCTGCGGCTTGGTCGCCGCGTGCATCCGGCTGAGCAGGTCCGGCAGGCGCAGCACGCCGATGGCGGCCACCAGGGCGAAGAACGAGCCGGACAGCAGGAGGACGGCCGAGAGCAGGTCGAGCAGCAAGGTCCAGCTCATCGCTCACCATCCCTGTCGTCGGCCCCGTAGCGGGCCCCGTCGCTGGCCCGGTCACGCTCGTGGGCGGAGCGGTCGCTGACCGGGTCCTCGGCGCTCAGCTCCGCCTCGACGTCGCCCACGCCGCTGGCGTAGCGGGCGATGCCGACCGAGCCCACGAACCCCACGGTGCTGAGCACCAGCAGCATCGGGAGCAGGTCCACCTCGTCGGTGTGCGCCGACCACAGGGCGACCGCGCAGACCATCACCGCCATCATCACGTCCAGCGCCATGCTGCGGTCCAGGATCGTGGGGCCGATGGTCAGCCGCACCACCAGCAGGATCGAGGCGATCCCGAGCAGCGACGCGGCGACGACCAGCACGACCGTCATGGCCGACCACCCCCCTGCGCCGAGCCGAGCGCGTCCGGCGTGGCCGCCGGCGCCTTGGGCGGGAAGGCAGCCAGGAACCGCTGCTCGACCGCCAGCGCCTCGGCCCGGAACGCCTCGGCGGCGGCGCGGTCCGGGACGTCGAGCACGTGCAGGTAGAGCGTGTGGGTGGAGCGCCGCGCCTCCACCACGATGGAGCCGGGCACCAGGGACAGCATCGCGGCCACCGCGGTCAGCACGAAGTCCGAGGAGCTCTCCAGGTTGACCGCCACCACCGCGTTGCGCACCGGGCGACGCCGGAGCACCACCCGCGACACGTCGATGCTGGCGCGGACCACGTCGACCAGGAAGTGCGCGAGGAGGTAGAGCAGGCGCGCGGGGCGCACCCGGGAGCCGAAGTCGATCGGGGGCAGCGGGAAGGCCAGGCAGGCCAGCACGGCCACCAGCACCCCGGAGACCACCAGCATCGGCGAGATCTCGCCCCACAGCGCGAGCCACACCAGGGTCAGCCAGACCAGGGCGGCGGGCTGCAGCGCACGGTAGCGCGCGGGTCGCCTCGTGCCGTCGCTCCGGGTGCGCAGGTGCGGGCTCACGGCTGTCCACCCCCCAGCACCGACTCGATGTACGGCGACCGGTCCAGCAGGTCGTGGGCCGCGCGGTCGCTCAGGGCGTACAGCGGCCCGGCGATGACGGTGAGCGCGACCGTGGCCGCGACGAGCCCGGCGGCGGGCAGCACCATGCTGGCCGGCATGTGCTCGGTGTCGTCACCGGCCTCGATCAGCTCGTAGAAGTCGCGGTCCGGCTCCCCGTCGTCGGCGAGCCTGCGGGCGTCCTCCAGCGTCTGGCGCGAGATGGTGCCGGTGACGGTGTGCACGTGCCCCTTGTGCTGCGCCACGGGCGCGGTGTCGTGCCCGGGCAGCGGATCGGCGTCGACCTCGACGATCGCCTCCAGTGCCTCGTGGGCCTCCAGCGGGGTGCGCCAGAACGCCACCGCCCAGGTCTTGGCCACGGCGTACAGGGTGAGCAGGCTGGTCAGCACCCCCGCGGCCACCAGCACCCAGGCCAGGGGGCTGCCGTTGGCCTCGGCGGCCTGGAGCAGTCCCACCTTGCCGATGAACCCGGAGAAGGGCGGGATGCCGGCCAGGTTCATCGCGGGGATGAAGAACAGCACGGCCACCAGCGGCGAGAGCCGGGCCAGCCCGCCGATCCGGACCAGCGAGGTGCTGCCCGCCCGCCGCTCCACCAGGCCGATGACCAGGAAGAGCGCGGTCTGCACGGTGATGTGGTGCACGACGTAGAAGATGGTGGCCGCGACGCCCAGCTCGCCGCCCAGCGCGATGCCGAGCACCAGGTAGCCGATGTGGCTGACCAGGGTGAAGGAGAGCATCCGCTTGATGTCCGACTGTGCGATGGCTCCCAGGATGCCGATGACCAGGGTGAACAGGGCGGCCCACAGCAGCAGGCCGGTCAGCGGGCTGTCGGGGAACAGCAGCGTCTGCACCCGCAGGATCGCGTAGACGCCGACCTTGGTGAGCAGTCCGGCGAAGACGGCGGTGACCGGGGCGGGTGCGGTGGGATAGCTGTCGGGCAGCCAGAAGGAGAGCGGGAAGATCGCGGCCTTGATCGCGAACGTGGTGAGCAGCAGCAGCTGCAGCATCAGGGAGACGTGGTCGGGCAGGTCGGCGATCCGCTGGGCCAGGTGGGCCAGCGTGAGGGTGCCCGTGGCGGCGTAGACCACGGCCAGGGAGATCAGGAACAGGGTGGAGGAGAGCAGGTTGACCAGCACGTAGATCGTCCCGGCGCGGATCCGGGTGACGGTGCCGCCGAGGGTGAGCAGCACGTAGCTGGAGAAGAGCAGCATCTCGAAGCTGACGAACAGGTTGAACAGGTCGCCGGCCAGGAAGGCGTTGGCCACTCCGGCCACCAGCACCAGGAACGTCGGGTGGTACACCGACAGCGGCGCGCCCTCCTCGTCCTCGACCATGCCCTGCCCGATGGAGTAGCTCAGCACCGCGAGCGTCACCACCGCGCTGACCAGCAGCATCAGCGCCGAGAGCCGGTCCGCGACGAGCACGATGCCGACGGTCTCGGGCCAGCCGCCGACCCACAGCGTCTGCGGCCCGTCGCGGTCGGCGGCCACCAGCAGGAGCGCGGCCACCACCACCATCGCGCTCAGCACTGCCGCGCTCAGCCACCGCTGGGCGCGGGGCTGGTGGGCCAGCACCAGGGAGAGGCCGGCACCCAGCAGCGGCAGGGCGACGGGAAGGGGGACGAGCCAGCTCATGTGCGGGTCTCCTGCTCGCCGTCTGCCTGATCTGCCTGTTCCGCCTGATCTGCCTGTTCCGCCTGCTCGGCGGCGAGCTCGCCCTCGGCGAAGTCGCTCGCGAGCTCCTGGTCCGGATCTCCCTCGTCGGAGGAGGCGCCGTAGGCGTCGGAGGTGACGTCCATGGTGGCCAGCCGTCGGATCAGGGCGTCCTCGGCGTCGTCCTGGACGTCGTCGTGCCCGTTGAGCTGCCAGCTGCGGTAGGCCATGGCCAGGACGAAGGCGGTGGTGGCCAGGGTGATCACGATGGCGGTCAGCACCATCGCCTGCGGCAGCGGGTCGGCCATGTCGGCGGCGTCTCCGCGGCCGGCGATCGGGGGGTCCCCGGTGGGTCCGCCGGCCACCAGGAAGGCGATGCTCACCCCGTTGCCCATCATCACCAGGCCGACCAGCACCCGCGACAGGCTGCGCTCCAGGAGCAGGTAGACGCCGCAGGCGAGCAGGGACGAGGAGATGATCACCAGGGTCAGGTTGACGTCGGTCATGACTGTCGGGCCTCCTCGGCGGTACGGCGTTCCCGGATCACCTGGCGGTCGATCTGGGAGCCCAGCGCCCGCAGCAGGTCCAGGACCAGCCCGATCACCACCAGGTAGACGCCCACGTCGAAGAGCACCGAGGTGACCAGGTGCAGGTCGCCCAGCAGCGGCAGGTGCAGGTCGACCACGGCCGACTGCAGCACGTCGCCGCCGAAGGCCAGCGGCAGCAGCGCCGCCAGCGCGGCGACCGCGAGGCCGCCGCCGATCAGCCGGCCCGCGTCCACGGGTGCGGCCTCGTCCAGCTCGTAGCGCCCCCCGGCCAGGTAGCGGATGACCAGGGCCAGCCCGGCCGCCATCCCGGCCGCGAAGCCGCCGCCGGGAGCGTTGTGGCCGGCCAGCAGCAGGTAGACGGAGAACACGATGATGGTGTGGAAGATCAGTCGGGTGATCACCTCGAAGATGATCGAGCGGCTCTCCGGCGGCAGGGTCCGCGGCGCCGCCAGCCACACCCGGCGACCGCCCCCGGTGGGCTGCTTCTGCACCGCCGTCGGGTAGCGGATCTCGTGCACGCGCCGGATGCCGGCGCCGCGGGCGTCGACGAAGATCAGGCTGGCCACCCCGGTCGCCGCGGCCACCAGCACCGAGATCTCCCCGAGGGTGTCCCAGGCCCGGACGTCGACCAGGATGACGTTGACGATGTTCTTGCCGCCGCCGTAGTCGACCGCCAGCTCGGGCAGGACGACGGAGACGGGCTCGGCGACGCGTGCCCCGGAGCCGACGATCATGAAGCCGGCGGCGACCAGCCCGACGCCGGCGCCGAGCGCCATCCGCCAGAAGCGCTGCCGGGTCAGCGGCCGGTCGGAGAAGTACTCCGGCAGGCGACGCAGCGCGAGCACGAAGACCACGACGGTGAGGGTCTCCACCAGCACCTGGGTCAGGGCGAGGTCGGGGGCGCCGTGCAGCACGAACAGGACGGCGGTGCCGTAGCCGGTGGCGCCGGCGAGCAGCACCGCGCGCAGCCGCCGCCGGGACCGGGCCGCCATCAGCGCCGCGGCCACGATGACCACGCCGATGACGGCCTGGGCCGGAGTGTCCCAGGCACGCACGCGCATGTCGTCCCAGGCGCCGATCAGCGTCGAGCCGGGAGCCACGATGACCACCACCAGGATGATCCCCAGGTACGCCGCCGCGGAGCCCCGCTGCACGACCGCGGTGACCTCGACGGCGGTGCGGTCCAGCAGCCGCATCCCGCCCCGGTAGGCGCGGTCGAGGCTGAGGTCGTGGGCGAAGCCGGCCTGGAGGTGCGCGAACGGCCCACGGGCCAGGTGCAGGGCCAGGCCCAGCAGCACCGCCACCGCCGTGCAGGCCAGCGGCAGTCCCACGCCGTGCCAGAGCGCCAGCTCGGCGTGGTGCACGCCGGGCGGCAACAGGTCGACGTACGGAGCGAGGAGCTCGGTGATCGGGTGGGCGAAGAAGGCCAGCAGGACGGTGAGGACGGCCAGCAGCACCGGGCCGGCGACGAAGCCCGGAGGGACCCGGCGCACCGTCACCTTCTCCTCGACCTCGCGGTCGGCGAAGGCGCCCCAGACGAAGCGTGCCGAGTAGGCCACGGTCAGCGCGGAGCCCAGCACCACCCCGACCAGCACCACCCAGCCGAGCGGTCCGCCCAGGCCGGTGCCGTCGCCCTCGCGGGCGACGTCGACGAGCGCGACGAAGACGCTCTCCTTGGCCACGTAGCCCAGCAGCGGCGGCAGCCCGGCCATGGACGCGGCGGCCACCACGGCGGCACCGGTCACCCACGGCATCCGGCGACGCAGCCCGGTGAGCCGGCGCAGGTCGCGGGTCCCGGTGGTGCGGTCGATGATCCCGACCACCAGGAACAGGGTGGCCTTGAACAGCGCGTGGGCCAGCAGCAGCCCGAGCCCGGCCAGCATCGCGCTCCGGGTGCCGAGCCCCAGGACCAGCATCAGGAACCCGAGCTGGCTCACGGTGCCGTAGGCCAGCAGCAGCTTGAGGTCGTGCTGGCGCAGCGCCCGCAGGCCGCCGAGCAGCATCGTGACCAGGCCCAGGGTGACCAGGACCTCCCGGAAGCCGGCGACGTCGCCGAACGCCGGCGCCATCAGCGCGACCAGGAAGACGCCGGCCTTCACCATCGACGCGGCGTGCAGGTAGGCACTGACCGGGGTCGGCGCGGCCATCGCGGCGGGCAGCCAGAAGTGGAACGGCACCAGGGCGGACTTGCTGATCGCGCCGACCAGGAGCAGCTGCACCGCGACCACGACGGCGACGCCGCCCGGGGGGTCGGCCAGGATCTCGCTGGTCCGGTAGGTGCCGGCGCTCTGGCCCAGCACCAGCATGCCGACGAGCATCGCCAGCCCACCCAGGGTGGTGACCACCAGGGCCTGGATCGCCGCCTGACGGCTGCTGCGCCGGGCCGGGTCGTGCCCGATGAGCAGGAAGGAGAAGACCGTGGTCAGCTCCCAGAAGACGTAGGTCAGCAGCAGGTCGTCGGCCAGCACCAGGCCGAGCATCGCGGCGACGAAGGCGACCAGCACGGCCGCGAAGCGGGGCACCCCCAGGCTGTCGTCGTGGAAGTACCAGGCACAGTAGGCCAGCACCACGGCGCCGATCCCGAGCACGATGACGCCCATCAGCCACTGCAGCGGCCCGAGCGTGAACGCCAGGTCGACGCCGATGCTCCCCACCCAGGGGTGCACCTCGGTGAGCACCTCGCCGTCGGCGACGGCAGGGGCCTGGGTCGCCAGCCAGGCCGTCCCCGCCAGCGGTACGACGGCCACGGGCAGGAACGCCCGTCGACCCATCGCCTGGACCAGCCACGGGCACGCCGCGGCCAAGCCGAAGAGCGCGGCGAGCAAGATCAGCAAGAAGAGGCCCCTGGACGCCCTGCCGGAGAGACAGGGCCTGGTGGTCTGGTCATGGTCGGTGCTGCGCCGTCATTCTACGTGACGGCGCGGACCACGGACGACGCCAGACCGTCGCCCCTCTAGGGTCCCTCCATGCATCACGCCGCACCGGACACCGCCGGGCCCGTCCCACACCGGGCGGTCTCCAAGCTGCAGGCCCTGGTCCGCCTGCCCACCGTCTCCCACCGCGACCCGGCGCTGGTCGACGTCGCGGCCTTCGACGCCCTGCTGGGCGAGCTGGAGCGCCAGTTCCCGCTGCTGCACCAGCGGCTCGAGCTGACCCGCGTCGGCTCGCACGGCCTGCTCTTCCGCTGGGCCGGAGCCGACGACGCGCGGCCGGTGGTGCTGATGGCCCACCTGGACGTCGTACCTGTGGAGGGGACCTGGACCCACCCGGCCTTCGACGGGGTCATCGCCGACGGCCAGCTCTGGGGCCGCGGCACCCTGGACGACAAGGGCTGCGTGGTGGGGATCTGCGAGGCGGTGGAGACCCTGCTGGAACGCGACTTCACCCCCGCCCAGGACCTCTGGCTCTCCTTCGGCTGCGACGAGGAGGTGATGGGCTCCACCGCCCAGGAGGCCGTCCGGGTGCTGACCGAGCGCGGCGTGCACCCGTGGTTCGTGGTCGACGAGGGCGGCGCGGTCGCCTCCGGCGCGTTCCCGGGCGTCACCACGCCGGTCGCGGTCGTCGGCGTCACCGAGAAGGGCGTCACCTCCGTCGAGCTGCGCGCCGAGGGCCGCGGCGGCCACGCCTCGACCCCGGCCCGGATGGGCCCCACGGCCCGGATCGCCCGGGCGATCATGCGGCTGGAGCGGACGCCGTTCGCCCCGAGCCTGCCCGCCCCCACCGTCGAGCTGCTGCGCCGGCTCGCCCCGCACGCCCCGCGGGCGCTGCGACCGGTGATGGCCCACGGCTCGCGGATCGCCCCCGTCCTGACCCGGGCGCTGGTGGCCGCCGGCCCCGAGTCCGCGGCGATGACCCGGACCACGGCCGCGGTCACCACCTTGTCCGGCTCGCCGGCGCTCAACGTGATCGCCGCGCAGGCCCGGGCCGGCGTCAACGTGCGGACCATGGTCGGCGACACCGTGGCCGGGGTGCTGTCCCACCTGCGCAGGGCCGTCGACGACGAGCACGTGCACATCGACGTCATCGAGTCCGGCGAGCCGAGCCCGATCTCGCCCTTCCTCGACGACCCGGCGTTCGCCCTGCTGGAGGCCACGATCGCCGAGGTCTTCCCCGAGGCGGTGGCGTCGCCGTACGTGATGATGGCCGCCACCGACAGCCGGCACTTCACCGAGATCTGCGAGCGCGTCTACCGCTTCGCCCCGTTCCGGATGAGCAAGGCGCAGCGGGAATCGATCCACTCCTTCGACGAGCGCATCGGCCTGGACGACCTGGTCGACGGCGTGCGCTGGTACACCACCCTGATCGAGAGGATCCGCTGATGAGTCCAGCCAGCGACGCGAGGCCCTCCACCGCCCACAGCCTCACCCTGGTGGTGGGCTTCCTGGTGGCGGTGGAGTTCGCCAGCGGCATCCTCCAGGGCTTCTACACCCCGATCTTCACCGACATCGCCGAGCACCTGTCGATCGGCGACGCCGACGTCAACTGGTTCGAGGCCGCACAGCTGATCGTCTCGGCCCTCTGCGTGCCGCTGCTGGCGCGGCTGGCCGACCTGGTCGGGCACAAGAAGGTGCTGCTGCTCTCCACGGCCGTCACCGCGATCGGCTCCTGGATCCTGGTGCTGGCTCCCTCCTTCACCACCTTCCTCATCGGCTGGGCGCTGCAGGGCGCCTACGTGGTGTGGCTGCCCATCGAGGTCGCGATCGTCTACCGCCGCACCGCCGACTCCGGTCGCCAGTCGCAGCTCACCCGGCGCGCGGCGGGCATCCTGGTGGGGGCCCTGGAGCTGAGCGTCATCATCGGCGCCCTGACCAGCGGTGCCCTGGTCGAGTCCTGGTCGATGCCGGCACTGCTCTCGCTGCCGGCCATCGTGGTGACGGCCTGCCTGGGCATCATCTGGCTCGGCATCGAGGACCTGCCCGGCACCGGCCGCGGCGGCATCGACTGGCGCGGCTTCGCTCTCATCACCACCGCCCTCGGCCTGGCGATGGCGGGGCTGATGGCCATCCGGCTGGAGGGGCCCGGCTCGCTCCTGGCGTGGCTGCTGATCCTGGCCGGGGTGCTGGTGCTGGTGCCGTTCTGGCGGCACTCGGCCCGCCTCGCCGAGCCGCTGGTCGACGTGCGCCTGCTCGCCACCCCGGCGCAGTGGCCGATCCAGCTGACCGCCTTCCTCTTCGGCTTCTCCGTGCTGGGGGCACAGATCCCGATGTCCACCTTCGCGCGCACCGACCCCGACGTCGTCGGCTACGGGCTGGGAGCCGACGCGGGCTTCGTCTCCACCTTGATCGGCCTCTACGTGGTGAGCCTGGCGGTGGGTGCCTTCACCCTGCCGCTCACCTCACGCTGGTTCGGCGCGCGCAACGCCCTGGTCCTGGGGGCGGTGCTGGTGGCCGTGGGCTACGCGCTGTGGCTGCCCTTCCACGACACCACGGTGCAGGCCATGGTCAACATGGGCGTGGCGGGCCTCGGCTCCGGCGCCCTGGTCGCCGCCCTGCCGGCGGCCGCCGCCGCCGCGGCGCCGCCCGAGCGCACCGGCTTCGCCACCGGGATGACCAACGCGACCAAGACCGTCGGCGGCGCCATCGCCTCCTCGATCTTCGCCATCGCGCTCGCCTCCACCGGTTCGCTCGCCGAGCCGGAGGCCGGCGCCGCGCCGCTGCTGGGCTACCTGACCGTGTGGTCGGTCTGCTCGGTGGCCGCCCTGCTGGCCGCCTGCGGACTGCTGCTGGCCCCCAAGCACGTCTTCGAGCACTCCTCCGAGTCCGTCGAGGTGCTGCCCGGCATCTGACGGCCCGGCCTTCTCCCGTTCCGTACGCTGGAGGAGGGCAGGAGGTGGCTGATGACAGACTCCGACCAGGGCTCGTGGGTCGAGCTGCAGATCCAGCAGGCCGTGCGGCGCGGCGACTTCGCCGACCTCCCCGGGGCCGGGAGGCCGATCTCGGACCTCGGTGCCGAGCACGACCCGGACTGGTGGGTCAAGAAGCTGGTGGAGCGGGAGCAGATCTCGGTGCTGCCGCCCGCCCTGGCGATCCGGCGTGAGGACGCCGAGCTCGACGACCAGCTCGACCGGGTGACGACCGAGGAGGGCGTGCGGCAGCGGGTCACCGAGTTCAACGCGGCCGTCCGGAGCGCGCTCTACACCCCGCCCGCCGGGCCGATGCCCGGCCCGCCGATGATCACCCGGCCCCGCGACCCCGACGTCGAGGTCGAGCGGTGGCTCGAACGACGTACGGCGCGGCGCGAGGCCCAGCGCGAGGCCCAGCGTCGGGCCCTGTCCGCGCGCCGGGCGGCGCAGCAGCCGCGGTCCCGGCGTTGGTGGCCGGGCCGCCGGCGGCGACCCGAGCAGGCCTGAGGCGGTCCACCGGCGCGGCCACCATGGGGAGCCGGGCTGCCGCGCTGTTAAATTCCGGCCCATGCGCTCTGCCAAGGACTTCTTCGCCCCGCTCGCCGTCGGCGCCCCCGCGCCGGTGCGCGAGGTGCCCGCTCGCCCCAGCCGGGCGCTCCACTTCTTCGACCCGGGCAACCCCAAGATGGCCGCCAAGGTCCCCGACATGGTCGGCAAGGTCGACGTGCTCCTGGGCAACCTCGAGGACGCCGTCAAGGCCGAGAACAAGGAGACGGCTCGCGCCGGTCTGGTGAAGATCGGCCAGGAGACAGACTTCGGGCCCACCCAGTTCTGGACCCGCATCAACTCCCTGGACAGCCCGTGGGTGCTCGACGACCTGACCACGCTGGTGCCGGCCATCGGGGACAAGCTCGACGTCATCATGGTGCCCAAGGTCCAGGGGGCCGAGGACATCCACTACGTCGACCGGATCCTGGCCCAGCTCGAGGCCAAGGCCGGGCTGACCCGCCCGATCCTGATCCACGCGATCCTGGAGACCGCGCGCGGCGTGGCCAACATCGAGGAGATCTGCGCCGCCTCGCCGCGGATGCAGGGCCTCTCGCTGGGCCCGGCCGACCTGGCCGCGGACCGGCGGATGAAGACCACCCGCGTCGGCGGCGGGCACCCGGGCTACCTGGTGCGCGCCGACGCCCCGAAGAACGCCTCCGGCGAGACGCAGTACGACGCCGAGCGGACGACGTACCAGCAGGACCTGTGGCACTACACGATCGCGCGGATGGTCGACGCCTGCGCGATGCACGGCATCTACCCCTACTACGGCCCGTTCGGCGACATCACCGACGTCGTGGCCTGCGAGGACCAGTTCCGCAACGCCTTCCTGCTGGGCTGCGTGGGCGCGTGGAGCCTGCACCCGAAGCAGATCGCCATCGCCAACCGGGTCTTCTCCCCCAGCGTCGAGGACGTCACCCACGCCCGCCGGGTGATCGCCGCGATGGGCGACGGCACCGGCGCGGTGATGCTGGACGGCAAGATGGAGGACGACGCCTCGGTGAAGCAGTGCCAGGTGATGGTCGCCCTCGCCGAGGAGCTGGCCGCCATCGACCCCGAGCTCAAGAAGTCCTACGACGCGATCCAGGTCGACGGAGAGGTGGCCTGACCATGAGCGAGTTCACTCCCCTGCGCTCGGTGCTCTACATGCCCAGCTCCAACGAGCGGGCGCTGGAGAAGGCCAAGTCCATCGCCTGCGACGGGCTCATCCTGGACCTCGAGGACGCCGTCGCACCCGACGCCAAGCCGGCAGCCCGGGACGCGGCCTGCGCCGCGGTGGCCTCCGGCGACTACGGCCGCCGCACGGTGACGATCCGGGTCAACGGGATCGGCACCGAGTGGCACGACGCCGACATCGCGGCCGCCAGCAAGGCCGGGCCGGCCGCCATCGTGGTGCCCAAGGTCAACAGCGCCGAGGAGGTGCGCGGGCTGGTCGCGGCGATGGAGGCCGCCGGCGCACCGGAGCACACCAAGCTGTGGGCGATGATCGAGACCCCGGTGGCGATCCTCGACGTGCTCTCGATCGCCCGGGCCTCGGAGCGGCTGACCGCCTTCGTGCTGGGCACCAACGACCTGGTCAAGGAGCTGTACGCCGAGCACGTGCCAGGTCGCGCACCGATCCTGCCCAGCCTGCACACCGTGCTGCTGGCCGGCCGGGCCGCCGGGATCGCGGTGATCGACGGCGTCTACAACAACGTCAAGGACACCGACGGCTTCCTTGCCGAGTGCGAGCAGGGCCGGCAGCTGGGCTTCGACGGCAAGACGCTGATCCACCCCGGGCAGGTCGAGGGCGCCAACACCGCCTTCGCCCCGTCGGCGGAGGCGGTGGCCGACGCCCGAGGGCTGATCCAGGCGTTCGAGGATGGCAAGGGCAGCGGGGTGGTGACCTACAACGGCCGGATGGTGGAGAACCTGCACGTGGAGTCCGCCACTCGTACCCTGACGATCCACGAGGCGATCCAGGCGTTGCAGGGCTGAGCAGTCACCGCGGTGACAGCACGTCAGTAGCACCCGGATCTGGGAAAATCCGAAGAATTCACAAAAAATTCAGGAAAGATGTTTAAGCCTCAAGCACGCGGGTAACCATCCACTAACCGTCCGTGACCCCCGCGGACCATGACGAAGGAGGGAACCATGGTCGTCCTCGGCCTGATTCTGCTCATCGTCGGCCTCGTTGCCGACATCTCTGTCCTCACCACCATCGGCGGCATCCTGCTGGTCGTTGGTCTGATCCTGAACTTCGTCCCGATCGGCGGGAACTCCCGCCGGGTCTGGTAGTCGAAAACCAACCTGAGCACCGTGTAGCACCGCTTTGACGAGGGCCCCCAGCGACATCGCTCGGGGGCCTTCGTCATGCCCGGCCCCTCGACGGCCAGTCGCTCAGCGGGCGAGCCCGGCGGCCCAGGGTTTTGGCTGCACCCTCGGGGGTACATCACCGGAATGGACAATGAAGAGGTCACCTGGATCGTCGTCGCCGTCGTGGTCCTCCTGCTGCTCGCCGGCCTCGCGGCCTGGCTGCTCAGCAAGCGGAAGAAGCAGAAGCAGGAGCAGGAGATGCGCGAGCGCACCGAGCGCGCCAGCGAGCTGCGTCAGCACGCCGACCAGCACGCGGCCGTCCTCCCGGACGCCGAGCTGCGCGCCAAGGAGGAGGAGGTCCGCGCCGAGAAGCTGCGCCGCGAGGCCGAGCGGGCCGAGGAGCGGGCTCAGGTCGCGCAGACCGACTACCAGCAGCAGGAGGCCCGCTACGAGGACAAGCTCCGCGAGGCGGACCGGGTCGACCCCAACGTCGACCACACGTCCGGCAGCTACACCCCGGGCGCCGACCGGACCAGCACCGACGAGACGGTGACCGAGCGGAGCACCACCGAGGTGACGACCACGACCTCGGGCGAGGGGACCACCGAGACGACGAGCACCAGCGACACCACGGGCACCACCGGGACGGACGCCGACCCCGGCTCGCCCCAGCACCGCGCCTGACCCGCTCGCCCGCTGCCCACGTCGATGCCGGCGTGGTCAGCGGGTGATCTGCACCGCCACGTCTCGGGGCGCGTCATCGCGGTCGCCCCAGATGGTGACCAGCGTCAGCCCGGGCGGCACCCCCATCGTGTCGTGCTCCCGGCCGAAGATGTCGCGGATCGACACCAGACCCTCGGACTCGATCCAGAACTCCCCGAGCTTGCGCAGGTCGTGCCCCGGTGAGGGCGACAGCGCGATCCGCGTCGGGGACTGGGTCACGTCGATGACCGCCACGGCCACGCAGTCCGGCGTCGCCACACAGGTGGCGCCCCCGAAGGTCGTCGGAGGCACGAAGTCCTCCCGGCCCACCACGAGGAGCACCGAGTGCGGGGGCCTGATCATCATGCTCACCCCGTCATCCTGCCCGTCCCCGCCGACAACGTCGGCATGAGCGGAGCGCGGTTCGTGGTCCAGCGCCACCGGGCCAGCAGGTTGCACTACGACCTGCGCTTCGAGATCGACGGGGTCCTGGTCAGCTGGGCGGTGCCCAAGGGCCCCACCCTGGACCCGGCGGCCCGGCGCCTGGCCGTCCACGTCGAGGACCACCCGGTGGAGTACCTGCTCTTCGAGGGAGTCATCCCGTCGCGGGAGTACGGCGGCGGCGACGTCATCGTCTGGGACACCGGCACCTACGAGCCGGTGCATACCGACGACCCGGCGGCCGCGATCGCGGCCGGAGAGCTGCACGTCGAGATGCACGGGGAGAAGCTGCAGGGTCGGCTGGTGCTGGTGCGCCGGGGCACCGACGACCAGCAGTGGATGCTGCTGCACAAGCACGACGAGCACGCAGTCACCGGCTGGGACCCCGAGGACCACCCGAGATCGGTGCTCAGCGGCCGCACCAACGAGGAGGTCAAGGCTGACCCGGACCGGCTCTGGCGCTCGGACGCGCCGGCGGACCGGGCGAGCGTCTCCCTGGTTCCCGAGCCGCTGCCTACCGAGGCGATCGACGAGCTGGCGGCCCTGGGCACCCACGGCACCTGGGAGGTCTTCGGGCGCCGTCTCAAGGTCACCAACCTCGACAAGGTGCTGTTTCCCGGCGACCCGCCCGTCACCAAGCGCGAGCTCCTCGCCTACGCGGCCCGGATCGCGCCGACCTCGCTGCCCTACCTGCGGGGTCGCCCGGTGAACCTGCACCGCTTTCCCGACGGCGCCGGGTCGAAGGGCTTCTGGCACAAGCAGCGCCCCGCGCACGCGCCCGCGTGGCTGGGCGCCTGGGACAACCCGGACGCCGACGAGGACGAGACCACGACGTACGTGGTGATCGACCTGGACCCCGGCGAGCGGACCACCTGGGAGGAGCTGCTGGTGCTGGCCCGGCTGCACCGCACCGCACTGGAGCACCTGGGCGTCACGGCCGGCGCGAAGGTGACCGGGCAGCGCGGGATCCAGATCTGGGTGCCGGTGGTGCCGGGCTACACCTTCGACGACACCCGCGCCTGGGTGGAGGGAATCTCACGCACCGTCGGCAAGGTGGTGCCCGAGCTGGTGAGCTGGAAGTGGGAGGTCAAGGCCCGGGGCGGCCTGGCCCGGCTCGACTACACCCAGAACGCGATCAACAAGACCCTGGTGGCGCCGTACTCGCCACGGCCGGCGGCCGGAGCCCCGGTGTCGGTGCCGATCGGCTGGGACGAGCTGGACGACCCCGAGCTGCGTCCGGACCGGTGGACCATCCGGACGGTGCTCGACCGGCTGGAGTCAGTCGGCGACCCGTTCCGGGTGCTGCTGGGCGCGGCGCAGGAGCTGCCGGAGCTGACCTGAGCGAGGCGCCCGGGAAGCCCCGGGTCGACGCGGCCGCAGGGCCGCCGGCGAGCGGCCCCGCAGGGCGCCCCACCACAGACCGGTGCCGTAGGCGAGGTCGTCGAGCCGACGCCCCAGCACCAGCGTCACGAGGTCCAGGTCGGCGTCGTGGTGCTCGGTGGCCGCGACCACCGAGTCCACGACCAGGGCGGTGGCCACCGCACGCCGGCCGGGGGCGAAGCAGCAGGCCAGCGCGCCGAGCGGCCACCAGTGCCGGAGCAGGAGCGCGGACTCCTGGCGGACCGACCAGCCCACTCCCTTGACCGCCAGCGCCCCCGACACCCGGGTCCGCGTGCCGAGCGGCACGTCCGCGGGCAGCGCCCGGGCCACCGAGACGCTCGCGTGCACCGCTGCGGCGCCCAGCACCGGCAGCGACCACCTGCTGCGCAGCAGCACCGCCGCTCCGGCCAGCGCCAGGGTGGGCGAGAGCACGGCCGGCGCCACGTGGGCACCGTGCCGCTGGGCCAGCCCGGCGCCGCCGGACCCGTAGAGCACCTTGCGACCGAGCCAGCCGCGAACCGTGGGACGTACGTCGTGACGCACGGTGACCGCCGGTTCGTAGCGCACCCGCCTGCCGGCGCCGACCAGCCGCCACACCAGGTCGACGTCCTCGCCGACGCGCAGGTCGGTGTCGAAGCCGGCCCCGAGGTGGTCGGTGCGGGCGACCAGGCAGGCGCTGGGCAGCCAGGCGACCCCGGCGCCGGGGCGCACCGCGTACGGCTTGGGGCCCAGGCTCAGCGACGAGGCGGCTGCGTCGTAGCGCTCGAACCACCGGGGGTCGGCACGCGGGACGTGCCCGGCCACCCGGGGCCCGACCATCGCCACGGTCGGGTCCGCGAGGTGACGCGAGAGCCGCAGCAGGTCGGCCGCCGAGGCCTGGACGTCGGAGTCGACGAAGGCGACCACCGGGGTGGTGACCTGCGCCAGCCCTGCGTTGCGGGCGCCGGCGGGTCCGAGGTTGGTCTCCAGGGCGACGACGACGGCCCCGTGCCGGCGCGCGACGGCGGCCACGGCGGCCGGGTCCCGCGAGGCGTCGTCGACCACGACGACCGACAGCGGACCCAGCGCGGCCAGGCACCGGTCCAGCTGGGCGGGGCGGTCACGCACCGGCACCACCACGGTCAGGTCCTCGACCGCCACCTCGGCCGAGGCATCGAGCACCGGACGGGCGAGGTTGGTGGCCAGCAGCCGCTCCGCGACCTCCGCGGAGGCGGCGTCCGTGACGACCAGCCGGTCGCCGACGAGCCGGGCCCGCGCCGCGTCGGCGAGACGCATGACGGTGAGCGGTGAGCCGCCGACCAGCAGGCGCCCCCGGTCGAGGACCAGCGCCGCCGGGTCCAGCTCGACCACGAACCCGGCCGGGAGGCCGCGCGCGGACGCGGGGGCGGGGGCCTGCAACGACGTCATCTCACGCCCCGAACCCGCCGTCGGCGTGCAGCACGGTGCCGTTGACCACGCCCCCGGCCGGGGAGGCGCAGAAGGCGATGGCGGCGGCGATCTCGGCCGGGTCGATCGCGCGGCGGATCAGCTGGTGCTGCGCCAGCTCGTCGACCGGTACGTCGTACAGGGCGGCCGTGGTGCGCAGCAGGTCGGTGTCGGTCGAGCCCGGGGAGACGGCGCTGGCGGTGACGCCGGTGCCCACCAGGTCGGCGGCCAGGCCCTTCACGATGCCGACCACCGCGTGCTTGGCGGCGTTGTAGCCGGCCAGGTGGAACAGGCCGTGGCTGCCGGCGGCCGAGGCGACGGCCACGAAGCGGCAGGTCCCGGGCTCCGGGCCGGCGAGCATGGCGGGGACGCACGCCGCGGCGGTGTTCCACACGCCCTTGGCCACCACGTCCCACAGGTCGTCGAGCACCGCGTCGGGGGTCTCCCACAGCGGCCGGCCGCCGAGGATGATGCCGGCGGCCGCGACCGCGACGTCGAGCCGTCCCCAGAGCCGGACCGTCTCGGCGACGGCCAGCTCCAGGGCCGGGCGGTCCCGGACGTCGACCACCCGGCAGCGCACTCGGTCGCCGTGCTCCGCCGCGAGGGCGTCCAGCTGCTCGCGGTCCGCCAGGGGCGGGCCCTGGCAGGAGTCCAGCGCCATCACCCGGTAGCCGTCGGCCACCAGCCGCGCCACCGTGGCGGCACCGATGCCCCGGGCCGCCCCGGTGACGAGCGCGGTCCGGGCCGGGGGTGGGGCCAGGGGTGTCGCCGGGGACTGACTCATGGCGCGACCGGCGACAGCCGGGCCAGCACGTCGGTGGTCATCGCGGCCAGCACCGCCCGGCCCTCGTCGGCGGAGGCGCCGGCGGGGTCGCCGAGCACCCCGTTGGCCGAGACTGCGGCCACGCCGCCCCGGACCAGGTCGGGGAGGATCTCGGTGAGCGGGCGGCAGTCGCCGGCCTCGGCGAGCTCGAGGCGCACCAGAGCGGGGGCCAGGTGCAGCAGCAGCGAGGTCTCCGTGCGACCGGCGTGCAGGTCGACGTCCTCGGTGGCGCACGCCACCCAGGCCACGTCGTGCCCTTCGACCACCAGCTGGTCGACCGCGGCGCGCAGTGCGGTGAGGTTGCCGCCGTGCCCGTTGACCAGGACGACGCGCTCACTCCAGGTGCGCAGCGAGCGGACCAGCTCGACCACCAGGAACCGCAGCGCCTCGGTGCCGATGGAGGCGGTGCCGGGGAAGGACTGATGCTCCCCGCTGGAGCCGTAGGCCAGGGCCGGCGCCACCCACACCCCGGCGCCGGGACCGCCCAGGCGCTCGGCGACGCCCTCGGCGACCGCCGTCGCGATCAGGGTGTCGGTCTGCAACGGCAGGTGGGGGCCGTGCTGCTCGGTCGAGCCGACCGGCACCAGCACCAGGCTGGCGCCGGCCGACTCGCGGGACGTCGCTTCGGCCAGCAACCCGGGCACCGGTCCCGAGGGCGGCCCGGGCCGGGGCATCCTCAGCCCCGGGTGCCGGTGGCCACGTGCGCGCCGGCCGGACTGGTCGCGCCGAGCGCGCGGTGGAAGCCGTCAGGCACCAGCAGGTGCTCGGGGGTGAGCTCGTCGATCGAGGAGACCCCCAGCCCGAGCAGGGCCGAGTCGATCCCCGAGCGCAGCACGTCGAGCACGTTGCCCACGCCGGTCTCGCCGTTGGCCGCGAGGCCCCACAGGTAGGCGCGACCGATCATCACCGCGCGAGCACCCAGGGCGACCGCCTTGACGACGTCCGACCCGCGCCGGATGCCGCCGTCCATCACGACCTCGAGGTCGTGTCCCACAGCGTCCGCGATCGGCTTCACCATGCGGATCGCGGCGGGGGTGCCGTCGAGGTTGTTGCCGCCGTGGTTGGAGACCGAGATGGCGGCGGCGCCGGCGTCCCGGGCCCGCAGCGCGTCGTCGATCCGGCAGACGCCCTTGAGCATGAACGGCTTGCCGCCGCTGATCTGCGACCACTGCTCGCGCATCCAGGCCACGTCCTCCCAGGACGGCGGCGGGGTGGTCATCCACTCGTAGTACGCACCGAAGAACGTGGGCGCATCGCCGCCGGGCGGAGCCAGGTTGGGGGCGGTCAGGTCGGGGATCTGGCCGGTGCGGCCGAACTCCCACAGCCACCGCGGCTTGGTGACGACCTTGGGCGCCATCCGCACCATCGTCTTCAGGTCGACCTTCTCGGGGATCTCCGGGCTGCCCCAGTCGCGACCCATCGAGAAGGACCAGTCCAGGGTGGCGATCAGGCCGACGGCGCCGGCGGCGTGGGCGCGCTGCATCCGCTGCACCACCACGTTGCGGTCCCCGGTCCAGTACATCTGGAAGAAGGTGGTGGCGCCGGTGGCGACCACGTCCTCGATGGACTTGGAGGCGAAGTTCGACAGGCCCACCACCGTGCCGCGCGAGTGCGCCGCGCGGGCGACCGCGACCTCGCCGTCGGGGTGCACCGCCTGGACGCCGGTGGGACTCATCAGCACCGGCAGCGAGATCGGCTGCCCCATCACCGAGGTGGCCATCTCGCGCACCGGCTGCTGGCCGGCGACGTGCGGGGCGACCCCCAGCTCGGCGAAGGCGGCCTGGTTGTCGCCGACCGTCTGGCCGCGCTCGGACCCGGCGACCAGGGCGCCGTACACGGGGGCGGGCAGCCGCTTGCGGGCGCGCTCCTGGGCGACGGCGACGGACTCGAACCAGGGGTTCGGCTTCCAGGGGTTCTGCAGCCACTGGGGCTTCGACATCGGGGTTTCCTCTACTTGGTGAGCGGGATGAAGCCGGCCAGCGGGTCCTCGGCGCAGGCCGACACGGGCGGCGCGCTGGGCAGGGTCAGCTGGTCGGGACGGCGGCTGAGCGTGAGCATCACCGGCTGGTTGCGGGTCGGGTTGGCCTTGGAGTGGTCCTGGCTGGCGGCGGGGATGACCCGTCCGCCAGATTGCGCCAGCTGGTCCAGGGCGGTCTCGCCGTAGCCCTGCACGCACTCGGGGTCGGGCCCGTCGAGCGGCAGGCCGGTGAAGAACTTGGCGGCCATGCAGCCGCCCCGGCAGGTGTCGTAGAAGGTGCACTTGGCGCAGGCCCCGCCGGTCTGCGGGGAGCGCAGCTCGGTGAACAGCTCGGAGGTCTGCCAGACCCGCTGGAAGCCGCCCTCGGCCAGCAGGTTGCCGGCCAGGAAGTTGTCGTGGATCGCGAAGGGGCACGCGTAGACGTCGCCGATCGGGTCGATCAGGCAGACCACGCGGCCCGCGCCGCACAGGTTGAGGCCGGGCAGCGGCTCGCCGAACGCGGCGAGGTGGAAGAACGAGTCGCCGGTCAGCACCCCCTCGCCGTGGGCCATCAGCCAGTCGTAGAGCTCGCGCTGTTGCTCGGGCAGCGGGTGCAGCTCGTCCCAGACGTCGGCGCCGCGGCCGCTGGGGCGCAGCCGGGTGAGCCGGAGGGTGGCACCGAACCGGTCCGCGAGTGCCTTGAACTCGTCCAGCTGGCCGATGTTCTGCCGGGTGCAGACGACCGAGATCTTGGCGTCGGTGAAGCCGGCGTCCTGGAGGTTCGCCAACGCGGTGAGGGCGGTGTCGTAGGAGCCGGGGCCGCGGACGTAGTCGTTGACCTCGGCGGTCGCGCCGTCCAGGGAGATCTGCACGTCGACGTAGCCCGCGCAGGCCGGGCTGGTCAGGAACGCAGCGCGCTCGGGGGTGAGCCGGACGCCGTTGGTGGAGAACTTCACTCCCACCTGGTGGTTCACGGCGTACTCGAGCAGGTGCCAGAAGTCGGGGCGGATCGTGGGCTCCCCGCCGCCGATGTTGACGTAGAAGACCTGCATCCGCTGCAGCTCGTCGATGACCGCCTCGCACTGCTCGGTGGTGAGCTCACGAGGGTCGCGACGGCCGCTGCTGGACAGGCAGTGGGCGCACTCCAGGTTGCAGGCGTAGGTGAGCTCCCAGGTCAGGCAGATCGGGGCGTCGAGGCCGAGCTCGAACTGCTCGACGAGCGAACCGGTGATGGGACGTTCGGGCGCGATGGTCACGCGGCCACTCCTTCGCGGGGGCGGATCATGTCGGTGCGGGCGAGGCCGGCGAGTGCGTCGGCGTACGCCAGGTGCTGGGTCTCGGGGACGCCGGCGGCGACCAGCGCCGAGCGGACGTCGGGCTGCTCACCGAGTGCCCGGACCACTGCCACCAGCTCGGGCCGCTTGAGGAACGTGAGCTTGCGGTTGCCGAAGTGGTAGGCCAGCGCACCGAAGGGCTCGGGGCGCAGCGCCACCGACGGTGACAGGGTCCAGGCCTCGTCGAGCATCAGTACACGCCGCACATGCCGTCGATGGAGACCTCTTCGATCAGGCTCTCGGCGGTGAGCTGCTCTGCCGACTGCGGGGCCGTCTGCTCTGCGATGGTGGCGTTCTCGGGGGTCATGACAGGTCCTTCCGAAGGGGGGTGTGACGTGAGCCTCACAATAAGTGCACTCGTGGCAGTAATGCAAGGGCCTACATTGCACTCGTGTCCAGGAGAACGTCGGCGGGTCGCCCCGAGGTGACCAGCCACGCTGCCATCGAGCAGGCGGCCTTCGCGCTCTTCCGCGAGCGCGGCTTCGAGGCCACCACCCTGGAGGCGATCGCCGGCGCCGTCGGGGTGGGGCGCCGCACCCTGTTCCGCTACTACCGCTCCAAGAACGACATCCCCTGGGGCCAGTTCGACCGCACCCTGGCCGGCTTCCGCCAGATCCTGGACGAGACGCCCGCGGACCTGAGCGTCTACCAGGCCGTGGGCCGGGGCATCGTGGAGTTCAACCGCTTCCCCGCCGACGCCTCGCCGCCACACGTGGAGCGGATGCGGCTGATCCTCCAGACGCCCGCACTGCAGGCGCACTCCGCCCTGCGGTACGGCGAGTGGCGCCGGGTGATCGCCGAGTACGCCGCCGCACGACTTGACCTCGAGCCCGACGCGCTCGAGCCCCGACTGCTGGGCCACGTGGGCCTGGCCCTGGCGATGACGGCGTACGAGCTGTGGCTCGACGACCCCGCGCGCGACCTCACCGCACTGCTGGAGCAGGGACTCTCGGCGCTCTCCGCACTCTCGCGGCCCTAGCGCCCCCTCACCCGCCACGCCGGCCGGTGGGGCCGCCCGACGCTGTGCACTCCCCGACGTCGCCTTGCCTTTCCGGCCCTCGCGTGTGCAAGATCATATTCATCAATCGGATAATTCGGGCGATTGACTATGACTTGAGGAGCAGAGATGAAGATCCAAGGCGCACTGTTGTGGGAGCCCGGCACCAAGTCCGGATGGACCGTCGAGGAGATCGAGCTCGACCCGCCCAAGCGCGGAGAGGCGACCGTCAAGCTGGCCGCGTCCGGCATCTGCCACAGCGACGACCACCTGGACACCGGCGACATCCCGCTCGACTGGGCCCCGGTGCTCGGCGGCCACGAGGGTGCCGGCGTGGTGACCGAGGTCGGCGAGGGCGTGGAGGGCATCGAGGTCGGCGACCACGTGGTGCTCTCGTTCCTGCCCAGCTGCGGCAAGTGCCCCATGTGCGTGAGCGGCCGGGCCAACATGTGCGACCTGGGCGCGGGCGTCCTGGCCGGCACCTCGCCCGACGGCACGCACCGCATCCACGCCCGCGGCAAGGGCATCGGCGCGATGTCCTACCTGGGCACCTTCGCCCCCTACGTGACGGTCCCGACCAACGCGCTGGTCAAGATCGACAAGGACATCCCGCTCAAGTCCGCGGCCCTGATCGGTTGCGGCGTGCCCACCGGCTGGGGCTCCTCGGTCCGGGCGGCCGGCATGGAGCTCGGCGACACCGTGGTCGTGATCGGCACCGGCGGCGTCGGGATGAACGCCGTGCAGGGCGCCCGGCAGAAGGGTGCGAAGAACCTGATCGCGGTCGAGCCGGTGGAGTTCAAGCGCGACCTGGCCAAGCAGCTCGGGGCCACCCACAGCGCAGCCGACTTCGCCGAGGCGGCCGAGCTGGTCGCGGGCATGACCAACGGCCAGGGCGCCGACGTCGTCATCATCACCGTCGGCGTGCTGACCCCGGAGATCCTCCAGCCCGCCCAGGAGATGACCAAGCGCGGCGGCACCATCGTGGTGACCTCCGCCGCCCCGGTCACCCAGCGCGACATCCAGCTGGACCTCTACACCTTCGCCATGTCCGGCAAGCGGATCCAGGGCACGCTCTACGGCACCACCAACGCCCAGATCGACATCCCGCTGATCGCCGACCTCTACCGCCGGGGCGAGCACAAGCTCGACGAGCTGATCACCAAGGAGTACAAGCTCGAGGACATCAACACCGCCTTCCAGGACATGCGCGAGGGCAAGAACGTCCGCGGCGTCATCGTCTACGAGGACTGATCGGCCAACCGATGACCACGACGACGCAGGACGAGCTCGACATCGTGCGGGCGACCCACACCTACGCGCTGGGGCTGGACCGCTTCGAGCCCGAGCTCGCCCTGTCGGCGTTCGCAGCCGACGCGGTGTGGGACGCCACGGCGGTGGGACTGGAGCGCTACGAGGGTCACGAGCAGATCAGGGCCTTCTTCGAGAACGACGCGAAGGCGATCGCGCGCCAGTTCCACATCCTCACCAACCACATCGTCGCCTTCGACGACGCCGACCATGCCCGCGGCACCAACTACGTCTTCTCCGAGGGCGAGACGCGGACCGGGGCGACGTTCAAGGCGATCGCGCTCAACGAGGACACCTATGTCCGCACTCCCCAGGGATGGCGGATCGCCAGCCGGGTGATCAGCCCGCTCACGACCCCGGAGATGGAGGGGTTCGAGGTATGACGACGATCGACCGCCACCTGGGCGACAAGCAGGTGATCGAGGCCTACCTCGACGCCGTCGGCTCGCTCCGGGTCGCCGACGTCGCTCCGCTGTTCCACGAGGACGGCCGGGTGCTGCTGCCCTACGCACCCCTGGGCATCCCCCAGGAGGTGGCGGGGCGGCCGGCGATCGGCGACTACTACGAGGCGCTGCCCCAGATGATCGGGGCGCTCAACTTCTCCGACTACCGGATCCAGGCCACCGAGACGCCTGGCGAGTACGTCGCGGAGTACACCTCGGACGCGTCGATGCGCGCCACGGGGACGTCGTACCGCAACACCTACATCACCAAGGTGACCGTGGCGGAAGGGCAGATCGCGGAGCTCACCGAGTTCTTCGACCCCATCCGGCTGGTCGAGGCCATGGGCGGCACGGTCGTGCCGCCCGAGACACCAGAGATCGAGGAAGAAGTCCATGACTGAGACAAACATCCGGAGCTTCGACAAGCTCTTCATCGGCGGGCACTGGGTCGAGCCCAGCACCGAGGCGAAGATCGAGGTCGTCTCGCCCATCACCGAGCAGGTGATCGCGACCGTCCCCGCAGCCGCCGAGGCAGACATGGACCGCGCCGTGGCCGCGGCTCGCAAGGCGTTCGACGAGGGCCCGTGGCCCCGGATGTCGCCCGCCGAGCGGGCCGAGGTGCTGACCCGCGTCGGCAAGGAGGTGGAGGCCCGACTCCCCGAGATGATCGAGGCGTTCACCGCCGAGATCGGTGCCCCGGCCGCGGTCAGCGAGGCCTTCCACGACAACGCGATCAAGATGTGGGGCGACGCCGCCACGCTGCACGAGCGGTTCGAGTTCGAGGAGGAGCGCACCTGGGCCGACGGCCACGGCAAGGTGGTGCGCGAGCCCATCGGCGTGGTCGCGGTGATCATCCCGTGGAACGGGCCCGTCGCCACGGCCTCGCTCAAAATCGCCCCGGCACTCGCGTCCGGCTGCACCGTGGTGCTCAAGCCGGCCCCCGAGGGTCCGGTCAGCACGATGATCCTGGCCGAGGCACTGGAGGCCGCTGGGCTGCCCGAGGGCGTCATCAGCCTGCTGCCCGGGGGGCGCGAGGTCGGTGAGTACCTCGTCAAGCACCGCGACGTGGACAAGATCTCCTTCACCGGCAGCACCGCCGCCGGTCGCCGCATCATGAGCCTGGCGGGCGAGCGAATCGCTCGGGTCACCCTCGAGCTCGGGGGCAAGTCGGCCGGGATCATCGCCGACGACATCCCGCTCGACCAGGTCCTGCCGACGCTGGCCTTCGCCGGCATCGGCAGCTCAGGCCAGGTCTGCGCGGCCATCACCCGGATCGTGGTGCCCCGGCACCGCCAGGACGAGGTGGTCGAGGCGCTCAAGGGCATCTTCGAGGGCCTCAAGGTCGGCGACCCCCGCGAGGGCGACACCGTCATCGGGCCGCTGGCCGCCGAGCGTCAGCGCGAGCGGGTCGAGGGCTACATCCAGATCGGCGTCGAGGAGGGCGCCCGCCTGGTCACCGGCGGCGACCGGCCCTCGGACCTGGACTCCGGCTGGTACGTCAAGCCCACGATCTTCGCCGACGTGCGCAACGACATGCGCATCGCCCAGGAGGAGATCTTCGGTCCGGTGGTCTGCGTGATCCCGTTCGACACCGTGGAGGAGGCGATCCAGATCGCCAACGACTCCGACTACGGCCTCTCGGGCGCGGTGTACGCCGAGGACGTCGAGCTCGCCGAGCGCATCGCCCGCCAGGTGCGCACCGGTCAGATCTCGATCAACACCTGGGGCATGTGCGTGGTGCAGCCCTTCGGCGGCTACAAGCAGTCCGGCCTCGGCCGGGAGGGCAACGTCGAGGGTCTGAGCGCGTTCCTCGAGACCAAGCTCATCCAGTACGCCTGAGCCCAGTCAGCTCGTCAGTAACCGCAGGGATGCCGGATCGCTCCGGCATCCCTGTGGTGCGTCTACGAGTAGCGGTGGCTCTTGGCGGCGTGGCCCTTCTCCCGGGTGCAGCTGCGGCCGCTCATGTTGCGGTGGCCGCACAGCTCCTCGGCAGCCCCCGGCGCCTCGGCTGCGGGGGCGGCCTGCGGCGCCGCCGCCTTGCGCGCAGCAGGCTTCTCAGCCGCCGCCGCCGACTTGGTCGCGCGCGGCGTCGTCCCGGCCTGCTTGGTGCGCGCCTGGCTCTCGGCGTACCGGGCTTCGCGCATGGCGCGCAGGTTGTCCATCTTGCTCATCGCGTGATCACACTCCGCACTCTAGGACCTGCTCCCGACAGCCCTGGAGCTACCCGCAGGTACGGCCCCGGCGACCAGGGCCGATGGGGCCTCGTGACACCGTTCGCCCATGAACTCGGTGCACGACGTCATCATCCACACTCCCAGCGGCCGCGGGGTCTTCGTGACCGCCGCGCTGCGCGCCGGCTCCGGCGTCCAGATCACGGAGCCCATCCGGACCACCGTCCGCCCCGGCGGCCGCGACACCATCGAGTTCTACACCAGCAACATCGAGCTGGTCACCAAGATCACGATGGCCACCGAGCCGGGGGCGCGCATCATGCAGGCCTCCCGCCCGGCCGCCTGACCGCCCCGCGCTGACGGGGCCGGCCTTCAGCGCGTCGGCACCGCCAGGGCGGCCACCACCGCGGTGCCCCCGTCCCAGGAGGCCACCAGGCGCACCTCGCCCTGAGGGGCCTCCCCCAGGCCTGCCGGGTCCAGGTCGCCGACCAGCACGAGGCTGCCGCCCTGGACCGGCACCGGACCCTCGCGCACCACCCGCACGGCTGGCTCACGGGTCCCGGCGAAGGTCTCCCCGTGCCACACCTCGACGACGGCCTGCTGCTGCTCGCCGCGCAGCGCCCGCACGAAGCAGTCCACGCCCACCGGGTCGTGGCCGGCCTCGTAGACCCAGCGCTGCCCCAGGGCGGAGTGCTGCATGGTGCAGACCAGGTGCTCCTCGGCGCCGGCCAGGGGCGCCCCGCGGTAGGTGAGCGGGACGTGCAGCGTGCGCTCGCCCCGGCGTACCACGAGCCCCTCGACGCCGACCTCGCCGGCCGGGTCGTCGAAGCGGTAGCCGCCCACCAGGTCCACCGGTCCGGAGCCGCCCCACGGCTGCCGGTCCAGCCAGGTCTCGAGGAGCTCGGGCTTGGTCGGGGTCAGGTTCGCCTCGTGGATGATCGCCATGCCCACGAACCCTAGGGTGTGCGCCATGAGGTCACGGGTGAGCGTCCAGGTCGTCGCGGCGGCGTTGCTGGCGCTCACCGCCCTGCCCGCCGCGGCGGCACCCGCCGGCCAGACCCGGCTGCGTCTGGACTTCGACCAGGTACGGACGCTGACCCCGGGCACCTCGGTGACCGGGAGCCCGGCCCGGGCGAGCGCACAGGTGGTCACCGACGGCGTGGGGCAGCTCCGGCGCCGACCGGGGGCCCGGGGCCGAGGTGTGGAGTTCCCGTGCGCGGGCTGCGGGCGGGCCGTCCTGGAGGTGGGCGACCGCAGCTCGCTGGACCCGCGCAGCGACACCTTCGCCTTCGGCGCCTCCGTGCGGATCGGGCCTGGGCAGGCCACGCACTCCATGAACGTGATGCAGAAGGGCTACCACGACGAGCCCGGCGGCCAGTACAAGCTGCAGGTCGACCAGGGAGTGCCCAGCTGCGTGGTTTCGGGGTCGTCCGGCCGGGTGCTCCTCGGCTCCACCGCGAGCATCGCCGATCGCGCGTGGCACCGGCTGACCTGCCGTCGTACGCCGTCAGGGGTGGTGCTGGTGGTCGACGGGAGCGTGGTGGCCAGCAGCGCGACACCGACGGGCAATCTGAGCAGCGCGGCGCCGGTGCGGCTCGGGGGCAAGGACGTCACCAGCATCGACAACGACCAGCTCCACGGCCGCCTCGACGACGTCTTCGTGCGGATCGACCGCACGGGCTGAGTCAGGCGCCGGCGACCCGGGGCGCGGTCGGGTCGGCGCCGCCCGCGGCCTGCTCGCGCGCGACGTACTCCTCGATGTCCTCGATGTCGTCGACGTTGCGGGTGACCACGGCCAGCAGGTCGGTCATCGTGGCGACCTCCTCGACCTGCTCCTTGATGAACCACTGCATGAACTGCTCGGAGGCGAAGTCGAACTCCTCGCGGGCGATCCGCAGCAGGCCGTTGATCTGCTCGGTGACGCGCTTCTCCTGGGCCAGGGCCAGGGCGACCGGCGCGACCACGTCGTCGAACGCCGAGACCGGGGCCCCGACACCGGGGACCGTCACCTCGGCGTCGGTGTCGAGCAGGTACTGCACCATCATCAGCGCGTGCTCGCGCTCCTCGAGCGCCTGGGCGTAGAAGAAGGCGGCCATCCGCGGCATCGTCTGGGCGTCGTAGTACACGGCGCACGCCAGGTACTGGTTGTGCGCGGCGAGCTCGTTGCCGATCTGGACGTTGAGCTGATCGGCGAAGCGGGCGGCGGGCATCAGTGGGCTCCTGGTACGTCGGCTGGCATGGGACGCAGCCGCGACTCAGGCGACCTCGGAGAGCCGCTTCTTGGTGACCTTCTTGCCGTCGACCCGGACGAGCTTGCGCTTCTTGACCGTATACCCCTCGGGCAGGGTGCCTTCCTTCAGCATCCGCAGGGGGCACCTGCCGCACTTCGTCTTGGACTCGCAGCACTCCCGCTTGGGGAGCTTGCGGGCCTGGTCCTTGGTCTTGGCCACGCGGTGACGGTAGCAGCCACTAATTAGGTATGCCTAACCTCTTCTCAGCAGGTGGACCACTGGCCCGCTGAACCGGAAGTTACCGCCGGGTACGCTGCTCCGTACGGGATGGAGCGGATGTAGGCAAACCCCTCGCATAGGCTCACCCTGGCGTCACGTCGTACAGCACGGCGACGTCCTTCACAGCCACGAGGAGCAAAGTCTCATGCAGACCATCGCGATCATCGTCTCCCTCGCCATCGCGGCGGTGGGCATCGCCTTGTTCGTCCGGGCCATCCGCGGCATCCTCGCGGTCGTCCGGATGGGCCAGCCGACGCTCGGACGGACCGACAACCCGGTGGGTCGCGGCCTGACCCTGGCCAAGGAGACGCTGGGGCACACCCGCATGCTCCAGTGGACCTGGATGGGTGCGGGCCACTGGTTCGTCTTCGTCGGCTTCGGCCTGCTCTTCTTCACCCTGCTCACCGCGTTCGGCCAGCTCTTCGACCCCCACTTCGCGCTGCCGCTCATCGGCCACTTCTTCCTCTGGGAGTGGATCTCGGAGCTGTTCACCGTGGTCATGGTGGTGGCGATCGTGGCCTTCATCATCTACCGCGCCACCCGCCCCAAGGAGCGCACCCGCGGCGCCAAGGGCCGCTTCTTCGGCTCCACCATGTGGCAGGCCTACTTCGTCGAGAGCGTCATCCTCGGCGTCGGCCTGTGCATCCTCACGCTGCGCGGCCTCGAGTACGCCCTCCTGGACCTGGACGGCCACGAGTACGCCGACAACGCCAGCGCCCTGCACTTCCCCTTCACGTTCTGGCTGGGCGAGCTGTTCAGCGGCCTGTCCGTCGGCACCATCGAGAACCTCATCTACTTCGTCGCGATGCTGAAGATCGTCATCTCCTTCACCTGGATGATCACGATCTCGCTGAACCTCACGATGGGCGTCGCCTGGCACCGCTTCACCGCGTTCTTCAACATCTTCTTCAAGCGTGAGCCCTCCGGCCGTACGGCGCTGGGCGCGATGAAGCCGCTCACCTCCGAGGGCAAGGCCATCACCCTCGACGACATCGACGACCTTGACGAGGACTCGGTGCTGGGCGTGGGCAAGATCGAGGACTTCTCCTGGAAGGGCATCCTCGACTTCACCACCTGCACCGAGTGCGGCCGCTGCCAGTCGCAGTGCCCCGCGTGGAACACCGAGAAGCCCCTCTCCCCCAAGCTCTTCATCACCGCGATGCGCGACCACGCCTACGCGAAGGCGCCGTACGTCCAGGCCGGAGGCGAGGGCAGCGAGGCCGCCACCGCTCTGCTGGAGAACGACGAGGACCTCGCCCGCGAGGTCAACCGCCCGATGGTCGGCGACACCGGCGAGGGCTGGTTCTACATGCCCGAGGACGGCTCCGCGGTCATCGACCCGGAGGTGCTGTGGAACTGCACCTCGTGCGGCGCCTGCGTCCAGCAGTGCCCCGTCGACATCGAGCACGTCGACCACATCATGGACATGCGCCGCTACCAGGTGCTGGTGGAGGCGAACTTCCCCGCCGAGCTCAACCAGCTCTTCAAGGGTCTGGAGAACAAGGGCAACCCCTGGAACATGTCGCCGAACGCGCGGATGGACTGGGCCAAGGACCTGCCCTTCGAGGTGCCCGTCGTCGGCGAGACCATCGAGTCCCTCGACGAGGTGGACTGGCTGTTCTGGGTCGGCTGCGCAGGCGCCTACGAGGACCGCGCCAAGAAGACCACCCGCGCGGTCGCTGAGCTGCTCGACATCGCCGGCATCAGCTTCGGCGTGCTCGGCAACGGCGAGACCTGCACCGGAGACCCTGCCCGCCGCGCCGGCAACGAGTTCGTCTTCCAGGGCCTGGCCATGCAGAACGTGGAGACCTTCAAGGAGTACAAGGTCAAGAAGGTCGTCTCGACCTGCGCCCACTGCTTCAACACCCTCAAGAACGAGTACAAGGACTTCGGCATCGAGCTCGAGGTCGTGCACCACACGCAGCTGCTCAACCGGCTCGTCCGCGAGGGCAAGCTGACCCCGGTCAAGGAGGGCGCCGGCGCCGCGAAGCGCTCGATCACCTACCACGACCCCTGCTACCTGGGTCGGCACAACGAGGTCTACACGCCCCCGCGCGAGCTGCTGCAGATCCTGCCCGGCGCCGAGGTCGTCGAGATGGAGCGCAACTCCGAGCGGTCCTTCTGCTGTGGCGCCGGCGGTGCCCGCATGTGGATGGAGGAGAACATCGGGGAGCGGATCAACGTCAACCGCACCCAGGAGGCCGTGGGCACCGGCGCCGACCAGATCGCCGTGGGCTGCCCCTTCTGCCGGGTGATGCTGGCCGACGGGCTCACCTCCGAGCAGGCCAAGGGCAACGCCCGCGAGGAGGTCGAGGTCCTCGACGTCGCGCAGATGCTGCTCGCCTCGGTCAAGGGCGAGTCGGCCACCAAGGCGGCCCCCGGATCCGCCAAGAAGGCAGCCGCAGCCGGCGCCACCGCGGCCACGGTCGCCGCCGGCGACGAGGCGGTCAAGGACGAGCCCGAGGTCGGGGACGTCACCCAGACCGAGGACACCGTCACCGAGACCGCCGACGTAGGTCCGAACGCCAAGGCCAGCGGCGGGTCGTCGCTCTTCGACACTCCCGCTGCCGAGGTCCCGGCTCCCGCAGCCAAGCAGGAGACGGGCGGGTCGCTCTTCGACACCCCGGCACCGGCTCCCGCGGCCAAGCAGGAGACGAGCGGGTCGCTGTTCGACACCCCCGCCCCCGAGGCCCCGGCTCCCGCGGCCAAGCAGGAGACGAGCGGGTCGCTCTTCGACACCCCGGCACCCGAGGCCAAGGCGGAGGCCCCCAAGGCGGAGGCCCCCAAGACGGAGGTCAAGGCGGAGGCCCCCAAGGCGGAGCCTGCTGCGGACCTGGGATCGGGTGGATCGCTGTTCGACCTGAGTGCTCCCGCCGCGCCTGCTCCGGCGGCGGCGACCGAGCCGGCTGCTCCGGCGGCCGAGCCGGAGCCGGAGGAGACGGCCGAGGCAGAGCCGGCTGCGGCCGACTCCGCTCCGGCGGCTCAGGCGGAGCCGGCCCCGGCCGCCCCGGCCAGCGAGATCGGCAGCGGTTCGCTGTTCGACATCGCCACCCCGGAGCCCGCACCCGTCGCCGAGCAGAAGGTCGAGGCTGCCCCGGAGGCCGCCGAGACGGAGCCGGAGACCGAGCCTGAGGTCGAGGTCGCGCCCGAGGCTGCCGAGACGGAGACGGCGTCCGAGCCGCAGGCAGGTGAGCCGCAGGCAGAGACGCCGGCCCCGCCGGCTGCCGCTGCCCCGGCTGCGGCACCTGCCCAGTCGATCCCGGACGGTGGCTCGCTCTTCGACATCGTCGCTCCGGAGCCTGCCCCGGCAACTGCTTCGGCAGCCACCGAGGCGCCTGCCGAGGCGGCAACCGAGCCGGTCGCCGAGGCATCAACCTCGACCGAGTCCCCCGCCGGGGACCGCGTGGCCCCGGCCGCGCCCGACGGGGCTGCGTTGAGCGCCGCTGCGACCCAGGCCGCTGCGGACTCGGACACGGTGGACTCAGGCGCCGTAGAAGCCGCTGAGGCAGGGTCCGACGCATCACCGACGGAGGAGACCACCGAGGCTCCCGCCAAGGAGCCTGCCGAGGAGCCCGCCGAGGAGAAGCCCGCAGCTCCCGCCGCGAGCACGCCCCCCGCATCCAACGGAGAGGCGCACCAGCCGAAGACCGATGTCGACATCCACGGATCGGGTTCGCTCTTCGACCTCTGATCCCCGCTTCACCGAACAGCCGCAACCGCGCACCTGCGCAGTTGCGGCTGTTCTGCGTCCGGGACGGGGTGTCGGCCAGGGCGCATGCACTGACATCACCACGACGCCACATCCATTGACTATGACGTCACTATGACGTCATAGTGGTGCGCATGGACATCACGCCGTACGTCGACCACCTGCGCCGGGACCTGACGGCCGCGGCACAGGCCGGCGGCGAGGAGCTCCAGGCCGCCGCAGAGCGGCTCGCCTACGCCCTCGACCCTGCCGCCCGACTAGCGCTGATGGAGGCGATCAGCCAGGCTGCCGCCGAGATCACCACCGAGATGCCCAACGGCAGTGTCGACGTCAGGCTCAACGGGCGCGAGCTGGACTTCGTCGTCGAGCAGGCCCCGCCGGCAGGAGTCGTGGCGGCCCCCACTCCTGCCCCGCTGCCGCCCGGCCCCGAGGACCCCGACGAGGGCCTGGCCCGGGTCACTCTCCGACTGCCGGAGTCGGTCAAGGCGAAGGCGGAGGAGCAGGCGGCACAGTCCGGGCACAGCCTCAACACCTGGCTGGTCAACGTGGTCCGCCACGCGACCAACGACAACGCCATCAACATCGACCTCGACCTGTCGAGCATCCCGTTCCTCGGGGGTGCCGACCCATTCGGTCGCCCGGGCCGCTCCGGCCGTGGCACCAAGCACATGACCGGCTGGATCTGACCAACTGCACTCCGGGGCCACTCAGCCCCCACCGACAGCACCCACCCCTCCGGAGCCGGCCACGCCGACGCCGCGGACGAGCACACCCTGGAGACGCCATGAACCACCGCTTCCACACCCCCAACCCCATCCAGCTCCGCGCTGAGGTCGGCCGCGGCACCCTCACGATCGACGCCACCGACGAGGCCCGCGCCCAGGGCGAGACCAGGGTGGACGTCGAGGGTCCCCACTCCGACCTGGTGGAGGTGACCCAGCACGGCGACCAGATCTCGGTGCTCGCCCCACGTCCGCGCTTCGGCTTCGAATCCGCCGACGAGCAGTCGCTCCACGTCACCGTGGTGCTGCCTACCGGGAGCGACGCGGTGCTGCGCACCGGCAGCGCCCGGACGAAGGTCACCGGCTCGCTCGCCACCCTCGCCGTGAAGAGCGGCTCCGGGGAGGTGGAGGTGGGCAGGCTCGCCGGACAGGCCCTGCTGGAGACAGGCTCCGGCCAGATCAGGATCGACGTGGTCGCGGGCGAGCTCCAAGCCAAGAGCGGCTCCGGCGACATCGTCCTCGGCCTGGTCTCTGCCCCGGCCACCCTCTCCACCGGATCCGGGGACGTCACGGTCCAGACCGTCGAGGCGGAGCTGGCCGTCAAGACGGGTTCCGGGGACCTCACCGTCACCGACGCGGCTGCCGACCTGAGCATGGCCACCGGGAGCGGCGACGTACGCCTGACGAAGGTGCAGCGAGGGCGGGTCGGCGTGCGCGGCGCCTCCGGCGACGTCCGCCTCGGCATCCCCGGCGGCACCCCGGTGTGGACCGACATCACCACCCTCTCCGGCGCCATCCGCTCCGACCTGCCGCCGACGGGCGAACCGGCCGACGGTCAGGACCACGTCGAGGTCCGCGCCAAGACCGTCTCCGGCGACGTCGTGCTCACCCAGCTCTGATCGAGCGCCCCCAGTTTTCCGACCGCACATCGGCCACCCTTGGAGGACACCATGTGGTTCGAGCTGTTCGACTCACCCACCGACCTCGAGCTGGTCGCTCGCAACAAGGCGCGCGCCCGCACCGAGCAGCGCCCCCGGCCCCCCGCCGTACGACGCCGCGCGCAGCTCGCCGGCCAGCTTCGCCGGTTCGCCGGGATCGACAACTGAGGGTCCGGGTCGAGCGACACTAGGCACCATGACCCCGACCCAGGCGACTGCGCTCCTCGCGGCCGAGCGCGACCGGACGCTACGCCGACTGGCCGACCTGACCGGCGACTTCGACTCCATCGTCGCGGCCTCGCTCGACACCAACGCCGACGACGAGCACGACCCGGAGGGCGCCACCATCGCCTTCGAGCGCTCCCAGGTGGACGCGCTGGTCGGGCAGGCGCGGCGCCAGCTGGACGAGATCCAGGCCGCCGAGGAGCGCCTGGCCGCCGGCACGTACGGCGTCTGCGAGGTGTGCGGCGCCCGGGTGCCGGACGCCCGGCTGGAGGCGCGCCCCACCGCGCGGACCTGCGTCAGCTGCGCCTGAGGACCCACCGCATCAGGACCCAACGCATCAGGACCGCATCGCGACGCCGCGACGCCAGTAGCCCATGAACGCCACCTGGCGGCGGTCGATCTCCAGCCCTCGCACCAGCGCCCGGCGCAGCCCGGTGACCATGCCGGACTCGCCGGCGATCCAGGCGTAGAGGCCGGCGTGCGGCAGGACCGGCGCCTCCCCCGCGCCGGCGATCTCCTCGATCGCCTCGCCGGAGGAGGAGTAGGTCGGCGTCTCCCACAGGTCGGGGTCGATCTCGTCGGGCTCGGCGGCCAGAAAGGCGGCGGACTGCCCCTCGGTCCCCAGGTGGGCCAGCACGGCGGCCTGCAGCTGCTCGCCGTGCGGCGCCTGGTCCCGCGCGATCCACACCAGCTCGATGCCGCTGGGGGCGATGATGTCCTCGAGGAAGTCCGCCGCCACGGGCACTTCCAGGAACGCCGCCCCGCGGGCCCCGGCCGGCAGGTCGCGCAGGATGCCCGCGATGGCGGGGACGGCGGTCTCGTCGCCGACCAGCAGGAGCTCGGTGGCCTCGCCCGGCACGAATTCCACGCCGCCGAACGCCTGACCGGCACGCGGTGCGAGGGTCACCAGACGGTCACCGGGCTTGGCCTGGGCGGCCCAGTCGGCCCCGGGACCGTGCTCCCCGGCACCGAGGTGGAGCACGATGTCGACCACGATCCGGGTCTCCGGGCCGCTGCCGCGGACCTCCCGCACCGTGTAGGTGCGCATGTGGCCGCGCTTCTCGGCGGGGATGTCCAGCCACGAGGCGAACCAGGACTCCGTCGCTCCGGAGAAGTCCGGGAGCTCGCCTGAGTCGCCCGGGAAGACCAGCTTGAAGCGCTGGTCGAGCAGGGGGCCGCCGGTGCCGAAGTCGGCCAGGCAGGCGCCCCCCAGCTCGACGCGCACGAACGACGGGGAGAGGCGGTGCACGTCGACCACCTCGACGACGTCGAGGATCAGCGGCAGGGCTTGGGGGCTGGTCACGGTCATGGCGGTCCGTTCAGTGGTGGTGGCGGCCCAGGGGGACCACCAAGGGGGTGTGGGAGACCGGGTCGTCGATGACCCGGCAGCGGAGCCCGAAGACGTCGTGGACGACCGTCTCGGTCACGACCGTGGCGGGGCTCCCCTCGGCCACGACGTGTCCTTCATGCATGGCGAGCAGGTGCTGGGCATAGCGGGCGGCGAGGTTGAGGTCGTGCAGGACCATCACGATGGTGGTGCCGCGGGACTGGTTGAGGTCGGCGAGCAGGTCGAGCATCTCGACCTGGTGCGCCACGTCGAGGTAGGTCGTCGGCTCGTCGAGGAGCAGCAGGTCGGTCCCCTGTGCCAGCGCCATCGCGATCCACACCCGCTGGCGCTGGCCGCCGGAGAGCTCGTCGACCAGGCGGTCGGCCACCGACTCGGTGCTGGTCAGGGCCAGCGCCTCGGCGACCGCCGCGTCGTCGGCGGTCGACCAGCGGCGCAGGGCACCGCGGTGCGGGTTGCGCCCTCGCGAGACCAGGTCGACGACGGTGACGCCCTCGGGCGCGACCGGGTTCTGCGGCAACAGGCCGAGGTTGCGGGCCACGTCCTTGGTGGAGCGGCGGTGGATCGCCTCGCCGTCCAGCAGCACCGTGCCGGCCGAGGGCCGCAGCAGCCGTGCCATGCCACGCAGCAGCGTCGACTTGCCGCAGCCGTTGGCACCCACGATGACCGTGACGGCGTGGTCCGGGATCTGCACGGTCAAGGAGTCCACGACCACGCGGTCGCCGTACCCCAGGGAGACCTGGCGGGTGGCCAGACGGGTCGACGGGGCGGTCAGCGGGGTGGCGCTCATGCGCCTCTCCTTCCGGTGCGGCCGCTGGCGATCAGCCAGAGCAGGAACGGGGCGCCGCAGGCGCCGGTGACGACGCCGACGGGGAAGTTCACGTCGGCGATCAGGTAGTCCGCCACGTAGTCGCCGCCGACCACCAGCACCGCCCCCACCAGGGCAGCGCCGGTCAGGCAGGTGCGCCCGGCGTTGAGCACCCGGGCGATGGGCCCGGCGAGGAAGGCCACGAACGCGACCGGTCCCGAGGCGGCCACGGCGAGGGCGACCAGCACCACGGCACCCAGCAGCAGCGCCTCGGAGCGCCAGCGGTCCACCCCCAGCGCGGTCGCGGTGTCGGGCCCCAGCTCGGTGACGGGCAGGCTGCGCGCCAGCCACGCCACCACCGGTACGACGACCACGAGGGCCGCGGCGAGCAACCGGATGGTCGGCCAGTCGGCGGAGCTGACGCTGCCGGTGAGCCAGCGCAGGGCGACGTGGGCGTCGTACACGTCGGCGCGGGTGAACAGGTAGTGGATGACGGACAGGAGCGCGGCGGCCAGGCCGACGCCGATGAGCACCAACCGGTTGCCGCCGATGTCGCCGGCGACCAGGCGGATCACCAGCGCGACGCTGATGGCTCCCGCCACGGCGAACCCCGAGACCGCCAGGCCCGCCAGGTCCAGCTCGATGATCGCGACCAGGGCCGCGGCGCTCGCGCCGACGCTGATGCCGAGGATGTCCGGGCTGGCCAGCGGGTTGCGCAGGGTCGCCTGGAAGATGGCGCCGCCGAGTCCGAACGCGGCGCCCACCATCGCCCCGAGCAGCGCCCGGGGCAGCTTGGACTCCATCACGATGAAGCTGGCGCCGGGGATGTCCTCCCCGCCCAGGATGCGCAGGAAGTCGGGGATGGTCACGGTGTAGTCGCCGAGCAGCACCCGGGCCCCGAGGGCCAGCAGCAGGGCGACGGCGAGCCCGCCCACCACCAGCCGGGTACGGCGGCGGGTGCCGCGCCGCACCCGTCGTACCAGCGCGGGGTCCCCGGTCGGGCGGACCGTCCCGGCCCTCGGGCGCGCCAGCATGGCGGTCACAGGCCACTCACCCGGCCGCGGCGGATCAGGTGGAAGAAGAAGGGCAGTCCCACCACGGCGGTCATGATCCCGACCTGCACCTCGGTGGGCGGCAGGACCACCCGTCCCAGGGTGTCGGCGGCGGTGACCAGCAGCGCGCCGCCCACGGCCGACCACGGCAGCAGCCGGGTGTGGTGCGATCCGACCAGGGCGCGCACGGCGTGCGGGACCACGAGACCGACGAAGGCGATGGGTCCGGCCAGCGCGGTGGCGGCGCCGGCGAGCAGCACGATGGCCAGGCCGACCACCGCGCGGTCCAGCCAGACCCGGCGGCCCAGGCCGCGCGCCAGGTCGTCACCCAGCGCGAGCAGGTCCAGCACCCGGGCGCCGTACGCCGCCAGCAGCACGCCGAGGACCAGGAACGGGGCGCCGGCGGCCAGCACGTCCCAGCCGCGGCCGCCGACGGTGCCGACCTGCCAGAAGCGGAAGACCTCCATGGTGCGACGGTCCGAGAGCAGGATGCCCGAGGTCCAGCTGGTGAGGGCGGCGGTCAGGGCGGCACCGGCGATCGCCAGCTTGACCGGGGTGGCGCCGTCGCGGCCCAGCCCGGCCAGCGCGTGCACCAGCACTGCGGCCAGCGCGGCCCCCAGCAGCGCGAAGAAGAGGCGTCCGGTGAGCGTGGAGACGCCCACGAACGAGATGGCCACCACCATGGCGAACGAGGCGCCGGCGGTGACGCCGAGGATCCCCGGGTCGGCCAGCGGATTGCGGGTCAGTCCCTGCATGCAGGCACCGGCCAGGGCCAGCGCGGCGCCGACGGCCAGCGCCAGGGCGGTGCGCGGGAAGCGCGCGAGGGCGATGGGGTGCTGCGGGTGGGAGCTGTCGAAGAGGGCGGCCGGGCTGATGGTGCGGGAGCCGACCAGCAGGGAGGCGGTCACCACCGCCGCGGCGAGCAGCAGGACGAGCGCCAGCGCACGCCAGTGCCGCCGAGCCGGATCGGGCGTGGTGCCCCGGTCCGGCTCGGCGGCGACGGCGAGCATGGTCGTCACGAGCCCTGGACGGCCTCGGCGACGAGCGGCACGAACTTCTCCATGGCGTACGGGATGGAGAGGGGCGAGGGTGCGGAGAGACCCAGCGCGTCGGTCTGGTCGGTCGAGGCCAGCACGTGGCCGGACTTGAGGCCGGGGATCTGGCCCAGCAGCGGGTCCTTGGTGAAGGTGGCCAGGTCCTGGTCCGACTCGGCGTAGGTGATGAAGACGTCGGACTCCAGGTCGGCGGCGCGCTCGGCGGACAGGGTGCCGTAGAAGGCGCCCTTCTCGCTGATCTTCTCGATCACCGGGGCGTTGACCATGCCGAGGTCGGTGAGCAGCCGGGGACGGTTGTCCTCGGGGGTGTAGTAGTCGATCTTCGACATGTCCGTGGTGGTGAGCGAGGCGAAGACGAACGACTTGCCGACCACCTCGGGGTGGGCCTCGGCGGCCTCGGCGATCGAGGCCTCGGTGTCGGCGCGCACCTCGTCGGCCAGCGCGGTGCGGCCCAGGGCGGCGCCGACCATCTCCAGGGAGTCCTGCCAGCTGGTGGCCCAGGGGGCGTCGGGGTAGGCGACCACGTCGGCGACCTTGGAGAGCTTCTTGTACTCCGCCTCGGTGATGCCGGAGCCGGTGGCCAGGATCAGGTCGGGCTCGAGCCCGGCGATCTCGTCGACGGGGGCGCCGTCGACGTCGGAGAGGCGGGCCGGCTGCTCGCCGTCCAGCTCGGCGAGCGCGTCGTCGAACCAGGGGGTCGAGCCCTGGTCGTTGCCGCCCCAGGAGATCTCGGTCGCGCCCACCGGCACGACACCGAGGGAGAGCACGACGTCGTGGTCGGACCAGCCCATAGTCACCACGCGGGTGGGCTCGGCCTCGATCTCGGTCTCCCCGAACGCGTGCTCGACGGTGACCGGGAAGGCGTCGGCGTCCACCGACGTCGACGGCTCGACGGGGGCAGCCTCGTCCTCGGCGTTGTCGGTGGAGCCGGTGGAGCAGGCGGAGAGCAGCAGCGTGAGACCGGCCGCGGCGGCCGTGATCGTGGTGCGACGCATGGAGATCCTCAGTGTTAGGGAAGCCTTACTTAACGAAGGCTAGCCTCCATCCCCAACGCTCCGCTACCCGGTCTTGCGGGATGAGTAGCCGAACTCGTCCCCCGGGCGTCTGGCTGACCCGTGCGGCTGCACCGGTGGGTACGCCGCGGCGGCGCCCGTCAGATCTGGGTGCGGTGGAAGTTCGCGTAGGACTTCGACGGGGTCGGGCCGCGCTGGCCCTGGTAGCGCGAGCCGTACTTGGCGGAGCCGTAGGGGTGCTCCGCGGGCGAGGAGAGCCGGAAGAAGCAGAGCTGGCCGATCTTCATCCCCGGGTAGAGCTTGATCGGCAGGGTCGCGACGTTGGCGAGCTCGAGGGTGACGTGCCCGGAGAACCCCGGGTCCACGAAGCCGGCCGTGGCGTGGGTGAGCAGTCCGAGGCGGCCCAGGGAGGACTTGCCCTCCACCCGGGCGGCGATGTCGTCGGGCAGCGAGCAGACCTCGTACGTCGAGCCCAGCACGAACTCGCCCGGGTGCAGGATGAAGGCCTCGTCACCCTCCGGCTCCACCACGCGCGTCAGGTCGGACTGGTCCGCGGCCGGGTCGATGTGCGGGTAGCGGTGGTTCTCGAAGACGCGGAAGTAGCGGTCCAGCCGGATGTCCACGCTGGAGGGCTGGAGCATCGACGGCTCCCAGGGGTCGAGAGCGATCCGTCCGGAGTCGATCTCGGCGGCGATGTCACGGTCGGAGAGCAGCACGCAGGCACCCTACCTTCGACGGGACTTGAGGGGGCCGGGAGAATCTGCCCCATGAGCTTTCACCGCTACGTGGCCCTGGGCGACTCCTTCACCGAGGGAGTCGGCGACCCCGATCCGGCCCGGCCCAACGGACTGCGCGGCTGGGCCGACCGCGTCGCGGAGCACCTGGCCCGCGAGACCGACGACTTCGGCTACGCCAACCTCGCGATCCGCGGGCGCAAGCTCCCGGCCATCATCGCCGAGCAGGTCGAGCCGGCCATCGCCCTGAAGCCGGACCTGGTGACGATCCACGGCGGAGGCAACGACGTGCTGCGCCCCCGGGTGGACCTGGACGGCCTGGCCACGGCGTACGACGAGGCGATCGGGCGCCTCACCGCGACGGGCGCCAAGGTCGTGATGTTCACCATCGTGGACCCCGGCTCCTCCGGCATCTACGCCGCCGTGCGAGGCCGGATGGCGATCTTCAACGAGTGGGTGCGCGAGATCGCGGAGAAGCACGACGCCACCATCGTCGACATGTGGCGGATGCGCACCCCGGACCTGCCCAGCCACATGGATCCCGACCGGATGCACCTCAACTCCGCGGGGCACCAGTACATGGCGATCCAGGTGCTGGACACCCTCGGCGTCCCGCACCCCTTGGAGCGGCTCCCGGTGGAGCCACTGGCCGAGCTGCGCCGCCGCGAGCAGCTGCGGGAGAACGTCCGCTGGACGCGGGAGTTCCTCGGGCCGTGGGTGCACCGGCGGGTCACCGGCCGGTCCTCGGGCGACGGCCTGACGCCCAAGCACCCCACCTTGGAGCGGATCGGGTAGCATCCACCGTCGTCGGCCGGAGAGATCCGGGACGGCATGCGGACGTAGCTCAGTTGGTAGAGCGCGACCTTCCCAAGGTCGATGTCGCGAGTTCGAGTCTCGTCGTCCGCTCCACGCACTTCCATCCCGGCCCTCCTGTGGGCACACCTCGACCCTTCTGCCGGCCCTCCTCTCGGCCAGCCCGGCCTGCTGCGGTCCCCCAACTGCGCACAGGCACACCTGCCTCCCTGTGGCCCTTGCGACTGAAGTGACAGTCGGGAACAGTGGGGCGACATCGACCCGTTCACGGTCGACTCCCCCACCCGAAGGCGCTCTCGTGGCTCGCTCCCCCATTCACTCCCGACGCTGGCAGCTGGCGCTCTGCGCCCTGGCCCTACTGCTCGCGGTCGCACCGTTCGTACCGCGCGACGCCGAGCCCTCCCCCGCCGCTGCCGCTCCCGCGGCGGCAGCGGCGCACACGAGCGCCGAGGTGGACTGGCGCACCCACGGTCGAATCACGCCTGCGATGCGGGCCGAGATCGACCGTGTCGTCGAGACCGGCGCTCTCACCGGCCGCCGGGCAGTGGCGGAGGCCGCCCGCTGCGCCGTGTTCGCCAGGGAGCGCTACTGCCTGGGCCTGGGCTGGACGACGGCGTCGGAGGCCGAGGTGGGCGTCCGGCTCGCGGAGGCCGGCCAGGACGCGGGTCAGCACGGGCGCCGGGCCGCAGGAGACAAGGTCGAGCGGACCGGCGACCTGGACGCCGCGGGGCTGCTGGAGCGCCGGCGCCGGATGACACCGACGGAGCGCGCCGCAGCCGACCGCCAGGAGCTGGAGGCGGCGGCCCGGGCCGTGGACAAGGTGCGGCTGCTGCGCGCCGAGGTCCAGGGCCGCCCGCTGCCAGACGGGACGCTGGGGCGCCCGAAGAAGGCCCGCGAGCACGCCAGACGTGCCTCGATCCTGACGAGTCGGCGGAGCCGGGAGCAGAACCAGACCTACTGGTGCGGACCGGCCACGGCCCAGTCCATCGTCTGGGGGTGGCGCAAGCGGCGCCAAGACCAGCGCGTGTGGGCCGAGCGCCTAGGCACCACCCGCGCCGGCACCGCGATCACCGACCTGGTGCGGGTGGTCAACAACAACACCGGTTACGACCGCAAGGCCTACGCCGACGACTACGTCGTGCTTGATATCGACGACTTCACGTTCCGTCAGTGGTTCCGGCTGATGATGCGCCACATCGAGGACTACCGCGCGCCGGTGGTGCTGCACCCGGTGCTGGAGAAGCGCTTCTACCCCTACCTCGACGACGACGCCTCGGGCCACTTCCAGGTGGGCCGCGGCTTCAAGCGCACCGGTGACGGCGACCCCCAGCTGGGCTACTTCGAGCCGTGGAACCAGCAGCGCTTCGACCCCTCGGAGCCCTTCATCGACCGCAACCAGTGGCACTCGGCTTACCAGCAGTACCGCGCCAACCAGGCCCACTTCCAGCACAACCTCGGCGTCTGATGCTCCCCCGGTACGCCGTCCAGGGCGCTGCGCTCGGACTGGTCCTGACCCTCTCGGCCTGCACCCAGGACTCCCCCGGCGACACCCGGACAGGCGAGTCCACCCAGGCCTCCCCCAAGTCGCAGACCACCTCGGGCCCGGCGACACCGCTGGACTGGCGCCCGACCGGCGAGGCGCCGACGTCCACCGTGGTGGTGAGCAGCGGGTGGCAAGCCGTGGTGTCCCCCGACGGACGCCGGGCGACGCTGCGCCGCACGGCAGCCGGAGCGGCTCCCCAGGAGATCGTGGTCCGCGCACCCCGCGACCGCCTCATCTCCCAGGTGCTGCTGGACGACGCCCGGGCCGTCGTGGTCTCCCCGCCACCGGCGGAGACCGGCCCGACCGCAGGGACCGTCGTCGACCTGGCCAGCGGGGACCGGACCGAGGTGCGGAGCCCGGTCCCGGCCGCCGGCGGCGCTTGGGCGATGGAGGGCGACGAGCTCCGCTACCCGGCCACCGGCCCACGTGGCGCCTATTGCCTGGCCCTGCGCGACCTGCCTTCCGGCCGGGCGCGGCTCGACCACTGCGCAGGCACCGGCGAGGGCTTCTCGCAGGTCACGATCTCCGCGGCCGGTACCGCCATGCTCACCTTCGACGACCGTCGCCCCACCTCCTGCCGCACCCCGGGGCTCCTGGTCGACGGCCGGGTCGTCCCCGTCGAGGAGGCGACCCCGTGCCGGGGCTGGGAGGTGGCGGCGACCGGGTCCGGGGCGGTGTGGTCGGAGGTGCGCGACGAGCGCCAGGTGAGCCGGGGACACGTCCTGGCCCTGGACGAGGGCACCGTGACCGAGCTGGGAGTCGCGGCGACCGGCACCCTGACCCCGTGCGGCAGCGCGGTCTACTTCGCCGCCGCCCCGGCCCGTGGCGAGCCGACGCAGGTGCTGACGTGGCGGCCCGGCGGCGAGGTGGCGGTGGCGTACCGCTCGACCGGCACCGGACGCGGCTTCGTCTCTGCACTCCAGTGCGCGGGCGACGTCCTCAACCTGACCGTGCTGAGCGAGGACGGCGACGAGCAGCTCTGGGCACCGGTGGGGTGACAGGCTGCAGGTAGATACCTCGTGCAGGTCCGCAATCGGTCGAAAGAGTATGTCTTGAACAATTCGCAACTTCAGATTGATGGACCCGCCGCGGAGCAACACACGATCTACCTATCGCTGATTACATCAGCCGCGATACGCTCGAATTCTTCGACACGTGGCCGCAATTAGGAGTGCTGCAATGCGACTTGTTGCCACGATCACGGGCAGCCAACGTCCAATGCTGAGGCGTCTAGGCCGGGGTGTTTCCTTAGCAGCTGCGACGCTCATACTGGGAGTAGCAGGCTGTGGACAGTCCGACGCCCCTTCCTCTGCGTCTGATCCTGGAGTAGACCCTACGAACGAATGCCCACCGGTACCGGTTTGGGATCGCTACGTAGGTCCGGATCGCGAGTTCGAGAAGGCCGCGAACCCTGAGAACGCTGTATTGGAGTTTGCTGACGAGATTGGCACGGCCCTCGCGATCACCGCCACTGAGCCTGGAAACTCAGACGACCAGGTACTCGTTTCCGTGACGAAGGGGGCAAGCGCGGAAACCGGTTCCTACTTGGTCGTACGTGAAGCCAGCGGGTGGTCGGTAGACAGCGGAACTGGTTGCGGCGCACCAGGCCCGGTCGAGGCTTCCTGTCCGTCACCCTCGGAGTCACCGGACGCCGACTACCAGGTGTACCAGGGGGCATGCATGAGTCCTATGGAGCCTGATCCCTAGGAGGTGTCTGGTCGAGGCGACGTCTCCCGCTGTTGGACCAGGTTGCGTGGCGTGATCTGCCCGAGGGCGGGACCCCGAAGACCTTGCTCGTCCCGATCTGCCATGCCAAGCAATTCTTACGGGCCTCCTCCGACAGTCGCCCGGCTTGTGAGCGTCACACGATGGTCGGTTAGCGTCGTTGCGTGAGCTTCACCGGATTCCCCGTCGCTGCCCTCGACTTCTACGACGACCTCGAGGTCGACAACACCCGCTCCTTCTGGGAGGCCCACAAGCAGGTGTACGCCGAGGCGGTGCGTGGCCCGATGGATGCGCTGATGGCGGCCCTGGAGCCGGAGTTCGGGGCGGCGAAGGTGTTCCGGCCCTACCGCGACGTGCGGTTCAGCAAGGACAAGACGCCGTACAAGACGCATCAGGGCGCGTTCGTCGCCGCCGGCCCGGCGACCGGGTGGTACTTCGAGCTCTCACCACGGGGCACCCGGGCGGGCGCGGGCTTCTACGACGCCAGCGGCCCACGGCTAGCCGCGATCCGCGACGCGATGGCGGACGACGAGACCGGCCCGGCGCTGGAGCGACTGCTGAAGAAGTACGAGAAGAGCGGCTGGGAGGTCGGCGGGGAGCGCCTCAAGACCTCACCGCGCGGCTACGACGCCGACCATCCCCGGATCGAGCTGCTCCGGCACAAGCAGATCATCGTGGGCCGGGACTACGGGTTCGAGGCCGACGCCATCGGCCCCGACCTGGTCGAGCGGGTCCGCACCGACTGGCGGACCCTGCGCCCGCTGGTGGAGTGGGTCGCGAAGCACGCGGCCGCGCCCCAACGCTGAGGCACCGAGCCGGGAGGTCCAGCACGCTCAGTGCGGCTGCCAGGCGTCTTCGTCGGAGGTGCGCGAGGTGACCTCTTCGGGCAGCGCGCCTGTCGCGAGCGCCGCGATCGAGACGTGCTCGAAGACGTCGCGCAGCGAGTGCCGGGCGGCGATCCACACGTGCTGGAGCACCGCGGCCTTCTCGTTGTAGGAGACGGACTCGGGACGGAGCCCGTAGACCGAGACCAGCGGCCCGTCGACGGCGCGGATCACGTCGGCCACCGAGACCTCCTCGGCGGCGCGCGCCATCCGCCAGCCACCGGACTGTCCCCGCTGGGAGACCACGACCCCCGCCCGACGCAGGTCGGCCAGGATCGCCTGGAGGAACCCGTGCGGGATCTCCTGGCGGCGACCCAGCTCCTCGGCGCTGACCGGGCCGTCGTTGCTCCGTGCCAGCTCGATCAGCGCTCGCAGGGCGTAATCGGACTTGGCAGAGACTCGCATGGGCCCAGTTTGTCAGACGAGTCGACCGAACTAGTGCACTTGGGTCTTCGCCGCAGCGACTTCGCTGGAAAAGGTAGGATTGCGCCTCGTTGCATAGATCACTGACACGTCTGCTTGCGCGACAGGCGGGCGGCAAGGCACCATTACGGTTACTGGCGGGTAGCACGCGCGTGCTACGCGCCAGTCACGTGCGTAGGCCGACAGGTCCTGGCCCGTCTACCCGCACCGACACGATCCAAAACGCAAGGACTGGTCTTCCGTCCGGAACCGGTCACTCCGAAACAGACAGGTGGGTCCGTGAGCCACTACAAGAGCAACCTGCGCGACATCGAGTTCAACCTCTTCGAGGTCTTCGGTCGCGACGAGGTCCTGGGCCAGGGTCCGTTCGCCGAGGTGGACGCCGACACTGCCCGCGAGGTGCTGGCCGAGGTCGACCGCCTCGCTCGCGAGGAGATTGCCGCGTCCTACGAGGACAGCGACCGCAACCCGCCGGTCTTCGACCCCAAGACCCACACCGCCCCTGTGCCGGAGTCGTTCAAGAAGAGCTACCGGGCCTGGATCGACGCCGAGTTCTGGCGTCTCCAGATCCGTGAGGAGCTCGGCGGCACCCCCGCCCCCTCCAGCCTCAACTGGGCGATGTGCGAGATGGTGCTCGGCTCCAACGCCCCGGTCCACATGTACGCCGCCGGCGCCCCGTTCGCGGGCGTCGTCTACGCCAACGGCAACGAGCGCGACAAGCGCGTCGCCCAGATCATGGTCGAGCGCGAGTGGGGCTGCACCATGGTGCTCACCGAGCCCGACGCCGGCTCCGACGTGGGCGCGGGCCGCTCCAAGGCCACCCCCAACGAGGACGGCTCCTGGAACATCACCGGGGTCAAGCGCTTCATCACCTCGGCCGAGTCCGACCTCAACGAGAACATCATGCACCTGGTGCTCGCTCGCCCCGAGGGCGTCGAGGGCGTCGGCGGCCCGGGCACCAAGGGCCTCTCGCTCTTCTGGATGCCCAAGCACCACTTCGACCACGAGACCGGCGAGCTGACCGGCGAGCGCAACGGCGTCTACGTCACCAACGTCGAGCACAAGATGGGCATCAAGGTCTCCAACACCTGCGAGGTCACCTTCGGCGACCCGCAGGTCGGTGGCGGCGAGCCCGCGAAGGGCTGGCTGCTCGGCGAGGTGCACAACGGCATCGCGCAGATGTTCGACGTCATCGAGAACGCCCGGATGATGGTGGGCACCAAGGCCATCGCGACCCTGTCCACCGGCTACCTCAACGCGCTGGAGTACGCCAAGGAGCGCGTGCAGGGCGCCGACCTCACCCAGTCGGCCGACAAGACCGCCCCCCGCGTCACGATCACCCACCACCCCGACGTGCGTCGCTCGCTGATGGTGCAGAAGTCGTTCGCCGAGGCCATGCGCGCCCTGGTGATCTACACCGCCACCTGGCAGGACCAGATCATGATCGCCGAGCACAACGGCGAGCACGACAAGCTCGCCGCGGCGGTCAACGACCTGCTGCTCCCGATCGTCAAGGGCTACGGCTCCGAGCGCTCGTGGGTGCTGCTGGGCACCGAGTCGCTGCAGATCTTCGGCGGCTCCGGCTTCCTGCAGGAGTACCCCGTCGAGCAGTACGTCCGCGACGCCAAGATCGACACCCTCTACGAGGGCACCACGGCGATCCAGGGCCAGGACTTCTTCTTCCGCAAGATCGTCAAGGACCAGGGCCGCGCCCTGGGCCACCTGGCCGGCGAGATCGAGAGCTTCGTCAAGTCCGAGGCGGGCAACGGTCGCCTGAAGAACGAGCGCGCCCTGCTGGCCACCGCGCTCGAGGACGCCAACGCCATCGTCGGTCACATGATCAACGACCTGATGTCGGCCGACGCCTCCGCCGAGGGCGGCGACCTGCGCAACATCTACAAGGTGGGCCTCAACACCACCCGCCTGCTGATGGTGCTGGGCGACGTCGTCTGCGCCTGGCTGCTGCTGCGCCAGGCCGAGGTGGCGCTGGCCAAGCTGAGCGGCGACGTCAAGCCGTCGGACAAGGCGTTCTACGAGGGCAAGGTCGCGGCGGCGCAGTTCTTCGTCACCACCAACCTCCCCCGGCTCACCGCCGAGCGCGCCATCGCCGAGAGCATCG
>NZ_POAG01000018.1:0-34758 GCF_002930065.1 Nocardioides sp. 616 | reverse complement strand
AGGCCGCCTTCTGATCGGCGCCAGACACTGAAGGGCCGCACCCCGAGGGGTGCGGCCCTTCGTCGTTCCAGCCCGGACCAGCCTCGTCGGCGCGGCGCCGTTCAGCGCGCGGGGAGCCGGGCGAAGCGTCCGCTCTCCCTGACCAGGGCCCCGCAGGCGAGGAGGGGGAGCAGGGCGAAGGCGATCCACGGCAGCTCGCCGCGGGCGACGCCCGCGACCGTGAGGACCAGGCCGCCCACGGCCAGGCCGCGGAAGAACCGCGCGATCACGACGCCGGCCTCGGGACCGTCCCCCCACCGCAGCGGGACCAGGGCCATGGTCCCGAGGGCGGCCGCGACCAGGCCGACCGACAACGGGATGAAGACGCCCAGCAGGTCCGCGGGCTCGTCGAGGCGGAAGAGGAAGAAGACGGCCAGAGCGAGCAGCCCGGCACCCACCAGGGCGCCCACCAGCCCACCGCGCAGCACGGCTCCGCGGTCTGGCAGCTGATCGTTCGAGGTTTCCATCGCTCATCCTGGGCTAGTTTCGGGGCGGTGCGGCCAGTCGCCAGCGCTGTGGGCGGGGGACGCCGTGGGTTTCCAGGTCCGTCAGGGCCGGGTGAAGCAGTTCGCCCGAGAGTTCAGCATGCCGGAGGCAGCCTGCCAAGAGGCTGTCACCGGTCCTCACCTGTCCTCAGTGACCCCGGTGCCGCCCAGGGGCAGCGTCAGCACGGCCTCCCCGTCGCCGCTGACCCGCACCGGCACGCCCCAGTCCTGCTGGTGCACGTGGCAGGCCGCGCCCTCGCCGACCACGTCGTCGCAGGAGGCGGCGCGGGCCGCGAGGTGCAGCACGCCCTCGCCGACGCTCGGGTCCAGCTCGAGCGTGCGCCGCAGGTCGGTGCCGCGTCCCTCTCCGCCGCGCAGCAGCGCTGCCGGGGTGGCGGTCACCAGCAGCTGGGTGGCCGGGCCGTAGCGGTCGTCCACCTTCTGCCCCGGCGGTGGCGTGAACGCCACGTCCAGCACCAGCGACGCCGCTACCTCGGTGACCGGGCGCTGGGTGCGGTGGCTGAAGTCGGCGGCCTTGGCCGAGGCGCCGAGCGCGACCCGGGTGAGGCGGTGCGCGCCCGACTCCACGACCACCAGGTGCTCGCCGTCGACGTACGCACCGCTGGGCTCGGCCAGGCCGGTGGCCAGCGTGGTGAGCTCGCCGTCCTCGGGTGAGAACCGGCGTACGGCGCCGTTGTAGGTGTCGCAGACCGCGACCGAGCCGTCGGGCAGCGCGGTCACTCCCAGCGGGTGCTGGAGCAGCGCCTGGTCGCTCGCGCCGTCGCGGAAGCCGAAGTCGAAGAGCCCGGTGCCCACCGCGGTGTGCACCTCGCCGTCGGAGACCCAGCGCAGCGCCGAGACCTCGCTGTCGGCCAGCCAGAGCCGGTTCCCGGTCACCGCGAGACCGCTGGTCTGCGCCAGCCACGCCTGGTCGACCGGTCCGTCGCGCAGCCCTTCGTTGGTGGTGCCGGCTGCCACCGCGACAGAGCCGGTGCGTGGGTCGAAGGTCCACAGCTGGTGGATCCCGGCCATCGCCACCCAGACCGTCCCCTCCCACCAGGCGACGTCCCAGGGGCTGGAGAGCCTGGTGGTGTCGTCGCCGGGCATCCACTGCTCGCCGTCGCCGGCCAGCACCCGGACCTCGCCGGTGGCCAGGGTGATCCCGGCCAGCTGGTGGTGCCGGGTGTCGGCCACCACCACGTCGTAGCCCACCTCGGCGGCCACCTCACCGGGCAGCAGGCACAGGCCGTTGGGCTCGGCGAAGCCGGCGAACCGGCGCAGCACCGGCCCCTCCGGGCCGGCCAGCTCGACCACCTCGTGGTGCCCGGCATCCGCGACCAGCACCCCGCCGCCGGGCAGCGGCACCGCCTTGGCCGGGAACCGCAGGTCGCTCGGCTCCACCTCCGGCGGCAGGTACGGCGAGTCGCCGGGCTGCAGGGTCCCGCGCTCGCGGTGCTCGGCGACCAGCTCGCCGAGCAGCCGGTCGATGGCGTGCACGTGCCCCTCCCCCGCGTACTGCGCGACCACGTAGCCCTCGGGGTCGACCAGCACCAGCGTGGGCCAGGCCCGCGCGGTGTAGGCCGACCAGGTGGTGAGCTCCGGGTCGTCCAGCACCGGGTGGTGCACGTCGTAGCGCTCCACGGCGGCGACCAGCGCGTCCGGGTCGGCCTCGTGCACGAACTTGGGCGAGTGCACGCCGACCACCACCAGCTCCTCGGCGTACCGCTCCTCCAGGGGCCGCAGCTCGTCGATCACGTGCAGGCAGTTGACGCAGCAGAAGGTCCAGAAGTCCAGGAGCACGAAGCGCCCCCGGAGGTCGGCCAGGGACAGGGGACCGGAGGTGTTGAGCCACCCGCGTCCGGTCAGCTCGGGAGCACGAACACGCATGCAGCCATTCTCCCCGCACCCACCCAGACCCTAGGCTGCGGGCCATGACCGAGCAGCGTGAGGCGACCACCGAGTCCAGCACAACCACCGACGCCCCCCGTGAGCTCACCGCTGCGGTGACGACCTGGTGGCAGGCCATCAACGACTTCACCACGCTGCTGGAGGAGCTCGACGACGACGACTGGGCGCGCCCCACCGACCTGCCCGGCTGGGACGTGCACGCGGTCGCCGCGCACACCGCGCACCTGGAGTCGCTCCTGGTCGGGGCGCCGCACGAGGAGGTCGAGCTCGACGAGACCGGGCACCTGAAGAGCCCGATGGGCACGTTCACCGAGCAGGGCGTGGTGGCCCGGCGCGACGCCTCCCCGGACCAGCTGATCAACGAGATCCGCGAGTCCGCCACCAGCCGCAACACCGCGCTCCTCGCCGACCCGCCCACCGACCCCGAGGCGGCCGCACCGGGCCTCTTCGGCGCCATCGGATGGTCCACCCGCACCCTGCTGCGCAACCGTCCCCTGGACGTGTGGATGCACGAGCAGGACGTGCGCCGGGCGGTCGGGCGCCCCGGCAACCTCGACTCCCCCGCGGCCCGGCACTCGGCCGAGTACCTCGCCGAGAGCCTGGGCTTCGTGCTCGCCAAGAAGGTGCGCGCGCCGGTCGGCACCACGGTCGCGCTGGAGGTCGCCGGGCTGCCCCGCCGCGTGGCCTGCGTCGCTCCTGACGGCCGGGGCCGGCTGCTCGCCGAGACGGCCTCGGACGAGATCGACGCCACCATCCACTGCGACCTGGAGTCCTTCCTGCTGTTGGCCGGCGGCCGGCGCCGTCCCGAGCCCGGCCTGGTGCGGGTCGGCGGCGACACCGACCTGGGCCTGCGCGTGGTGGAGTCCCTGGCGGTCACCCCGTGACCGAATCGTGGTCCCCCGCCGAGATCGGCGACTTGACCGGACGCACCGCCCTGGTCACCGGCCCCAGCCTCGGCGGCCTGGGCCACCACACCGCCCTGGAGCTGGCCCGGCACGGGGCCCGGGTGATGCTGGCCGGGCGCAGTCGGAGCAAGCTGGGTGAGACCGTGCAGGCGATCCGCGGCCAGGTGCCCGCGGCAGCCCTGGAAGAGCTGGTGGTCGACCTGGCCTCGCTGGACTCGGTGCGCCGGGCGGCCACGGACGCGGCGGGCTACGGTCCGCTGCACCTGCTGGTCAACAACGCCGGGGTGATGGCGCCGGCCTACCAGCGGACCGTGGACGGGCTGGAGCTGCAGATGGCGACCAACCACTTCGGGCCGTTCCTGCTCACCGGGCTGCTGCTGCCGCAGCTGACCGAGAGCGGCCAGGGACGGGTGGTCACGGTGAGCTCGCAGATGCACCGCCGGGCCCGGACCGCGCCGCTGGACGACCCGCGCACGCCCCGGGGCAGCTACAAGCGCTGGCCGGAGTACGCCGAGTCCAAGCTGGCCAACCTGCTCTTCACCTTCGAGCTGGACCGGCGGGCCCGGTCCCGGGGACTCCCGGTCAGGGCGCTGGCCGCGCACCCCGGCATCTCCGGCACCCACCTGGTCGCCAACGGTCGCACCGGCCGCTCCGCCGGCGGCGTCGCCTCGATCCTCGACGCGGCTACCAAGGCGGTCTCCCAGTCCGCCGAGCGCGGCGCCTGGCCGGTGCTGATGGCCGCGACCGCCGACCTGCCCGGCGGGTCCTACTGCGGGCCCGGTGGCTTCGGGCAGCTGTCCGGGCCGCCCCGCCTGGTGGGCAGCACCCCGCTGGCCCGGGACGAGATGGCGCAGCGCCGCCTCTGGGAGATCAGCGAGCAGACGGTGGGCCTGACCTACCCCTGACCGTCAGTCCTTCTTCTTCCGCTCGAAGTCGCGCACCCGCACCAGCCCGCCCAGCGTGCCGACGTACGCCGACCCGTCGGTGCCGAGGACGAGCCCGCCGTGGTGGTTGTCGTGCAGCGCCCCGGTCCCCGACCGCACCGAGAAGGCGGTGTGGCCGGAGTGCACGTCGATCGCGGTCAGGTACCACGCGGCGACGCCCCACAGGTTGGGCCGCTTGGTCCAGGTGTAGAGCAGTCCGTTGGCCCAGGAGACCACCGGCACCGCCGAGGGCGCGACCGAGTCGTTGGTCCACACCACCCGGCACTGGCCGTCGCGCTCGTCGACCCGGGCCAGACCGGGCGAGGTGCCGAAGCCCAGAGCCGTGGAGAGCGGCGAGTCGTAGTCGTGGTTGTTCTCCACCACCACACCGGAGCCGACCGAGACCAGGGAGGTGTCGGTGGCGCTCTCGCCCCCGTCGAAGACCGCGGAGTGGCAGACCTCGGTGCCGGTGCCGCGGTCCAGGAAGACCACCCGCATCCGGGGCTCGGCGTTGTCGGCGATCGCCACCAGGTTGCCGTCGACCAGGGTGGGGGTGGTGCCGCTGCCCTGGCTGGGCTGACCCGCCTTGCGCTCCACGCCGCGGTCGTACTCGGTGCGCCAGGTGACCACCGGCGCGCCCGCTGCGTCGACGGCCAACCGGTAGAGCGCCCGGTCGGTGACCAGGAAGACCCCGCCGGTCTCGTCGACGGCGAAGGAGTTGCTCACCGCCTCACCGAGCTCCAGCACCTGCACGGTGCCGGCCACCGGGTCCACGACGCCGACCCGCCCCTCCTGGGAGCTCCACCAGATGCGTCCGGTCCAGTCTGGCAACGCGGCCACCAGACAGTCGTCGGCGGGCACCAGGTCCTGCAGGCTCCACGACTCGTCGACGGTGAGGTCGGGCTCGTCGTCGGCGTCCGCGGTGCCGATCGCCTGGATCTTGCGGTCGGCCGTGGTGACCACGGCGCGGTCGCCGTTGTCGAGGTAGAAGTAGCTGCCCCCGCAGACGTCGTGGCCCTCCGGGCCGTCGTCCTCGCCGGCGGGCAGCCGCTTGCTCGCCAGCGGACGCAGCTTCTCAGGGTCCAGCACCCGCAGCAGCGGGCCCTTGCGGTCGCGGCACAGGCCGACCATCCGGCCACGGCTGTCGAAGGTCAGCGAGGCGCACTGCTCCAGCCCGTAGGAGCCGGTCTCCACCCCGGGACGGTCCCCCAGCGGGCCCGGCGCCTGGACGGCGTCGGTGTTCCAGGCGTCCTTGTGCACGGAGCTGGTGCCGTTGGCCGCCAGCCACGGGTGCTGGGGTGGGGCCTCGGCGACCACGGGCCGGGCCGAGACCTGGCGGCCGTCGTACGCCGGGGTGACCAGGGAGCCGCCCGCGGAGGGGATGGGCAGCCGGCCGTCGGGGATCAGCACCACCAGCAGCGCCAGCACGGCCAGCGCCGCGACCCCGATGCCGGCGCCCCGCCAGGTGGGCCGGGGACGTGGGACCCGCTCCCGGATCCGGGGCACCGCGAGCAGCGCCGCGGCCAGGACGAAGGTCCAGGGGCCCACCGCGAGGTAGACCAGCGCGAAGAGCGCCAGCAGCAGCCAGCTCACGTCTCAGCGACCGCGGGCCGCGAGGACCGGCGCGACTCGGGCGGAGGTACGCCGGGGGGAGGCGGGGGAAGGCATGGCCGCAAGGGTAGTTGCTCACCATGCCGAGATCCCCGCCGGTGACGCCCGAGTCGGGCACCTTCCGGCGGGGATCAGGGACGAGCAGGTCTCAGGCTGCGGTGCGCTCCGGGGCCGGGGCGGCCTGGCCGGGCTGACGCCGGCGCGCCTCCTGGAGGAGGCGGGCCTGGATGGCGCGGCGCACCTTGGGGCCGCCGGTGGTCATCTTGTAGAGCTTGGTCAGCTGGCCGGGCAGGTTCTTGGGAGTGGTGGAGGCCAGGAACCCGTTGGGCAGGCTGAGGCGGACCACCTTGTGCCAGGCGCTGTAGACCTGCTGGGGCAGCGGGCGCTCCAGGTAGGTCAGGTCGTACTTGTCGAAGAGCGCCTTCACCTGCGGGGCGACCTCCTTGTAGCGGTTGCTCGGCAGGTCGGGGAACAGGTGGTGCTCGATCTGGTGGCTCAGGTTGCCGGTCATGATGTGCATGGCCTCGGAGCCGGAGATGTTGGCGCTGCCCAGCATCTGGCGCAGGTACCACTCACCGCGAGTCTCCTTGTCCGGGATCGCGGACTTCTCGAACGTCTCGACACCCTCGGGGAAGTGCCCGCACATGATCACCGAGTGCGACCACAGGTTGCGCACCAGGTTGGCGGTGAAGTTGGCCGCCAGGGTCGGCAGGAACGACCCGGTCGGGATCGACAGCGCGGGGTGGACGACATAGTCCTTGGTCATCTGCTGGCGGATCTTGCGCAGGGTGTTGCCGGCACGGCGCTTGAACTCCGGGCTGCGCTTCTCCTTGGGCATGGAGAGGTTCTTGCCGAGCTCGAGGTCGTAGGCGGCGATGCCGTACTCGAAGAAGCAGGCGTTGATGAAGTTCCACAGCGGCTGGCCCAGGTGCATCGGGTACCACTTCTGGTCCTCGTCGACGCGCATGATGCCGTAGCCGAGGTCGTTGTCCTTGCCGACGATGTTGGTGTAGGTGTGGTGCACCTCGTTGTGGCTGTGCTTCCAGCCCTCGGCGGTCGAGGCGTTGTCCCACTCCCAGGTCGAGGAGTGGATCTTCGGGTCGCGCATCCAGTCCCACTGGCCGTGCATGACGTTGTGGCCGACCTCCATGTTCTCGAGGATCTTGGCCACGCTCAGCCCGGCGGTGCCGACCAACCAGGCCGGGGGCAGCGAGGAGAAGAGCAGCACGGCGCGGCTGCCGAGCTCCAGGTAGCGCTGGGTCTTCACCATGCCCCGGATGTACGCCGCGTCGCTGGCGCCGCGGTCGTCGATCACGCTCTGCCGGATGCGGTCGAGCTCGCGCCCGAGCTCCTCGATGTCCTCCGGGGACAGGTGAGCGGTCGGGTTCTCGGCCTTCTTGGTGATGGTGGTCATGGCGACTCCTTGCAGGTCGGTCGAGTGGGAACGGTCAGTGGTCGATGCGGCAGGCGCCGGCGGCGGCGCTGATGCAGGTCTGGATCTTGATGCCCCCGGGGTCGGTCTCGCCGGGGATGGCGGTGGTCACCTCGCCGTTGCGCAGGTCGCGCACCGAGCCCTCCTTGAGCGGCAGCACGCAGCCCATGCAGATGCCCATCCGGCAGCCGCTGGGCATCAGCAGCCCCGCGTCCTCGGCGGCGTCGAGGATCGGCGTCGCGCCGTCCGCCTCGACCTCGCGGTCGGACTGCTCGAAGGAGACGGTGCCCCCCTCCCCGGCGGCGACCCGGGTGGTGCGGAACTGCTCGATGATCAGCTCCAGCCCGGCGGACTCGTGGTGCGAGCCGAGCGCGTCCAGCAGCCCCGCGGGCCCGCACGCCAGGGTGGTGCGGGCGGAGAGGTCGGGCACCAGCGAGGAGAGCTCGGCGACGTCGAGCACGCCGTGCACGTCGTCGTAGCGGGGCACCAGGTGGATCAGCCCGGCCTCGTGCAGCGCCTTGAGGTCGCGCAGGAAGATGGAGTCGGGCTCGCTGGGCGCGACGTGCACCACGGTGATGTCGAACGGCTCGCTGCGCGCCAGCCGGACGACGCCGGCGTCGGCGACCGGGAAGAGGTTGCGCAGCATCCCGATCACCGGGGTGACGCCGGAGCCGGCGGTGACGAAGAGGAACTTGCCGCCCTCGGGAGGAAGCACGAAGTCGCCCGTCGCCTGCTCGAGGTGGACCAGGGTGCCGGGCGCCGCGGCGCGGACCAGGTGGCTGGAGACGATGCCGTCCGGCACGGCCTTGACCGTGATGGAGATCAGGCCGTCGGCGCGCGGGCCGTGGGTGAGCGAGTAGGCCCGCCAGTGGCGCACCCCGTCGACGTCGATCCCGACGCGGGTGTACTGGCCGGGCACGTGACCGGCCCAGTCGGCACCGGGCTGGATCAGGATGGTGGCCGCGTCGGCGGTCTCGGGGTGCACGGCCACGATGCGGCCGCGCAGCTCGGCGCCGGAACGCAGGGGCGCGAAGAGGTCCAGGTAGTCGGCGGGGAGCAGCGGCGTGGTGGCCGCCTCCACGAACCGGATGGCGCGGTCCCGCAACCGGGTGGCGCCGAGACGGCGCCCCGCAGCCCTCGAGCTGGGGTCGGGTTGGTTCAGCAACATGGCCATGAACCCATCATGGCTGGTCCCGGGGGGTAGATTCCTGACCACCACACGTGAACATGCACATCACATTTGTTCGCTCATGATGAAAACCAGTCCTTGAGGGAGTCCCGATGCCCCGACATACCGCCCGGACGGCAGCGAACCACGGACTCGACCTCAGCGGTGCCGAAGTCGCGGTGATGCGGAGCCGCCTGCCCCGCGTCGCCGATGCGGCCGTTCAAGCCATCATCGCCGAGGTTCCTACTTATGCTAATGCGCTTTCCGGCGCCATGGGCGAGAACATCCGGAACGCCGTGCAGCTGGCCCTGGGCGGGTTCATCCAGCTCGCCTCGCGCCGCAACTCCGACGGCACCCGGCCCACCGCCCCGGCGATGGAGGGCGCCTACCAGCTGGGCCGCGGCGAGGCCCGCTCCGGGCGCAGCATGGAGTCGCTGCTCGCCGCCTACCGGGTGGGGGCGCGGGTCTCCTGGAACGAGATGTCGGCCGGCCTGCTCGCCGACGGGGTGGACGCCGAGACCATGGCGCAGTTCGCCGGACTGGTCTTCGCCTACATCGACCAGCTCTCCGCCTCCAGCGTCTCCGGGCACAGCGACGAGGCCGCCACGTCAGGTCGGGTGCGGGAGCGGATGCGCGAGGCGCTGGCGCTGGCGCTGCTGCGCGGGGAGGAGACCGAGGCGCTGACCCGGGCCGCCACGCGCGCCGACTGGGAGCTTCCCCAGACGCTGACCGCGGTGCTCGTCCCGGAGGCGCACCGGCGCCCGATCCTCGACCTGGTCGATTCCCGCACCCTGGCGGTCACCGACCCGGGGTCGGCCGAGGATGACTCGGTGCTGCTGGTGCCGGACGGCGTCCGCGCGGTGCTGCTGCGCAGCACCGCGGCCCGCCCGGCCGTCGTCGGCCCGGCCCGGCCCTGGAACCAGGTGCGGACGTCGTACCTGCGGGCGCGGCGGGGCCTGGAGCTGTCCGGCCCGGTCAGCGACACCGAGTCCCACCTGGCCGAGCTGGTGGTGAGCGCCGACGCCGAGGCGGCCGCCGACCTGCGCGTCCGGGTCCTGGCGCCGCTGGCCGACCTGACCCCGGCGGCTCGCGACAAGCTGACCGAGACGCTGCGGCTCTGGCTGCTGCACCAGGGACGGCGCGAGGCGGTGGCGGCCGCCCTCTTCGTGCACGGCCAGACCGTCCGCTACCGGGTGGGCCAGCTCCGCGAGGCGTACGGCGACCTGCTGGAGGACCCCGACTTCGTGCGCGACGCGGTCATCGCCCTGGCGGTGCCCCCGCACTGAGCCACCAGCTTCTCGTCAGGAACGCGAGCTGCGCCTGCTTCCCCGGCAGCTGCACCACCGGCCCGATCGTCGCGCCCAGCCGGCGCAGCAGGGCGATGGACTTGGCGTTGGCCGCGTCCGGCTCCAGCACCACCCGGTTCACCTGCGGGTCGGTGAACACGCCCGCCATCAGGAAGCCCATCAGCGCCGGGGTCTGACCGGCGCGCGCGGCGTCGTCGGCGAGGAAGAGGTGCACCCCGAGGTCACCGGGCCGGCGCTCGTAGAACTCCCCGATCTCGTCGACCGCGGGGTCGTAGGTCTGGAAGATCCCGATCGGCACGCCGTCGCTGCGCACCAGGCTGGCACTCAGGTGCGGCTGGTCGGCGATGTAGGCGTAGATCTCCTCGACCTCCGCCAGCGTCCGCTCGACCATCCCCCAGAACTCCGCGCGGGGCGCAGTCACCCAGCGGTGGATCAGCTCGGCGTCGCGGGCCGGGTCCACCGGGGCGAGAGTGAAGGGCTCGACCGGCAGCAGCGTCCCGGCTGCCCAGACCGGCACCTGCGCTGGCTCGGGCACCGCCCAGCGGCTGCGGCTCCGGTCCGCCAGGTCCCACACGTAGCGGGCCACCGGCCCGCGGGCGACCAGCTCGGAGCCCGGGGCCCAGCCGGTGGCCGCGACGCAGTCGGTGTCCCCGGCGAGCGGGGTGCCGTCGTGGACGAACCGGTGCCGCTCGCCCCAGGTGCCCGACGGCGGGTCGCCCGCGACGTCGTCGATCGCCGTGGCCAGCAGGGCCGGGAGGTCCACGTCGAGCAGCCGGCGTACGTCGTCGGGGCGGCGCAGCAGGTGCGGAAGCGCGGTGGCGACCCGCACCCCGAGGTGGAACCAGGGCTCGTGCAGGGCGCCGTACGGGCAGGGCTCGCGCAGCGGCGCCAGCGTCGGCGACGCGCAGACCAGCTCGACCAGGCGGGCGCGCACCGCCGCGAAGAGCGCCGCGTCCGCGCTGTCGGCCGCCATCCGGCCGTCCCACGCCCGCAGCCGGGCGACGACGGGTGAGGACGCCTCCGGGAGCACCTCCAGCAGCGAGCGCCAGGCCAGCTGCAGGTCGTCGGTGAGCACCTCGGCCGCGCGGGTCGCGTCCCAGCCGTCGCCCGCCAGCAGCTCGGTGATCCGGTCCCGGCGGAACGGCGCGGCGAAGTCCTCGGTCAGCGCAGCGAAGGAATCGTCGCGCCGGTCGTTGGCGGTGACCAGCACGTCGTCCGGTCCGCCCTCGATCCGGGGCAGCGCGGGGTCCCCCGCCATCCGGCCGGCGACCTTGTGCAGCAGCCGGCCAGCGGTGTCGGCGACGATCCAGTTGTTCACCGGCTCCACCCAGGCCTCCAGGGCGGTCTCCACGTCGGCGACGGAACGGGCGCGGAGCAGCGGCAGCAGGGCCCCGAAGCCGAGATCTCCGGCCGACCAGGCGGGAGTCCGCAGCGCCCACGCCTCCTGGCCGGCTGCGTCGTGCACCACCACGGGCCCGTGGGCGGTGGTGACGATCTCGACCGGCACCGGGTCGCCCCCGGCGACCTCGACCAGCTCGGTACGCCGCTCGAGCACCGCCTCGCCCGTGACCTGCCGGAGCTCCTGGTGGTCGGCCATCGCGTTGGTGACCGCCCACGCCACCTCGCCGGCGTGGCCGAAGTGCTGCACCCCGGGCACGCCGGGGAAGGCGAGGCCCGCGACGTCGAGCTCGTCGCAGACCAGCCGCACCTGCATGTAGACGCCCGGCGACTCGAAGATGCGGTGCGGGTCGCCGGCGATGATCGGCAGCCCCGAGGTGGTCCGGGCGCCCCCGATCACGAACGCGTTGCTGCCGTTCGGCATCCCCTCGCGCCGGAAGAGGTCCTTGACTCCCGTGCCGAGGTGCCGCTCGACGTGGTGGCGCCACAGCACGCTCGGGTAGTTGGCGAAGTGGATGTGCTGGACCAGGAAGACCGCCAGCGGGGTCCACGGCTGCCACTCGGTGAGCCCGGCCGCACGGACCCCGTCGACGTAGGCCCGGACGAACTCCTGCGTCTCCGCGTCGAGACCGTCGAACGCCCGCTCGGCGAGCTCGGCGATCCCGGCGCGGCGGGCGAAGGCGTCCCACTCCACCCCGGACGGGCCGACGACGGAGGCGAGCCGCCCCTCGCCGTGCAGCCGCTCCCGCTCCAGCTGCTCCCCGCGCACCTCGACGGTCACCCGGCCCTGCTCGAAGGCGAGCTCGGTCACCGACCCGCCGCGCACGTGCGGGACGCCCCAGGGGTCGCGCCACACGCTCATGCCGGGGTCTCCACGAGCTCGACCGACGCCGGCTGGGGCGCCGCGACGGGATTGGCGGCCGGATTCTCGAGGGTGCCGGCGAAGATCAGCGACTCCGACTGGTCGGCCAGGTCGACCATCGCCAGGGTGTTGCGCAGCTGCAGCCGGTTGAGGCAGCTGTGCCGGAACTCCCTCCTGGTCAGGTCGTGGCGGGCGACGGCGTCAGCGAGCTCGGGGTGGTCGGCCGCGTGGTCGTCGAGGCAGCGGCGTACCTCGCCCCAGAACTGCTCCTGGGCCAGCACCCCGTCCTCGTCGAGGATCGCCGCGACGTAGCGCAGCACCCCGTCGAAGACGTCGGTGTGGATGGCCAGGGCCTGGACGTCGGCGGGCACCTGGGCGCGGATCCGCTCCACCTCGGGCGGCAGCGGGGCGTCGCCCATCACCGCCACCTCCTCGCCGATGTCCTTCATGATCGTGCGCACCACGACGTGGTCGCGGAGCACCAGCACCAGGTTCTCCCCGTGCGGCATGAACGCCAGGTCGTGGGCGACCAGGCAGTGCACCAGCGGGCGCAGGTAGGCCCGCAGCCAGGCCCGCAGCCAGGCGGCCGGGTCCAGGCCGGAAGCGGCGACCAGGGCCGCCACGTGCGAGGCGCCGGCGGCGTCGCGGTGCAGCAGGGAGGCCATGGTGGCCAGCCGCTCGCCCGGTGCCAGCTGCGGCACCGGGCTCTCGCGCCACAGCGCCGCCACCATCTTGCGGTACGGCGAGGGGGTCGCGAGCGCATGGAAGGCGTCGCCGGTCCAGCCGATGGCGGCGTGCTCACGCAGCACGGTGAACCCGCACTCGCCCAGCGTCTCGTCGCCGGCGACCAGGTCGGCCACCCAGTCGTTGACCGCCGGGGTGGCGGCCATGTAGGCCGGGGAGAGCCCGCGCAGGAAGCCCATGTTCTGGATCGCCAGCGCGGTCTTCACGTACGAGCGCTCCGGGTGCTCGCGCGGGAAGAAGGTGCGGATCGACTGCTGGGCCCGGAACGCGCCAGGCCCCTCCCCCAGCAGCACCAGGTCGCGTCGGGCCACGGAAGGGGCGAACGAGATCGCCACCCGGTTGACCCACTGCCACGGGTGCACCGGGAGGTAGAGGTAGCCGGCCGGGTCCAGGCCGAGCTCGCGCAGCCGGTCCTCGAACCGCGCGAGGGTCCCCGCCCCGAGCTCACGCAGGTAGTGGGTGCGCTCGTCGACGTCGTGGGCCAGAGAGAGCCGGGCCTGGTCCCGGCGTACCGCCAGCCACAGCAGCCGGACGTCGCTCCCGGTCTCCGGGGCGTACGCCGCGTAGTCGTCGGCGCCGAAGCCGATCCGGCCGTTGTTGGCCAGGAACGCGGGGTGCCCCTCGGTCATCGCGGCCTCGATCTGCTGGTAGTCCGCGTGCACCAGGTCGGCGGCGCTGAGCCCGCCGTGCGCCAGCTTCCAGGTCGCCGCCGCCAGGGTGCTGGCCAGCTCCTCCAGGTAGGTCGGGAGCAGGGCGTCGGGGATGCCCAGCACCCCGGCGAGCTCCACCACCAGCTCCTGGACGTCGAGCGCGGCCGGCGCGCCGTCGACGGTGCGGGTCAGGCTCTGCTCGTCGATCACCCAGTGCTCCAGGGGGTGCACCCGGGCGGTGAACGAGTACGCCGCGCACCCGTCGGGGGTCTCCAGCAGGTAGCCGGCGCCGACGGCTCGCGGGGCGAGCAGCCGCTCGTGGGCGAACTCCGAGATCGCCTTGGCCACCAGGTGGCGCTGGGCCCGCTCCAGCAGCTCGGGGGTGAGGTGCTCGTCGTACCTCATGCGGCACCGCCCTGCGTGGCGCGGCCCAGGCGGGAGGTGGCGAAGTCGGCGCGGTCGCAGACGCTGAGCGCGGCCACCTTGTCGCTGAGCTGGACGTGGCGCAGCACCCGGAAGCCGGCGGCGGCGTTGAGGGCCGCGATCTTGTCGTTGCGGACGTCGGGCTCGACCACCACCCGCGGCGCGTCGGCCAGGATGGAGGCGACCGCCGTGCGCATCACCGCGGACGTGAAGCCGGGCACGGGCGAGTCGGTGGGCGCGACCAGCAGGTGCATCCCGACGTCGCCGGGCTCCAGCTCGGGCAGTTCGGCCAGCTCGGGGTGGTGGCGCGGGTCGTAGCGCTCGAGGAGGAACTGCGGCTCCCCGTCGGCGCGGCCGAGCAGCGCGTGGTGGTGCGGGTCCTCGGCGATCCGGGCGTACTCGCCCGCCACGTCGGCGACCGAGGCGTCCTGCATCCCCCAGTAGACCGAGCGGGGGTGGGTCACCCAGCGGTGCAGCAGACCCAGGTCACGCTCCAGGTCGAGCGGCTCGGTGGTGAGTCTCGGTGCCGGGCTCATCGGGCCACCTCCGTCAACCGCAGCCGGTCCGGGACGCCGAACTCCTGGAAGGCGATCCGCTTCTCCACCGGATAGACCTCGCGGCCGAGCATCGCCGCGATGATCACCGAGTTGCGCATCGCGCCCATCCCGAGGTCGGGGGCGACGAAGCCGTGGGTGTGCTCCTCGCCGTTCTGCACGAAGATCTCGCGGTCCTCGTGGTCCACGCTGTAGCTGGCGCTGGCACGGTAGCGGCCCTGGTCGTCGAGCCGGAGCCGGTCGCGGACGGGCTTCAGGAACGCCGGCACCCCGGCGGCGTAGCCGGTGGCGAGCACCACCGAGTCGGTGCGCAGCGCGAACTCCTCCTCGGTCTCGGTGTGCCGCAGGCCCAGCCACCAACCGGCACCGTCGCGGGTGGCGCCGGTGACCTCGGTGGCGGTGAGCAGGGTGGTGTCGAGGTCGTCGTCCAGCGAGCGGGCGTAGAGCGCGTCGTGGATGGCGTTGATCGTCTCGGCGCTGATCCCCTTGGACAGCGCCGCCTGGCCGGCCTGCACCCGCGCCCGGGTCTGCCCCGACAGCCCCTGGAAGTGCGCGGACCACTCCGGGGAGGTCAGCTCCAGGGTGAGCTTGGTGTACTCCATGGGGAAGAAGCGCGGGCTGCGGGTCACCCAGGTCAGCGCGTAGCCGTGGGCGGGCTGGTCGGCCAGCAGGTCGGCGTACACCTCGGCGGCGGACTGGCCGCTGCCGACCACGGTGATCGACCCGGTGGCCTGGAGCTCGGCCTTGCGGTGCAGGTAGTCGGACGAGTGGATGCCGACGTTCTCGAGACCGGCGGGCACCCGCGGTGCGGTGCCGGTGCCGAGCACCAGGCGGCGGCCGCGGAACACCTCGCCGGTCGCGGCGGTCACGACGTACGCCGTCCCGTCGTGCTCGACCGAGGTGACCGAGCGGCCGAAGAGGACCGAGGGCAGCTGGTCGGCGGCCCAGCGGCAGTAGCGGTTGTACTCCCGGCGCAGCGGCAGGAAGTTCTCCCGGATGTAGAACTGGTAGAGCCGACCGGTCTCCTTGAGGAACTGCAGGAAGGAGAAGCGGGAGGTGGGGTCGGCCAGGGTCACCAGGTCGGCCAGGAACGGCACCTGCAGGGTGGCTTCGGGCAGCATCATCCCGCCGTGCCAGTCGAAGGTGTCGCGGGCCTCGAGGAAGACGCCGTCGAGCTCGGCGATCGGCTCGGTGAGCGCGGCCAGGCCGAGGTTGAAGGGGCCCACCCCGATGGCGACGAAGTCGTGCAGTCGGTCCCGGGTCATCGGCCCGCCTCCACCAGGTGCAGGTCGCGGCCCGCGAGGCCACCGGTGCGGGGCGCGGGAATGCGTTCGAGCACCAGCTCCTCGCCGGACTCGCGGACCCGGGCGATGACACCGAGGATGTCCGCGGGCGTGGCCATCGGGTTGAGCAGGGTGAGCTTGAGGTAGGTGCGGCCGGCGACCTTGGTGGCCGCGACCATCGCCTGGCCGCCGGAGTAGAGCCGGGCCCGGATCCGGGTGTTGAGCTGGTCGGTCTCGGCCTCGGTGAGCCCGGCGGGGCGGTAGCGGAAGACCACGGTGGAGAGCTGGGGCTCGGCGGCGAGCTCGAGGTCGGCGAACCCGGCGACCGCCTGGGCCGCCTGCTCGGCCAGGTCGATGGCGGAGTCGAACCAGTCGCCGACGGTGTCGGCACCCATGGTGCGCAGCGTCATCCAGAGCTTGAGCGCGTCGAAGCGCCGCGTGGTCTGCATGGACTTGTCCACCTGGTTGGGGTGGGCGGCGTCCTTGGGGTTGAGGTAGTCGGCGTGCCAGGTGACGTGCCGCAGGGTGGCGGCGTCGCGCACCACCAGCGCGCTGGCCGAGACCGGTTGGAACCAGGTCTTGTGGAAGTCCACGGTCACCGAGTCGGCGTGCTCGATGCCGGCCAGCAGGTGCCGGCGGGTCCGGGAGGCGAGCAACCCCCCGCCGTACGCCGCGTCGACGTGCAGCCAGGCGCCGTGCGCGCGGGCCAGGGCGGCGATCTCGGGCAGCGGGTCCAGGGCGCCGAAGTCGGTGGTGCCGGAGGTGGCGACCACCGCCATCACGACGTCGCCGTCGGCCGCGGTGATGTCCAGGGCGCGGGCCAGCGCCGCCGGGTCCATCCGGCGCTGCGCGTCGGTGGCGACGGCCACGACCGCCGCGTCGCCGAGCCCGAGCAGCCGCGCGGCCTTGCCGACGCTGAAGTGGGCTTCGGCCGAGGCGAGGATGCGCAGCCGGCCCTGGGGCGTCCCGGCGAGCGCGTGGTCCCGGGCCAGCAGCAGCGCCTGGAGGTTGGACTGGGTGCCGCCGCTGGTGAAGATGCCGTCGGCGTCGGGGGCGGCGGCGCCGTAGATGCGGCCGGCGGTCCAGTCGACCAGGTGCCGCTCGATGAAGGTGGCGCCCACGCTCTGGTCGAAGGTGTCCAGAGAGGCGTTGACGGAGCTGATCAGCACCTCGGCGAGCAGCGCCGGGATGGCGACGGGGCAGTTGAGGTGCGCGGCGTACGTCGGCTCGTGGAACCAGACCGCGTCGGAGAGCCAGAGCCGGGAGAGCTCCTCCAGCGCCGCGGCGCTGTCACCGAGGGGGGCGTCCAGGTCGACCGCCGCGACCTGGGCCGCGGCGTCGCGGGCGTCGCACCCGGTGGCCGGGCGGCCGCCGCGGTCCAGGTGGGCCGCGACCGTGTCGGCGCCGGCCCGGACGCTGTCCAGGTAGGCCGCGGCGTTGCGGGGGTGGAACAGGTGCTGCAGGGGTGGAGGGGTCACCGAGCTGACCTTCCGAGAGGGAGTTAGGTAAGGCTTACCTTAGGGGAAGGCTCGCCGCCCCGCTACCCATGTCCCAGCCACCCGCTCCCCCATCCCGCGCAGGTGCGCCGCGACCTCGGCGGGCGAGCCCAGCTCGGCCAGCGGGTCGGCCTGGAGCAGCACCAGGTCGCCCGGGTGACCCGGAGCCACGGCGCCGAGACCGTCGGTGGAGGCGGCCAGCGCCTCCCGGGCGGTGATCGACTGCTCGGGGTGCCACGGCTCGCGCTCGTCGGCGGTCCGGTGCACCGCGGCCGCCATCGCCAGCCAGGGGTCGAGCTGGGCCACCGGGGCGTCGGACCCCATCGCCAGCCGCACCCCGTCGTCGAGCATCCAGCGCAGGGCGAAGCACCGGTCGCCGCGGCCGGGCCAGAGCCGCTCGCTCACGTCCCGGTCGTCGAGCAGGTGGGCCGGCTGCACGCTGGCCACCACGCCCAGGACGGCCATCCGGGACACGTCCTCGCGCCGGATCAGCTGGGCGTGCTCGACGGTGCCGCGGGCGCCGGTGGCCTCGAAGGCGTCGAGCACCTCGGCCACGGCCTGGTCGCCGATGGCGTGCACCGCGGCGTCGAGCCCGTGCTCGGCGGCCCGGCGGAGCAGCTCGTGCAGCTCCTCGGTGCTCTGGTTGGGGTGGCCGAGCGGGGAGCCCATCGGCGACGGGCCGACGTACGGCTCGCAGCACCAGGCGGTCTTGGTGTTGAGGGAGCCGTCGCTGATGATCTTCAGCGGCCCCATCCGGATCAGGTCGTCGCAGTCGGGCAGGCGGTCGCCGGTGCGCAGCCCGGCCGCGATCACCTCGTCGAGCCCGTCGGCGTAGGTGGCCATCCGCACCCGCAGGGTGTCGGCGCCGCCGCGGCGGCGCTCCACCCAGTCCCGGAAGCCTCCGGAGAACTCGAAGTCGGTGACCCCCACGATGCCGTGGCCAGCGGCCACGTCGAAGGTGCGCCGGTAGGCGTCGGGGCCGCTGCCGTCGTCGCCGATCACCGAGGCGAGCCGCCCGTAGGCGCGGAACCACTCGGCCTCGGAGACCACGCCCTCGCGCACCGGCAGCGCCAGGGTGACCAGGGCGGTGGTGTTGAGCCAGCCGTGGTGGCCGTCGCCTGCGATCAGGATGATCGGCTGGTCGGTGCCGATGGCGTCCAGCATGGAGACCACCGGCTGCTCCGGCCACGCGGTGGGGCGGTGCCCCCACCCGATGACGGGCCGGTCCGGCCACTCCGCCAGGCGCTCGCGGACCATCCGCACCGCGTCGGCCGCGGAGCGGGCCGGGCTGAGGTCCAGACGGCTGCTGGCCAGCGTCCACTGGGCCAGGTGCACGTGGTGGTCCCACAGCCCGGGGATCACCCATCCACTGCCGCCGTCGACGACCTCGGCGTCCTCGACCGCCAGACCGGGACCGACCTCGGTCACCTCACCGCCGCGGATCCGAATGTCGACGGGGGCGTCGGGCACGACATCGCCGGCGCGCACGGGCACCAGCCGTACGTCGCGCATCAGCAGGTGGTCCATGCGCGAACCCTAGGCTCCGACCCCGGCCCTGCGCGACGGCCCCGCATGAGGCCCGCGTCCGGTGGGCACGTGGGTGCTCCGCGGGCAGGAGGAGAAGGCGATGCGAGGACGACGTGGCTGAGCAGCGGCTGGTGGCCGACCTGGTCGTGGAGCGGCTGCGCGCGTGGGGCGTCGGGCGGCTCTTCGGCTACTCCGGCGACGGCATCAACCCGGTGATGGGGGCGCTGCGCCGGGCCGGCGGCGACCCGGAGTTCGTGCAGGCCCGGCACGAGGAGAACGCCGCGCTGATGGCGGTGGGGCACGCCAAGTACACCGGCGAGGTCGGGGTGATGATCAGCACCCAGGGCCCGGGCGCCGTGCACCTGCTCAACGGCCTGTACGACGCCAAGCTCGACCACCAGCCGGTCGTCGCCATCGTGGGTCAGCAGCCGACCACCGCCCTGGGCGCGGAGTACCAGCAGGAGATCGACCTCAGCAGCCTGTTCAAAGACGTCGCGGCGCAGTACGTGCAGGCGGTGCTGGCACCCGAGCAGGCGGCCATGGTCATCGACCGGGCCTTCCGCACCGCGCTGGCCACCCGCTCGCCGTGCGTGGTGATCCTGCCCCACGACATCCAGGTGGAGCCCGCGCCCGAGGGCCTGCCGCACGAGCACGGCGTGGTGCCGACCGTGCCGCAGTGGCGCCCGCCCCGGGTGCTGCCCGCCGAGCACGACCTGACGGAGGCCGCCGCGGTGCTCAACGCCGGGCAGCGGGTCGCGCTGCTGGTGGGCCAGGGGGCGCGCGACGCCGGCGACCAGGTCCGCGCGGTCGCCGAGCGGCTCGGCGCCGGGGTGACCACGAGCCTGCTCGGCAAGCCGTGGTGGGACGAGACGCTGCCCACCAGCTGCGGTGTGATGGGGCACCTGGGCACCACCGCGTCCGGGTGGCTGCTGGACCAGTGCGACACGCTGCTCGTGGTGGGCAGCAACGACCCCTGGACGGAGTTCTATCCCGCGCCGGGCCAGGCCCGCGGCGTGCAGGTGGACATCGACGGGCGACACCTGGGCAATCGCTACCCCGTCGAGGTGGGCCTGGTGGGCGACGCCGCCGAGACGCTCGAGGCGCTGCTGCCGCTGCTGCACGACGAGCGCGACCCGGCGTGGCGCGCGAGCGTGACCGAGCAGGTGGCGCGCTGGCACCGGATCGCCGAGGAGCGCGCCGACGCCGACGCCGACCCGCTCAGTCCCGAGCGGGTGGTGCGCGCCCTGTCCCGCCGGCTGCCGGCGGACGCCCAGGTGAGCGTGGACGTGGGGTCGATCACCTACTGGTACGCCCGGCACCTCGCCCTGCCGCCCGGCGTGCCGGCCCACCTGTCCTCGACGCTGGCGTCGATGGGGTCAGGCCTGCCCTACGGCATCGCGGCCAAGCTGGCCGCTCCGGACCGGCCGGTGGTGGCGCTGGTCGGCGACGGCGCGATGCAGATGAACGGCATCGCCGAGCTGGTCACGGTCACGCACCGCTGGCGCGACTGGGCGGACCCGCGGTTCGTGGTGCTGGTGCTGCACAACGACGAGCTCGCCGAGGTGACCTGGGAGCAGCGCGAGACCGAGGGCGACCCCCGCTTCGACGCCAGCCAGTCGCTGCCGTCCTTCCCGTACGCCGGGTACGCCGAGCTGCTCGGCCTGACCGGCATCCGGGTGGAGCGCCCCGAGGAGCTGGAGTCCGCGTGGGACCGGGCGCTGGCCGCGGACCGCCCGGTGGTGCTGGAGGCGATCGTGGACCCCGACGTGCCGCTGCTGCCGCCGTTCCCCGGGGGCGAGGAGAAGCTGGAGAGCTTCCGCCGGGGGCTGGACCAGGAGGACGGCGGCGAGCACGCCCGCGCGCTGCTCGACGCCCAGGCCGGTCAGGAAGGCGCCTGACCCCGAGGCTCGGACACTGGCGACACGGGTTCGCCGTCGGTCCTTCGAGGCCTTCCCACGGCGTACGGGGGCGGGGTACAACGAGGTTCCGCACGTTCTCTCGGACACGGCGGCTCCGGTCGCCGGAAGGGATCCACCGATGCACCTCAATTCTCGGGTAGGAGGAGTCGGCGCCGCCTTCGTGACGCTCTCCCTCGCAGCAGCTCTCACACCGTTCGCCTCGTCGGCCTCTCCGGCCGGCTCACCACCAGCGGGTCCACCAGGCGGGGGCGGCGCCGGGTTCCAGGGCGAGGGCTCCGCCTCTCGCGACAAGGACGTCCGCGACGGCCGGGCCGCGCCGACCGCGAAGCAGCGGTCCGCGGTCGACGACCTCGACGCCACGGCCCGGTGGAACAAACTCGGCACACCGGCCGTACTGATGGCCACCGACGCACCCCTCGCCGCAGGGCTGCCCGCCGACTCCGAGGCCGCCGCACTGGAGTTCCTCTCCGGGTCCCGCGACGTCCTGGGCCTCACCGCTCGGGGCGCCGCGTCGGTCGAGGTGCTCACCAGCCGGCCTCTCGGCAAGGACGCCGCCGTGGTGGTCGTGCGCCAGCAGTTCGGCGACCTCCCCGCCGGCGTCGACGGCATCGCGTCCGTGGGCGTGCGCAACGGCACCGTGCTCTACGTCAGCTCATCGCTGGCGCGCGACGCTGCGGCGCCCGCGCCAGCCACCCTGACGGTGGCCGACGCCGAGCGGCTCGCCGCCCGCGACGCCGGCATCGCCAAGCCCGTCGTGCTCGAGACGACCGAGGTCGCCGTGCCGGTCCCGGGCGCCGCGGCCCGCGCCGCCTTCCAGGTGGTGCTCCGCTCCGAGGACGACGAGGCCGCCGGCTTCGCCAGCTATGTCGACGCCCGCTCGGGCGAGGTGCTGGTCCGCGAGGACCTCGTCGACCACGACGCCGACAACCCCGAGTGGGAGGTGTTCCCGAGCAGCCCGCCGGTGGACTACTCCTCCCGCGACACTCGTTCGACGTGGTGCTGGACTCCGCTGGTGGGCTGCGAGGAGGCGGTCGGCACGAGCGCTTCGCTGCCGTGGGACGTCGACCCGACGACCAACCAGCCGACGTTCACCACGCTGGGCAACAACGCCATCGCGGTCGAGAACCGCAACAGCAACAGCTCGCGCACCGTCGGCACCGAGACGGCGACCCCGTCGCCGACCCGGGAGTACGCCTACCCGTGGACCAACCAGTGGTACGAGGAGGGGTGCAACCCCGAGACGTTCGGCTCCCCCGCGAACGTCGACCTCGACGCCGCCCGGGCGAACCTCTTCGCCATGCACAACCGCATGCATGACTGGTCCTACCACCTCGGCTTCGTCGAGAGCACCTGGAACATGCAGCAGGACAACCTCGGCAGGGGCGGCCTCGGCAACGACTACGAGCAGGGCAACGCCCAGGCCGGCGCGATCACGGGTGGTCCGCCCACCTTCGCCGCGCGCAACAACGCCAACCAGTTCACCCCGCCCGACGGCCAGGCGCCCATCACCAACATGTACATGTGGCAGCCGATCGCCGGCTCCTTCTACGCCCCGTGCGTCGATGGTGACTACGACATGAGCGTCATCGGCCACGAGTACGGCCACGCGATCACCAACCGGATGATCGCCGGCCCCAACGGCGGCGTCAGCTCTCCGCAGGGCATGAGCGAGAGCTGGAGCGACCAGATGGCCATGGAGTACCTGAACGAGCACGGCTACGCCCCGTCGGGCCTCCAGGCTTTCACGATCGGCCAGTACACCACCGGTGACGCCGTGGCAGGCATCCGCAACTACAACATGAGCCGCAGCCCGCTCAACTACAGCGACATCGGCTACGACGTCACGGGGCCGCAGGTGCACGCCGACGGCGAGATCTGGACCGTGACCAACTTCGACATCCGGCAGGCCTTCATCGGCCGGTACGGCGCCGGGGACGCGGCGCTGAACAAGTCGTGCGCCAACGGGCAGACGCCGGTCACCGGATGCCCGGGCAACCGGCGCTGGATGCAGCTGGTCTTCGACTCCTACCTGCTGATGGCCAACAGCCAGGTCAGCCAGGTCGACTCCCGCAACGCGCTCCTGGCCGCGGACCTGCTCCGCTTCAACGGCGCCAACCAGGACCTCCTCTGGAACGCCTTCGCCCGCCGGGGCCTCGGTGAGGGTGCCGCCAGCGCCGGCTACGCCGACGCGGACCCGACGCCGAGCTTCCGGTCGGCGTACGCCAGCGAGTCGACGCTCACCTTCGCGCCGCGCGACGAGCGGGGTCGCCTGGTGCGTGAGGCGCAGCTGTACGTCGGCCGCTACCAGGCGCGGGCCGTGCCGGTGGCTGACACCGACCCGACCACGGCGCTGCCCAACCGGGTGGAGATGGTGCCCGGCAACTACGAGTTCGTGGCCCGCGCCCCGGGCCACGGCCACGCCCGCATCCGGCTGACGGCGCTGTCCGCCGGCCGGGGGAAGACCCTCGCACCGCGGATGGACACCAACCTGGCGTCCGCCGCCAACGGCGCGGAGGTCGAGGGCACGGGCACCGACCTGGTCAACCTCGTCGACGACGAGGAGGGCACCCAGTGGGCCGCCCTCGGCGCCCCGGTCGCGGAGCAGCACGTCGTCGTCGACCTGGCCGGCACCAAGCGCCAGGACGTGCGACGGGTGCAGGTCAGCACGCACCTGCGGCCGGCCCGCACCAACCCCGACGGGAGCCCGGCCGAGCCCAGCCAGAGCCGCTACTCGGCCCTGCGCCAGTTCGAGGTCTGGTCGTGCTCCATCGCCCGCGGGGTCGACTGTGACGAGCAGGACGAGTTCACCCGGGTGTTCCTCAGCCCGGAGGACGCGTTCCCGGCCACGGCCCCCAGGCCGCGGGCTCCGGACCTGCTCATCCGGTCGTTCGACATCCGGCGCACCAAGGCGACCCACCTGTGGCTCCAGGTCGTCACCAACCAGTGCACCGGCGGGCCGGACTACGCCGGTGAGCAGGACAAGGACCCGCGCGCCGTGAGCGACTGCTCGGCGGGCAGCGACCAGGACCTCAACGTGCGGGCGACGGAGTTCCAGGCCTTCGGCCGCTGACCGACAACGCCCGGGGCCCCGACACGTTCACGTGCCGGGGCCTCGGCGGGGGACACGGAGGCTCCGCACCCCCTAGGTTCCCCCCATGACCTCCAGCAGCCCAGGCGACCTCGCCGTCGACGGACCACCGCCGGACCCTGACGGCGCGGACGACCTCGGCGTCGTCGTACGGGGCGTCCGGCGCACCTTCGATCTCGTGGTGGCCGTGGACCGGATGGACCTGCGCGTCCCTCCGGGCCAGGTCACCGCGCTGGTCGGCCCCAACGGGTCGGGCAAGACGACCCTGATGCTGATGCTGGCCGGACTGCTGGCGCCGGACTCCGGCACCATCACCGTGGCGGGTGCCGACCCGGTCACCCGGTCGAGTGCGGCCCGGGCCGCGGTGGGGTGGATGCCGGACGTGCTGGGTCAGTGGGAGACCCTCACCTGCCGCGAGGTGCTCACCACCTTCGCGGACGCCTACCGGATTCCCGCCGCGCAGGGGCGCGCCCGAGCCGCGGAGCTGCTGGACGAGGTGCACCTGACCGAGCTCGCCGACTCCCCCGCCCGCGTGCTCTCGCGCGGCCAGAAGCAGCGGCTCGGCCTGGCCCGTGCTCTGGTGCACGACCCCCAGGTGCTGCTGCTCGACGAGCCGGCCTCCGGGCTGGACCCGCGCTCCCGCGTGGACCTGCGCGTGCTGCTGCGCCGTCTGGCCGCCCAGGGCAAGGCGGTGCTGGTCTCCAGCCACGTGCTGTCCGAGCTCGACGACCTCGCCGACGGCGCGGTGTTCGTCTCCCGCGGACGCACGGTGGACGCCCGGACCGTGGCGGAGATGACCCTCTCGACGCGCCGTTGGCAGCTGGTGGCCCTGGACCCCGACCACCTGCGCACCTGGTTGCGCGACCACGGGGTGGCCGAGGTGGCCGACCCCGCGGCGGTGCGTCCCGACCACGTGCTGGTCGAGCTCCCCACGCCGGAGGCAGCCGCCGCCCTGCTGCGAGACCTGGTCCGGGACGGCGTCCCGATGGTGTCGCAGGCTCCCGCCTCCGGCGCCCTGGAGCAGGTCTACCTCGGACTCGAGAGCGAGCGGCGATGAGCATCCAGACCCCTGCGGGCACCACCCCGCCAGCGCCACCGGCCACGCCGGTCTCCGTCCCCCAGGACGAGCGGGGCAGGTGGGCCATGTCGTGGCCCGGCGTGCGCACGGTGATGTCGCTGGACCTGCGCCAACGGGTGCGCTCGAGCCGCTGGCGGCTGATGTTGACGCTGTTCTTCCTCACCATCGGCGCACTGTCGGTGCTGGTGATGGCCGTCTCCGGGTTCGACGACGAGTCGGGGGGCTTCCTCTACGGGGCGGTGGTCGGTGTCGTGCTGAGCCTCGGCCTGCTGGTGGCTCCGGCGCTCACCTCGACCAGCGTCAACGGCGACCGCGCCGCCGGCACGCTCGCACCGCTGCAGATGACCCTGCTGTCCCCGGCCGAGATCGCGATCGGCAAGCTGCTCGCCGGCTGGCTCACCTCGCTGGCCTTCCTCGGCACCGCCGTGCCGTTCCTGGTGCTGGCCATGCTGCCCGGCGGCACCAGCCTGGCCCGGCTGCTGGTCACGATCGTGATGATGGCGCTGATGCTGCTCATCCTCTGCGCGATCGCGCTGGGGTGGTCGGCGGTCTCCGCCCGCTCTGTGACCTCGGCGGTGATGACGTACCTGACCACCGCGTTCCTGTGCCTCGGCACCCTGTTCGTGTTCGGGCTGTCCTACCCGTTGGTGACCGAGTACGAGGACGTGCGGGTGCTGCAGGATCCGCACTTCGGCCCCAAGCACGACTGGAGCAAGCCGATCCCCAGGTCCGACTGCGTCGAGGTCGTCGCGGAGCGCCCGGTCGCCCACACCGAGGCCACCTGGTGGCTGCTGGCCGCCAATCCGTACGTCGTGGTGGCGGACGCGGCGCCCGGGGGTCAGGACGAGGACCTCTTCTCGGTCATCAAGGCCGGCGTGCGCACAGCGCAGGCCGGCCCCCAGGAGCCGATCGACGAGTGCTGGTCCTCGAGGGAATTCGAGTCCGACGAGGGCCTCGTCGACGACGACTACCCCGGGCTGCCGGTGTGGCCGTTCGGACTGGTCATCAACCTCGGTCTCGGCGCGCTCGGCGTGGTCGCGGCCGTCCGGCGGCTCACCATCCCGGTGCGCCGGCTGCCCCGAGGCACCCGGATCGCCTGAGCGAGTGGTGGCCTGCTGCGCCTCATCGGGGGTGCAGCAGGTCCCGAACCGCCCTGGCGACCACGGCCGTCTCCGCCTCCCGCACCCCCGGGCGCCCCGCCACGTGGCCGAGCTCGGAGACCAGCGGCCGGAGCTCGGCGCCGGGCACCAGGTCGGCCTCGATCCGGGAGTCGGCCAGGGTGAAGTACTGGTCGGTGGTCGAGGGCATCACGATGGTCCTGGCGGTGATCGAGGCCAGCGCCGCGCGGTAGCCGCCGGGTCGGCCGCGCCCGACGTCGCCGGACTGCCAGGTGTCCATCATGGCCAGCAGGTCTCCGGCATCGCGGCCCTCGTGGTCGCGGGCCCAGTCCTCCAGCACGGCGTCCACGCTGGGGTAGCCGAGCGCCCGGTGGGCGCCGTCGTGGAAGAAGTCGCGAGAGTAGGCCCACCCGGCGTACACCGTGCCGAAGGCGCGCAGCCCCGCGACCGGAGGTACGTCGTACGCCCCGCCGGCGAAGACGGGGTCGGCCCGGAGTGCCGCCCGGGCGCCCTCGAGGAAGACGTGGTTGTGCGGTGAGCAGCGGGCCGCCCCGCAGATCGCCAGCAGCGCGTCCACGTCGCCGGGGTGGGTCACCGCCCACTCGTAGGCCTGCATCGCGCCCATCGACCAGCCCATCACCAGCCGCAGCCGCCGGACGCCGAGGTGGTCCAGCAGCAGCCGCTGGGCCCGCACCTGGTCGCGCACGGTGACCAGCGGGAAGCGCGGCCCGCGCACCTCGGGGTCCGCGTTGGACGGGGAAGTGGAGACGCCGTTGCCAAGCATGTCGACCACCACCACGAACCAGCGGTCGGTGTCGAGCACCCGCCCGGGACCGATCCACGGCAGATAGCTGTCGTGGGTCCCGGTGTAGTACGACGGCACCAGCACGACGTTGCCGCCGTCCGGGGCCAGCGTGCCGTGGGTGGCGTAGACCAGCCGCCCGGGCAGGCTCGCGCCGGACTCCAGCGCGAACCTGCCCAGGTCGAACGTCGTGGAGACGGGCTCCATCAGAAGAACTTGAGGTAGCGCTCGGTCTCCCACGCCGAGACGTGCGAGGCGTAGGACTCCCACTCGCCCCGCTTGAGGTCGATGAAGGAGTTGTAGAGCGCCTCCCCGAAGACCTCGCGGGACAGCGAGTCGGCCTCGAACTCGTCGATCGCCTCGGAGAGGTTGCGGGGCAGCATCCCGATGCCGAGCTCGGCGATCTGGGCGTCGGAGTAGTCGTACATGTTCTCCCGGTGCGGGGCGCCGGGGTCGAGGTGCTCGCGGACCCCTTCCAGGCCGGCGGCCAGCAGCATGGCGGCGCCCAGGTAGGGGTTGCAGCCGATGTCGGCGGCGCGGCACTCCACGCGGCCCCCGGCGGAGGGGACGCGGATCATGTTGGTGCGGTTGTTGTCGCCGTAGCTGACGAAGACGGGCGCCCAGGTGGAGCCGGACGTGGAGCCCTTGCGGACCAGCCGCTTGTAGCTGTTGACGGTGGGGGCGATGACCGCGCTGATCGCCTTGGCGTGACGAAGGATGCCGGCGATGAAGTGGTAGCCGATCTCGGAGACGCCGACCCCGTGCGGGTCGTCGCCCTCGGCGAACAGGTTGGTGCCGGTGGCCAGGTCGGCCAGCGACATGTTGAAGTGCGCGCCGGAGCCGGTGCGGTCGGCGAACGGCTTGGCCATGAAGGAGGCGAAGTGCCCGTGCTTGCGGGCGATCTCGCCGGCCATCAGCCGGAAGAACGCGACGCGGTCGGCCATGGTGAGGGCGTCGGCGTACATGAAGTCGATCTCGAACTGGCCGCGGGCGTCCTCGTGGTCGAAGGAGTAGACGTCCCAGCCGAGCTCGTCCATCGCCTCGACCAGCTCGGTGAGCCAGCCGAAGTTGTCCAGGGTTGTGGTCAGGTCGTAGCAGGGCTTCTCGGCGGTGTCGCGGTCGGAGACCTCGGTGGGGCCGTCCGGGCCGTCGTTGAGCACGAAGAACTCGGTCTCGATGCCGAGGTTGAAGGTCAGGCCGAGCTCGGCGGCGGCGGCGATCTGGCGCTGGAGGATGTGCCGGGAGCCGGCCTCGAAGGGCTGGCCCTCGGTGTAGAGGGTGGAGGGGAAGTAGGCGACGTCCTTCTTCCACGGCAGCACGAAGGCCCGGTCCAGGTCGGGCTGGGCGGAGACCTCCTCGTCGTTGATCTCCTGCGGTACGCCGTCCACGGCCGCGCCGGTGAAGAGCTCGGAACCGCCGGCCATGTTGGCCAGGTGGGCGATGGGGACGACCTTGCCCTTGAGGCGCCCGTGCACGTCGCTGAAGCCGGCCAGGGCGTAGCGGACGCCGGCGGCCTCCAGGCGGGCCTGGACCTCGGCGACATCGGTCTCGGCGGGGGTCACACTGGTGGTGTCGGTGGCGCTCATCGGGTCCTCCTGCAGTGGTTTCAATGACTTATCGAAATCTTGCCGCAGAGAAGTTTCGATGACGCATCGAAAATGTTGCGTGCCCGTTAACTCTGCGGCGTTCCCGATATGTCAATGCGCGCGGAGGATCTCGTTGGTGAACCACCCGCTCCACAGGCCGCCCCGCTCGCGGCTGCTCACCACGATGCCGACCTCGAGGTCGAGGGCCAGCTCCACCGCATCGGGCAGCTCGCCGGGGATCGGCTCCCAACCGTCTCCCCGCTCAAGCCGCTCGGACACCTCCGAGCGGACCAGGGCGCAGCAGGAGCAGACCGGGTCGTACCCCGCGACCGCGCGGGCGGTGAACGCCACCACCGGCCGCCCGAAGAGCTCGCCGCGGCGCACGTCCTCGAGCTGCACGCCTGCGGTCAGCTCGTAGGGGTCGAGCATCGCCGACCACTGGTAGTTGGTGGCGTAAGGCTCGAGCGGCCGGACCGTCCAGCTCGACGGCGGGGCCCCGCGCTCGTGCATGCGTCCGCCTCCGGGCAGGTGTACGCCGTCCAGCTCGCCGTGCCGCAGAGTGGCGTGCACATGGTCGTGCTCCGAGCGGTGGACGAGCTCGAGCTCGACCCACCGCTCGGGTGCGGATCCGGCCAGGCGGCGTACGTCGTCGGGGGTCACCTGACCGAGGGTAGGCCGTGGATGGGGCAGCATGTCGTCCCCGACGACCGATCCCGAGCGGGTCGGTGACATGACCCGGACCAGCGAGCGGAGCACTGACTTGACCCCCACGAGTGAAGAGCCCGGTCGTGCCGAGTCGAGTCGGCGCGGTGCCGTGGGGCGCCCCCGCCGTGACGGCTCCACCGGCGGGGACCCCCGGCAGGAGATCCTGGACGCCGCCACCCGACTCTTCGCCGAGCGGGGGTACGCCGCGACCACGATGACCGAGGTCGCTCGCGCGGTGGGCCTGGGCCAGTCGTCGGTCTACTACTGGTTCGGTTCCAAGGAGGACCTGCTGCGCGGCCTCGCCGGCGCCAACCGGCAGTCGCTGGAGGTCGCCGAGCGGCTGGCCGGCGGGGCCACGCCCGCGGCGGTCCGGCTCTACGCCGTGCTCTACACCGACGTGCTGCAGATGTGCCGCGGGGCGCTCGACTTCTACGACCTCGAGCGGGTGGCCACCGCCCAGCCACACTCGTTCGCGGAGATCCTGGACGACTACGGGCGCCTCCGCGCGGCGATCGAGGCGGTGGTCGCGGCCGGCATGGAGTCCGGTGAGCTGGTGGCGGCGGATGCCCGACTCGCCACGCTCGCATGCCTGGCACAGACCGAGGGGATCCAGCACCGGTTCCGGACGCCGAGCCCGGACGCCGCGGGAGACGTCGCCCTGGCGGACCCCGAGGTCGCCGCCTGGCTGGCCGCCACCACCGCGTTGCGGGCGCTGCTCGCGGACCCCTCGTCCGCGGCCGAGGTCGAGACCCGGGCGCTGGCTGCGCTCGAACGGGAGTTTTAACCGGCCCGAAACAGATTCGATGCGTTATTGAAAACTGGGAGTCCCACGCTTTCAATAACGCATCGAATCCCAGGTGCGCATCACACTCCCGACCTCCGGAGGCGCACCGCCATGGACTCCACGACTGCCGGCAACACCGCCTGGCTGCTCACCGCGATCATCGCGGTCATCCTGATGCTGCCCGGGCTGGTCCTCTTCTACGGCGGCATGGTCTCGCGCCGCACCACCACCAACATGATGATGATGGTCTTCGGGTCGTTCGCCCTGACCGCCTTCATCTGGGTGGCCTACGGCTACTCGGTCGTCTTCGGTGACTCGGTCGGCGGCGCCGGGATCATCGGCAACCCGTTCGAGCACGCAGGGATGGGCTCGCTGCTGGTCGCCGAGGAGGGGGCGGGGCTGCCGCCGCTGGGCCTGGCCACCATCCACCTGGGCTTCGCCGGCCTGACCATCGGCATCGTCGCCGGGGCGGCGGCGGACCGGATGAAGTTCGGCGCCTGGATGGTGTTCGCCGCGATCTGGGTGACGCTGTGCTACCTGCCGGTGGCGCACTGGACGTTCGCCTTCGACGCCGAGGGCTACACCGGCGGCTGGCTGGCCAACGTGCTCGGTGCGGTCGACTACGCCGGGTCCACCCCGATCCACGTCAACTCCGGCATCGCGGCGCTCGCCCTGGCGATCGTGCTCGGGCGGCGGCGTACCTGGCCGGTGCAGCCCAAGGCGCACAACCTACCGATGGTCATCGTGGGCGTGGGCCTGCTGCTCACCGGATGGCTCGGCTTCGACGGCTCGGCACTGGGCGCGGCCGACAACGACGCCGCGGTCGCCATCTTCAACACCCTGGCCGCCGCGTGCGCCGGCGCCTGCGCCTGGCTGGTGGTGGAGAAGCTGCGCGACGACCACGCCACCACGCTCGGCGCCTGCTCGGGCGCGATCGCCGCACTGGTCGCCATCACCCCGTCGTGCGGCACGGTCTCCCCGATCGGCTCGCTGGCGATCGGCATCCTGGCCGCGGTGGTCTGCTACTTCGCGGTGAGCCTGAAGCACCGCCTCGGGTACGACGACGCGCTCGACGTGGTCGCTCTGCACCTGGTCGGCGGCATCGTCGGGGCGCTGGCCATCGGCTTCCTCGGCCACCCCGACTCCCCCATCGGCGAGGCCGGCCTGCTGTACGGCGGCGGGATCGACCTGCTCGGCAAGCAGGCCCTGGCGCTGCTCGCCACCTGCGCGTGGACGTTCACCATGACCTTCATCATCGCCACCGTGCTGCAGCGCACCATCGGGATCCGGGTCTCCGACGCAGACGAGCGCGAGGGCCTGGACTCGGCGCTGCACGCGGAGAACGCCTACGAGGACACCGGCGAGCTGGCGCACCAGCCGCGCGGGCACGCGGAGCAGCAGCACTACCTGGAGGTGTGAGGGATTCGGCTCAGAGCTTCCAGGTGAAGGGGTTCGTGGCCGACCCGAGCGGGTCGACGGCCCCTGAGGTGAAGGCGAAGGCGGAGGCCTTCCACCTCAGCACCTTCGCGCCCTTCTGGATCTGCTTCCGCTTCACCTCGACCCGGAAGGTCTTCGCGTCGACCTGCGTGAACGACAGCGCGCTGCAGTTCCTCGGCATCGGGACGTCCTTCTTCCGGGCGTCGTAGGTGCAGACGTTGCTCTGGAGCACCCCGTCACGGGAGAAGAGGTGCACGGAGCGCACCACCTTCTTCGCGGTCGTGAAGTCGACGCCCACCCCGCCGGGGAAGACGAGGTCGTCTGCGGTGACGTCGTTGTGCAGCCCTAAGGTGATCTGGATCTTCTGCTTGCCCTGGGTCCGCATCGAGACCTTCGCAAGATCGAGGTTGGCGGTCGAGTGGCCCATGACGTGGTCTCCCACCGGGTCCTTCTTGCTCGTCGAGGACGCCTGGGCGGGAGCGGCAACGAGCACCAGCGCCATCCCCAGGGCCAACGGTGCGGTCCTCAGCGCCAGCGCGCGGCTCCTGGTCAGATTCATCAGATCTCTCCCCCTCGTGTGTGGTGTCCGGGCACCCTCCTACCCGTCCCGGGCGCCACCCAACCACGCAAGCGGCGAGCTTGGGCCCGCGGCGGCGTCCGCGACGATCCGCCAGCAGTCTCTTGACCTTGACGCAGCGTCAGGGCTCCACGATGCGGGGATGACCACCACCCCAGCCATCCGGCTCTCGGGACTGATCAAGTCCTACGGCGACGACAGCGTGCTCAAGGGTGTCGACCTGAGCGTGCCGAGCGGCAGCATCTACGCGCTGCTCGGCTCCAACGGCGCCGGGAAGACCACGATCATCAAGATCCTCGCCACTCTCCTGAGGTCGGACGGCGGCATCGCCTCGGTCGATGGCCACGACGTCGCCACCGAAGCGGCCCGGGTGCGGGAGTCGATCAGCCTGACCGGCCAGTTCGCTGCCGTCGACGAGATCCTCACGGGAAGGGAGAACATCGAGCTGGTCGCGGAGCTGCGGCACCTGCCCCATCCTCGCGACATCGCCGACAGCCTTCTTGCCAGGTTCGGCCTCAGGGAGGATGGACGGCGGCGCGTTGCGACGTACTCGGGCGGGATGCGGCGGCGGCTCGACCTCGCCATGAGCCTGGTCGGAAACCCGAGGGTGCTCTTCCTGGACGAGCCAACGGCCGGGCTCGACCCGCAGTCGCGGCTCGAGGTCTGGAGGATGGTGCGGGAGCTGGCCGGGCAGGGCACCACCGTCCTGCTGACCACGCAGTACCTCGAGGAGGCCGAACAGCTCGCCGACCGGATCGCGATCCTGCACGGTGGGCGGATCATCGCCGACGGCACGCTGGCCGAGCTCAAGGCCCTGCTGCCTCCGGCGAAGGTCGAGTACGTCGAGAAGCAGCCCACCCTGGAAGAAGTCTTCCTCAGCATCGTCGGGAGCACGTCATGATCCTTCGCGACATCGCGGTCCTGACCAAGCGGTCGCTGCGGCACATCCTGCGCAGCCCCGACACGATCATCACCACCGCCATCACGCCGGTGGTCATGCTGCTGCTCTTCGTCTACGTCTTCGGCGGAGCGATCGACACCGGCGACCACGACGGCGCGTACGTTGATTACCTGCTCCCGGGGATCCTGCTGATCACCGTCGCCTCCGGGGTCGCCTACACCTCGTACCGACTCTTCCTGGACCTCCAGGGAGGCGTCTTCGAGCGGTTCCACTCGATGCCGATCACCCGGTCCGCGACCTTGTGGGCACACGTGCTCACCTCGCTGGTGGCGAACCTGGTCTCCCTCGTGCTGGTCGTGCTGGTGGCGCTGTTGATGGGTTTCCGGTCCGGTGCTGGGCCGCTGGCCTGGTGCGCGGTCGTCGGCATCATGGTGCTCTTCACGCTGGCGCTCACCTGGCTCGCGGTGATCGCGGGTCTGAGTGCCAAGTCGGCGGACGGTGCCGGTGGCTTCGCCTACCCCCTGCTGTTCCTGCCCTTCCTCAGCTCCGCGTTCGTGCCGACCGAGGGCATGCCCGGGCCGGTGCGCTGGTTCGCCGAGCACCAACCCGTGACCTCGATCGTCGACACGCTCCGCAACCTGTACGCCGAGCAGCCCCTGGGGAGCGATGCCTGGACCGCGCTGGCCTGGTGTGTCGGCCTGCTGGCCCTCGGCTACGTGCTCGCCATGCGCAGCTACGAGCGCAGAATGACCGCATGCTGACCATCAGCCAGCTCGCGACGTACGCCGGGGTGACGGTGCGCGCGGTCCGGCACTATCACGCCAAAGGGCTGCTGACGGAGCCGGAGCGCGACCACTCCGGCTACCGGCGGTACGACGCTGCCGCCGTCGTCGAGCTGATCCGGATCCGGACGCTGGTCGAGGCAGGAGTCCCGCTGTCGCGGGTGCAGGAACTGCTGGCAGCCGACGACGACTCCTTCGCGGCCGCGGTCCACGAGATCGACCATCGCCTGCGTGCGGAGATCAAGGACCGCCAGCAACATCGGCAGCGGATCGCTCTCCTCGCCGCCGGCGACAGCCTGGCGCTCCCGCCGGCGGCGGTCACCTACCTCGGCAGACTCCGCGAGGTCGGCGTACCCGAGAAGATGGTCGAGGCCGAGCGCGATGCCTGGATCCTCGTGGCCGCGCAGCTGCCGGAGCGGATGCCGTTCTACATGGAGATGAAGAACCAGGAGCTTGACGACCCCCGCGTGCGCGACCTCTACCGGGATCTCACCGAGGTCACCGCGTGGTCCGCCGAGGATCCGCGCCTGGAGGAGGTGGCCGACCGGCTCGCCGCGGAGTTCCAGGCAATGCCTCCGGAAGCCTGGGAGCAGGACGCCCTACCCGATGACCTGGCCGCGCTGCTCGACGCCGTCTTCCTGAACTCAGTCCCGGGCGCGCAGCGGATCCTTCGTCGGCTCAAGGAGCGCGGCTGGACCGGCTGGACCAACCTCCGCCCTGAGAACGTCAAGCGCTGACCCGTCCCCCTCAGCTCCGGCAGCCCGAGTCCCCGCGTGACCACGTCCAAGAAGGGCGTGGAGCCCTCGTCGACGCCCTCCACCCCGGGTGGCTTGTCGGAGGGGCGGAGGGTGGGTAAGCGCCACTTGGCACCAGTACGCCTGTCTGATGACCAACCCCGAAGTGACACGAGCCCTGGCAGTGCTGCGGCAGGAAGTAGCAGGAGCCGCGCTTTTCCCCTGGACACTGAGGACCTGAGACTTCTCGATAGCGCACTTTGGATGGCCGCCGCGGCAGGTCCGCCGCTGATCCGGAGTCAGTCAGAAGCACGCATCAGTTGGGTGCGTCTTTCCCCCGCAGTGGACATACCGTCTGCCGGTGACCTCGTCCGGGTTAGGGCATGCCGATCACCGGGTGCGCCCTCTCGATGTCGTCCAGACTGCTGATCCAACTTGCGAGGTACGTCTGGTCCACCTCCGCCAACTCGAACGTCAGAACGTTGCCGACACCAGCCCCATCCGCGAGTACACCCGAGACCTCGATCCGACC
>NZ_POAG01000017.1:653747-734950 GCF_002930065.1 Nocardioides sp. 616 | reverse complement strand
CGTTGGGCAACGGTTGTTGCCCAACGCCACTGTTGGTTGTCGCAGGGACACACCGTCCCGGGGCCCAGCCAGGTCAGCGCAACTCGGCCAGGGCCGGGTCGAACGACCTCGACGCCTTGAAGCCGGTCTCGGTCAGGCGCTCCACCGAGATGGGCGACGACGGGGAGGCGATCTCGCCGCGGTACTCCAACGAGGGCAGTCCCCGCTCGGCAGAGAGCTGGTCGAAGAGCCGTGCATTCGTCGGAGGTACGTCGGCGTGCGTGAGGTTGAAGATCCCGCCGATCTCGTTGTGCACCGCGTGCACCACTGCGTCGGCGGCGTCGTCGACGTGCAACCGGTAGAGGAGTGCGTCGCCCGAGAACGGCACGGAGCCACCGAGGTACTGGTGGGCCATCGCGACCTTCTCGGCGATCGGCGGGTCGCCGGCGCCGAAGATGTCGCCGCACCTGAAGATCGTCGCGCGATCACCCGTCGAGGCGTAGACCCGCTCCATGGCGAGGAAGTTGCTCGGGCTCGGGTCCGAGGACGCGGTCACCGCAGAAGTCTCGTCGATCAGGTCAAGGTCGTTGGCTGCGTCGCCGTACACCGACAGCGAGGAGAGGGCCACCAGCCGGGTCTCGGGCCCGGCCGCGGCGACCACGTTCTCCGCCGTGCGGACCAGGACGTCGTGGTAGGTCTTGGCGCGGCCCTCAGGGGTCATCGAGCCCTGGGCCGACGGGCCGGCCGTGATCACGACCACGTCCTGGCCCGCCACGGCCGCCCGGACCGAGGGCTCGTCCGAACCGCGCAGCACGACCGCCTGGCGGAAGCGCTCCCTGAGGGTGGCCACCTTCTCCTCGCTCGTCGCGGTGACCGTCACGTCGTGGCCGAGGCCGGTCAGCTGGGTGGCCACGGCAGAGCCGACGAACCCGGCTCCGATGACAAGGACCTTCATGCGTTCTCCTCCATCTGTGTGAAGCCGGCGCGGACCGCGACCAGCTCGTCGACCCGCTCGGCGCCCAGGAACTTCTTGGACAGCTCGTTCATCGGGTCGAGGGTGTAGCCCAGGGTGCGAACCGTGTGGTCGCGACGGCGCAGTGCGTCTCGCTCCTCGACCGGGGTCGCCAACGCCTCGCGGACCCAGCCCAGCCAGGTGTCGACGCGGTCGTCCACGACCTGGCGCAGGGTCTCCACGACGTCATCGGTGCGCTCGGCCACGTAGGAGTGGGCGATCGGGGAGAGGAAGGCGCGCATGTAGGTGCCGTGGCTGACCGACCAGGTGAAGCGGTCGTCTCCGCGCAGGGCGAGGAACTTCGCGTTCTCGGGCTCGTAGTAGCGGCCGAGGTAGTCGGCATCGACCATCAGGTCTCGCCGGGCCACGCACTCGGAGTAGAAGAAGACCTGGGGGATGGTGCCGAACACCAGGATCAGGTGCGGCACGTCGATCTGGGGCCCGAGCCAGACCTGGAGGTTCATGTCCAGGATCGAGTTCTTGCGATTCCCGATCCAGGAGTGGACGAGCCACTCCGCGGCGGGTCCCTCGGTTCCGAGGTCACCCGCGAAGGTGTTCATCGCACCTTCGTAGCTGCCGTCGTCGGTGGCCCAGTAGTCCAGGCCCTCGCTGGCCGGGTGCGGCCGCACTGGGAGCTCGGCGACGATGCGGTCCTTGGCGTCGCTGAGGATCTGCCAGAACTTGGCCCACAACTCGGAGTTGTCGACGTCGGGGTTGTCCGCGAGGAACTCGTGGATGGTCTTGGTCTGCCTACTGCTGCTCACAACCGCACCCTATAGATATATGATCTATTCTGGTAGGAGGTGCAGATGATCGTCGTGGTGAGTCAGGCCCGGACCAAGCCGGGTGAGGAGCACGCTCGGGCGTACATCGAGCTCAGCTCGGAGTTCGGCCGGTTCTTCCGCGACCATTCCGGGTTCCGCGGTCGGCGCCTGGTGCGGGGAGTCGAGGACCCCCAGCACTTCACGCACCTGCGCTGGTTCGACTCGATCCAGAGCTATGAGGAATGCACCCGTGCGCCGAGGTATGTGGAGCACACCGTGCTGATGTACGAGCATCTCGAGCCCTACGACTCCTACCCGCGTGAGTACCTCGAGGTGGTCCTCGACGAACCAGATCCGCAGGGCACGAGATGACCAGCTTCGTCCTGGTCCACGGAGCGTTCCGCGGGGGATGGGCATGGCGCCAGGTCCGGCCCCACCTGCTCGCTGCCGGGCATGACGTGCACGCCCCCAGCCTGGTCGGCGCGGGCGAGCACCATGCGCGCCTCGGTGATGTCACCGGGCTCGGCGTGTGGACCGACCAGATCACTTCGCTGCTGCTGCTGGAGGACCTGCGCGACGTGGTGCTTGTCGGCCACAGCCAGGGCGGCCTGGTCACCAGCTCGGTGGCCGCCCGCATCCCGGACCGCATCGCCTGTGTGGTGCACCTCGACGCGGCGGTGCCGGCTCCCGGCCAGCGGGCGGTGGACCTCGGGCCCGACCTCACCGAGCTGCCCGACCGGGCCGCGTTCGTCGCGGCCCGCGGGGTCGACACCGAGTCGGGGGAGTACGACGAGGCGACCGCGGCGTGGCTCAACCTCCGGCTGTGTGCCAGCCCGGTCGGCCCTGCTCTGGACCCGGTGCCAGCCGTCCCGAGCGGAGTCCGCGAGGTGTACGCGTTCTGCGCGCACACGCCGCCCACCTATCCCAGCGCTGCGACGCGAGCCCGCCTCGTCGCCGAGGGCCGCGAGCTCGTGGTCCTCGACGCCGGGCACGACGCGCCGCTGAGCGCTCCCACCCTCGTCGCGGACCTGCTCCTTGCCCAGGTGCCGCCGACCCAGACCCTCCATGCGACGGCCCCCGTCACCACCACGAAAGGTCCCTCATGACCAGCTCAGCCCAAGACTCCCCAGCAGCAGGCAACATCCAGCCGGGCTGGCAGGGTCGCTTCTTCGAGGACTTCGCGGTGGGCGACGTCTACCAGCACCCGCTCGGCCGCACGGTGACCGAGCAGGACAACATCTCGTTCGCCCTGCTCACCATGAACACCAACCAGATGCACTTCAACTCGGTCTACGCCGCGAAGTCGGAGTTCAAGAAGCCGCTGGTCGTCTCCACGCTGACAGTCGCCATCGCGGTCGGCCAGTCGGTCACCGACCTGACCCAGAACGCCTTCGCCAACCTGGGCTGGGACGACATCAAGATGACGCACCCGGTCTTTGCCGGCGACACGCTCTTCAGCGAGTCGATCGTGCTGGAGAAGCGTGAGTCGGCGAGCCGCCCGCATGCCGGGATCGTCACCGTCCGCACCCGGACCCTGAACCAGGACGGCGCCGAGGTCTGCTCCTTCAAGCGCATGTTCTACGTCTACAAGCACGGTGCCGAGCCGCTCGAGGGGATCTTCCCCGAGGGCCGGACCCCGCTCAGCCTGGAAGAGCACGCGTGAGGATCACCTTCGCACCGTGGGGCGAGACTCTCCAGGAGCTGGCGGATGCGGCACGTCGAGCCGAGGCGGCCGGCGCCGAGGTGGTCTGGGTGCCCGAGCTGCACCGCAGCGCCACCGTCAGTGCCGCGGCCCTGATCGGGGCCACCAGCACGGCGCAGGTGGGCACCGCGATCTCGTTGGCCTTCACCCGGAGCCCGATGGTCACCGCACTGGAGGCACTCGACCTGGACGAGCTCTCGGGCGGTCGCTTCCTGCTCGGTCTCGGCACCGGCGTCCAACGGCTCAACGAGGACTGGCACAACGCGCGCTGGGGCAAGCCGGTCGGCCACCTGGGCGAGACCGTGCGCAACGTACGGCGCTTCGTGGCCAGCTGCACCAGCGGCGAGCCGATCGAGCTCGACGGTGAGTTCGAGCCGATGCGGATCCGGGGCTACGAGCGCCCCTACCCCACCCAGCGCTCGGAGATCCCGATCTACCTGGCCGCCATGGGGCCCGCCATGACCCGGCTCGCGGGCCGGATCGGCGACGGCTGGATCAGCCACGAGCTCTGCTCCCCGACCTACCTGTCCGAGCGGATCCTGCCCGAGATCCAGGCCGGCCTCGATGCCGTCGAGGGGCGCCGCCGCGAGGACATCGAGCTTGTGGTCTCGGCCTGCTGCTCGGTGGACGGCGACCCGCGCGCCGCCGTCGAACGCGTGCGCGGCCACGTGGGCTTCTACGCCAGCGTGCGCAGCTATGCCGACTTCTTCGCCTTCCACGGCCTCGGCGAGGCCCAGCAGCGGGTGGTCGAGGCGTTTCGCAGCGGCCGCGGTGCCGAGCACCTCGCCGAGGTCGTGACCCCGGCGATGGTGGACGCGGTGACCCTCAACGGCGACCGCGCCCGGGTCATCGAGCAGCTCGGTGCCTACGAGGGCCTGGCCGATGCGGTCAAGCTCTCCGCCCCAACCCACGGGCTCACGCCCGCCCAGATCCGCATCGCCCAGGACGAGGTCATCGGCCTCATCTCGGCCATCTCAGGAGGACTCCAGTGACCACCCGACGCAAGCCGCTCGAGGACATCAGGATCATCTCGCTCGAGCAGTACGGCGCGGGGCCGTTCGGCAGCGTGCACCTGGCGGACCTGGGTGCCGACGTGATCAAGATCGAGGACCCCCGCGCCGGAGGCGACGTCGGGCGGTACGTGCCGCCGTACTCCGAGGACGAGGACTCACTCTTCTTCGAGACCTTCAACCGCAACAAGCGCTCCATCTCGCTCGACCTCACCACGGACGCCGGCCGCGCCGTCTTCGAGGACCTGGTCCGCAACGCCGACGCCGTCTACTCCAACCTGCGCGGCGACGTGCCGGAGAAGATCGGCATCACCTACGACCAGCTCAAGCACCTCAACCCGGCGATCGTGTGCTGCTCGCTCACCGGCTTCGGCATGACCGGGCCACGCCAGAAGGAGCCCGGCTACGACTACGTGCTGCAGGGCCTGGCCGGCTGGATGGAGCTCACCGGCGAGCCGGACGGCCCACCCACCAAGTCCGGGCTCTCGCTGGTCGACTTCTCCGGGGGCTACGTGGCTGCCCTGTCGCTGATGTCCGGGCTGCACGCCGCCAAGCGCGACGGCATCGGCATGGACTGTGACGTCAGCCTCTACGACACCGCCATGTCCATGCTCACCTACCCGGCAACGTGGCACCTCAACGCCGGCTTCACCCCGGTCCGGACCCGGCACTCCGCGCACCCTTCGCTGGTGCCGTTCCAGGCCTTCGAGGCGTCCGACGGCTGGTTGGTGGTGGGTTGTGCCAAGGAGAAGTTCTGGGTGCGCCTCGCCGCCGTCGTCGGCCACCCGGAGTGGGCCCAGGCCGGGTCGCCGTACGCCACCTTCGCGCTGCGTCAGCAGAACCAGGTGGAGCTGATCGCGCAGCTGGAGGCGATCTTCGCCACGAGCACGGTCGACGCCTGGCTCGCCAAGCTCTACCCGGCCGGAGTCCCCTGCGGTCCGATCAACGACGTCGAGGCCGCGCTGAAGGATCCGCACGCCCTGGCGCGCAACCTGATCGTGGAGACCGAGCACCCCCGGTACGGCACGGTCAAGCAGGTGGCCTCGCCGGTCCGGGTGGGCTCCGAGCTGCCCGAGTACGTCCGGGCTCCCCAGCGCAACGAGCACTTCACCGAGGTGCTCACCGACGTCGCCGGGTACGACGAGGCGCGCATCGCCGAGCTCAGGACCGCTGGAGCCTTCGGCGAGGAGCGGGTCGAGGCCTGATGATCGCGCCCGACCTTGCTCGCTGGGCCGTCGGTCCGCTGGCGGTTCCGGTCCCGGTGGAGCGCGCAGCCCTGCGCCATCTCCTCGACGGCCTCGGCAACGCCCTGGCCGGGCTCAGGTCCGGGGCCGCGGACCCGGCGGTCCGCGTCGCCACCGGACTGGGTGGTCCCGCCGAGTCGACCGTGCTCGGGACGAGCACGCGCCTCTCGGCACCCGCCGCAGCGCTGGCCAACGGGACGCTGGTGCACGCCCTGGACTTCGACGACACCCACGCCGGCGGGCTGGTGCACGCCACGGCCGTGGTGCTGCCCGCGGCCTTCGCGGTGGGCGAGCAGGTCGGTGCCAGCGGACGCGAGGTGATCGACGCCGCGGTGGTCGGCTACGAGATCGCCTGCCGCGTCGCGGGTGCCGCCCCGCACGGCTTTCACGCCGGAGGCCTGCACGCGACCATGGTGGCGGGGGTCTTCTCCTCGGCCGCGGTGGCGGCGAGGCTGATGGGTCTCGACGCCGGCAGCACGACGAACGCGCTCGGGATCGCCGGCAGCCAGGCCGGAGGGCTGCTCGCCTTCCTGGGCACGGGTGCCACGACGAAACAGCTGCATCCCGGCTTCGCATCACAGGCGGGCGTGCTGGCCGCGCGCCTCGCGGCGGCCGGCGCCACCGGACCGGAGACCGTCTTCGACGGGCCGCACGGTGTCTACGACGCCCTCGCCTCGGGTGCAGCGGCAGCGGGCCGGGTCGACACCGGGGTGATCCTGCGGGGCCTCGGTGCCGAGGAGCCCGCCACGTGGCAGACCACTCAGATCGGGATCAAGCCCTGGCCCGCCTGCCAGCTCGCGCACGCGACGATGGCGGCCGCGCAGGTGGCGTTGGCGGGCCCGGCCGCGGCCGGGGTAGCCGCCGCCGACGTGGTGGCCGTGCACGCCCGGGTGCACCCTGACTCCGCGGCCGTGGTCTGCGCGGCAGACCGGGACCTGACGAGACCGGCGAGCGCGTACGCCGCCAAGTTCAGCCTGCCGTGGAGCGTGGCCGCGCTCCTGCTCGAGGGCGCCGTCGGCATCGAGACCTACGCCGTCGCGAACCTCGCCAAGCCCGAGATCAGCGACCTGGCCTCCCGGATCACCTGGACCGTCGGCCAGGACGACGGCGTCGTGGCCGCCGATGCGGCCGGCGACGTCGAGCTCACCCTTGCCGATGGTCGGGTCCTGTCCGGACACGTCGATCGCAGCCCCGGCGGTGGTTCGGCGGCGCTGTCGGACGCCGACCTCCTCACCAAGTTCACCGGCAACGTCGGGGCCGGCGCCCAGGCGCTGTCCGACGCCCTGCTGGGTCTGGCCGCCGCGCCCGACCTCACCGAGATGCTCGCCCTGGCCGCCGCTGCCGCGTCGGCCCCGTCGCCCCCGCTGGAGGCCTCCCGATGACCCTGTCCGCGATCAAGCCCGTCGACTTCGACTGGTTCCCCTACGAGGGGTTCACGTTCTGCCTCGGTCTCACCGAGGGTGAGCGTGCCTGGACCTCGGGGCACACCTCGGCCCGGCTCGACGAGTCGATCGGCAAGATGACCGTCGAGGGCACCATGGAGCAGCAGGCGCGGATCGCGTACGCCAAGTGCCTGGCGATCCTGGCTGCCGCAGGCTTCGGTCCCGACGACGTGACGCGGGTCAGCGAGAACATCACCGTCGCCGGTCTGCACGCCTACGAGGACGCGGCCGGGGTGCGCACCGAGCTGCTCGGGCGGCGGCCGACGGTGCGCACGGTCGTGGTGGAGCGGCTGGTCCGCCGAGCCGCCTGGATCGAGGTCGAGCTGCACGCCGTCTCCGGAGGCGGACGTCAGCTGCGCGCGGCCTCCGAGGCCCGTGAGGCCGGCACCTGGCAGGCCTCCGCGATCACGGAGGGCTCCGACGGCGTGGTCTACCTGCCGACCGTCACCCCGATCGACGAGCGCGGCGACCTGGTCGCTCCCGGCGACTTCGTGGCGCAGTACCGCTACGTGCTGGAGAAGGCCGGAACGATGCTCGAGGCCGTCGGTCTCACCCTCGGCCATGCCGTCACCACCTACGACTACTCCACTCCGGAGACCCGTGCGGTCTACCGGGGGACCCACCGGGTCCGCAAGGAGCTGCTGGGCAACAACGACTCCGGCGTCTACCCCGGTGCCGGCGGGATCCTGATGAGCCGGCTGCACGCACCCGGCGCGCTCGTCGCCATCGACGTCACCGCCTCCAGGCACCCGCTCGAGATCGTCAACCCGGGCTGGTCCCGCTACGACACCTTGAGCTACGCGCCGGGGGTGAAGGCCGGGCGCACCCTGTTCATGTCCGGCTTCGCGGCCCTGGACATGGACACCCAGCAAGCCCTGCACGAGGGTGACCTGGCCAAGCAGGCCGAGGCGACGTACGGCGCGATCCTGCACCTGCTGGACCACGCCGGCCTCGGTCCCGAGCACCTGCTGGAGACCACCGAGTACTGCGTCGAGTCGGCCGTGGGCGACTACAAGGCCGTGGCCGAGGTGCGCGAACGACTGCTCGGGCCGCCGTGGCCGGCCTCGACCGGCGCGCTGTGCCACAGCCTGCTGCGTCCGGAGTTCCTGCTCGAGGTCTTCCCGACGGCACTGTTCCCCGAGGACGGGGGAGTGGCCTGATGGAGAACTCGCTCCTCACCGAGGAGGTGCTGGCCCTGCGCGGCCGCACCGTCACCTACACCGCGCCGGACCCGGCCGGCGCCGCGGCCGGACGCTACTTCGGTCTCGCGGTGGGCGACGACAACCCCCTCTACTCCGACGCCGCCTACGCACGCGAGCAGGGTCTCGCCGGGGCCACCTGGCCGCTGACGCTGATCTGCGAGACCAACCAGTACGCCGGGCTGCCGATCGACCCCGACGGCTACGCCGGTCACACCTGGGGGCTGGACCTCCCGGGCACCCGGCAGGTCCGGGGCGGCAACGCCTATCTGTTCCACCGCCGGGTGCGTCCCGAGGACATCATCGTCGCCACCTGGTCGATCGACGACGTGGTCGGAAAGGTCACCGGCTCCGGGAACGAGATGGTGATCATCACCTCGACCGCGCGCTACGCCACCGACGCGGGCGAGCCGCTCGCGGAGAACACCGAGACGATCATCTTCGTAGGACTGGAGAAGAAGGCATGAGCGCCGAAGAGAGCTCCGTGCAGCTCATCGACCAGTCGACCATCGTCGTCGGAGACCCGGTGCCACCGCTCACGCGCACGATCTCCCTGGTCGACATGGTGGCCTACGCCGGGGCGACGTGGGACTGGTACCGCTCGCACTACGACCCGGCGTACGTGGCGGAGAAGAAGCTGCCTGCGCCGATGGTCGACGGGCAGGTGTTCGGGGCGCTCTTGGTCGAGCAGCTTCAGGACTGGCTCGGGCCTCAGTCGTTCGTGCGGGAGCTCTCCTTCACCTTCAAGAACCTCGTCTTCGCCGGTGAGACGGTGCGCTGCGAGGGCGAGGTGACAGCGGCCAGTGCCGGCCGGCTGGAGGTCGACCTGCGCGTCGTCGTGGTGGCTGAGGACGGCTCGGTGGACCGGCTCGCGGCCGGTGGCGCCCGCGCCGTGGTGCTGCTGGGTCAGGCCGATGGCCCCGGGACCACCCGATGATGCCGGACCCGGTGGGAGGCGTCGCGATCGCCGGCGCCGCCGAGTGCGACCTGGGCGTCACCAACCTCTCGATCCTCACGCTGCAGGCCCAGGCGGTGACGCGGGCGCTGGCCGACGCGGGCCTGACCCTGGCCGACGTCGACGGCATCGCCACCAACGGCATCTCCCGGTTCTCCGCCACCCATCTGGCCGACTACCTGGGGGTGGTTCCCACCTGGACCGACTCCACCTTCGCCGGCGGCAGCGCGTTCGAGATGTATCTCGCCCGCGCCACGCAGGCGATCCAGGCGGGTCAGGCGGAGGTGGTGGTGATCTCGTTCGCCTCGAACCAGCGCTCGGCCAGGTCGCGGCGGATGGGGGGCGTCCACGAACCCTGGGTGCCGGAGGCGGCCTTCGAGGAGCCCTACGACATGCTCTACCCGCTGTCCTACTACGCCATGGCCGCGCAGTCGTACCTGCACCGCTACGGCGGCACCCGCGAGCAGCTGGCCGAGATCGCCATCGCCGCCCGGGAGTGGGCACTGCTCAACCCGAAGGCGTTCCGGCACGGCAAGGGATCGTTGAGCGTGTCCGACGTCGTGGACTCCACGATGATCTCCTCGCCGCTCACCGCTGGGGACTGCTGCCTGGTCACCGACGGCGGCGGCGCGGTCGTCCTGACCTCCACCGAGCGGGCGCGCGATCTGGCCAGGGCTCCGGTCCAGGTGCTCGGGTACGGCGAGAGGACCACGAACACCTCCTTCACCGCGGTCGCCGACCTGGCCGTCCCCGGTGCGCGGGGGGCCGTGCTCGACGCCTACTCCCGTGCCGGCATCACCGCGGACGACGTCGACGTCGCCCAGGTCTACGACTCCTTCACCATCACCGCCGCGCTGAGCGTCGAGGCGCTCGGGTTCTGCGGTGAGGGGGAGGCGCTCGACTACATCGCGGGCGGCCGGATCCGCCCGGGCGGCGAGCTGCCGCTCAACACCAACGGTGGAGGGCTCTCCTACTGCCACCCCGGCCAGTACGGTGTCCTGCTGCTGGTCGAGGCGGTGCGCCAGCTCCGCGGCGAGTGTGGCGACCGTCAGGTCGCCGACGCCGAGATCGCCGTGGCGCACGGCACCGGCGGCATCCTCTCCACCCACGCCACCGTCGTCCTGGGGGTGGACCGATGAGCACCACGGACTGGCTCCCGGGTGCGGTCCCGCCGCCCGACGAGAACACCGCGTCGTACTGGCAGGCGACCGGTGAGCACCGGCTGACCATCCAGCAGTGCGCGAGCTGTCGGCACGCTCAGCACCCGCCGAAGGCGCTGTGCACGGGGTGCGGCTCCATGGACCACCTCAGCCAGGTCGACGCCGAAGGTGCCGGCGTCGTCGACTCCTTCACCGTCATCCATCGGGCGCCGAGACCCGAGCTCCAGGTGCCGTACACCGTGGCTCGGGTCCGCCTGGCCGAAGGGCCGATCGTGCTCACCCGACTCGAACCGGCCGAGCCGGGGGAGCTCGGATGGCAGATCGGCGACGCCGTCGACGTCGACTGGGTCGACCTGGACGACGGTCGAGCCCTTGCCTACTTCACCCGCACCACACAGATCTGAGGGAGAGATGGACTTCACGCTCAACGAGGACCAGGCCGAGTTCAAGGCACTGCTGCGGCAGTTCGTGGACCGGGAGATCATCCCGGTGGCCCGGGAGTGGGAGCAGATCGGCCGCTACCCCACCGAGATCGTCACCGGCATGGCGGAGATGGGGCTGTTCGGGATCACGGTCCCGGAGGAGTACGGGGGCCTCGACCTGGACCCGGTCTCGTTCGCTCTCGTGTTCGAGGAGCTGGCACGCGGTTGGATGGGTATCGCCGGCATCCTGGGCAGCCACTCGCTGGCCTGCCGCCTGATCCACATGCACGGGACCGAGGAGCAGAAGCAGAAGTACCTCCCCGAGCTCGCCACCGGCAAGCGCCGCAGCGGCATCGGCCTCACCGAGCCCGACGCGGGCACCGACCTCCAGGGCATCCGCACCACCGCGCGGCTGGACGGCGACCACTACGTGGTCAACGGCTCCAAGACCTGGATCACCAACGCCCGGTACGCCGACCCGCTGCCGGTCCTGGTGAAGACCGACCCGAGCGCCTCGCCCGCGCACAAGGGCATGAGCGTGCTCCTGATCGAGGCCGGAACGCCCGGCTTCGAGGTCACCAAGGACATCGGCAAGCTCGGCTACAAGGGCACCGAGTCGTGCGAGGTGGTGCTCGACGACGTGCGGGTGCCGACCTCCCAGCTGGTCGGGGGTGTCGAGGGCCGCGGTATGCAGCAGGTGCTCTCCGCCCTGGAGTGGGGCCGGGTCAACATCGCGGCCCGCTCGGTGGGGATCGCGCAGCGTGCCCATGACGAGGCTCTGTCGTATGCGAAGGAGCGCAAGGCGTTCGGGCAGCCGATCGCGGAGTTCCAGGCCATCCAGCTCAAGCTCGGCGAGCTCGGCACCCAGGTCCAGGCGGCCCGGCTGATGGCCTACTGGGCCGCCGACGCCGTGCGCAGCGGACGCGCCGACGGCGCCACCGGGATGGCGAAGATCTTCTGCTCCGAGGTGGCGCTGCAGGCCGCCATCGACTCGATGAAGGTGCACGGCGGATACGGCTACTCCACCGAGTTCGAGGTGGAGCGCCTCTACCGCGACTCCATCCTGATGAGCATCGGCGAGGGCACCAACGACATCCTTCGCACGGTTGTGGCGAAGTCGTTGATCAAGGGGGAGACCCGTGTCGGCTGAACCAGGCACCAGGCGACCTGTGGCCGAGGGCGCGGTGCGGCTCTCGCGCTCGGCGCTCTACGTCCCCGGGGACGCGCCGGAGAAGCTGCGCGGTGCGCTGGACCGTGGTGCCGACGAGCTGATCGTGGACCTCGAGGACGCGGTGGCCCCGGGCCGCAAGGCGCTGGCCCGCGACCTGGTGGCCACCTGGCTCGACGGGCTGCCACCCACCGACGTCGAGGTCTGGGTGCGGGTCAACCCCGGTCCGGCCGCGCTGGAGGACATCCGCGCCGTCGCGACCGCCGAGGGCCTGGCCGGCGTGACGCTGGCCAAGACCGAGTCGGCCGCCGAGGTCCGGGCGGCGGCGGCGCTGCTCGAGGAGCTGGGGTCCAGCGCTCGCATCGTGCCGCTGCTGGAGAGCGCGGGAGCCATCCTGCGTGCCGCGGAGATCGCCGCGGCTCCACGGGTGCACCGGCTCCAGGTGGGGGAGGCGGATCTGCGCGCCGACCTGGGCGTGACGCTCGGACCCGACGAACGTGAGCTGCTGTGGGTGCGCTCGCAGGTCGTGCTGGTCTCGGCCGCCGTCGGCATCGCCCCACCGATCGCTCCAGTCTCCACGGATTTCCGCGACCTGGACGCCTTGCGCGCCTCGACGCAGGCCCTGGCGAGGATGGGATTCGTCGGGCGCGCCTGCATCCATCCGGCCCAGGTGGCCACGGTCAACGAGGTCTTCACGCCCAGCGACGAGTCGGTGGCGCAGGCCCGAGCACTGCTCGAGGCGCTGGCGGCAGCCGGCTCGGGAGTCGCGCTGGACGCCCGCGGGCGGATGATCGACGAGGCGGTGGCCAGACAGGCCCGACTCGTGGTCGCTAGGCAGCGCTGACCCTGGCCCGATGGCGACGTCGGCACAGAGCGCGGCGGATGAGCCCCGGACGTCGTCGTCCGGGGCTCATTGTTTCCGGAGTGTTTCAGGTCACGAAAGTTTGCGGACGGCCATAGTCACGAAGACATCTATCGTATATCTTATCGCTCTGAGACCTAGGCCACATCACCCGAAGGTTGTGGCCAACGAGGAGGAACCATGCGTTTCACGAAAATCGCCGGGGCAGCAACCGGCGCGCTGGTGCTGGGGATGCTGGCGGCGCCAGGACTGGTCGGCTCCGCAGCGGCCGCCCCGTCGGCACTGGAGCTCTCCAGGACCTTCGACTGCACGATGTCCTCCGCAGGGCAGACGCTCGCCTTCACCTACGCAGCGGACCTGAAGGTCAGCGCCGACGGTACTGCCGTGACCGTCACGGGCAACAACGTCGGTCCGGTCGGCCTGCCTGCCAACTTCAGCGTCCGCGGCCTCAATGCCAGCATCGTGCTGAACCTGAACGGCGACTCCGTCACGGTCGCCAAGGACACCGACTTCGCCGCGCCCTACTACGCCGGCAACGTTGCTGTTCCGCTGGGCACCCTGGCCGGTACGCGCACCGCCAGCGCCGACCTGGCCTCGGGGAGCATCGGGGCCCTGAACCTGGCCATCGACATGCACGTGCCCTACGGCCCGCCCGGCGGCACCGTCCAGAACAACCAGGCCTTCACCTGCGCGCCGAAGCCGGTGGTGCTCACCGGTTCACAGGCCTTCGACTGCACGGCGATGGGCTTCGGGATGACCTACCAGGTCAACTCCACCGTGACCACCTCCGGCACTGGCGTGACCGCCACCCTGTCCGAGAAGTTCAGCCCGGGCATGCCGGCCTTCGTCAAGGTCCAGGAGATCGGTGTCAAGCTCGGCGTGAAGCTCGGCTCCGAGGTCGTCAACCTGTCAGGCACGACCGCCTTCTCACCTGCGGCTGACGGCAACCTCGCCTTCACCCTGCCCGCGCTCTCGGGCACCCGCACCGGCGCCGGCGACCCCGCTGCCGTCACGGTCGAGTCGCTCGACATCAACGTGAAGTCCGGTGGCACGGACTACCCGGTCCTCTGCACGAAGGCCGTGGCTCCGACGCCGACCCCCACGCCGACCCCGACGCCGACCCCGACGCCGACGGTCAAGCCCACCCCGACCGTGACGCCGACCGTGACGCCCACCCCGACCGTCCCGCCCGTGGTGGCTGCGCCGTCCAAGACGGCCGTGAAGGTCAAGGTCAACAAGAAGAAGAAGACTGCCGTGCTCTCCGTCGCGGTGACCGGCGGTGCGGTCAAGGCGACCGGCAAGGTGAAGCTCGTCGTCAAGGCGGGCAAGAAGAAGTTCAAGACGGTCACCGTGAAGCTCAACGGCGGAACCGGCAAGGTCACGCTCAAGAAGCTGAAGAAGGGCAAGTACAAGATCGTCGCCAGCTATGCCGGCAACACTGCCCACAAGGCATCGCAGGGCAAGGGCTCCTTCAAGCTCTGATCCTGACTAGCCCCTGAGACACCACTGGCCCCGACGGTTTCCGTCGGGGCCAGTGCTGTTTCTGCGACGTGCTGGGCTCAGAGGCCGTAGCGAGCCAGCTTGTCGTTCTTCTTCGCGTAGCCGGGGTTCATGAAGCGCATCGCCAGCCGACCCGAGGTGAGCCAGGCGATCTCGTCGCCGTTCTTGGTGCTGCCCAGCATCCGGGCGACCAGCTCGGGAGCCACCTCATCGACGTGATCGACCAGGATGTTGAGGGTCCGGCGCTGCTGTGCGACCTGCTCGGGGGCTGCGGCCGCCTCGCGTAGCCAGCCGTCGGTGATCAGGATCCCCGGGCGGATCTGGCCCACCCGGACCCCGGTCCCCTCCACCTCCTTGGCGAGAGCCCTGGTGAACATGTCCAGGCCGCGCTTGGTGGCCCCGTAGACGCCCATGTTGGGCCGGAGCTTGCCGTCGCTGCCGCCGCCGAGGACGTTGAAGAGTTGCCCCTGGCCCTGGGCGGTCATCCCGCGCACCGCCGTCTGCGAGCCGAACACGGTGCCGAGCATGTTGGTCTGCACCATCGTGCGGACCGAGTCCGCACTGGTCTCGACGATCGAGTGCGTGGTGTGCGCGACGCCGGCGTTGTTGACCCACACGTCGACTGAGCCGAGCTTGTCGGCGGCACCAGCCCAGAGGGCCTCCAAGGACTCCGGATCGGTGACGTCGACCTCATGTCCCACCACGGTCCCGCCACCGGCGGCATCGAGCTCGGCCACCAGGGACCTCAGCGCTTCACCGTCCCGTCCGCTGACCACGACATTGTGTCCGCGGCGATGGAACTCCCGGGCCATGGCCCGGCCGATCCCCTTGGTGCTGCCTGTGATCACGACGTTCTTCGTCATTCACCCTCCCGGTGTACCTGGACTACGACCTTGCCGCGGTTGCGGCCGGACATCAGTGCCTCGAACGCGGCGCCCGCCTGCTCGAGCCCCGCCCACGAGTCCTCGACCAGTCGCACGGAGCCGGCTGCCAGCAGCGCGCCCACCTGCTCGACGTGCTCGGCGGCGAGGTCGGCGTGGTCGTAGACGACCATGCCGTAGGTGGTGGCGCGAGCCGCCATCAAGGCGCCCGCCCGGACGCGGGTGGCGGGGGCGCCGTTGGACTGGTCGATCAGGCCGCACAGGGAGACCCGGGCTCCGACCGCGAGGTGCTCGACGACCCCGTCCAGGGTGGCCTGGTCTCCCATGTGCAGGTAGGCGTCGATCTTCTCAGGACACAGCGTGTGCAGCTGGTCGATCCAGTCGGGGTCGGTGCGCACCACGACCTCCTCGTAGCCCAGGGAGCGTGCCAGGGCGACCTTCTCGCGGCTGCCGACGATGCCGAGGGTGCGCGCTCCAGCGTGCCGGGCCAGCTGGCCGGCGAGCGAGCCCACCCCGCCCGTCGCGGAGGAGATGGCGACCGTGTCGCCGGGTTCCGGGGCCAGGTGTCTGACGTGGGCGGCGTACGCGGTGAGACCGGGCATGCCGAGCGCACCGAGGAGGGCTGAGACAGGGGCGCCGGGCGGGACCTGCACGCGGGTGGCCCCGGCGACCGGCACCACGGCGTGCTCGCGCCACCCGGTCTCGGCCAGCACTCGGGTGCCGATCGGCAGGGAGGCGTCGTCGGACTCGAGCACGGTGGCCACGCTGCGACCGGGCATCACCTGACCTGGTGCCACCGGTGGGTCCTCGAGGTGGCCGGTCCCCAGCAGGGAGCGCAGGTAGGGATCCAGCGAGAGCACGTCGACGCGGAGCAGCAGCTCGTCGGCCCTGCGCGCAGGCAGTGACACGTCGGTGACGGCGAAGTCCTCGGCGACCGGAGCGCCGCGCGGCGACGAGACGACGACGACGGCGTGAGTGGTGCTGACCGCAGGGGGCATGACGATATAATATACGCATGGCCCTCTCCAGGATCTACGGTCCGTTGATCTCCGTCAGCTCCCTCGATGCCCACTCCGCTCTGCTGGTCGACGTGTTCGGGATGACCGCCACCGGCCGCAGTGGGCTCGACCCGCACTCGACGGAGCGGATCTTCGGGACCCGGTGCGCCACCGCGCTCACGGCGCTGCAGACCCCCGGCGCCGAGGCGGGCGCGCTGCTCGTCCGCTTCGACTCGGATCTGCCCGAGGCGACGCGGACGGTGCGTGATGAGCAGAGCCGCATCCACCGCGACGCCTTCCGGGTGATCGACTTCTATGCCCCTGACTTCGATGCCGCGGTCGCCCACGCCCGCGACGCGGGTTTCGCGATGCACACCAAGGAAGCGTCCTACGAGACCGCTGACGGCAGTTTCCGAGAGGCCCACCATCCGGGACCCGACAACGTGGTGACCGCGTTCCTGCACGGACCCGCCGACTTCTTCACCGACTTCGCCGAGGTGCGCGACCGGATCTCCAGCGAACCGGTGAGCATCTCGTTGCCGCTCAGCGAGGCGGGACCGACGATCGCCTGGTATGAGCAGGTCTTCGAATGGGGAGTGGTTTACGAGTACGACTTCGTTGACGCGTCCTTCTCCGAGCTGATGGAAGTGGACGCCGAGCTCCGGGTCCGGTCCAGCACCGTGGGCCCGAGTCGCCGGCAGACCTACGTCAACATCGTCGACTACGGACTGTCCGCGGACGCGGGTGGCTCGCTACTGGGCGCCTCGCTCGCGCCACGACGAGGCCTGCTGGGGCTGGTCGTCCTGACCGACGACCTGGACGAGGTGCTCGCGCGCTCGGGTGGCGCCGCTCAGATCGTCGAGCTGGACCTGGCACCGTTCGGCGCGACCCGGGCGAGCGTGCTGACGCCGCCTTTCGCGTCGCCGCACCTGGTCATCGAGCGCCGCTGACCCCCGTGCTGACCCCCGTGCTGACCCCCGTGCTGACCGCGGTGCCGTCCCCCGTGGTGGCCAGCGGGCGGGCGAGGGCCGGACGGGCCAAGTACGTCCCGGTCGGCGCCTGGTCGGTGACCACGCCGTCGGTCATGATCGCGGTGCCGCGCAGGAAGGTGTCGGTCACCTTGGCGGTGAGCTCGGCACCCTCGAACGGCGTGTACTCCTGGGCGGAGAGGGAGTCCTCGGCGCGCACCGTCCAGGTCACCCCCGTGTCGACCAGTGCGAGGTCCGCGTCCATCCCGACCCGGATCGCGCCCTTGCGTGCCCCCAGGCCGTAGCGCTGGGCCGGGTTGGTGGCGGTCAGCTCCGCGATCCGGCCGTACGGCAGGCCGCGGCGGCCGCCCTCGCTGACCATGCCGGCGAGCAGGTACTCCGCACCGCCGAACCCGGACTTGGCGAGGAAGACGTCCTCCTTCGGCGCGCCGAACTTGTGCTCCTCCTTGCAGCAGGCGTGGTCCGAGACCACCCAGTCGATCTTGCCGTCCAGCAGATAGCCCCACAGCGCCTCGACGTCCTCGCGCGGACGCAGCGGCGGGTTGACCTTGCCGCCGACACCGTGGGCGGAGTCGCAGTCGGCGAGCAGGTGACCGACCGTCACCTCGCGACGGAAGTCGATGTGCGGGAACGCGGCCGCCATGGTCAGCGCCGCCTCGACGGCCTTGCGCGAGGTGAGGTGCAGCAGGTTGATCGTCGGCAGCTCGGTCTCGTGGGCGAGGTAGGAGGCGATGGTGACCGCCAGCCCCTCGGAGTGCGGAGGCCTGGAGGCGCTGTAGGCGGGGAGCCCGGTCAGCGTGCCGTCCTCCTCGACCATCTTGGTGTAGGCCGACATGATCTCGGCGGTCTCGCAGTGCAGCGAGAGCGAGATCTGGTCGGCGATCTCGGGGTTCTGCTCGCGGGCCTTCTGGATTCCCCGCATCACGAACTCGAAGTGGGCGTAGTCGTAGCGCTCCCCTTCGGGGGTCATCAGGAACTCGGACTGGTCCGAGCTCCGCCCGTGCAGGCCGTGGCTGCCGTAGAACATGAACACCTTGAACGAGGTGACCCCGTGGTCGGTGACCAGGGAACCGATCTCGTCGATGTGCTCCTTGCTCATCGGAGCCAGGTGGTAGGCGTAGTCGACCAGCGCGCGGCCCTCGGTGAGCGACCTCACCTCGGGGAAGAAGTCGGCGTACGAGCCCCCCTTGTTCAGGTAGTACTGACCGGTGCGCATGTAGCTCAGGGCGGTGGTGACCCCGCCCTGGGCGCAGGCCCGGGACTCACTCGCCACGTCGTCGGGCAGCGGGTTGTAGATCCCCCAGTGCTGGTGGGCGTCGACCACCCCGGGGAAGGCCACCTTGCCGCCGCCGTCGACCACGGAATCGGCAAGCGCGGGGTCGATGTCGGCCTCGATCCGGGCGAAGACGCCGTCCTTGACGCCGATGTCGACGCGCTGCGGCTCCTCGTGGCCGGGCAGGACTGCGGTGAGGTTGGTGAGAAGGACGTCGAACTCGGTCACAGGGACTCTCCTTGGGGTGTGAATCCGGATAGCGGCTTGAGCACGGCGCTCAGGTCTGTCGCGGTGTGCAGGGCGAGGACGTCGTCGCGGACGGCGGCGGCGGCCTCGGGGGACAGGCGGCCTGCGACGTTGTCGCGGAACTTGGTGGCCAGCTCCTCCTCGGAGAGCGGACGGGCAGGTCCACCTCGGTTGGCCAGCACCTCCTCGACAAGGACCTCGCCGGAGATGGTGGTCAGGGTGACCACCGCCGGGAACTGGAAGGGGTAGATCTCGTTGCACGTCTCGTCGGCGACGACGTCGACCTTGGCCATCAGCTCGCGGCGGAGCGGATCCTGGGCCAAGGCGTCGGAGTAGTCATCCAGCGCGGTGCCCAGGCCGCCGCCGCCGAGCAGTCCGGCGGCGAAGGCGTAGGGACCGGAGAACTGAGCCTGGTATCCGGTCTCCGGGGTCCGCTTGACCTCGATCGGCTCGCCGATGGTCCGGACCGTCGAACCGGCGACCCCCACCACCACGGAGGCGACCTGGTCGGAGGTGATGCCGCGCGCGCGGAAGGCAGCCCCGGCGTCCACCGTGGTGTGGGTGAAGTGGTTGGCCGGGTACGGCTTGAAGAAGATGCCGGGCACCGACCAGGTGGAGCCGAGACCGTCGGTCACCGCCTCGGGGAAGAACTGACCGTGCAGCCAGGCCTGGAAGAAGCCGAAGCGGCCCTCCAGGACGGTGGGCGGTCCGGTGAAGCCGCGACGCACCAGCTGCGCCGCCGTCACGCCGGCCTGAGCGGCGACGCCGCAGTGCAGGCGCTTCACGGTCCCGCCGGTGCGGTTGGCCTCGATGATCCCCGCGGCCATGGACGCGGTCAGACCCAGTGCGTCGACCACCCCGCGCTCGTCGAGCCCGTAGACCAGGGCGGCAGCGACCGCCGATCCCATGGCGCCGGTGATCGAGGTGGCGTGCTGGCCGTGCTCGAAGTAGACGGAGTTGCCCAGCTGCGCGTCGTAGCCGGCCATCCCGAGCCGCACGGCAACCTCCAGGCCCACGGCGATGGCGCGGACCGTCAGCTCCCCGGAGGTGCCGGCGTGCTCGGCTGCCGCGAGGGCGGCAGGGACCACCGAGGCACTCGGATGCAGCACCGAGGGGAGATGGGTGTCGTCGTAGTCGAGGGAGTGGGCGAGCACCCCGTTGGCGAACGCGGCCTGTGCGGCGTTGACCCGGGTGGGCTCGCCGACGATGGTGGCCTGAGCGTGGCCGCCCTGGTCGAGCACGTGGCCGATCGCGGCTGTCGAGGTGGGCAGGCGGTGGGCGGCGACGCAGAGTCCGAGGACGTCGAGGGTGCGCTGGCAGACCGACGCCGCCACCTCGTCGGGGACGCCGTGGCGGCCCGCGTGGCTGGCGAACGCCCCCAGCTGCTGGGCGAGGGTGGGACCGCCGCCGGTCTCGCCGGTCGGGTTCCCGGACGGCCGGGCGTTGGCGGCGGGGGAGTAGGCACTCATGCGCCGACCACGGCAAGCGGTCGGACCGGGGAGCCGGTGGCGCCGAAGAACTTCAGGGGCGACATCACGAAGAGGAACTCGTGCGTGCCGGCCGCGGCGAGGCCCTCGAGGTCGAGCGCCTCGATGATGTAGATGCCGTGCTCGACCAGCAGCACCCGGTGTGCGGGAAGAAGCCCGTGACCCGCGCCGGGCTTGAGCTGCTCGTAGGCGATGGTGTCCGCACCGGTGGCATGGATCCCGAAGTCGGCGAGGAATGAGGCCCCGGCCTCCGAGACGCCCGGGACGCCGGTGGACAGGCCCCGGTAGGCGTCGCCGTCGCCGTTGTCGAAGTGCTGCCCCCAGCCGGAGCGGATCAGCACCACGTCACCCGTGCGGATCTCGGTGCACTGCACCTCGAGGGCCCTGCCGAGGTCGTCGACGGTGATCTCCTGGCCGGGCTCGAGCCGTTCCACCTCGAGGACGGCGGGGATGTCCAGCAGGACGCCGCGTCGCACCATCGGGGCGATGGTGTGCGCGCCGTGCTCTGCGAACCTGCCCCCGACCTGGGCCTGCTCGGCGTCGACGTCGCCGTACAGCCGGCCGTCCTGGGAGACGTGGGCCAGGGCGTCGACGTGGGTGCCGACGTGAGTGCCCATCGAGATCATGTCGTTCGCGGCCGAGCCGCCGTCCGCCCGCACCATGTCGCCGTGACGACGCGGCATCGCGTGCCAGTACGCCGGGTGGTTGGGGGACTGGGGCATGCCGACGGTGAGGGTGCGTCCGAGGTCGTGGACCCGGAGTCCGGCGTTCACGGCGTCGAGAAGCTGTCCGGTGGTCGGATGGAGAGCAGTCATGGTGTGGCGTCGTCCTCGTCGTTCGGGGGCGGATTGGTCAGGCGATCACGTGGCGTTCGCGCAGCTGCGTCAGTTCCTCGTCGTCGAGGCCCAGGGCGGTGAGCACCTGGTCGGTGTCCTGGCCGAGCGAGCGGCCGGTGAAGTGGATCTCCCCGGGCGTCTCGGACATCCCCCACATGACGTTGTGCTGCAGGACCTTGCCCAGGTCGTCGTCCTCGACCTCGAGCAGCATCCGGGTCTCTCGTACGTGCGGGTCCTCGACGATGTCGCGGGCGGAGTAGATCGGGGCGCACGCGGCACCCGCCTCGGTGAATGCGTTCATCACCTCGTCCCGGGTCCGGGCTCCGATCCAGGAGCCGACCATCTCGTCCAGCTCGTCGGCGTGCGCTGCGCGCGAGTGCCCGGTCGCGAACCAGGGCTCCTGGATGACCTCGGGATGACCGACCAGGTGCATCACCTTCTCCGCGATGGCCTGTGCGCTGGTGGAGATCGCCACCCAGCGGTCGTCACCGGTGCGATAGGCGTTGCGGGGAGCGTTGTTGGTCGAGCGGTTGCCGTGCCGCATCCCGATCTCGCCGGTCTGCTGGTAGACGGTGGGGCCCGGCCCGACCGCCGTCATGATCGGGTTCATCAGGTTGAGGTCGATGACCTGCCCCTGGCCGCCGTTGCGCTCGCGGGCGTAGAGCGCCATCGAGACGGCGGAGGAGGCGGCGATCCCGGCGATCGAGTCCGCCAGGCCGAAGGCGGGGAGGGTGGGCGGTCCGTCCTCGGGCCCGGTGAGGTGGGCGAAGCCGCTCATCGCCTCGGCCAACGTCCCGAACCCGGCCCGCGCCGCGTAGGGGCCCACCTGCCCGAAGCCGGTGACCCGCAACAGGATGAGGCCCGGATTGAGCTGCCGCAGGACCTCGGGGCCGATGCCCCAGCGTTCGAGGGTGCCGGGCCGGAAGTTCTCCACCACGACGTCGGCTTCGGCCGCCAGTGCCTTGAAGATGTCGGCGCCGTCCGGCTCCTTCAGGCTGAGGCCGATGGTGCGCTTGTTGCGCGAGACCTCCTTCCACCAGATCGGGACCCCGTCCTTGGACGGTCCGTGGCCGCGCATGCCGTCCCCGGCCGTCGGGTGCTCGATCTTGATCACGTCGGCGCCGAAGTCGCCCAAGATCTGACAGGCCAGGGGGCCGGCGAGGATGGTGGAGGCGTCGAGGACGCGAACTCCGGTCAGTGGACCCATGGACTGAACATATATCATCTACGACTATGACGTTCGATGTGCTCGTGGTGGGTGCCGGGGCTGCCGGTCTCTCTTGCGCGATCCAGGCCGCCCGCGACGGCGCCCGCGTGCTGCTGGTGGAGAAGGACACCCGCCTCGGCGGCACGTTGCACCTGAGCGGGGGTCACCTCGCGGCCGGGGGGACTGAGCGTCAGGCGGAGCGGGGGATCGAGGACTCCCCGGCCGCGCATCGTGCCGACGTCGAGCGGATCAGCGGCGGCAGCGCGCGCCCGGACCTGGTCGACATCGTCACCGAGCATGCCCCGCAGACCATCGAGTGGTTGGCCAGCCGCGGGTTCGCGTTCGCCCCCGAGACCCCGCGGATCGTCTACGGGCACGAGCCCTACCGCACTGCGCGCACCGTCTACGGAGTCGACGAAGGGCTCTCCATCCTGAGCGTCCTGGAGGACGAGCTCGCGAAGGTGCGGGCCGGCACCGAGCTTGAGGTCTGGACCGGCGTCGCTGTCACCGGACTGCTGGTCGGTGACGAGGGCGCCGTCGAGGGTGTCAGCGTGCAGCGAGGCAGCGGGGAGGTCGACGTGCATGCCGGCGCGGTCGTGCTCGCCACCGGTGGGTATGGCGCCGACCCGGAGCTCTTCGCCGAGCTCGAGGGTGCCCCGCTGGTCTCCGCCGCGGCGCGCACCTCGACCGGGGACGGGCTCTACCTCGCCATGTCGGTCGGCGCCGCGCTGCAGGGTGCCGGCACGTACCTGCCCACCTTCGGTGGCCTGCCCGACCCGGTGGCACCGGGCCGGGCGAACTGGCACGACCGGCAGCGGCTGACCAGTGAGCGGCCCCCGTGGGAGATCTACGTCGACACGTCGGGACGACGCTGGGTCGCCGAGGACGAGCCGTCCATCGATGAGAAGGAGCGGGCCCTGACCAGGGTGGCCGAGCAGACCTTCTGGACCGTCTTCGACGACGCGGCCCTGGACGCGGCCACCGGCAGCCAGCAGATCGTCGTCGGCAAGGAGCCCGACGAGGTGCGCGCGATGGCCAACACCAGGCCCGGCGTCCACGCCGCGGACAGCGTGGCCGGCCTCGCGGAGCTGGCCGGCATCGACCTCGCGGGCCTGGGGGCGACCGTGGCCCGGTACAACGAGGCCGTGGCTGCGGGTGTCGATCCCGAGTTCGGCCGCCGGCACCTGCCCGCCCCCATCGCCCGTGGGCCGTTCTACGCGCTGCGCAACCACGCCATCACCCTGGTGACCTTCCAGGGCCTCGACATCGACGCCGACTGCGCGGTGCGCACTGGGACAGGTGAGGTGGTCGCGGGGCTGTACGCCGTCGGCGAGGTCATCGGCGCGGGCGCGACCTGCGGCAACAGCTTCTGCTCCGGGATGTTGCTCACCCCTGCCCTGACCCTGGGCAGGCTGCTCGGGGCGAGACTGGGGCAGTCCCGTACGACCAGATGAGGCCGTCAGCCGGCCCCGGCGCCACTGGCGCCCGATCGACCTGCCCCGAACCAGGAGTCGCCGGCCCGGCCGGTGATGGTGCTGGTGGCCATGAGCGGGTGACCGAGGGAGTCGCTCATCACCAGGGCAGCGGCATCGGCGTCAGTGCATGTTGCAGAACTTCTCCACGATGCGGGTGGGGCCGGAGACGATGAGGTGGTCGTGACGGGTCACGGTGGTCTCGGGGCGAGCGTAGGTGAAGTCTTCGCCGGTGCGCTTGACCCCGACGATGGTCACGCCGTGCTTGCTGCGCGGCGCTGACTCGGCCAACGTCTTGTCCCAGGTGAAGGGTGGCGCGAGGGTGCGGGCGATGGAGAACTCGTCGTCGAACTCGATGTAGTCCATCATCCCGCCGGTGAGCAGGTGGGCCACGCGCTCGCCCATGGAGTGCTCGGGGTAGATGACGTGGTGGGCGCCGACCCGCTCGAGGATGGCGCCGTGCTTGCGAGTGATGGCCTTGGCCCAAATGTCGGGGACACCAGCCTCGGCGAGCGCGAGGACAGTGAGGACGCTGGCTTCGATGTCGGTGCCGATCGCGACCACCGCCCGCTCGAAGTCGGCCACGCCGAGTTGGCGGAGCGCCTCGTCGTCGGTGGTGTCAGCCTGTGCGACGTGGGTCAGTTCATCAGCCCATCGATCGACCAGGGCCTGGTTCTCGTCGATGGCCAGGACCTCATGGCCCATGCCGACCAAGGACTCGGCGACCGCGGAGCCGAACCGGCCAAGGCCGATGATGAGCACCGTGGTCGAGGCGGGCTTCCTGAACTTAGCCAATGACGGGTCGCTCCTCGGGCAGATGGAAGTGACGGTGGCGGGACTTCAGCGCGAGCGCTGAGGCCACCGTGATGGTGCCGACGCGCCCCACGAACATGAGCACCATGAGGGTGATCTCGGCAGCAGGGGGCAGGTTCGGGGTGATGCCGGTGGACAGGCCGACGGTAGCGAACGCGGAGATGGTCTCGAACAGGACCACGTCGAGGGCGTAGTCGGTGACCAGCAGGATCACCATGGTGCCCCCGGCGATGGCGGCAAGAGCCAGCAGGACAACCGTGAGGGCCTGGCGCACGGTGTCGCCCCCGACCCTTCGATGGGCGATGTTCGTGTCGCGCTCGCCGCGTACCTCGGACCAGATGACGAAGGCGAGGAGGAAGAAGGTGGTGACCTTGATGCCGCCGGCAGTGCCGGCTGAGCCGCCGCCGACGAACATGAGGACGTAGTTGACCGACATTGTCTCGGGCGTGATCTGGCCGTAGTCGATGCTGTTGAAGCCCGCCGTACGGGGCACGACGCCGCCGGTGACGCCGCCGACGATCTTGCCCCACGCGGTGAGTCCGCCAAGGGTGCCTCCGTTGGTCCATTCCAGGGCGAGGAACGCCCCGATCCCTGCGACGAGCAGGACCGCGGATCCGTAGACCGTCAACCGGGTGTGCACCGTCCACGCCTGCGGCTGTCGCCAGCGACGGCGTAGTTCGAACAGGACCGGAAAGCCGATGCCTCCGGCGATGATGGCGACACAGATGGGGAACATGATCCAGGCGTCGTCGACGAATCCCATGAGGTTGTCGGAGTACAGCGCGAACCCGGCGTTGTTGAAGGCCGAGATCGAGTGGAAGATGCCGTGCCAGACGGCCTCGGCCCAAGTGTCGCCGTACCGGGCACGGAAGCGCAGCGTCAGCGCGATCGCGAAGACGGCCTCGAACGCCAGCATGGTGACGGCAACGCGGCGCACGACGTGACGGACGTCGCCGATGTTGAGGCTGTGGGTTTCAGCTTGGGCGATGAGCGAGGACCTGAGGCGTAGCTTGCTGCCCACAAGCATCCCCAGCAGAGTCGCCAAGGTCATGATCCCGAACCCGCCGATCTGGATGAGGCCCACGATGACAGCCTGTCCGAACGGTGACCAGTACGTCGCGGTGTCCACCGTGGTCAGGCCGGTGACGCACACCGCGGAGACGCTGGTGAACGCGGCCGTCAGGACCGGAGGACGGGTCGGACCGGGGGTTGAGATCGGCAACGAGAGCAGTGCAGCGCCCAGCAGGACTGCCGCAAGGAACGCGAGAGGCACTACCCGAGCGGGATGCACGATCCCGCTCCACACACGTCGCACGCGTCTCATCGCCCCCGGGTCGGTCATCCGTCGGACTGGCTATTGCCTTCCTTCTCCGGAGGATCCGGGGTGAGCATATAGAGGCTGGCGCCCATGACGAGGTTTATCGCGCCACCGATCACGCGACCGAAGGTGACGCTGCCGATCCGGACCGGCGTGCCGACATGGCGCCGGCGCCGGTTCTGATGGGCCGCAAGGTGTGGTGCGGCTAGGTCATGCGGGGGTCAGCGCTCTCGTAGGAGGCCCCACATGGTGCCAGCGAGACCTGCGATAAGCACGGCATCGAGCCACAGCACAATGATGACCGGTGGTGGGTCAGGATGCTGGAGGGCGGCGTTGATCAGGGCCGCTCCTCCGGCGAGGCACAGCAGGATGAGGCCGAGGAGTACGAGCTCGACGACGACGAGTCGACGCACGTGCCGCCACCGGGCATGCACCGGGGGCGGTGCCGGGATCGCATCTGGGTCGCGAGGCGGCAGGGTGACGTGGAGGGCAGCGGGCACCATGAGGTCGACGCGGTCCACTACGGCCGTTCCGCCCTTCCACAGAGTGGGCTCGAGGGTCACCGACCAGCCGTCCCGACGCACCAGGACGCGCCCGCCGTCCTCGATGCGGAGCAGGGCCGCGAGTTGATGGGTGTCAGCCGCTCGGAAGTCCTCGCCTTGTCCAATTGCAAGCGTTTGTGGACCCAGGATGAGCCGACTGTCGTCGGCCGGCCAGCCCTGTGCGCGATGCACCGTGCCGTCGAAACGGTCACGGAGGGGCATCTCCAGTTCACGGGATCCATTGACGCGTTCCGACTCTGCGGGGACCCCGACCAGGACCGTGCGCAGCATGGCGCGGGCAGAGCTCCTGACCATGTCGGCGGTCACGGCCCGGAGCTCCTCGGCGAGGTGGGCTCGCGAGGTCGGCTCCAACCCACGGAGGTGCAGTTGTGCCGAGAGACGGGCGGGCACCGCGACCGCGAAGGGGTCGTCGATCTGCTGCAGCACACGCTCCTGCAGACCCGCGAGCACGTTTTCCGGGGGGCCTTCGTCGACGATGCGTCGTAGTTCCGCGACCATGAGAGAGACCAGGCGCGGCAGCAGCTCTGTGTTCGCGTCTGACCCCGCAAGCACGACGGCAGTGGTCTCGTCGACGGGCTCGTAGGTGCACCAGGGCGCGTAGGCCCCAGCCGCCTCACGGCGCAGAGCGACCATAAGGTGTTCGTTGAGCACCGACGCGAAGAGCTGACTCGCCCGGCTCCTCGGAACGACCCCGGAGATGACGCCTCCAGGGGCGTGCACGGGGTAGGACCCCAGGTGGGGAAGCCGAAGTGGCACGGCGGCAGGGGCCGGGCGACCTTCGCCTTCCGGGAGGGTCAACTCGAGCTCTGGCGGGGGTGGTCCGTCGAGGAACAGCGCGGCATTGCCACTGGCGAAGCAACGGCCGGCCAGTTCCTGCAGTTCAGACGGGCCAGCGTTGGAGAGCCCCATTTCGTGGTATCCCGCAACCCCCGGCCCGGTGGCTCCGTAGCGCCACGACAACGCTTCCTGCAACGGACCCGAACCCCGCAGGGACGCCTCGGCTCGCAGGACGGAACGCTCGTGCTCCAGGTCGCTGAGGTCCGGCACAGTCAGCCAGGAGGTGAGGTCGTTCAGCGTCTGGATCACGCGGTCGGCAGGGCCGTGCAGGTCGAAGCTGCAGGTCAGCAGGGACACCGACCCGTTGACCTCCAGGGCACCGCCACCCCGTCCGTCCAGGGCCATGTGCTCCAGCAGGTGAGTCCACCCCCTCCGGGGCAGCGTCTCGTCCGCGATGCCCTGGCGGAACAGCAGGGAGGCGGCCAGCGTCGGACGCACATTCTCAACCCAGAACGCGTCGACGGTGCCGACTTTGCCCCGCCTGACGTTCGCCATGCACCCCCCGTACGCCGACACGTGATGAAACCAGCGGCAGAAACATAGCGCCGCCGGGCATTGGTGAATGGAATTGCACACGCGGGGGAGCGACTCACTTCCCGAGGTGCGCGGATTGCGGCATAGCAGGGAGGCTCGTGTAGCGGCATGTGAAGATGCGGCGCATGCCGACCTGCCAAATGTGCGGACGCCCAGGCGAGAGCCACGACCGCCACGTGCGCTTCCGCCTGCCTGACCCAGTGGTGCGTCTTCCAGAGCAGGAGCGCACCGCCGGCACCTGGATGTCAGAGCCAGACCCCGAGCGCGCGGTGATGATGCAGGTCCCGGCACTAGGCGCATTTGTTCGAGCGCTTCTCCCGGTTCGACTCAGCGGAGGCCACACGGTCACCTTCGGCCTCTGGGTAGGGATTCATCCCGAAGACCTCCAACGGGCCTTCGATGTCTGGTGGGCACCGGAGTACCGCGACTTGCACATCCACGGTCGTCTGGCGAACGCACTCCCGAACTGGGAGGTCTTCGGAGTGCCTGTCTCGTTGGCTGTGACAGACCCGGACGCCACGCCGTACTGCGTGGACAGCGAGGACGGCGAGCTGCGTTCAGTCATTACGAACGAGTGGGATCACGAGGTGATTCTGGCCGCTTTGCCCGATTGACGGTCATCAGCTGGGACGTGGGGCGGTCGCGAGTGCCTGGTCGACGTGGACCGCGACGGGATAGGTGGGGCGTTCCGACCAGACGTGGGGATCACAGCCCGGTTGATGCTGTGGGCAAAGCGCCGAACAAGTAGCCCCGCGTCCCGGACCTGGCGTTCTAGCCGGGTGTCCCAGGTGACCACGGCCAGCGGCCGACCGTCGTCGTCCACGACCCAGGTCTCGACCATGGGGAACTCGTTGACCAGGTCCTTCGCCCACGGAATCTGCGCGAAGCTGCTGTCGGTGGCAGCCGGGATGGCCGCGATGAGACGACCGCGTCGGCGCACATGGAGTGTCCCGTCAGTGCTCGCGCGCGACCGATGGAGCCCGGTACAGGATCGGTCCTGCCCGCGCTCGGCTTTGGGTTGATGTCCTGCAGGAGGTCGAGGTTCACGCCTTACCTGGCGAAGAGGCGGCTGAAGAAGCCGGAGCCGGCTTCCTCGGGGTGGCCGGCGCACCGGTCGGCGCGCGGGACGCGGGCCAGGACCTGGTCGACGTGCTGGCCGCAGCCGGCCCAGGTGGTCTTGCCGCACTTCTTGCAGCTGACTGCTCGGCACATGGTGGAGCTCCTTCGGTTCGAGGTGGTGGTGCAGGAAAGGTGAAGGTGGTACGAGGTGTGGTCAGGACGCCCGTGGGGACGGGCGTCCGGGGCAGAAGTCGGGGGTGACGTCGGCGGAGGCGCCCTCGACGGGGCGGCCGTGGTGCTCATGGATGTTCCGTTCGGTGAGGGGTGAGCGATGGGTGTGATCAGAGAAGGGCTGGGACCGCGCGGGTGGCCGTGTAGACGGCGATCGCGAGGACCAGGACGGTGAAGGCGCCGGAGAGGTGTCGGGTGTCGGCACGATCGGCGATGCGGGCGCCGGCGACTGCGGCCAGCGCCGACGCGAGGGTGAGGGCCAGCACGACGCCCCAGTCGGGAGCCGAGCCGACCCCGGCGCGGGTCGCGAGGGCGGCTGCACTGGTGATCGTGATGACCACGAGCGAGGTCCCGGCGGCGTACCGGAGGGGGAGGGCGAGGGAGACCAGGAGCGCGGGCACGACGAGGAACCCGCCGCCGACGCCCAGGAAGCCGGTGAGCAGGCCGACCGACGTGGCGGTGACGAGCACCTTGAGGGCTCGCGGGCACGCACAGGCGAAGGTGGGGCTGAAGGTGATGATCGGGTCGTCCAGGCTCGGTCGCGCGGCGATCTGGGGCCCCCGGCGGCCGCGGCGCAGCTGCCGGACGGCCATGAGGACGCCGACGAGCAGCATGAGGGCCGCGAAGGCCGCGAGCAGAACGTCCTCGTCGACGCGCACCGACGCCTTGGCGCCGAGGATGGCGCCGCCCACGGCTACGAGGCCGAAGACGACTCCACGACCCAGCATCACGTGACCCGCGCGGCCCGCGGCCACGGCGCCGATGAGCGCCGTGACGCCCACGACGACCAGGGATCCGGTCGTGGCCTGGGCGGGGCTCTGGTCCAGGAGGTAGACCAGGACCGGAACCGCCAGGATCGAGCCACCGCCGCCGAGCGCGCCCAGGCTGAGCCCGATGAGCGCGCCGGCCACGATCGCGAGGACGAGGGCCATGTCAGGCCTCGGGCCCGACCAGGTGCAGGCCGACGGCCTCGGCGTTGTCGAAGCTGTCGTCGATGGCGACCAGCGTGCGACCGTGGGTGTGCAGCATCGAGGCGGCGATCGAGGCGCGGTAGCCACCGGCGCAGTGCACCCAGACCTCGCCTGTCGGGATGTCGTCGACGCGGCTCCACAGCTCGTGGAGCGGCACGTTGACGGCGCCGGTGATGGCGGCCGCCTCGTGTTCCTCGGCGCGGCGGACGTCGAGGACCACCACGTCGCGGTGGTGGTGGACCTGGGCCAGGTCGGCGAAGGTCGCGGTCGCGAAGCTGACCGGTGCCTCGGTGCTCCAGTCCTCGGGGCCCCCGGTCGCCTGGGCGGCCGGGCGGTCGATGCCGATGCGGACCAGCTCGCGCTGGGCCTCGGCGACGTCCTCGGCGCTCGCGGCCAGCAGCGTGACCGGGGTGCCCCAGGGGACCAGCCACCCGAGGTAGGTCGCGAAGCCGCCGTCGAGGCCGAAGTTGAGCGTGCCGGGGGCGTGGCCCTGGGCGAAGGCGGTGCGGTTGCGCAGGTCGACAACCCACTCCCCGGCGTCGATGCGCCGGCGCAGCTCGTCGGCGTCGGCCCGCTCGGGCGGGCTCAGGTCGGGTGCGCCCGGGCCGGCCGTGTTGGCGGGGGCCATGTGGGCGTAGTAGGTCGGCCATGCGCCGAGTCCGGCGAGCAGCTCGCGGACGTAGGTCTCCTCGTCCTGGGTCAGGACTGGGTTGGCCTGCTTCTCGCGACCGATCGACGAGGACGTCGCGTCGGACTGGGCGGCGGAGCAGAACGACCCGAAGCCGTGCGTCGGGAATACCTCGGCGGCGTCGGGCAGCAGGCTGGCCAACCGGTGCGCCGACGCGTGCTGGTGACGGACCAGGGCTTGGGTGTGGTCGGGGCCAAGCAGGTCGGGCCTGCCGGTCGCGCCGAAGAGCAGCGAGCCGCCGGAGAAGACGCCCACCTCGCGGTCGGTGCCGATCCCGGGGCCCAGGTCGTGCAGGGCGTAGGAGAGGTGGGTGAAGGTGTGGCCCGGGGTGGCGAGCGCGGTGACGCGCATGCGCGCGCCGACCTCGACGACGTCGCCGTCGCCGATCGGGGTCCGCTCGAAGGCGACCTCGTCGGCGCCGTTGACGTGGTACGCCGCGGCGGTGTGCTGCGCGAGCGCAAGGCCACCGGTGACGTAGTCGTTGTGGATATGGGTCTCGAAGACGTCGGTCAGCCGCACCTGGTGCTCCTCGAGCAGCGCCAGGATGCGGTCGATGTCGCGCTGCGGGTCGACCACGAAGGCGACCTCGCCGTCGTGGACGAGGTAGCTGCGGTCTCCCAGGGACGGGGTCTCGATCGGGATGATGGTCAGGTCGTCGTTCATCAGGTGCTCCAGTGCGGGTTCCCGGGTGGTCATGGGTCAGGCGCGGACGGGGGCGCCGGTCTCGACCGCTCGGCCGGACTGGGCCCAGGCCGCGGTTCCCCCCGTCACGGAGTAGGCGTCGAAGCCGCTGGCGACCAGCAGGTCCGTCATCGCGGCGCTGCGATTGCCCGAGGCGCACACCACGTAGACCGGGCGGCTGCGGTCGAGCTCGCCGAGCCGCGAAGCCAGTTGGCCCATCGGCACCAGGGCAGCGCCGGGCACGTGGCCCTCGACGTACTCGCTCCGCTCGCGGACGTCGATCACGGTCGCCCCTCTCCCTGCAGAACTGGCCAGCTGCTCGACATCGATCTGGGGGGTGGTGTGGCTCATGAGTGCGGTTTGCCTCTCGTGGGACGGAGTCCTGGATGACCTGGCGTAGATACCCGGCGGGGTATTCCATGGATCCAAACCTAGACACCCCCGGGGGTATTCTTCAAGTCGCCGCCGGCAGGTCCGCTGCGCTCGCTTGGAATACCATGGGGGGTATGCTGGTCTTTGCCGACAACCAAGCACTGCATGTCGTCGCCACCGACGCCAAGCAACGGATCACCGTCGCTCTGGCCTCGTTGGCCACATCTGAGGGAGGCAACTGATGGAGCTCAACCCCGACGAGATGACCCCCGTCATCAACCGGATCAAGCGGGCCCGAGGCCAGCTCGACGGCGTCCTGAGGATGCTCGAGGAGGGCCGCGAGTGCGAAGACGTCGTCACCCAGCTCGCAGCCGTCTCCCGGGCGCTCGACCGTGCCGGCTTCGCCATCGTTGCCAGCGGTCTGCGGCAGTGCATGGCCAATGGCGACGACGTTGACGGCCTCGACGTGAAGAAGATGGAGAAGCTCTTCCTCTCCTTGGCGTGACGCGGCCCGCTCGGCTCAAGCGAGGGGAGTCGACGGTCGACGTCGAAGGCGGTACCCAGGCCCCTCCGACGAACGATCAACGCACGGCTCCAGATCGCTCTGTGTATCAGGCCGACTCCCGTGATCGGGAACGTCACCTCCGCGACGCCGATCTGTTCGCCGTCGACCTGAACGTGACCTGGACGCAGCCGTCAAGCTGATGCGGTTCACGTCAACGCGTGCTCATGCGGCCCGACGGCTGCGTCGCCTGGGCCTTGCCTACCGGGCAGGACCTCGACGCCATCTCGGTGTGCGTGCGCTGGGCACCTGATTCGGCCAACCGGCCTGAGCGTCGCTCTAACAGGTGTCTAAGTTTCGCTCGGTAGGAAGGAGGCCTCATAAGCGAGGCAATCCGCATGGAGGCTAGTCATGGCAGTCAACGCAGCGCCGTCCGGTTCATGGTGGAAGTTCGGGGCGGCCACCATGGCGCTGGCCACGACGTGCGCAGTCGCCGCCTGCAGTTCGGACGCCGACAAGAGCGGGGCGCCCGCCCCGCCCGGCTCGCACAGCGCGCACGCGGGCGGGTCGTCGGCTCCACCGCCGCCGCTGCGCGCCGGCGAGCGGTTCGTCGAGCTGAAGATGGCCGAGGCCTACACGCCCGCGCCGCCGGAGGGCGCCGTGGACGAGTACCGGTGCCAGGTGCTCGATCCGGGCCTGACCAAGGGGGCGTTCCTGACGGGGACCCAGGTCATGCCGGAGAACGTCGCCATCGCGCACCACGGCATCGTGTACGCGGTGCCGCCGGGCGACGCTGCCGCAGTGCGCGAGCAGGACGCGAGGACTCCCGGCCTCGGCTGGCAGTGTTTCGGCGGGACGGGCGTGAAGGGCGCCGACGTGGAGGACGACGACGAGGGTGCCGACCCGGGCGCGGCGTGGGTGGACACCTGGGCGCCGGGCGTCACGGAGACGCTGCTCGACCAGGACGCAGGCTTCAAGCTGGAGCCGGGCAGCCTGATCGTCTTCCAGATGCACTACAACCTGCTCGCGACCGACGGCAAGCCGGGAGGGTCGGACCGCTCGGCGGTGCGGCTGCGGCTGACGGACGGCACGACGCAGACCCGGGAGCTCGAGACGTGGTCGCTCGACGCGCCGACCGACCTGCCCTGTGCCGCCGACGAGTCGGGTCCGCTCTGTGACCGGGCGGCCTCGATCGCTGACGTGACGAAGCGGTTCGGGCCGGTGGTCGGGGAATTCGCGGACGAGCAGGTGGAGGAGTGCAACGAGGGCGGCGTGCCGAAGCCCGGTGACACCCAGTCCTGCGACCACGAGGTGGAGGAGCCGGTGACGTTGTTCGCCGGTTTCGGTCACATGCACATGCTCGGGCGTGCCTTGAAGGTCGAGCTCAACCCGGGCACGCCAGGCGCCAAGGTCCTGCTGGACGTGCCGCAGTTCGACTTCGACAACCAGCGGATGGTGAAGCTGCCGGAGCCGGTGGAGGCCGGTCCGGGGGACATTCTGCGGGTGACGTGTACGCACGACGCGGGGCTGCGCCAACAGGTGCCGCAGCTGAGCAAGCGGCCGCGGTACGTGGTGTGGGGCGACGGCACCGGCGACGAGATGTGCATCGGCATCATGACGGTCTCCCCCCGCAAGTCCTGACCAGGCGTCCGCGCTGAGCTCCACCCGTGCAGCACCTGCGGATCAGCGCACCGACAGCGAAGGGGGTAGACCTCACCCCCGAGCAGCGGCAGGATGATGAGGGTTGGGCGCGGGAGCCACCGGGGGACGCCGAGCGCCCGTGACCGGCGCGGAGGATCCGCTGTCTGGTCGCCGGGTGCGATGCGGGTCATCTGCCTCCCCCTGCATGAGCCGACGGTAGGTATCCGTAGGAGCGCGGTCCCCAGCGACGCGCTCATCCTGGCCTCAGGTTGATCGGGGGCATGGAGCGGCAAGAGCATCGACTGGAAGGGGCGGGTCGGCGTGCGGATCATGATCGCGGATGATGACGCGGCCATCCGTGAGTCGCTGGAGCGAGTGCTCCAGGTCGAGGGTTACGACACCAGCACCGTCTCCAACGGTCTCGCCGTGCTCGACGAGGTCGGTGAGGCCGGAAGTGACACGCTGGATCTGCTGATCCTCGACGTGATGATGCCCCGCCTCGGCGGGATCGAGACCTGCCGGCGGTTGCGGGTTGCGGGTCGCGAGCTGCCGGTGCTGATGCTGACCGCCCGTGACCAGGTCTCCGACCGGGTCGCGGGGCTGGACGCGGGCGCCGACGACTACCTGCCCAAGCCGTTCGCCACCGAGGAGCTGCTGGCCCGGGTGCGGGCTCTGCTACGCCGGCGCACGTCGACAGACGGCGAGTCGCAGATCCTGTCGTTCGCCGACGTCCGGCTCGATCCCGACAGGTTCGAGGCATCGCGGGGCGGGCGGCCGCTGCGCCTGACCCGGACCGAGTTCTCCCTCCTGCAGGTCCTCATGGGCAACGCGACCCGGGTCGTGACCCGCGACATGCTGTTCGAGGCGATCTGGGGTTTCGACATGAGCGCCACCGCCAACAACCTCCAGGTATACGTGAGCTACCTGCGCCGCAAGATGGAGGCCGCGGGTGAGCCACGCTTGATCTACACGCTGCGCGGCATGGGATACACGTTGCGGGAGACTCCTCCGTGAGGAGGCCCACCGGCCGGGAACCGCCCCGGCTGACCCGCTGGTGGCGCCGGCGGTCCCTGCGAACCAGGCTGACGGTGATCGCGGCGACAGCCATCGCGGTCAGCGTGTTCGTGGCCTTCCAGTTGGCCAGCGAGCTCATGGACTGGGAGCTGCAGGACACCGCCGCGGATCAGCTACGCGCCGACTCCCGCGTCCTGGCGACGAACGCGGAGCGCGCCGGTCTGACGCAGGTGCAACTACCGCCGTATCCCGGATCCGGCCACCTGGTGCGGGTCATCCTGCCCGACGGCTCGACCCGGACGCCGGCCGGCCAACCCGCGCTGCCCCCGGTCAGCGAGCACGCCGGGCGCGTGGCGCAGGGCGCGTCGGCCGATCTGATGGAGTCGAATGACAGCGAAGAGGGCTACGTCATCTACACGCTGCGGGCGGGCGACGGCGCGGTCCAGGTGGCCCGCGCCGCCGACGACAGCCCGATCAACCGGTTCGGGTTCGGCATGCTGCTGATCGGACTGCTCTGCGTGGTCGGCGGCGCCCTTGTCGGGCGGACCGTGGCGCGGATCGGGCTGGCACCGATCGACCGTCTGACCGCCGCAGCGGTACGTGTCGCGCACACGCGTGATCTCGATGCCGACATCCCGGATGAGGGCGGAGGGGAGATCCGGGGGCTGATCCAGTCGATCAACGACATGCTCGCCGCGCTCAGGGACTCGCGGGGGGCCCAGCGGTTGCTCGCCGAGGACGCCGCCCACGAGCTCAAGACCCCGCTCACCAGCCTGCGCCTCAACGCCGAGCTGCTGATCCGGCTCGATCGGCGCGGCACCCTGGACAGCGGACTGCCGGCGGAGAGCCGGACCCGGCTGCTCAACGATCTCGGCGCCCAGGTGGCCGAGTTGAGCACCCTTGCCGCCGAGCTGACCGACCTGGCGCGCGGTGACGTCAGCGACGAGAGCACCGAGCTGCTCGACCTCGCCGACGTGGTGGTGGCCGGCGCGACCCGGGCGCGTTCCCGCGTGCCCGACATCGAGGTCGCGCTCGACGTGACCTCTGTGTGGGTGAGCGGGCGTCCCGCTGCGCTCCAGCGGGCGGTGCTCAACCTCATCGACAACGCCGGCAAATGGTCCCCCGCGGACCAGCCTGTCCAGGTCCGGCTCCGTGCCGAGGGCGCGTCGGCGGTGCTCGAGGTCGACGACGCCGGGCCGGGCATCGACGCCGCCGACGTGCCGCGGGTATTCGACCGGTTCTACCGTGCCGACAGCGCGCGGGCGTTGCCGGGATCCGGTCTGGGGCTGTCGATCGTGCAGCGGGTCGTTGACGCCCACGGCGGCCGGGCCACCGTGGCCCGCTCGGCACGCGGTGGCGCGCTGCTTCGGGTCGACCTTCCGGCCGCGGCCCCGCCCGCCCCAATCGCGAAGCTCACCGTCGGGGCAGGACACGCTGCGCCGACTCCAGCTCCGGCCGCACGGCACAGGACAAGCGACCCAGCACCGGGCCGGCGTAGTCCTCCGGCTCGCTGAACTTCAGTACTACGACATCTAGGTCGTAAGCCGATCGAATTACTGGCGGAGCTCCTGTGTCGAGACTCCACCGGGTCCGCAGCAAATTCCTCTGCCTCGGGCAGACCCAGCCGTTCCCGATGCCCGTGCTGATCGGCCAGCACCTCTTGATGCCGCCCGCGACTTGCTCGCATCGGAGGGCGCGGACGTGCCTCATCGAGATGGTCGTGGGCGCGATGACCATGTCTCGTCATCGGGAGCCCGACGATCTCGTCGCTCGCGCGATGCGGATCGTGCGCAACGGACTGGCGGCCAGCTTGGAGCTCCGATCAAGTCATGCCGACCAGACCCCGCCTTCAGCTCAGGGTGCCGGCCGCTAAACGCCGCGCACAACGCTGCTCAGAGCCGTCGGCCTGCGACGCGTAGAGGACAGACAGCGAGTCTGACGTGACGGGCGAGGTGAGGGGCCCGGCAAGCTCGGCCAGTCGGATAGTTCGCCGCAGCGGCGCTCGGTGGCGAGCAGTTCGCGGGTGAGTTAGGGGCCCGCCTGAGCATCACCGTGGGGTTTCGGCGTTGCCAAGGTTGCTGGGGTGCAGGGCGAAGCCCAGGTCTTCTTCCGAGTGACCGTGCCCGCTAGGTCTGCTTGGCCGGAGCAGTTGCCAGGCAGGAACTCGGCCAGCAGTGCTTCCTACCGGGAAGCAGTCTTGTGCTTGCTCGGCGGTCGCGCACTATTCCCGGTCGCTTGCGCGGAGTTGGGTTAGCGTCCAGCGCAGTGGACTGTCCACGTCGGTACTCGGGTCGAGCATCTGTCGGATCATGAGTCCCTCATGGAGGGTGAGGAAGTCGCGGGCGGCCGCAGCGCAGTCGACGTCGGCGGGAATGAGACCGGCGGTCTGCGCCCGGTCGAACACGTCGGTCAGTTCTTGGTCCCAGGCCGCGGCACGCTGTCGGACGAAGTCTGCGGCAACGTGGTCGGGTTGCGCTGCGACGTTCAGCTTGAGGCTGATCCACAGCCGGGTCCAGGCGGGGGTGGAGCGGCGGCGTTCGGCGACGCGTGCGTACGCACTGACGAGGTCGTCGACGTCCAGCAGAGCGCCCTCGTCGAAGAACTCGCGATCGGCCTCCTCCTGAGCGACGAGCACGCCCAGCAGAAGGTCGTTCTTGGATGCGAAGTGGTGCTGCAGGCCGCTGTGTGTGATTCCGACCCGTGTGGCGATGGATCGCAGTGAGGCGGCCTCGAAACCCGCTTGCGAGAACTCCTCCAATGCCGCGTCGAGGATCGCCGCCCGCTTCGCCAGTCCGACCTTGTATGGCCCGCGCCCCAACTTCGTCACTTCGCCAGTATCTCGCACGACTGTGCCACGCGTGGGTCTCGCGGGAGTCCGCGACACCGAAACCCTGCCATGTGGTAAGTATTGGGGGACAAAGGAGTGAGATGGATAACAAGCTATTCGACATGGTGGTCGTCGGCACCGGAACCGGAATGCTGGCCGCGCTGGCGGCGGCCGAGGCCGGCATGTCGGTCCTGCTCGTGGAGAAGTCGGAGTATGTGGGCGGATCGACTGCCCTGTCGGGCGGTGGCTTCTGGGTGCCGTGCAACCCCATGCTGGCCGAGGCCGGAGCGCCGGACTCGATGTCCCAGGCGACTGAGTACCTGGCTGCTGTCACGGGCGGGGAAGCGCCCGAGGCGCGCTGGAAGTCGTTCCTGTCGCATGGCGCCGATGCAGTCAATGCCCTGCGCCGCCTGACGCCGCTGAAGTTCGGTCACATGGCTGACTACGCCGACTACTTCCCAGAGCTCCCCGGCGGATCCGCAGTCGGGAGGGCCATGGAGCCGAAGCCCTTCAACGCCCGCAAGCTGGGGGCCGACCGTGACAAGTTGCGTCCACCCGCTCTGAAAGCGCCGTTCCCGATGCCGGTGACCGGCAGCAGTTACAAGTGGCTCAACCTGGTCGCCCGGACCCCGCGCGGCATCGCCGTCGCGGCGCGCCTACTGGGCATGGGCGTGGGCGGTCTGGCCATCGGCCGCGAGTACATCGCCGGTGGTGGCGCGTTGGCCGCCGGGCTGTACGCCGGGGTCCGGGCCCGAAACATCCCGGTGTGGCTCGACTCGCCACTGAAGGAACTTCTCGTCGAGGATGATCGAGTCGTCGGCGTGGTGGTTCGCCGTGATGGCAAGGACATCAGCGTCCGGGCGAAGCGCGGCGTGGTTCTCGCAGCGGGCGGTTTCGACCGCAATGAGGCGATGCGGCACACCTACCAGTCCGAGAAGCTCGACACAGACTGGGCGTTGGGCAACCCGGCGAACACCGGCGACGCGATCACCCTCGCGGCGCAGGCGGTCGGCGCGGACCTGGCCTTCATGGAGGAATCATGGTGGTTCCCGGCGGTGCCGATCCCCGGCCCCATGCCCGGCACGCTGCTGGCCGAGCGTTCACTACCCGGCCAGATCATCGTCAACCAGGCTGGCGAGCGCTTCATGAACGAGGCCGTCAACTACATGACCGCCGGGAAGGAGATGCTTCGTGAGGACCTGCCGGTGTGGATGGTCTTCGACCAGCGCTACCGCAACCGGTACGTGTTCGGCGGGTCAATATTTCCGCGCCAGTCCTTCCCGCAAGAGTGGTACGACGCCGGCGTGGTCAAGAAGGCCGACTCGCTGGAGAAGCTGGCCGCAGAGTTGGGCATGGCGGCGCTGCCGCAAAGCGTCCAACGCTTCAACACCATGTGCGCTTCCGGGCACGATGACGATTTCGGCCGCGGCGACAGCGCCTATGACCGCTACTACGGCGACCCAGCCGTCAAGCCGAATCCGTGCCTGGGCCCGGTCGACCAAGGGCCGTTCTACGCGGTCAAGGTGGTCCCCGGCGACCTGGGCACCTGCGGCGGCGTGAAGGCCGACGAATTCGCCCGCGCGCTGCGCCCAGACGGATCGGTCATCGAGGGCCTGTACGCAACAGGCAACGCAGTTGGCAACGCCTTCGGTCGGGTCTACCCCGGACCAGGTGCGACAATTGCCCAAGGTCTGGTGTTCGGCTACATCGCCGCCAGTCACGCTGCGGGGCGGCTCTCGGACGACGTCTAGTTCGCCGCCGCTGTTCAGTTCGCTGAGCTGAACAGCGGCGGTAAACCGGTGGGGCAGTTCGGATAGGAGAGGCTGGGATGACGTAGTTCGGTTTGAGTGCACGTCCCGACGACAGCGAGCACTTCGCAGCGCCGTTGTCCCGACCCCATGGTCAACCAGACCCGCCTGCAAGGAGCATGACCTTGAAGCTGTCGATCGTCGACCTCGGGACCGTCGCGCCCGGTACCTCCGAGAGCGACGCCTTGGCTGACTCGCTGGCGCTCGCGCGGCATGCGGAGCGGCTCGGATTCCACCGGGTCTGGTTCGCCGAGCACCACCTGAGTCGCTCCGGCGCCTCGCACCACCCCGAGTTGCTGATCGCCGCAGCGGCCGTGCAGACCTCGAGCATCAGGTTGGGCTCCGGGGCGGTGCTGATGAACCACTACAGCCCGTTCAAGGTCGCTGAGCTGTTCCAGCAGCTCGAGGCGATGGCCCCGGGCCGCGTCGACCTGGGGATGGGACGCGCCACGGCCGGCCCGGTGATCGACCTCGCGCTTCAGCAGGACCGGCAGAAGCGCCTGCGGTTGGACCACCAGCAGCAGGTGCTGGAGACGCTGTCCTGGCTGTATGGGACGTTCCCTGAGGGCCACGCATTCGCCGGGAATCCTCTGATGCCCACGGTGCCGCATCTCCCGCAGACGTGGTTGCTGGGATCGAGCCCGAACGGTTCCAGCCTGGCGGCCGGGCTCGGTATCGGCTACACGTTTGCAGGATTCATCAACCCGCCCGGGGCTGCCCCGGCCCTGCGCCACTACCGCGAGTCGTTCCGCCCTCAGGGCTTCGGCCTGGAGTCGCCGCGCGCGATCCTCGCGGTCAACGTCACCGTCGGAGAGAGAGCGGCCGACGGTGAGCGACTGGTGGGCTCGGCCAAGGGCTTCTACGCCCGGTTGGGCCGGATGGGCGGCGGGGCCACGATCCCCTCGGCCGACGAGGCCGCCCGTGAGCTCACCCCGACCCAGCAGACGGAGCCGACCAGCATCACCGAGGGTCAGTGGCCGCGGTTCGTCGCCGGTGGCCCCGACGACGTCCGCGCGACCCTGGAGCAGATGGTCGAGGAGAGCGGTGCAGACGAGTTGATGATCCAGAACCTCATCGCCGATCCAGCCGACCGCATGCGCTCCCACGAGCTGCTCGCCGACATGTTCGCGCTCACACCCAGCGACGCGGCCCGCACGGATTCCCGTCGTTGAAGTTCGAGGGCTACTTAGGAACGCGGCGTCCGGCCGCTGCCCGAGAAGGGACCGTAGTGATGACGGGGAACCACCGTAAGATGGCGCCGTGAGACTCTTCCGATGGCGGGCCACTGCACGTCCGAAAGCAGACGCTCTGGCGGAGGCGCGAGAGGCGACCGCGAGTGCGCGGCGGGAGCAGAAGATGCTCGACCGTTACCGGGCGAAGAAGCAGTCGAACCCCGCTGACCGGATGACCACCAACCAGTGGATCGGGAGCGGCGGGTCCTAGCCGCGTGCGGAGCGCCCGAAGATGTTGACATTGCCGATGATCTCAAGCGGAAGAGTTCGGTGCTCGCGTAGAGCCTGCTCGATCTTCGTGATGCCGGCGTCGTACTCGGAGTCGCTCAGCAGCAGCGACTCGGAGTCGTAGTCGGCGGCCGCTGCGGCGGTCAGGGTGCCGCGGACCTGCGACAGAGCACTCGCACGACTGTTCGCGCCGCCCCGTCGAAAGGAGGTTGAGGTGCGGTGCGCGAACTGCGGCTCCCACCTGGGCCACGTCTTCCCCGACGGCTACGGCACCCCGACCGGCGACCGGTAGTGCATCAACCTTCGATCACGACAAACATGACACACCCTTGGAGAAGCCTCGTTCCTGGAGCGCGAGGTGACCCGCCACGGAGTCGTCGTCGTTATGACCGATGACGAGGTCCGCTCGACGAAGGACGTCTGGGTGGGCGTTGCTAGGAGCGACGCTGCGATCGGCGACGGCAAACATCGTCAGGTCGTTCAGGTGGTCCCCGTAGACGGTGATACGGGCATCCGATAGGCCCGCCAGTTCACGTAAGCGACGCACCGCGAGCCCCTTCTCCGCGCAGGGATGCGCAACCGCCACTTCGGACCAACCGGGGACGTAGAAGTTGCTCGCGCAGCTCACGGACGCACCGGGACCCAGGCCGGTGGTGAGCGCGCTTGCGACGTCGGCGCTGCGATCGTCTGAGACAAAACCCACCACAGTAGCCACCTGCGACCGACCGGGGACGGCAGAGAGATCGCTGCAGGCACGGAGCCGCGGATCGCCGTACTCCCGCTTTTCGGCGACATACCAAGAGGCGGCGCGGTTCAGCGGTGCGCCATAGTGGACCAGGTCGGTCTCGTGGTCCCAGCCAGTGACGATAGGTGTACCGCCGCCCGCTGCCTCTAGCACTGAGATGGCTGTTCGGGCGGCGTCAGGTGACAGGGTCTGGGTGTCCGACCGCCGACCGGACCGAAGGTCGGTGATCGCTGCACCGTTGAGTTCGATCACCGGTAGCCGGATGTCTAAGCCGTCGAGGAGGAACCGCATCGCGACGGCACTTCTTGCACTCGCGACGGTCAGGAGGAGTCCACGATCGAGCAGGTGGTTCAACGTGTCTCGTGTGCCCGGACTCAACGAGCCATCGGATCGCAGCAAGGTCCCGTCCAGGTCGCACACGTGCAACGCACGTGGAGCGGGGGTCGTCATCTGTACCCCCAGCGGCGGCCGCGGACAATTTGCGGACCATTCCGCTGGTCGTGAGCAAAATGGTCGCACTTTGGGGGTGTTTGCAGAACAGATTGCGACCACTTGCGGCGTGTCAAGGATTCCCCTTCCGAGTCCATTCCAGAACCCTCCAGGAGTACCGCAAAGTCACGCCTCCTAAGGCCGCAGGCGACGCTAGTGGGCTCTGAAGGCACTCGTCAAGAATGAGGAACGCGGGACTGTCCCCGGTCTGGTTGACACTCGGGTTTGCAGTAATCAGGCCGCTTCTGCGGTCGCGTAGATCATCCCAAACTCGGCGGGCGTGAGCTTGCCCAGGGCGCGCTGGCGACGTCGGCGGTTGGGACTGGTGTGCTCCGGGTTCCGCGTAGTCGAGATTCCTGGGATTCTCATGCCACGGTGATGCGGTTGCATTCGAACTCTATCGGCGTGAGCCATCCGAGCTGGCTGTGACGACGTCGCCGGTTGGGCCAGATCTCGAGGTACTCGAACATCGCGTTGCTCAGCTCGATGCGTGTATTCCACTTCTTCCGGTCGAGCAGCCCGACCTGCATCCGTGACCAGAAGCTCTCGATCATGGAGTTGTCGTAGCAGTCGCCGATGCTGCCCATCGACGCGAGCAGCCCGGATTCCTTCGCCCGGCGGGTGAAGGCCCGAATTGAACGCCCTGGTCCGAGTGGATGATGGTCCCCGGGTTCGCCCGGTGCCCAGCCGGCTGTCGATGGCCATCCCGAGCGCGTTCGTGACCAACGCTGCGGTCGGCGATGCGTCGATCGACCAGCCGACGACCCGGCGTGAGTAGGTGTCCAGGACGACGCAGCAGTAGACCTTCCCTTCACGGGCCTGGAATCCAAGGGGTCGGGTGCTCCGTGATGTCGGTGACCCACAGATGGTTCGGGCCGTCGCGGTTGAAGTGGCGCTCGACGAGGTCGGTGGCGATGGTCTCCGGCTTGATCCGTCGCTACTTCTTCCTCCAGCTGAGGCCCTGCAGGCCCGCGCGCTGCATCAACGGCTCGACCTGCCCGTGGCCGACCAGAATGCCGCAGCCGATGGTGAGCTCGGCATGGATCCTGCGGGCGCCGTAGATGCCGTGACACTCGGGGTGAATCTGGGTGATGAGGGGTGAGTACATCGCGCATAGCCTGCCGAGTGCGACTCGGGACCACAAGAGGGCACAGGAAGATCTTCGGATGGCCCGCAGCAGTGCACCACTTATTCACCATATATTCGGCCAAATGGGGGCCGATGCGAGCACTGGTGAACAAAGGACAGCATGTTCAAGGACACTGTTTCCCCAGGTCAGAGGCATGATGGGCTGATTGGGTCAAACGCGGTCGCCGCTGCGCAACGGAGCAAGGGGTCGCAGGTTCAATTTCCGCTCGCCTGACCCAGCGATGTCGCACGACGCGGGCAGGGCCGGGCTCCCCGAAACGCAGGCCCGGCCTGCTGCGCTGTGGTCGATGCCAGCACCACTCGAACGCCGAGGCGGGTGCACGACGTGCGCTTCACGGGGTCGTCACGCCAGGTGCAGATGTCGGACAGGGCTGGGTACTTCGCTCGTCAACGCTTGGTCGATGGCGTCGCGGGTCCGTTTTGCACTGGCGGGCATGAGATGGGTGTAGGTCCTAAGGGTGAAACCGGGGTCGCTGTGTCCGAGATACTCCGAGACGGCGCGGATGGATTCGCCGGCGTCGAGGAAGACCGAGGCGTACCAGTGCCGCAGGGCGTGCATCCCGTTCTCGCGGGCGAGCGGGATATCGACTCGTATCTGGGCGGGTTTCCAGACGCTGGTGTTGAAGTAGTTGCGGTTCAGCGCCTTGCGCTCCCGGGTGGTGAGCAGCAGGGCGGTGGTGACGGTCTCCTGGGCGTCGGGCACGTCCCAGGGCAGGGTCACCTTCTGCGGTGGGAACCGGGCGAGGTGGGAGTTGAGTTCGCGTGCGACGCTGTGGGGGAGCGGGACGGTTCGGGTCTTCTGTCCTTTGGGAGCCCCGAGCGCGAGTTTGTTGCCGTTGAAGACCTTGACCTGACGTCGGACCGCGACGTTCCCACGGAGGAAGTCGATGTCCTCGACCGCCAGACCGAAGACTTCGCCCTGGCGCAGTCCGAGGCCCGACGCGAGCGTGACCGCGAGTGCGTACTTGGTCGGAATGGCCTCGTGCATCGAGATGACCCAGTCCGCCGGCCACGGCACGACCTTGCGTCGTGAGGTGGACGGCTTGGTGACGGAGCTGGCCCGGCACGGGTTTTTGGCGATCAGGTCGTCGTCGACCGCCGCGGACAGGATGGCCGAGACGTTGGAGAAGATCACCCGACGGTAGGTCTCCGCCAGGTCCATGGACCGCATCATCTTCTGGATCGTCGAGGGCCTGATGTGGCGCAGCCAGAGGTGTCCGAGCGCGGGCCAGACGTGCAGGCGAAGCCGCAGCTCGGTGGCCTCGTGGGTGAGTCGGCTGAAGGTGCGGTTCTCCAGCCAGTCCTGGGAGTAGACGCCGAAGGTGACCTTCCCGGCGTCGACGTCGAGGTAGGTGCCGCGCAGTTTGTCTGCTTCGACGGTGTCGGCGAACGCGGCCGCCGGCTTACCGGGACTAATGCTGGCCATCGTCGCCCCGCTTTGCCCGACACAAGGTGGTGAGCGCACATCGAGCGTCAATGACGGCTCGGGGGCACCGAGACCGGGGTCGTGTCGGCCAGGGTGCCTGGCCTTGGGTCATTGGGCCGCTTCGAGAGACAGCGTCCACTGGATGACCGTGGCCGCTCGCCAGCGCAGGTGCTTGCCGACCCGGAAGTCGGCGGGCCCATAGCCGGTGCTGCGCCAAGAGTAGATGGTCTGCTTGGTGACCCTCAGGAAGCGCGCCACGTCGTCGATGTCCCACAGCGCCCGCTCGTCGACCAGGATGGGGGACTGGCCCGGAGGGGCGTGGCGACGCGAGCCGAAGGGGTGCGGTGCTGTCCCGGATCGGGTGGGGTTCGCGGGCATCGGGGCCCTCCCGGTGGCGTGGGTGGTCACGGTCTCTGTGAGCACCTAGGTCGACCGCGAGCAGGTGAGCGATCAGCCGACCCGTCCGAACTTGCCGGACTCGACCCGAAGAGACCGCGACCGCCCTGGGGTGTTGGCCCCCGCTCGGTCCCGCCGACCGGGCCCGCACCCGATCCCGAATATGTCGCAAATTTGTAACAGCCGAGTGGCTAACAACGGCAAACGCCGCCCACCGACCGAAAGGTCGGCGGACGGCGTTTGTGCAGGTCAGAGGCTGTTTATTGCGGTTGTTCGTGGTCGTTCCAGGGACCCTTGGGGGGCCTGGATTAGATGTCGTAGTACAGCTCGAACTCGTGCGGGTGCGGGCGCAGCTGCACGGGCAGGATCTCGTTCTTGCGCTTGTAGTCGATCCAGGTCTCGATCAGGTCGGGCGTGAACACGTTGCCGACCGTCAGGAACTCGTGGTCGCGCTCGAGGTTGTTGAGCACGGCGTCCAGCGAGGTGGGGACCTGGGCGATCTCGGCCATCTCGTCCGGCGGCAGCTCGTAGATGTCCTTGTCGACCGGGGCCGGCGGCTCGATCTTGTTCTTGATGCCGTCGAGCCCGGCCAGGAGCAGGCCGGAGAACGCCAGGTAGGGGTTGGCCGACGGGTCGGGGCACCGGAACTCGATGCGCTTGGCCTTCGGGTTGGAGCCGGTGATCGGGATGCGCACGCAGGCCGAACGGTTCCGCTGGCTGTAGACCAGGCTGATCGGGGCCTCGAAGCCCGGCACCAGGCGGTGGTAGGAGTTCACCGTCGGGTTGGTGAAGGCCAGCAGCGACGGGGCGTGCTTGAGGATGCCGCCGATGTAGTAGCGGGCCATGTCCGAGAGCCCGCCGTAGCCGGTCTCGTCGTAGAAGAGCGGCTCGCCCTCGTTCCAGATGGACTGGTGGCAGTGCATGCCCGAACCGTTGTCACCGAAGATCGGCTTCGGCATGAAGGTCGCGGTCTTGTTGTTGCGCCACGCCACGTTCTTGACGATGTACTTGAACTTCATCACGTCGTCGGCGGCCTTGAGTAGCTCGTCGAACTTGTAGTTGATCTCGGCCTGGCCGGCGGTGCCGACCTCGTGGTGGGCACGCTCGACGTGGAGGCCGGCGCGCTCCATCTCGATGACCATCTCGTCGCGCAGCTCGCCGAAGTGGTCGTACGGCGCGACCGGGAAGTACCCGCCCTTGTACTTGACCTTGTAGCCGCGGTTGTTGTCCTCGGAGCCGCTGTTCCAGGCGCCCGCCGCGGAGTCGATGTGGTAGAAACCGGCGTTCGCGGAGGTCTCGAAGCGCACGTTGTCGAAGACGTAGAACTCGGCCTCGGGGGCGAAGTACGCCGTGTCGCCGATGCCGGTGCTCGCCAGGTACGCCATCGCCTTGCGGGCGATGTTGCGCGGGTCGCGCGAGTAGGCCTCGCCGGTGAGCGGGTCGTGGATGAAGAAGTTGACGACCAGGGTCTTGGCGACCCGGAAGGGGTCGATGTAGGCCGTGGTCGGGTCCGGGAAGAGCTGCATGTCGGACTCGTGGATGGCCTGGAACCCGCGGATCGAGGACCCGTCGAAGCCGAGTCCGTCGTCGAACACCGACTGGTCGAAGGAGGACACGGGCACCGTGAAGTGCTGCATCACGCCCGGCAGGTCACAGAACCTGACGTCGACCATCTCGACGCGCTCGTCCTTGAGGTACTTCAGCAGTTCGTCGCTGTTTGCGAACATTCGTCCTCCTTGGTCGCACCACGGGGGCGGGACCGGCAAAGTCAGGGGTTGGAGCTTGCCGGTGCGGCGCTGCACCGGCAGGGTGCAAACTATGCACGCCCGATTTCTAGACGGTATCCCGATTGTTTCGGGCACGTAACACTTGGGTCGGCTGATGGGCGCCCAGGCAGCCCCGGATAGCCTGAACAGCGTGATCGAGACCGCCTCCTGGGGACAGCGCATCGTGGCTCTGCTCGTCGACTGGTTCGCCTCCATCCTCGTCGTGATGCTCTTCCTGGGCTACCGCGGCTGGGCCGAGGACCCGGCGGCCGGGTGGTACACGCTGGGGGTCTTCGTGCTCGAGTCGTCACTGCTCGTCGCCTTCGCCGGCGGCTCCTTCGGGCAGCTCGCCACCCGGCTGCGAGTCCTGCGGGTGGAGGGCGGATACCGGCCGCTGAGCCTGCCGCGCGCGTTGTACCGCCAGGTGCTGGTCGCGCTGGTGATCCCGCCGCTGGTCTTTCGGCCGGACGGGCGCGGGCTGCACGACATGGCCGTGGGGTCCGCGGTCCTCACGCTCGACTCCCTGCGTAAGGGCGGCCAGTAGGCTCGGGGGATCTGCTCTCCTCTCGAAAGGTTGACCCCATGCGTCGAAAGACCACCCTGCGCCGTGCCGCAGCGGCACTCGTGCTCCCCGTGGCCCTGACCTCGGTGGCTGCGTGCGGCAGCGACTCATCCGGCTCCGACAAGGCGGCTGACCCGGGGGTGAAGGCGGGCGAGCAGGTGGAGACCAGCGAGTTCATGGACACCTTGAGCGATTCCCTGGAGAACGCGACCACCGCGCACGTGACCATGACCAGCGAGGGTCAGATGGCCACGAGCATGGAGGGTGACGTGGACTACGCCAGCGAGCCGCCCTCGAGCACGCTCACCATGACCAACGAGATGGCCGGCGACGAGGAGATCAAGGTCGTCATGGTCGACGGCGTCATGTACGTGCAGATGGGCGAGCTCTCCGGCGGCAAGTACTTCAAGATGGACCTGAAGGGCGAGGACAACGGCATCCTCGGCCAGGACATGTCCGAGCAGCTCGACCCCACTGCGGCGTTGCGCACGATGGAGAAGTCGATCACGTCCGTCACCTACGTGGGTGAGGAGGATGTCGACGGCGAGGAGCTCGACCGCTACACGGTCATCATCGACTCCGCCGCGCTGCTCGAGGAGACCCTCTCCGGCGAGGATGACGTCCCCGAGGACACCGGGCTGCCCGAGGAGATCGAGTACGACATCTGGTTCGACGACGAGGGCCGCTTCACCCGCACCACCATGGACATGGGGGACACGGCGGGCACGATGACGATGACGCTGAGCGACTGGGGCAAGGACGTCGAGATCGAGGCGCCGCCGGCTGACCAGGTCACCGAGATGCCCGAGATGCCCACGATGCCCGAGACGCCCAGTCCGCAGAGCTGACGCGGGCCTGCGCGGTCGCCTCTCAGCGGCCGCGCAGGTTGCCTCGCATGCCCTTCATGCTGGAGGGCACGGGACCCTTGGGAAGCGGGACGTTTGACCTGTTGGCGTCCAGCGCCTTGAGGCGGTTGAGGATGTCGGTGATCTCGGCCGGCTTGACCTGACGGCCCAGCTTGGTGACGTGCTTGACCAGCTTGGTCAAGGGGACCTGTCCCTCGCCCCGTCCGCAGACCACCTCGTGGATGGGAGCCTCGGAGACGACGCGCTCGTGCTTGCGCCGCTCGCTCGCCATCAGGGCCTTGAGTCGGGCCGGGCTGGGACCCTCGCCGACCAGGACGATGCCGGGAGGCCCGACCACCCGGTGCACGACTTCCTGCTGCTTGGTGAACGCCACCACCGGGTCGACCTTCCAGCCGCGGCGCAGCATGCCCAAGGCGGCAGCCGCCGCGCCCGGCTGGCCCTCCATCTGTGCGTACGCCGCGTTCTGTGCGCGTCGGCCGAAGACGATCAGTCCGGCCAGCACGGCGAGCAGTAGCGCCCCGACCACCGCGAAGATGGTCGAGATCAGGCCGTCACCGGGCAGCAGGGAGATCAGGACGAAGCCGAGCACTCCTGCGAGCAGTGCGGCGCCGAGGATGTAGAGGCCGAGGCGCGGGTCGGTGCGCTTGGCCATCTGGTAGGACCGCACGAACTGCTGACGACGGCTGAGGTTCTCCGGGGCGGGGGTCGACATGTGATGCCTTTGCTGCCTGGGCCGGCGAACAGCCGGCTGCTGGGGGTCGGTCGGGGAGAGGCTTATGCGGTCTGGACGGACGCACGGGCGTCCATGGCCTGACGGTACAGGCGGCCGGCGCGGTAGGACGAACGCACCAGGGGCCCGGACAGCACGCCGGAGAAGCCGATCTCGTCGGCCTCGTTCTTGAGCTCGACGAACTCCTGGGGCTTGACCCAGCGCTCGACCGGGTGGTGGCGTGCGGACGGGCGGAGGTACTGGGTGATCGTGATCAGCTCGCAACCCGCCTCGTGCAGGTCGCGCAGCGCCTGGGAGACCTCCTCGCGGGTCTCGCCCATGCCCAGGATCAGGTTGGACTTGGTCACCAGGCCGAAGTCACGGGCCTGGGTGATCACGTCGAGGGAGCGGTCGTAGCGGAACGCCGGGCGGATCCGCTTGAAGATCCGCGGCACGGTCTCGACGTTGTGGGCGAGCACCTCGGGCCGGGACTCGAACACCTCGGTGAGCAGGTCGGGCTTGCCGTTGAAGTCGGGGATGAGGTTCTCCACGCCCGTCCCGGGGTTGAGGTCGTGGATCGCGCGCACGGTCTCGGCGTACAGCCACGCGCCCCCGTCGGGGAGGTCGTCGCGGGCGACGCCGGTGATGGTGGCGTAGCGCAGCTCCATCTTCTGCACCGACTCCGCGACCCGTCGGGGCTCGTCGCGGTCCAGCGGCTGCGGCTTGCCGGTGTCGATCTGGCAGAAGTCGCAGCGTCGCGTGCACTGGTCGCCGCCGATGAGGAACGTGGCCTCGCGGTCCTCCCAGCACTCGAAGATGTTGGGGCAGGCTGCCTCCTGGCAGACCGTGTGCAGCCCTTCGGACTTCACCAGGGACTGCAGCGCGGTGTACTCCGGGCCCATCCGGGCGCGGGTCTTGATCCACTCCGGCTTGCGTTCGATGGGGGTCTCGGCGTTGCGGATCTCCAGGCGCAGGAGCTTGCGCCCATCGGGTGCGACGTTGCTCGACGAGGCGCTTCCGGCGGCGGTGGTGGTCACGCGGCCCAACTGTACGCCGGGACGCACAGTGGCCGCCTCACGGGCGAGCGGCGCCCGGGACCACCAGCTGGATCCGGGGGGTGCGTCCCGGTTCCGGGCGCGGATCGTAGTCGGGAGTGGGGGTGTAGTCGGCCCAGTCGAGGTAGGTCCGCAGGTGGCGCTCGACCAGCGGGACCACGTCGGTGACGCTCACCGGACGGCCCAGCTCGGCGGTCAGCGAGGTCACCCCGGCGTCAGCGATCCCGCACGGCACGAACCGGCCGTACCACCCCAGGTCGACGTCGCAGTTGAGCGAGAAGCCGTGCATCGTCACCCCCCGGCTGACGCGGATCCCGAGGGCGGCGATCTTGCGCTCGGGACGCCCCTGGGAAGCAGGACCGGGCGGGTCGGCCCGCAGCCAGACCCCGCTGCGCCCGGGGATGCGGGCGGTGGCGACGCCGAGGTCGGCGCACACCTGGATGAGGGCCTCCTCGACCCGGCGCACGTAGTCGACCACCTTGACGTGGTCGGGCAGCCGGACGATGGGGTAGCCCACCAGCTGGCCGGGGCCGTGGAAGGTGATCTTGCCGCCGCGGTCGACGTCGATGACCGCGGCGCCGCCGGGGTCCGCGGGGCGTTCGTGCGGGTCGGTGCGCTTGCCGGCCGTGAAGACCGGCGGGTGCTCCAGCAGCAGCACGGTGTCGGCTCGCTCGCCGTCCGCCACGGCAGCGTGCACCTCACGTTGGAGGTCCCAGGCCGCCAGGTACTCGACGGCGCCCGCGCCGAATCCGGCCACCTGGAGGTCGAAGCTCATGACCCGACCCTAACCCCGGGGGGCCGGGGCTGTGGACGACGTACGACGGCCAGGGCCGGGAACCGCCAGAGTGTCACCCGTGACCGTGCAGCGAATCGCCACCGCCCTCGCCGCCCTGGCCGCGGCGAGCGTGCTGGCCACCCTCCTGGTGTGGGCCGGCGCGGGCCGCGGCGCCGACCCGGTGCACCTCGCGGCCGGTCCCGGTCCGGGCGCGCCGCTGGAGGTGCTGGCTGCCTGGGACGCCAAGCGGGCTCGGGCCTGGGCGCACGGCGACGTGCCGGGACTGCGCAAGCTCTACGTCCCCGGCTCCCGAACCGGACGCAGGGACGCGCGCATGCTCGAGCGGTACGTCGACCGGGGACTCGTGGTGACCGGCCTGACGACCCAGGTGCTCGAGCTGGGACCGGTGCGTCAGGGGTCCGACCGGCTGGTGCTGGACGTGGTGGACCGGGTCGCCGCAGCACAGGCGGTGGGAGAGGAGATCCGTACCGATCTCCCGCGTGACCGGCCGTCTCGCCGTCGCGTCGAGCTTCGTCGGCTCGGGGAGCGCTGGCTGGTCGTCGAGGTGCGAGACCTGCCGTCCAGGGACTCGGGGGAGGGCAGCTCAGGGCCGGGCTGAGAGCCCGGCAGCGAGCACGTCGGCCACGTCGAGGTCCTCGAAGTCGTAGCCGGCCCGCTCCAGCCCCTCGGGCTTGGCGTTGACCGAGCCCAGCACCTCCGGGGCCATGGCTCCGGCGGCGAGCGAGACGAGCCGAGCCGGCACGGCGAGGAACGTGGGCCGGTTGACGGAGTCGGCCAGCGCCCGGGTGAACGCGCGGTTGGTGGGCGTGCTGGGGCAGCAGATGTTGAAGGCGCCGGAGACGTCGCGGGACTCGGCCAGGAAGGACACCGAGCCGAGCCAGTCGCGCAGCGAGACCAGCGGGAAGTACTGGTCGCCGCGTCCCAGGCGAGCCCCGAGCCCCGCCCGGAAGAGAGGCAGCAGCTGCTTGAGCGGGGGAGAGCGCCGGTCCATCACCGGGGCGGTCCGCAGGATGCAGACCCGCGCGCCGGCGGCGGACGCCGGGGCCGCTGCCTCCTCCCACACCCGGGTGACCTGGGTCAGCAGGGCATCGCCACGGGAGTCACTGGCCTCGGTGACCGGGTCGGCACCGTGGTCGCCGTAGATCGAGATGCCGTTGCCGGCCAGGAAGGCGGGCGGGCGCTCCACGCAGGCGATGGCCTCCGCCAGCACCTGGGTGGTCCGTACCCGGCTCTCCCGCAGCTCCCGGCGCCAGGTGGCCGAGTGCGGGTTGCCAGCGGTGGGGGAGCCGGCGAGGTTCACCACCACGTGCGCGCCCTCGAGGGTGGCGGGGTCGAGGGCGCCGCCGTAGGGGTCCCAGCGGAGCTCACCCGTGCCGGGCTCGCGGCGTACCAGGGTGGTCACGTGGTGGCCGTGGCCGCGCAGGTGCCGCACCAGGTTCGTGCCGAGGAACCCGGACGCCCCGGCGATGACGATGCGCATGGACACAGCCTTGCAGGTGGCTGGGCATGGGTAGGGTCCGAGCATGAGGAATCGGGTCGGCGCTGCCCTGCTCGCACTTGCGTTGCTGGGGACGCTGCAGGCGTGCTCGGAGGACGGCAACGACGACAAGGGCGAGCCCACGCCGATCACGGCGGTGGAGACCCCGGTCTCGCTGAGCGACCTGCCCACCGGGGAGCGGGTGGTGGAGGACGTCTCCGCTGCAGTAGAGACGGCGCAGGTCCCGGCCGACCTCGACCCCCCGCTGCCCTGGATCGCCACGCTCGGCACCCTCCAGCCTGCGGAGCAGCGGTGCGTCGCGCCCTACGCCGCGACGGAGCTCGAGTCTCCCTGCGTGGTGGGCGACCCGGAGGCGACCGAGGAGATCGTGCTGTGGGGTGACTCCCACGCGGCACAGTGGATGCCGGCGCTGACCCAGATCGCGGCACAGACCGGCCGAAGCCTGCGGGTGATGGTGAAGTACGGGTGCCCGCCGCTGCTCGGACTGACCCCGTGGCTGCCCGCGGAGGACCGCCCCTACACCGAGTGCACCGAGTTCAACGACGCAGCGGTGGAGATGATCCGCGAGGTGGATCCGGAGCTGGTGGTGATGAGCGGGGCGGTGCGCGGCTCGTCGTTCGTGGTGGACGGCGAGCAGGTGGAGCTCGGCCGCGCCGCCCCGGGCAACGGCTGGCGTCTGGATGCGGAGCGGGACGAGATCTGGCAGCAGGGACTCGCCTCATCCATCGACGAGATCGGCGACGAGAGCCGGGTGGTGGTCCTGGGGGACACGCCGTACCCCGGGGTGGACGCAGGCGTCTGCCTGCCGGCCAACAGCGCGCAGCTGGGGCGATGCGCGGTGCCTCGGAGCCGGGCGGTCATCTCCGAGCACAACGAGGCCGAGGCCGCCACCGCCACCGAGCACGGCGCCGAGCACGTGGACCCGACGAGCTGGATCTGCACGGAGCAGACGTGTCCTGCGGTGGTTGCCGGCCGGGTCGTCTACTGGGACAGCTTCCACCTTGGGCGCAGCCATGTCCTGGGCCTCAGCCGCGCGCTGGGCGAGTCGCTGGATCTCCTCGAGTGAGAGGAGACCCAGCGACCCGGGTCCTGCTCAGACGTCGAAGTGGCCGGACTCCAACCGGTCCTTGACCTCGGTGAGGAAGCGCGCGGCGTCGGCACCGTCGACCAGGCGGTGGTCGTAGGTCAGCGCCAGGAACATCATCTGGCGCACCGCGATCGTCTCGCCCAGGTTGGCGTCGTCGATCACCACTGGCCGCTTGACGACGGTCCCGGTGCCGAGGATCGCCACCTGCGGCTGGTTGATGATCGGGGTGTCGAAGAGCGCGCCCCGGCTGCCGGTGTTCGTCAGCGTGAACGTGCCGCCCGACAGCTCGTCCGGGGTGATCTTGTTGTTGCGGGTCCGGTCCGCCACGTCGCCGATCTTGCGGGCCAGTCCGGCGATCGACAGGTCGCCGGCATCCTTGATCACCGGAGTGAGCAGGCCCTTCTCGGTGTCCACCGCGATCGCGAGGTTCTCCTTGTCGAAGTAGGTCACCTCACCCTTCTCGGTGTCGATCGTCGCATTGAGGCTCGGGTGCGCCTTGAGCGCGTCGATGGCCGCCTTGGCGAAGAACGGGAGGAAGGAGAGCTTGACCCCCTCGCGGGCGGCGAAGTCGGCCTTGACCGAGTCGCGCAGCCGCGAGATCGCCGTGACGTCGACCTCCACCACCGTGGTGAGCTGGGCGCTGACCTGCAGCGACTCCACCATCCGCTGGGCGATCACCTTGCGCAGACGGGTGAGCGGCTCGGTGCGGCCACGCAGCGGTGAGGCAGCCGGCGCCTGCTGGGAGGCCGCCGGGGCGGACTCCGGCGCCGCGGCTGCGGCCGGAGCGGCCTTCGGCGCGGCTGCGTCGAGGACGTCCTGCTTGCGGATCCGACCGCCCACCCCGGTGCCGGTCACCGTGGACAGGTCCACGCCGTGCTCGGCCGCCATCTTGCGGACCAGCGGCGTCACGTAGGTGCTCTGGTCGTCGTTGCGACCGGCCGGTGCCGGGGCAGAGTCGGGCTGGCTCGGCGCCTGCTCGGTCTGTGCCGGTGCGGCCTGCTGCGCGGGCTGCTCCTGGCGAGCCGGTGCCTCGGTCTGCTGGGTCGCCGGGGCCTCCTGCTCGGCGACGGGCTGCTGCTCGGCCGGGGCCGCCGGCTCCTCGGCCGGAGCGGACTCGGCGGGAGCGGACTCGGCGGGAGCGGACTCGGCGGGAGCGGACTCGGCCGGAGCGGACTGCGTCGGAGCACCCGAGCCGATGATCGCGAGCTCGGCGCCCACCTCGACGGTCTCGTCCTCGGCGACCTTGACCTCAAGCAGGGTTCCGGCCACGGGGGAGGGGATCTCGGTGTCGACCTTGTCGGTGGAGACCTCGAGCAGGGGCTCGTCGACCGCGACGTCGTCGCCGACCTGCTTGAGCCAGCGCGTCACGGTGCCCTCGGTGACCGACTCGCCCAGCGCGGGCAGGACCACTGCGGTGCTGTCCCCACCCTGGGACGAGGACTCCTGCGCGGCAGGGGCCTGCTCGGCGGGAGCGGCCTCCTCCTGCTCAGCAGGGGCCTCTTCCTGCTGGGGCTCCTCCTGCTGCGCGGGGGCCTGCTCTGCTGCGGGCTCCTCGGCAGGCGTCGACTCCTCCTGGCCACCTGCGCCCTCGCCCTCCTCGCCCACGACGGCGAGCACAGCACCCACCTCGACGGTGTCGTCCTCGGCGGCCCGGATCTCCAGCAGCGTGCCGGCCACGGGGGAGGGGATCTCGGTGTCGACCTTGTCGGTGGAGACCTCGAGGAGGGGCTCGTCGACGGCGACGGCGTCGCCGACCTGCTTGAGCCAGCGGGTGACGGTGCCTTCGGTGACGGATTCGCCGAGTGCGGGGAGGGTGACTTCGGAGGCCATGGGATTCCTGTCGTCTCGTGGTGAGCGGGTAGTTGGGTCAGGAGTGGGCGTGCAGGGGCTTGCCGGCGAGAGCCAGGTGAGCCTCGCCGATCGCCTCGTTCTGGGTGGGGTGGGCATGCAGGAGGGGCGCCAGGTCGGCAGCGTGGCCCTCCCAGTTGTAGATCAGCTGCGCCTCGCCGATGAGCTCGCCCACGCGGTCCCCGACCAGGTGGATGCCCACGACGGGGCCGTCCTTGCGCGCCACGAGCTTCACGAAGCCCTGGGTGCCCAGGATCTGGCTCTTGCCGTTGCCCCCCAGGTCGTAGGTCACCGTGGTGATCTGGTCGGCGCCGAACCTCTCGTTCGCCGCGTCCTCGTCGAGACCGCACGAGGCGACCTCAGGGTGGCTGTAGGTGACGCGGGGGATCCCGGTCTCGTCGATGGGGGCCGGGTCCAGCCCGGCGATCTCCTCGGCGACGAAGATGCCCTGGGCGAAGCCCCGGTGCGCCAGCTGCAGGCCGGGCACGATGTCGCCGACCGCGAACACGCCCTCGAGGCTGGTGCGGCACCGGTCGTCGGTGGTCACGAAGCCGCGTTCCATGGCCACGCCCTGCTCGGCACAGCCCAGCCCTTCGGTGGCGGGACCGCGTCCCACGGCGACCAGCAGCAGCTCGGCCTCCAGGACCTCACCACCCTCGACGGTGACGGACACCCCCTGGTCGGTGGTCTTGACGCTCTGGAACGGGGTGCCGGTACGGAAGCCGATCCCGCGCTTGCGGAAGGCCCGCTCCAGCGCTGCGGACGACGAGGCGTCCTCGGCGGCCAGGAGTCGGGGGAGGGCCTCCAGGATGGTCACCTCGGCGCCGAAGCTGCGCCAGACACTGGCGAACTCGCACCCGATCACGCCGCCGCCCAGCACGATGACCGAGGTCGGGACCCGGTCCAGTGCCAGCGCGTGCTCGGAGCTGATGACCCGGTCCCCGTCGACGTCTAGTCCGGGCAGCGACCGCGAGTAAGACCCGGAGGCCAGGACGAGGTGTCGCCCGGAGTACGTCGTTCCGTCGACGGTGACCTCACGCGGTCCGGTCATCCGGCCCTCGCCCTGGATCACGGTGATGTCGCGGCTGGCGACGAGTCCGGTCAAGCCCTTGTGCAGCCGCCGCACGACGCCGTCCTTGTAGGCGTTCACCGCGGTCATGTCGATGCCCTCGAAGGTGGTCCGCACCCCGAACCGGGCGCCGTCCCGGGCGGAGTCGGCGACCTCGGCGGAGTGCAGCAGGGCCTTGGTGGGGATGCAGCCCACGTGCAGGCAGGTGCCGCCGAGCAGGTCCTTCTCGACCAGGCCGACGCTCAGCCCGAGCTGGGCCGCGCGCAGCGCGCAGGAGTATCCGCCGGATCCCGCCCCGAGGACGAGAACGTCGAATTCGGCCGCGGCCACGTATCCCTACCTCCGGTGCTAGGCGTCGGCGTCGGGACGCCGTCACTGCTGGTCCCGCCCCATCTTTGCACTTCTGCCCTCGGTGTCCATCACCGGATACGCGCCACAAGTGACGCGTCACCCGTCACAATGGCGGCATGGGATTGTTCGATCGTCTTCGACGTGGTGGAGGTGCCGGGGTACGTCGGCCTGGCAAGGCCACCGGCCGCACCGGCTCTACGACGGTGCGCTCCTCGGACAGCGCCGACACTCGTCACCTCAACGAGTGGGTCGCGGCGAGGCGCGGCGTGGAGGGATTCGTGGAGCCGCGCACCGCGGTCAGCGACGTGACCCTGCTGCTCGTCGCGCACGACGGGGAGTGGACCCGGCGACGAGTCCCCTCGGTCAAGTGGGCGCACTCGTTCTGCAACCACCACCGGGTGCCGTCCTACGACGCGGCGGTGGTCGGGATCCCGCAACGGATGCGGGACTACATCGCGCGGGAGAAGCAGCGGGGCCGGGGCTAGTCTCCCGAGCCGGTCGAGGAGTCCTGGACCCCGGAACCAGGTGCGGCCGCGAGGTCGCGGGCCAGGTCCACCAGGGTGGTCACCGCGAACCCGGTGCCGCCCGAGGTCCAGTCCCCGAACGGACCGCCGGAGTTGAAGGACGGCCCGGCGATGTCGAGGTGCGCCCAGGGCAGGCCCGCGGTGAACTCGCGCAGGAACGCGGCGGCGTACAGCCCCCCGCCCCAGCGGACCCAGTCGTGCTGCGCGAGGTCGGCGATCTTGCTGCTCCGGATCCGCTCGCTCATCTCCTCCGGGATCGGCATGGCCCAGTGCGCCTCCCCGGCGCGGGTGCCGGCGGCGATGACCTGGGCGACGACGTCGTCGGTGCCGACGACGCCGCAGACCTTCTCTCCCAGCGCCATCACCATCGCGCCGGTGAGGGTGGCGACGTCGACGACGAGGTCGGGCTGCTCCTCGACCGCCATGGCGAGGGCGTCGGCGAGCACCAGTCGTCCCTCGGCGTCGGTGTTGAGGACCTCGACGGTCGTGCCGCCCCTGATCGTCAGCACGTCGCCGGGCCGCGCCGCGTCACCGGAGACCATGTTCTCGGCCATCGGGGCCCAGGCCGTGACCTTGATCGGCAGACCCAGCGCCGCGATCGCGAACGTCGCCTGGAGCACGGCGGCGGCGCCGGCCATGTCGGACTTCATGGTGGTCATCGAGCTCCCGGGCTTGATGGTCAGCCCGCCCGAGTCGAAGGTGATGCCCTTGCCGACCAGGGCCAGGTGGGTGCTGGCGGCCTCGGGGGCGTACTCCAGCCTGACCAGCCGCGGCGGCGCGTCCGAGCCGCGGCCTACGCCGAGGATCCCGCCGCAGCCCAGCTCGGCGAGCTGGTCCTCCTCGAAGACCTGCAGGGCGATCTTGGGGGCACCGCGGCCCTTGGTCGCGGCCTTGTGGGCGACCGTCACGGCGTCGGCGAACAGGGGCGGGGTCAGGTTGCCCGGAGGCTCGTTGACCCAGTCGCGGGTGGCGGCGACGGCAGCGGCGACCACCTGCGCCTCCTCGAACGCCGTGATCGCGGCCGCGTCCCGCGCGACCGGGGAGAGCAGGACCACCTCGGCGGGACGGTCGTCCTTGGCGTCCTTCTTGTAGCGGGTGAAGGAGTAGCCGCCCAGCAGGTAGCCCTGCAGCGCTGCGGCGACCAGCGAGGCGTCCCCGGCAGGCAGAGCGAGCGCCAGCGAGGAGGCGTTCGGCACGCTCCGGGCCGCCACGCCGGCCGCCCGGCGCACCGAGACCACGTCGGTCTCGGTGCCGAGACCGACCAGCACCAGCAGCGGAGCGTTCAGCGTGCCGGCGGTGGGGATCTTGACGCTCTCGCCGCTCTTGCCGCTGACCCCGAGACTGGCCAGCATCGGACGCAGCTTGCGTCCGAAGGCGGCCGTGACGTCCTCGCCGCCCTCGGCCAGCACCGGGCCCTTGTCCGTCTTCAGGACGCCGACCACCACGGCGTCGGTTCGGGTCTTGGCCGGGCTGGCGCTGCGCAGCGTGTAGGTCGAGGTCACCTGAGCAGGATAGTCACCCCTCTGGGACGGGGCGCCCGTGGTGCGCCCTGCGGTAGGTTCGGCAACCATGTCCTCGACCCCCAGCCCGTCGACGCCCGAAGCGGCCGGATCCGGCCCGCAGCTCAAGCAGTCGCCGCTGCACGACCGGCACCTGGCGCTGGGCGCCAAGCTCGCCGAGTTCGGCGGCTGGTCGATGCCGCTGGAGTACGCCGCGGGGGTCATCAAGGAGCACACGGCCGTGCGGGAGTCCGTGGGCGTCTTCGACGTCTCCCACCTGGGCAAGGCGATGGTGAGCGGCCCCGGTGCCGCCGCGCACGTCGACGCCACGCTCTCCAACGACCTCGCCAAGATCCGCCCGGGCAAGGCGCAGTACACCCTGTGCTGCGACGAGGCGACCGGCGGCATCGTCGACGATCTCATCGCCTACTACGTCGACGACGAGCACGTGCTGCTGGTGCCCAACGCCGCCAACGCCGCCGAGGTGGTGCGCCGGCTGCAGGCCTCGGCGCCGGAGGGGGTCACGGTGGTGGACCACCACGACGACTACGCGGTGCTCGCGGTCCAGGGCACCCGCTCCGACGAGGTGCTGGAGGCGATCGGCCTTCCGGCGGGGCACGAGTACATGTCCTTCGTCGAGGCTCCCTGGGGGGACCCCGACGGCCCCGCGGTGGTGGTGTGCCGCACCGGCTACACCGGTGAGCGCGGCTACGAGCTGCTGCTGCGCAACGAGGTCGCCGGCGAGGTCTGGGACGCGATCCTCGCCGCCGGTGAGGAGTACGGCATCCTGCCCTGCGGCCTGGGCTCGCGCGACACCCTGCGCACCGAGATGGGCTACCCGCTGCACGGCCAGGACATCACCGCCGAGGTGACCCCCGTCCAGGCTGGGCTGGGGTGGGCGGTGGGCTGGAAGAAGGAGCGCTTCTGGGGCCGGGACGCGCTCGTGGCCGAGAAGGAGGCCGGGCCCAAGCGCCTGCTCCGCGGCCTGGTGGCCACCGGGCGGGGCATTCCCCGCCCGGGCATGTCGGTCTCGCTGACTCGCGACGTGCCGCTGTGCGAGGTGACCTCCGGCACCTTCAGCCCGACCCTGAGGAAGGGCATCGGCCTGGCTCTGGTGCCGACCCTGGTGGCCCCCGACGCCCAGGTGGGTGTGGATGTCCGAGGTCGCCGTGAGATCTTCCAGCTGGTCAAGCCCCCGTTCGTCGACACGTCCGTCAAGGAGTCCTGATGATGCCCGAGGAACCCTCCCGCTTCGCCGCCCCCGGCCCGGGTGACCTGCCCTGGCACTGGGCGCTGCTCGACGCCGCCGGTGCGCCGGTCGAGGTCTCGGCCGAGTACGCCGACCAGCGCTTCGCCAGCCAGGGCGACGCGGAGTCCTGGGTGGGGGAGATCTGGGCCGAGCTGGCCGAGCAGGGGGTGGACGCGGTCACCCTGCACGAGGTCGACCGCGTGGTCTACGGCCCGATGTCCCTGCACGCCTGAGCGGGCACGCCGTGACCGTGCGCGCCGCGACCCCGGACGACGTACCGGCGATCCTCGCGCTGATCCACGAGCTCGCGGTCTACGAGCGCGAGCCGGACGCGGTGCGGACGACCGAGGCGGACCTGGGGCGGGTGCTCTTCCCCGCCGACGGACCCGCCGCGGCGTTCTGCCACGTGGCCCTGGACGGCGAGGACGTGGTGGGCATCGCGGTGTGGTTCCTGAGCTTCTCGACCTGGACCGGTCGGCACGGCATCTGGCTCGAGGACCTCTTCGTCAGCCCCGCGCACCGGGGTCGTGGCCTGGGCAAGGAGCTGCTGCGCACCCTGGCCGAGATCTGCCTGGACCGGGGCTACACAAGGCTGGAGTGGTGGGTGCTGGACTGGAACGCCCCCTCCATCGCCTTCTACCAGGCACTGGGGGCGGTCGCCCAGGACGAGTGGACGACCTACCGCCTCGACGGCGAGGCGCTGTCGGTCCTGGGCGGGAGCCCGCGGCGGGCTCCCCGGCCGTCGTGACAGGGTCGTGTCATGCATGACTTCCGACAGGTCGACGTCTTCTCCGCCGAGCCGCTGAGGGGCAACCCGGTGGCGGTGGTGCACGCGGCGGACGACCTCACCGAGGAGCAGATGCGGGCGTTCGCGCGCTGGACCAACCTGAGCGAGACCACCTTCCTGCTGGCTCCCACCACCGCTGGGGCCGACTACCGGCTGCGGATCTTCACCCCCGGCGGGGAGCTGCCGTTCGCCGGGCACCCGACGCTGGGCTCGGCGCACGCCTGGCTCGAGGCGGGGGGCCAGCCTCAGCACCCCGAGCGCGTGGTGCAGGAGTGCGGCGCGGGGCTGGTCACCGTCCGGCGCGGGGAGCGGCTCGCCTTCGCTGCTCCGCCGCTGCTGCGCAGCGGGCCTGCCGACGCGGAGACGGTGCGCGCGATCGCCCGCGCGCTGCGCATCGAGCCCTCGGAGGTGGTGGCGGCCCAGTGGGTCGACAACGGTCCCGGCTGGGTGGCGGCCCGGCTTCGCGACGCCGACGCCGTGCTGGCCCTGGACCCCGACTACGTCGCGATGGCCGACCTCGACCTGGGCGTGGTCGGGCTGTACCCGCCGGGGGGCGAGGTCGCCATCGAGGTCCGCGGGTTCGCCCCCGAGCTCGCCGTCCCCGAGGACCCGGTCACCGGGTCGCTGAACGCCGGTGTGGCTCAGTGGCTGATCGGCAGCGGCGTGCTGCCCCCGTCCTACGTCGCCGCGCAGGGCACTGCGCTGGGCCGGGCGGGGCGCGTCCACGTGGACCAGGTCGGGGACACCACCTGGGTGGGTGGGGACACCAGCACCACGATCTCGGGAACCCTCCGTCTCAGGTGAGCCTCCTGGCCTGACCGGACGGCGTACAGTCGCCCCGTGCAGCAGTACCTCGACCTCCTCCAGCGGATCCTCGACGACGGCGTCGAGAAGTCCGACCGCACCGGCACCGGCACGCTCAGCGTCTTCGGTCACCAGATGCGCTTCGACCTCTCCCAGGGGTTCCCGCTGGTGACCACCAAGAAGGTGCACACCCGCAGCATCTTCGGCGAGCTGCTGTGGTTCCTGCGCGGGGACACCAACGTCAAGTGGCTCCAGGACCGCGGCATCTCCATCTGGGACGAGTGGGCGGACCAGAACGGCGACCTCGGGCCGGTCTACGGCGCCCAGTGGCGGTCCTGGCCCACCCCGGACGGGCAGCACGTGGACCAGATCGCCCAGGTGGTCCAGCAGATCCGGGACAACCCGGACAGCCGCCGCCACATCGTGAGCGCCTGGAACGTCGCCGACATCGGTGACATGGCGCTCGCGCCGTGCCACACGATGTTCCAGTTCTACGTCGCGCCGTCCGCCACCGGTCCCGGCCGGCTCAGCTGCCAGCTCTACCAGCGCAGTGGGGACGTCTTCCTCGGCGTGCCGTTCAACATCGCCTCCTACGCGCTGCTGACCCACATGGTCGCGCAGGTCACCGGCCTGGAGGTCGGCGACTTCGTGCACACCCTCGGCGACGCGCACCTCTACCTCAACCACCTGGACCAGGCGCGCCTGCAGCTGACTCGCGAGCCCCGTCCGCTGCCGCGCCTCGAGCTGGACCGCTCGGTCACCGAGCTGGACGCCTTCGACCTGGAGCACATCTCGGTGCACGGGTACGACCCGCACCCGGGGATCAAGGCGCCGATCGCGGTCTAGGCGGCTGGGCGGGCGGGCTCGCCGAGGGCGACCTGCGCCGCGTACGCCGCGTGCACGGCCATCGAGTCGATCAGCGGCACCGGGCTGTCCTCGGGCCGCACCAGCAGCTGGATCTCGGTGCAGGCCAGCACCACCGCCTCCGCGCCGCGGGACGCGAGGTCCTCCAGCACCCGGGCGAAGGTCGCCCGGGACTCCTCCCGGACCACGCCCAGGGTCAGCTCGGAGAAGATCACCTCGTCCAGCGACTGCCGCTCCTCCGCGCCGGGCACCACGCAGGCGAGCCCGTGGGCGCCCAGCCGGTCGGCGTAGAACGGCTCCTCCATCACCCAGCGGGTGCCCACGACCCCGAGCGTGCCATAGCCGGCAGCGGTCGCCGCGTGGCCGACCGCGTCGCCGATGTGGAGCAGCGGGACGTCGACGGCGGCCTCCACCGCCGGCGCCACCTTGTGCATCAGGTTGGTGGCGATCAGCACGGCCTCGGCCCCCGCGCCCTGGAGCCTGCGGGCGGCGTCGCCCAGCAGCCGGCCGGCGCCGTCCCAGTCGCCGGCGACCTGCAGGGCGCGTACCGTCCCGAAGTCCATCGAGGCCAGCAGCAACTCGGCGCTGTGGTGCCCCCCGCGCTCGCGGGCGACCGCTTCGTTGATGTGGGTGTAGTAGTCGACGGTCGAGTGCCAGCTCATCCCGCCGAGGATGCCCAGAGTCGTCATGCGTCCATCCTGGCCGGTTGAGGAGGTCCAAGGAACTCCGCTTCTTCTTCGACGACCCATAAGCAATGCTATGAGGCGTGGACTCCCGTCGTGTGCTCATCTTCCGGACCGTGGCCCGTGCGGGCTCGATCAGCGCTGGCGCCCGCGAGCTGGGCTGGACCCAGCCGGCGGTGAGCCAGCACCTGCGGGCGCTGGAGCGCGAGGTGGGGGGGCCGCTGCTGGTGCGCGGCGCCGGCGGCGTCGACCTCACCGAGGCCGGTCGCCGCCTGCTGGCCCACGCCGACGCGGTGGCAGCCCACCTCGAGGCCGCCGCTGCCGAGCTCGACGACCTGGCCCAGCTGCGGTCCGGCTCAGCGCGGATGGCCTCCTTCCCCTCGGGGTCGGCGGTCATCGTCCCGTCGGCGTTGGCCGCGCTGGCGGTCGCCGCCCCCGAGATCGAGGTCAGCCTGGTGGAGGCGGAGCCCCCGGAAGCCGCCGCGCTGGTCCGCAGCGGCGCGGTCGACCTGGCCCTGGTCTTCGGCTACCAGGAGGACCGCGCCGAGGAGGCGCTGGTGGCCGTGCCCCTGGCCGAGGACCCGATCCGCCTGGTGCTGCCGGCCGACGTCGCGGCCGTGCCACGCCGGTTGGCAGAGCTCGAGGACCGGCTGTGGGTCGCCGGCTGCGAGCGGTGCCGAGGTCACCTGGTCGCCTGCGCGGCCCGGGCCGGGTTCGTGCCCCGCATCCGGCACGTCACCGACGACTACGTGGTCGTGCAGGCTCTCGTCGCGCGCGGGCTCGCTGTCGCGGTGCTGCCCGAGACCGCGCTGAGCGCGTTCCGACACCCCGGGGTGCGCACCGAGGAGCTGCCGGAGCTCGGCTCGCGCCGTATCGACGTGCTGCACCGACGCGGGATCGAGCGGGTCCCGGCCGTCGCCGCGCTGCTGGCTGCGCTGCAGGTCGCGGGTCCCGTCGCTGGTCCTGTCGCGGTGGGAGCCATCCGGTCCGGCTCACGCTCCGCGTAGGGTCGTCGCGTGCACGAGGCGGACAGGCGAGTGGTCATCGTGGCGGCCCACGCCCGGAACCGGGTGATCGGTCGTGGCGGTGAGATCCCGTGGCACCTCCCCGAGGACTTCGCCCACTTCAAGGCCGAGACGCTCGGGCACACCCTGGTGATGGGACGTGCCACCTGGGACTCCATCGGGCGTCCGTTGCCGGGACGCAGCACCGTGGTGGTCACCCGGGACCCCCAGTGGTCGCCCGGCCAGTACGGCGACCAGGTCCAGGTCGCCCACAGCGTGCCCGAGGCGCTGGCGCTCGCGGACCAGCTGCCCGGCGACACGGTGATCGCCGGCGGCGGACAGATCTATGCCGAGACGCTGGACCGGGCCACCCACATGGTGCTCACCGAGGTGCACCTGTCACCCGAGGGCGACGCGTTCTTCCCCGAGGTCGACCTCAGCCAGTGGCGCGAGGTGCGCAGGGTCTCGCGCGAGGACCTGGACTGGGTCTGGTGGGAGCGCAACGGCCTGGACGCCCATGGCTGATGTCGTGGCTGACATCGTGGTCTCCGCTGTCGCGTTCGTCCGCGACGGCGCGGTGCTGACGGTGCGCAAGCAGGGCACCAGCCGGTTCATGCTGGTGGGCGGCAAGCCCGAGCCCGGAGAGGACCCCGAGGACTGCGCGATCCGGGAGACCGCCGAGGAGGTGGGGCTGGTCGTCACCGACCTGGAGCTGCTGGGGGAGTTCACCTCCGAGGCGGCCAACGAACCCGGTCACACCCTGCACTCCACGGTCTACACCGCGGCCCTGACCGGCGAGCCGGTGATCGGGGGCGAGATCGCCGAGCTGCGCTGGACCCGCCTGGACCAGTCCTACGACGATCTCGCGCCGATGCTGGAGCAGCACGTCATCCCGGCGATCCGGAGCGCCCGCTGAGCCCCGGCTGAGCCCTCGTTGCGCTGCTGGCAACACCCTGCGTGAAACAGTGGGGTCATGGAGCTGCGAATCTTCACTGAACCCCAGCAGGGCGCGACCTACGACGACCTGCTCGCCGTCGCACTGGAGGCCGAGCGACTCGGCTTCGGAGCCTTCTTCCGCTCCGACCACTACCTGCCGATGGGCACCGACGGCCTTCCCGGGCCCACCGACGCCTGGACCACCCTGGCCGGGCTGGCCCGCGACACCAGCACCATCCGGCTCGGGACCCTGATGACCTCGGCCACCTTCCGCCACCCCGGCGTGCTCGCCGTCCAGGTCGCCGGTGTCGACCAGATGAGCGGCGGCCGGGTCGAGCTGGGCCTGGGCGCCGGCTGGTTCGAGGAAGAGCACACCGCCTACGGCATTCCCTTCCCCGACACCCGCGAGCGGTTCGACCGCTTCGCCGAGCAGCTCGCGGTCGTCACCGGCCTGTGGCGCACCCCGCTGGGTGAGACCTTCACCCACGAGGGGGAGCACTACACGCTGCGCGACAGTCCCGCGCTGCCCAAGCCCGTGCAGCAGCCCGGCCCGCCGGTGCTGATCGGCGGCCGGGGCAAGCGCCGTACCCCGGCGCTGGCGGCCCGGTACGCCGACGAGTTCAACCTGCCGTTCGTGGGGCTGGAGGAGACCCGGGAGCAGTTCGGCCGGGTGCGGGACGCGTGCGAGTCGATCGGGCGCGACCCGGAGTCGATGACGTGGTCCAACGCCCTGGTGCTCTGCGTCGGCAGCGACGAGGCGGAGGTGGAGCGTCGAGCCGCCGCGATCGGGCGCGAGCCCGCCGAGCTGCGCGAGAACGGACTGGCCGGCACGCCCGAGGAGGTCGTGGACCGGATCGGCACGTTCGCGGCCCTGGGTGCGCAGCGGGTCTACCTGCAGGTGCTCGACCTCGCGGACCTGGACCACCTGCGCCTGGTGGCCGAGCAGGTGGCGCCCCACCTGTGAGCCGGCTCGGGGCAGTAGCCTTGCTCCCATGACGACCGCTCCAGCCGCACCGTTCGGCCGCATGCTCACCGCGATGGCGACGGCCTTCCACGACGACGGCTCGATCGACCTCGAGGGGACCGCGCGGATCGCCTCCCACCTGGTGGACCACGGCAACGACGGGGTCGTCGTGTCGGGGACCACCGGGGAGGCGCCGACCACCACCGTCGAGGAGGACGCCCAGCTCCTGCGCGCCGTCAAGGACGCCGTCGGCGACCGGGCCACCGTGATCGCCGGGGTGGGCACCAACGCCACCTCGCACTCCGTCGAGCTGGCCCTCAACGCCGCCAAGATCGGCGCGGACGGCGTCCTGCTGGTCACCCCGTACTACAACAAGCCCTCCCAGCGCGGGGTGCTGCACCACTTCCGCACCGTCTCCGAGGCGACCGACCTGCCGGTCATGCTCTACGACGTGCCCGGGCGGGTCGGCATGTCGCTGACCACCGAGACCCTGGCCGAGGCGCTCACCTGGAGCAACGTGATCGCGGTCAAGGACGCCCTGGGAGACCTGGTGCGCGCCAGCAAGCTGGCCCAGATGGGCTACGCGGTCTACTCCGGCGACGATGTCGCCACCCTGGGGTTCCTGGCCCACGGGGGCTGCGGACTCGTCTCGGTGGTCGGGCACGTCGCGGGCCGCGAGCTCGCCTCGATGATCGAGACTTTCCTCTCCGGTGACCATGCCACGGCGCTGGCGACCTTCAACCGTCTGATCCCCGCCTTCGAGGCGGTGATGGGCGTCCCGAACTACGGAGCCACCACGGCCAAGGCGGCGATGCAGCTGCAGGGCGTGCTCGAGAACCGCCACGTCCGGGGACCGCTGGTTCCCCTGGACGAGACCGAATACGCCGCCCTGCGCGAGGGTCTCCTCGCCGCCGGCCTGATCTGAGGAACCCGCCTGTGTCCCACCCCCATCCCGAGCTGACCGCGCCCGGACCCCTGCCCGACGGCGGCCTGCGGATCGTCGCGCTGGGCGGGCTCGGCGAGGTCGGGCGCAACATGACCGTCTTCGAGTACGACGGCCGGCTGCTCATCGTCGACTGCGGGGTGCTCTTCCCCGAGGAGCACCACCCCGGGGTGGACCTGATCCTGCCCGACTTCGAGGCGATCCGGGACCGGCTCGACGCGGTGGAGGCGCTCGTCCTGACCCACGGTCACGAGGACCACATCGGCGCCACGCCGTACCTCCTGCGGGAGCGGGGCGACATCCCGCTCGTGGGCTCGGAGCTGACGCTGGCGCTGCTGGACCCGAAGCTGCGCGAGCACCGCCTGCGCGAGACCGTGCACCACAAGGTCCGTGAGGGCGACCGGATCTCGTTCGGGCCCTTCGACCTGGAGTTCGTGGCGGTCAACCACTCCATCCCCGACGCCCTGGCCGTCGCCATCCGCACCGGGGCCGGGATGGTCCTGCACACCGGTGACTTCAAGATGGACCAGCTCCCGCTCGACGGGCGCATCACGGACCTGCGCGCCTTCTCCCGGCTCGGGGAGGAGGGGGTCGACCTGTTCCTCACCGACTCCACCAACGCCGAGGTGCCCGGCTTCACCACCCACGAGAAGGACATCGGGCCGGTGCTGGACCGGGTGTTCCACAAGAGCGAGAAGCGGGTCATCGTGGCCTGCTTCGCCTCGCACGTGCACCGGGTCCAGCAGGCGCTCGACGCCGCGGTGGCCCACAAGCGCAAGGTGGCCTACGTCGGCCGCTCGATGGTGCGCAACATGCAGATCGCCAAGGAGCTCGGCTACCTCCGGGTGCCGGCCGGCGTGCTGGTCGACGCCAAGGAGCTCGCCGAGCTCGCGCCGGAGCGCCAGGTGCTGATCTCGACCGGCTCCCAGGGAGAGCCGATGTCGGCCCTGAGCCGCATCGCCCAGCGCAACCACAGCTTCGTGCACCTCGAGGAGGGCGACACGGTCGTCCTCGCCAGCTCGCTCATCCCCGGCAACGAGAACGCGGTGTTCCGGGTGATCAACGGGCTCTCGCGCCTGGGCGCCAACGTGGTCCACAAGGGCAACGCCCTGGTGCACGTCTCCGGGCACGCCAGCGCCGGCGAGCTCCTCTACTGCTACAACATCGTCAAGCCACGCAACGTGATGCCGGTGCACGGGGAGATCCGGCACATGCACGCCAACGCGGCGCTCGCCCGTGCCACCGGTGTGCCGGCCGCCAACGTGGTGATCGCCGAGGACGGCGTGGTGGTCGACCTGGTCGACGGCGTGGCCAGCATCGCCGGCAAGGTCGCCTGCGGCTACGTCTTCGTGGACGGCACCTCCATCGGCGGGATCACCGAGGCCTCGCTGAAGGACCGTCGGATCCTCGGCGAGGAGGGCTTCATCTCGGTGATCGTGGTCGTGGACTCGGTCACCGGCAAGGTGTCCGGAGGCCCGGAGATCCATGCTCGCGGGTTCGCCGAGGACGACGCCACCTTCGACGAGGTGAAGCCGGTGATCGTGGACGCCCTGGACCGGGCGATCGCTGACGGGGTGACCGACTCCTACCAGCTCCAGCAGACGATCCGGCGTGTGGTCGGGCGGTGGGTCAGCAAGGCGCACCGACGCCGTCCGATGATCATCCCGGTGGTCGTCGAGGCCTGAGACGACGGGCCGTGACGCCTCACACCGCCGTGGGGACCCGACTCGTGGCGCCTGGGGCGACGGCCTCGCGGGCGCCGAGCCGCACGACCTGGTCCATGGCGTCCAGACCCACGACCCCGTGAGTGATCCACAGGATCGAGCGGCTGGGCTGGCCGAGCAGCTCATCGGTGACCGCCTGCGCCGTCTCGGCGTCCAGGTGCGCGGTCGGTTCGTCGAGGATCAGGACCGGCTGGTCGGCGAGCAGGCTCCGGGCCACGGCCAGCCTCGCCCGCTCACCCCCGGAGACGTGGGCGTGCCCGTCGCCGACCATGGTGTCCAGACCGTGCGGCAGCTCCGCGAGCCAGGGGCCCAGGTGGGCTCGCACCAGGGCGTCGGCCACCTCAGCGTCCCCTGCGTCGGGGCGCGCCAGGCGCACGTTCTCGGCGACCGTGGAGCCGAAGACGTGCGGGTCGTCGTCGACCAGGCCGACCCGGGCTCGGACGTCGTCGCCCCGTAGGGCGCGGGCATCGGTGCCGTCGACCAGCACGGCGCCGGAGGCGGGATCAAGGAAGCGCAGCAGCAGGGCAGCCACCGTGGACTTCCCGCTGCCCGAGGGACCGACCAGCCCGATCCGTCCTCCGACAGGCAGATCCAGCTGTGCCACCTCCACCACCGGACGATCTCCCCATCCGGCGCGGACCTCGCGGAGCTCGAGGCGGGGGTGGCCCAGGTCCCGGGCAGCGCCGGGGGCATCGGGCGCCACCGCGGGCGGCTGGGCGGTCAGCGCGTCCAGCCTGGCACGGGCGGCGCGGGTGCGCACCGCCACCGCTGCAGCGTCTGCCAGCGGGGAGAGAGCGTCCTCCAGAGCCAGTGGCAGCATCACCAGCAGCGCCGTCATCGCCGGCGACAGCTCGCCCCGGCCCAGCGGGCCCGACAGCCCGGCGGCCATCAGCACCAGTCCGGCTCCACACGCCAGCGTGGTGACCGCCCGCGCCGCCGCGGTGGCGCGGACCGAGCGCTGGGCCGCCCCGCCGAGGCGTCCACCCGCAGCAGCCAGCCCGTCCAGCTCCGAGGTGGTGGCCTGCCACAGCTCGAGCTGACGGAGGCTGGCCAGGATGTGCTCGACCCGCGTCGAGACCTCGGCTCGAGCCGCCACGAAGGCCGGCTCGGCCACCGCGACGCGACGCCGGGTCACCAGGTGCGCGAGCCAGGCGACGGCGCAGATCGCCGCGGTGACCAGCCCCGCGAGCGGCGCCACGAGTGCGGCCAGCACGATCGCGGTCGCCCCGACCAGGGCCGAGGTCTGCAGCGGCTGACGGACCCGGAGCTCCTCGTCGACGAGTGCGTCGACGTCGTCCACCACGCTGGTCAGGAGATCGCCACGGCGTACGCCGAGCCGCCCTGGCACCAGGGGGACCAGGGCGTCGTACACGCTCGCCCGTCGCTCTGCCAGCATCCGCAGTGCTGCGTCGTGGGACACCAGTCGTTCGGCGTACCGCAGCACCGGCCGGGCGAGCCCGAAGGTCCGGACCCCGACGATGGCGACCATCAGCATCAGCACGGGGGGATGCTCGGACGCGCGGGTGATCAGCCAGGCGGCGGTGGCGGTCAGGGCGACGCCGGAGGCGACCGAGAGCGCCCCCAGCGCGGTCGCGGTCCGGGAGTCGAACCGGGCGCGACGGGCGGGGGCGACGTCGATCGGCGCCTTCTGGGCGGCCGTCGCCCGGGGCTCCGCCACGACAGCCCGGGGCTCCGCCACGACGGCCCGGGGCTCGGCCACGACGGCCGTGGGCACCGGGTCCGCAGGAGGCAGGCAAGCGGGAGCGCGCAGGGTGAGCACCAGGTCCGCGGCGGCGGCAACCTGATCGCGGTGTGCCACCACGATCACCAGGGCGGTGCGGGCCAGGGACCGCAGCGTGTCCAGCAGGACCGCCTCCGTGGCGGCGTCCAGGTGGGCGCTGGGCTCGTCCAGCAGCATCACGGGACGGTCCGCGAGCACCACCCGCGCCAGGGCGAGGCGAGCCCGCTGGCCTGCGGAGAGACCGGCCCCGTCCTCACCCAGTGGCGTGCCGAGCCCAGCCTCAAGCCCAGCGACGACCTCGCCCAGGTCGACGGCCTCCAGGGCGTGCCACAGCTGGGCGTCGTCGGCTCCGGGGTGCGCCACCCGGAGGTTCTCGGCCACCGTCCCGGCGCTCAGCCAGGGGCGCTGGGGAGCGGTGGCCAGCGTGGCTCGCCAGACCTCCCGGGAGAGGTCGGCCAGGTCCCGGCCGTTGACCCGGACGGTGCCGAGGCTCGGAGCGAGCTCGCCCGAGAGCACCGCGAGCAGGGTCGACTTGCCGGCGCCGGAGGCGCCGGTCACCGCGACGAGGCCGGTGGCCGGCAGTCGGGCGGAGACGGGGTCCAGCGCGGGCTGGCGGCGGTCCGGGTAGGTGAAGCCGACGCGGTCCAGCTCCAGGTGGACGGGCCTGCCGAGCGGGCTCGCCTCGGGCCCTGCAGCGGGGGAGTCCCCGGACCCGGTGACCGCGGACAGCGCCGTACCGGAGCGCAGCAGCAGCTCGTTGGCGGCCTCGAAGGTGGCCGTGCCCTCGGCGGCGGAGTGGAACTCCGCCCCGACCCGCCGCCAGGGCCAGTAGGCCTCGGGCGCGAGCAGCAGCACGATCAGGGCGGTCTCGAAGTCGATGCCTCCGCTGGCCAGCCTCAGGCCTACGGTGACCGCGACCAGGGCGACCGAGATGGTGGCGAGGAGCTCCAGGGCGGCCGAGGAGGCGAAGGCGATCCGCAGGGTGTCCAGGGTGGCCCGGCGGTACCGGTCGGTGATGCCGCGGATCGAGGCGGACTGGGCGGTTGCCCGGCGGTGCGCGACCAGGGTCGGCAGCCCACGGACCACGTCGAGGAAGTGGCCCGAGAGGGTGGCCAGCTCTCGCCACTGGCGGGCGGCCCGGTCGCGGGTGCTCAGGCCGATCAGGATCGCGAACACCGGCACCAGGGGCAGGGTGGCCACCACGATCAGGCCCGCGAGCCAGTCGAGGGCGAAGATCGCCGCCACCGTGGTCACCGGCAGCACCGCCGCCAGGACCAGCGACGGCAGGTAGCGGGTGAGGTAGGGCTCGACCGCGGCCGTGCCGCGGGTGGCCAGGGCAGCGAGCTCACCGGTGCGGTGCCGGCTCAGCTCCCACGGGTCCATCGCGGCCGCGGCCGCCAGCAGGCGACGGCGCAGCGCGGTCGAGACCAGGGTCGCGGCCCGAGCCCCGCTGACGTCCACCACGTAGCCGGCGCCGGCCCGCAGCGCCACCACCACGGCCAGCACCAGGGCCGGGCCGTGCCACTGGCCCGCGCCCGGGTCGGTGACCAGGCGCACCACCAGCAGGCCGGCCGCCACGGCCTGGGCGACGGCGAGCAGTCCCACCGTGATGCTGGCGGCCAGGCCCAGCGCCAGCGGGCGCCGGGCCGGCAGGAGGTGGGGCAGGAGCGCGGGATCCACCGGCTTCATGGCGTCAGCGCCCCACCGCGGTTGCCTCGGGGATGTGCTCGACCGAGATGCGCCGGCGGAACACCCAGTAGCTCCACGCCTGGTAGCCCAGCACGATCGGGGTGAAGATCACCGCCACCCACGTCATGATCTTGAGCGTGTACGCCGTGGCGGCGGCGTTGGTGGTGGTGAGCGAGAAGGCCGGGTCCGTGGTCGAGGGCATGACGTCGGGGAAGAGCGCGAGGAAGAGCCCCGCCACCGCCAGCGCGATGGTGACGAAGGTGCCGAGGAAGGCCCAGCCCTCGCGGCCGGCCCGGTTGGCCGCCAGCCCGGCGATCAGGGCCAGCGCAGCCGCGACGAACGCGACGGCGGAGCCGATCGATCCGGTCTTCAGTTGCATCCAGACCATGAAGACCACCGCGAGGACCGCCGCGACCAGCCCGAGCCGCCCGGCCAGCGTGCGGGCCCGGTACCGGATCTCACCGTCCGTCTTCAGCGCCACGAAGAGGGCGCCGTGGGTGGCGAACAGAGCCGCGGTCACCAGCCCGCCGAGCAGGCCGAGGGGGTTGAGCAGCGTGAACAGGTTGCCGGTGAACTCCTTGTCGACGTCGATCGGCACCCCCGCCACGATGTTGGCGAAGGCCACGCCCCACAGCACGGCGGGCAGCCAGGAGCCCACGATCGCGGCGAGGTCCCAGCGTGCGCGCCAGCTGGCGTCGTCCCGCTTGCCGCGGTACTCGAAGGCCAGGTTGCGGATGATGAGGGCGACCAGGATGAGCAGCAGCGGAAGGTAGAACCCGCTGAACAGCGTGGCATACCACTCGGGGAAGGCCGCGAAGGTGGCACCTCCGGCGACCAGCACCCAGACCTCGTTGCCGTCCCAGACCGGACCGATCGTGTTGTACATGACCCGGCGTTCCTTCTCGTCGCGGGCCAGGACCGGGAGCAGCATGCCGACACCGAAGTCGAAGCCCTCCAGGGTGAAGTAGCCGATCCACAGGATCGCGATGAGGGCGAACCAGACAGTTGTCAGTTCCATGATCGTTGTTCTCTCTTCCCTCAGTAGGCGAAGGCCATGGGCCGGTCGTCGTCGTGGCCGCCTACGGGGGCCTCCGGCGGCTCGGAGAAGGGCTCGGCGCCGATCTTGACGTATTTGATGAGCAGGCCGAGCTCGATGACTGCGAGCACCGCGTAGAGCAGGGTGAGCACGATCAGCGAGGTGGCCGCCTCGAAGACGCTCACACCGGGGGAGACCGCGGACTGAGTCGTCATCAACCCGAAGACTGCCCAGGGCTGACGGCCCATCTCGGTGAAGATCCAGCCGAAGGAGTTCGCGGCGACGGCGCCGATCGGAAGAGCCAGCCCGAGCCAGGCCACCCACCGGCCGGTGGCGCCTCGTCCGCCCTTGCGGGTGACGAACAGCAGGGCGATAGCCCCGGCGCCCACGGCCATGCCCAGCCCCATCATGAACCGGAAGGACCAGTAGGTGACGGGGACGACGGGCACGTAGTCGGTGGGGTGGTAGTACGCCGCACCCGGGTCCTGCCCGTACTCCTCGGCGTACTGGTCGCGCAGGTCGTTGATGCCCTTGACCTCGCCGTTGATGTCGCCGGTGCCGAGCCACGAGAGGAGACCGGGGACCTCGATGATGTGCTGCGGGTCGGACCCGTCGAGGTCTCCCCAGGTGAGGACGGAGAAGGGTGCGTTGCTGGTGGTGTCGTAGAGGGCCTCGGCCGCGGCCATCTTCATGGGCTGGACCTCGGTCATGATCTTGCCCTGGATGTCACCGGAGACCGTGACGCCGATCCCGCCGACCAGCGCGATCACCGCACCGATCCGGATCGCCTTGCGGTACAGCGGACGGTCGTCGCGGTGCTTGCCGCTGACGTAGAGGTAGGCGGCGACACCGGCCATGAAGGCGCCGGCCGTCATGTAGGCGGCCAGGACCACGTGCGGGAACGTCACGAGCTGGACCTTGTTGAACATCACCGCGGCGAAGTCCACCAGCTCGGCTCGCCCGGTCTCGGCGTTGTAGGTGTGTCCAACCGGGTGCTGCATCCAGCTGTTGGCCGCCAGGATGAAGTACGCCGAGGCGAGCGTGCCCAGGTGGACCAGCCACATGCAGGCCGCGTGCGCCGCGCGGGGCAGCTTGTCCCAGCCGAAGATCCACAGGCCCAGGAAGGTGGACTCGAGGAAGAAGGCCAGCAGGCCCTCGATGGCCAGGGGAGCGCCGAAGACGTCTCCGACGAACCGGGAGTAGTCGGACCAGTTCATGCCGAACTGGAACTCCTGGACGATCCCGGTCACCACGCCGAGGGCGAAGTTGATCAGGAGCAGCTTGCCGAAGAACTTCGTCAGCCGCAGGTACTCCTCCTTGCGGGTCCGCACCCAGGCCGTCTCCAGGCCCGCGACGATGGCGGTGAGGCCGATCGTGAGGGGCACGAAGAGAAAGTGGTAGACGGTGATGATGCCGAACTGCCATCGAGCGATGTCGAGGACTTCCACGTTTCCTCCAGCTTTCCAGGACCGCCTCGCGATCCGATCTTCACGCCGCACGACCAACTACGCGACGACGTACGACGCAATGTAGTACGTCGGAGGGTAGTACGTTGCGAACCGTAGGTATGCTCGGGGGGTGCCACACACCAAAGCAGGACTCGGAGACCTCGAGCGGGCCGTCATGGATGTCATGTGGGACCTGCCCGAAGGGGTCGACACCACGGTGCGCGAGGTCCACGCGCTGCTCGCCGACGACCGAGGTGTCGCCTACACGACGGTCATGACCGTGATGGATCGTCTCGCCCGCAAGGGCATGGTCGTGCAGGAGAAGGCGGGGCGCGCCTACCGCTACCGAGCGCGAGCCAGTCGAGCCGAGATGACCGCGGAGCTGATGCGGGGCACTCTCTCCGAGCTCGGAGCCGAGGAACGGACGCCGGCCCTGGTGGCCTTCGTCGAGGACGCCAGTGCCGACGAGGTCGCCGCCCTGCGTGCGGCCCTGGCCGCGCTGGACAGCTGAGGCGTCGGCGACGACGCGATGACCCCCCTTCTCCTCGGCGCGCTCGCCGTGCTGCTGGCGGGCCCTGTCCCCGCTCTGATGGCGCGTGCCCGCCGGCTGCACCACACGCCGTTCTCGGCCATGGTGCTGTGGCAGGCGGTCGCCCTGGCGGCGGTGCTGGCCGCCCTGGGGTCCGGACTCTCCCTGGTCACCGATCGGGCCTGGCGCCGGGCCGCCGAGCTGCCCTCGCTGCTGGTGGCCGGCGTGGCGCTGGTCGTCACGCTGCTGGTCGCCGGCCGGCTGCTGCTCAGCGGCCACCAGGTCGGCACCTCGCTGCGAGCCCTGCGTCGCCACCACCGCGAGCAGGTCGACCTGCTCGCCGACCGGGACTCCGGTGTGCACGTGCTGGACCACGCCGTACCGGTGGCGTACTGCCTGCCAGGCCGGTCGCGGGCCAGGGTGATCGTCTCGGCCGCCGCCATGACGACTCTCCAGCCTCCCCAGCTGGCTGCGGTGCTGGCCCACGAGCGGGCCCACCTGGCCGCCCGTCACGACCTGGTGCTGGAGGCGTTCACCGTGCTGCACCGGGCGTTCCCCGCCTGGGTCTCCAGCGACCACGCTCTCCGCGAGGTCCGACTCCTGGTCGAGATCCTGGCCGACCGTGCCGCACTCCGGGTCGGTCGGGCCCAGGACCTCGGCGGGGCGCTGCTCGCGATGGCCCAGGGTCGGGCGCCCGAGGGAGCGATGGGCGCCTCGGGGTCGGACCTGATCGAGCGGGTCCGGGTGCTGGCCGACCGCCGCCCCCGGCCGGCCCAGGGCGTCGCGGTGCTGGGCACGGCGTGGGCGGTGCTGGCACTGCCGACCGCGCTGGTGGTGGCGCCCTGGCTGGGCTCGCTGTGACCTGAGGCGCACCCGGACCGCGGTGCGACACGCACCTGTGGTGCGTGTGACTGGTGTGACTGATCAACTACTGTCACGACCATGGCGACCCGTACGTCTTCCCCGCCGGGGTCGCGGAGCTCGAGCACGTCCAAGAAGGGTTCGAGCACCCGATCACGGAGTACAGGCTCCACCAGAGCCTCCAGCGCAAAGCGTCCTGCCCCGAAGACGGGCAACAAAGGGACAGCGCGCGGATCGACTGCGGCCCGCCGCCCCGCGCCCCGAGCCGTGCGCAGCGGCCCCGGCCCGGTGGCCCGCGGCTTCGGTGTCCTCGGCCGTGGCACGGTCGCGCTCTGGCTCGGCCTGGCGCACGGCGTCGGTGCCACCGCTCGCAGCGTGGGGCACAGTGCGCGCGACCTGGCGCCCGAGCACCGGCGCGACGGCGTAGGGCTCGCGCTGCTGGGCATGGCCCTGGTGGTCGCCGGAGCCGTCTGGTGGCAGCCGCCGGGCGGTGCCATGGACCTGGTGCGCTCGGTCACCGCGGGCTCGGTCGGCAAGGTCGCCTGGGCGGTGCCGCTGTGGCTGGCCTGGATCGGCTGGCGCACGCTGCGCGACCCCCAGCACAACGGGCCCGCCGGCCGTCAGGTGATCGGCTGGACGGCGCTCGTCCTCGGGGTGCTCGGCCTGGTCCACATCGCCAACGGCAACCCGCAGCCCGAGGTCGGCGACGCCTACGCCCTCCAGCAGGCCGGGGGAGCGGTCGGCTTCGTGGTCTCCAGCCTGCTGCTGGACCTGTTCCGCACCGCCTGGGTGGTCATCCCGATCCTGGGCCTGCTGGGCGTGTTCGGCCTCCTGGTCATCACCGCCACTCCGGTCTACCTGATCCCCGACCGGCTCGCCGAGCTGCGCGACCGGCTGCTGGGTCGCCACCACGACGACCTGGCCGACGAGGAGTCGACCCGGCCGATCCGTCAGCGCAAGTCCTCCGAGCCGTTGGACGAGGACATGGGCGACCCGGCGTACGACACCCCGGTGCTGGAGGACCGTGAGGTCCGCAAGCGCCGTCGCAAGCCGGACCCGGTCGACGTCGCCCTGGCCGAGGGCGACGAGGGGCTGGACATCCTGCAGCCCGGCGGCACCCCCGACGAGCCCACCGGCGAGGTGGAGCCGCCGCCGCACACCCCGCTGCCGCCTCGGGTGGAGCAGCTCGCCCTGTCCGGCGACATCACCTACTCGCTGCCCGTCAGCGACCTGCTCAAGCCCGGGTCGCTGCACAAGCCGAAGTCGAAGGCCAGCGACGCCGTGGTGGACCGCCTCACCCAGGTGCTGGAGGAGTTCGGCATCGACGCCCAGGTCACCGGCTACACCCGGGGACCCACGGTCACCAGGTACATCGTGGAGCTCGGCTCGGCGGTCAAGGTGGAGAAGGTCACGGCGCTGTCGAAGAACATCGCCTACGCGGTCGCCTCCGCCGACGTCCGGATCCTCAGCCCGATCCCCGGCAAGTCCGCGATCGGCATCGAGATCCCCAACGTGGACAAGGAGATCGTCTCCCTCGGCGACGTGCTCCGCTCCAACACCGCCCGTTCGGACCACCACCCGCTGATCGCGGGCCTCGGCAAGGACGTCGAGGGCGGCTTCGTGGTGGCCAACCTGGCCAAGATGCCGCACCTGCTGGTGGCCGGCGCCACCGGCTCGGGAAAGTCGTCGTTCATCAACTCGATGATCACCTCGATCCTGATGCGGTCCACCCCCGACGAGGTGCGGATGATCATGGTCGACCCCAAGCGGGTCGAGCTCAACGCCTACGAGGGCATCCCGCACCTGATCACGCCGATCATCACCAGCCCCAAGAAGGCGGCCGAGGCGCTGCAGTGGGTCGTGCGCGAGATGGACATGCGCTACGACGACCTCGCCAACTTCGGGTTCCGTCACGTGGACGACTTCAACAAGGCCGTGCGCGCGGGCAAGGTGGAGGTGCCCCTCGGCAGCGAGCGCAAGCTCTCGCCGTACCCCTACCTGCTGGTGATCGTCGACGAGCTCGCCGACCTGATGATGGTGGCGCCGCGCGACGTCGAGGACGCCATCGTCCGGATCACCCAGCTGGCGCGAGCCGCCGGCATCCACCTGGTGCTGGCCACCCAGCGCCCCTCGGTCGACGTGGTCACCGGTCTGATCAAGGCCAACGTGCCCTCCCGGCTGGCGTTCGCCACCTCCAGCCTCGGCGACAGCCGAGTCATCCTGGATCAGCCGGGCGCCGAGAAGCTCGTCGGGCAGGGTGACGGCCTGTTCCTGCCGATGGGCATGTCCAAGCCGATCCGTGTCCAGGGCTCCTGGGTCACCGAGGCCGAGATCCACACGGTGGTCGAGGCCTGCAAGCAGCAGCTGGAGCCGACGTACATCGAGGAGGTCACTGCACCCGCGGCGGCCAAGCGCGACCTCGACGACGACATCGGGGACGACATGGACCTCGTGGTCCAGGCCATCGAGCTCGTCGTCTCCACCCAGTTCGGCTCGACCTCGATGCTCCAGCGCAAGCTGCGCGTGGGCTTCGCCAAGGCCGGGCGTCTGATGGACATCCTGGAGAGTCGCGGCGTTGTCGGTCCCAGCGAGGGCTCCAAGGCCCGGGACGTGCTGGTCAAGCCGGACGAGATCGACTCTGTGATCGCGACGCTGGAGGGAGAGTGATGGGCGCAGTCGAGAAGCACCTGGAGCACACGGGCGAGGAGGCGGTCGACGGACCGTCCCTGAGCCTGGCCGCGGACGTCGTCGAGGTGCGCCGCAACGCCGGCGTCGCCGCGGCCGTGGGCGTGCTGGCCTCCGCGCTGGCGATCGCCTTCCTGGCGCGCGCCGTGGAGACCGCCGCGGTGCTGGACTGGGCCCTGTTCGGGGTCCTGGGCGCGATCGGGACCGGTTGGCTGGCCTCGTTCGTCGACGCACGCACGCCCCTGCTGGTGGCCGACGCCCAAGGAGTGCGGCTGCGACTGGGTCGTACCTGGCGAGGTCTGCCCTGGTCGGCGGTGGAGCGCGTGGAGCACCTGCCGCGCCGCGGGCTGCTGCGCGACGGCCGCCTTCGCGTGGTGCCGCGCAACCCTGACCTGCTGCTCGCCGAGCTGGACCGCAGCGGCTCCCGACAGGCGACCCTGTCGACCAAGCTGTACGGCGGCCCCCTGGCGCTGCCGCTGGGCCTGACGACCCGCGTCCACGGCGCCGGTGACGACGTCGCGGCCGCCCTGGCCCGACTCGTCGACCGGGGTGCCGAGGTCGTGGTCCTGGACGAGGGGCCCGAGCGTCCCGATGAGGACCAGCAGGACGTCGGGCTGGTCGCTGAGCCGAGGCCCGAGCACGTCGAGGACTTCGACGGCGGCTCCGAGGAGCAGCCGGACGCGGACGTGGCGGACGAGACCGTCGTCCGTCCCCGGGTCCGGGACCCGCGGCCGCTGCTCGCCGGCGCCTTGTCGCGCGTCTCCGCGCGGCTCCCGTCCCGGGGTACCGACGAGGCCAGCGAGACCGACGAGGCCACCGGGGATCGCTCGGGGGAGCCGGCCCCGGTGGACGAGCCCGAGGCCAGCACCACGCCTGAGGCCGCCCGTGAGGGTGTCCCGGCCTCGCGCGCCGAGGTGCTGCACCCCTCCCGGGAGGACGAGACCCAGGTGCTTCCCCGGGCCCGGGTGGAGCTGGTGGAGGACGACCAGACGTGGGGCGACCGGGTCCGTCCGATCGCCCGCGAGGGCCAGCCGGTCGCACCGCTGGTCTTCCACGACTTCGTGGTGGAGCCCGCCGCCGACCCCGTGGTGGGGCCGGAGCTGCGCGCGGCCCGGACCAGGTTGTCGCTGACCGTCGACCAGCTGGCCGAGCGCACCCGGATCCGTCCCCACGTCATCGAGGCCATCGAGGTCGACGACTTCGTGCCCTGCGGCGGTGACTTCTACGCCAGGGGGCACCTGCGGACCCTGGCCCGGGTGCTGGGGATCGACGTCGCTCCGCTGCTCACGGCGTACGACGAGCGGTACGCGCACGCCCCCATCGACCCGCGACGCGTCTTCGAGGCCGAGCTGGCGACCGGGTCGAACGGGTCGATCCGGGCCACCCGCGGTGGTCCCAACTGGTCCATCCTGGTCGCCGCGGTGATGGCGCTGGTGCTGGCCTGGTCCGTGGCACGGCTGGTGATGGACTCCTCGCCCGAGGTGACCGGCACTCCGGTGCTCAACGGCTCCGGCGGCCCGCACGGTGGCAGCGCGGTGGTCGCAGACCCCGTGCCGGTGGTCATCTCCGCTCCCACCGGTGGTGCCCGCGTGGTGGTCCGGGACAGCTCCGGCGCCGAGGTGTTCCGAGGCAACCTGGCCATCGGCGAGAGCACCGAGGTCAACGCCTCTCCGCCGCTGCGGGTGCAGTCCAGCGACGGGGCGGTCACGGTCGTCGTGGACGGCCGGGACCGCGGCCCCGTCGGTGAGTCCGGACAGGCCGGACAGGGCACCTACGCCGGAGGCTGAGTGACGTGTCCGGCCTCACCGGGGCCGACAGGCCTGCCGAATCCGCTCAACCGCTCCGGGCGCGGCATACTCGTACCCCTATGACCACCGAGATCCTCCCCGAGACCGCACCCTCCGCACCGACCCCGATGAGCGTGGCCGTGGTGACGCTCGGGTGCGCCCGCAACGAGGTCGACTCCGAGGAGCTGGCCGGACGGCTCGAGGCCGATGGCTTCGTGCTCGTCGCCGACCCGGAGGACGCCGACACCGTCCTGGTGAACACCTGCGGCTTCGTGGAGGCCGCGAAGAAGGACTCCGTCGACACCCTGCTGGACGCGGCCGACCTCAAGGAGCACGGTCGCCCCAAGGCCGTGGTGGCAGTGGGCTGCATGGCCGAGCGCTACGGCCAGGACCTCGCCGAGTCCCTGCCGGAGGCTGACGCGGTGCTGGGCTTCGACGACTACCCCGACATCGCGGCCCGGCTGCGCTCCATCGTGGCCGGTGAGAAGCACGTGCCGCACGTGCCCT
>NZ_POAG01000017.1:557849-653442 GCF_002930065.1 Nocardioides sp. 616 | reverse complement strand
CGTGCCCGGGCACGCGGTCCCGGACCTCGAGGCCGAGCAGTCGCCCGCCACCGGGCCCCGCGCGATGCGTCGCCGGCTGGACGGCGGCCCGATGGCCCCGCTCAAGCTGGCCAGCGGTTGCGACCGACGCTGCGCGTTCTGCGCGATCCCGAGCTTCCGCGGGTCCTTCGTGAGCCGTCGGCCGAGCGACGTCATCGCCGAGGGCCGGTGGCTGGCCGAGCAGGGCGTCAAGGAACTCTTCCTGGTGAGCGAGAACTCCACGTCCTACGGCAAGGACCTGGGTGACCTGAGGCTGCTGGAGACGATGCTGCCCGAGCTCGCGGCCATCGACGGCATCGACTGGGTCCGGGTCTCCTACCTGCAGCCCGCGGAGACCCGTCCCGGGCTGATCGAGGCGATCGCCGGCACCCCCGGCGTGGTGCCGTACTTCGACCTCTCCTTCCAGCACGCCAGCGCCACCCTGCTGCGCCGGATGCGGCGCTTCGGCGACCCCGACAGCTTCCTCGACCTGCTGGAGCGGGTCCGGGCGCAGGCGCCGGAGGCGGGCGTCCGGTCGAACGTCATCGTGGGCTTCCCCGGAGAGACCGAGGACGACCTGCAGGTGCTCTGCGACTTCCTCGAGGCCGCGCGCCTGGACGTGACGGGAGTCTTCGGCTACTCCGACGAGGACGGCACCGAGGCGGCCGGCTACGACGGCAAGCTCGACCCCGACGAGGTCGCGGAGCGGACCGCCCACGTCACCGCACTGGTGGAGGAGCTCAACGCCCAGCGCGCCGAGGAGCGGGTCGGCGAGCGCGTCGAGGTGCTCGTGGAGTCCCTCGAGGACGGTGTCGAGGGCCGTGCCCGGCACCAGGGCCCGGAGGTGGACGGCACCACCCGTCTGCTCGACGCCCCGGCGAGCGTCAAGATCGGCGACCTGCTCGACGCGGTGGTCGTCGGGACCGAGGGTGTCGACCTGGTAGCGGAGCTCCCAGCGTGAGCACCGAGAGCGTGCGGCCGAGCAACCTCAACGTGCCCAACGCGCTCACCGTGCTGCGCATCCTGCTGGTGCCGGTCTTCGGCTGGGCGCTGCTGCACGACGGGGGAGACTCCTCGGTGTGGCGGTGGGTGGCGTTCGCGATCTTCGCGGTCGCCATGATCACCGACAAGATCGACGGCGACCTGGCGCGCAAGCACAACCTGGTCACCGACTTCGGCAAGATCGCCGACCCGATCGCCGACAAGGCCATCACCGGCATGGCGTTCGTCGGGCTCTCGCTCGTGGGCGAGATCTGGTGGTGGGTGACGATCGTGGTCCTGCTGCGTGAGTGGAGCGTCACGCTGCTGCGCCTCTCGGTGCTCAAGGACGTCGTGCTGGCCGCCTCCCAGAGCGGCAAGATCAAAACGACCCTGCAGGCGGTCGCCCTCGGCGTGCTGCTGCTGCCGCTGCCCCACGGGGACGCGCACGGGGGCGCCTTCGACGTCTTCGGGACCCCCGGTGAGGTGCTGTTCTACCTCGGCCAGGTGGCGCTGGCCGGGGCCGTGGCGATGACGATGTGGTCGGGGTACGAGTTCTTCCGGGACGTGGTCCGGGCCCGCCGTGCGGCCTCTCCGGACGCGGCGGCCAAGTCACACCAGTAACACCAAGACCCTCCCGTGCCGTTATGGTGAGCCGGATCACCAATCCATTCGAACGGGGATTCTCACTGTGTCAGCACACAACTTCTTGCCACGACGCCTTGCGGCGTCGGCGACCATCTCGGGCCTGGTGGCCGCGCCGCTGGCGCTGGTAGCCGCTACGGGAGGTGCTGCACAAGCAGCGCCCTCGGTCGAGGTCAACATCGTTGCCGTCAACGACTTCCACGGCCGGATCAACTCCAACACCGCGAAGTGGGCCAGCACCGTAGCGGCCGTCTCCGCGGACACCACCACGCCGGCGAACACCCTCATGGTCGGGGCCGGTGACCTGATCGGCGCCTCCGAGTTCGCCTCGTCCGTGCAGGGCGACCAGCCGACCATCGACGTGTTGAACGCCGTGGGGCTGGACGCCTCAGCCGTCGGCAACCACGAGTTCGACAAGGGCTGGGCCGACCTGCGCGACCGAGTCATCGGCCCCGGCGCGCCCGGCGCCGCCAGCCGCAACGCGGACTGGGCCTACCTGGCCTCCAACGTCACCCTGAAGGCGAACGGCGAGACGGCCCTGCCGCCGTACTGGACGTTCACCCTGGACAGCGGGACCCCGGGTGACACCAGCGACGACCTCACCGTGGGTGTGGTCGGCGGCGTCACCGACGAGACGCCCTCGCTGGTCAGCCCCGCCGGGGTGGCCGACCTCGCGTTCAGCGAGGAGGTCGCAGCCGCCGCTAAGTACGCCGACGCCCTCAAGGACGGCAACCCGGCCAACGGCGAGGCTGACATCGTGGTGGCCAGCTTCCACTCCGGTGCGCAGGTCGGTGGAGGATCCACCTTCGAGGCCGAGGTCGCCAAGGGCGGTGCCTTCGCCCGGATGGCGGCCATGACCGGCAGCGTCGACGCCATCCTCAACGGTCACACCCACCAGACCTACGCCTGGACCGGTGCCAAGCCGGGTGGCGGGACGCGGGCTTACCTGCAGACCGGTGAGTACGCCGCAAACGTCGGCCAGGTCAAGCTCACCGTGGACGTCGGTGCCGCCGGCGGTCCCAGCGTCACCGGTGTCCGGGCCGCCAACATCAAGCGGGCCGACAGCGCCGACCTGAGCAACCCGACGGTCAAGTCCGTGGACGACATCGTCAAGGCCGCGCTGGCCAAGGCCGCCGAGATCGGCAACCAGCCCGTGGGCCGGCAGAGTGCCGACATCACCCGGGCCTACAAGGGTGTCGACGAGTCCGGCAAGCCCGCCGAGGACCGTGGTGCGGAGTCCGCACTGGGCGACCTGGTCGCCAACGCCCTGCGCGACGGGGTTCCCGCCGAGGTCGCCGCTCCGGACCTCGGCATCGTCAACCCCGGCGGTCTGCGTGCCGACCTGCTGCACGCCGGCTCCCCGGCGACGAACCCGGCCAACACCGACGGCGTGATCACCTACGCCGAGGCCAACAACGTGCTGCCGTTCGTGAACAACGTCTGGACCGTCGACCTGACGGGCGCCCAGCTGAAGAAGGTGCTGGAGCAGCAGTGGCAGCCCGCCGGCTCCCAGCGTCCCTACCTGCACCTGGGCCTCTCCGACAACGTCGAGGTCACCCAGGACCTCTCGCGTCCCGTGGGATCGCGGATCACCTCGATCCGGATCGACGACAAGTGGGTGAAGGACAGCAAGGTCTACAAGGTCTCCACGTTCTCCTTCCTCGCCACCGGCGGTGACAACTTCACCGGCTTCAAGGACGGCGCGGCCAAGGACACCGGTCTGGTGGACCGGGACGTGTGGCTGAAGTACCTGCAGCAGACCCAGGCGCAGCCGGTCGCCCCGGACTTCGCCCTGCAGCAGGTCCGGACCCAGAACCTGCCGGACACGCTCACCGCCGGTGCCCCGCTGAAGGTCAAGCTGGCCGACTTGGACATGAGCTCGGTCGGCGCCGTTCGCAACACCTCGGTCGACGTGGTGCGGGTGCGTGACGGCAAGCGGAAGATCATGAAGTCCGTCAAGATGAACAACGTGGGCCGGGTCCGGGTGCAGTTCACCGTGCCGGCTGCCGACACCATCGAGCTGGTGGCCCAGCCGTCGGGGACCACGGTGACCCGCAAGGTGGTCCGCACCAAGCCGACCCTCAAGGCCTTCCGGGTCTTCCCGAAGGTCGTGAAGGTCGGCAAGACCAAGCCCCGCGTCCGGGTCTTCGTCACGGCCGAGAACAAGGGCAAGGTCGCGGGCAAGGTTCGGATCAAGGTCGACGGGCGCACGTACTTCACCACCCTCACCAAGGTCCAGGGCAAGCCGAAGAGCCGGGCCAAGATCACGCTGAAGGCGCTGCGCAAGACCGGCATGCGCACGATCGAGGTCCGCTACGCGGGCAATGACAACTACAAGGCAGTCAAGGAGACGTACAAGATCCGCGTACGTCGCCGCTGACCGCACCGCACGAAGAGGAGGGACCCGGGGCTGCCCCGGGTCCCTCCTTCGCGTCTCGGGGTGTTCGGCAGGACTTCACCTGGCGCTCTGTCGCCCCCGGCGTTTGTCGTAGAGGATGCCAACCAGGACCTCATCTCATCTCTCGGGAGTCACCCATGGGCACTGCCCCGCCTCGTCGCCACCACGCCTTCCCCGCCGGTCTCGGCCTGCTGGTCGCCGCCACCGCGCTGGTGCCGCTGAGCGCCACCGCGAACCCCGCAGGCACCGGTCTGGTGATCAGCGAGGTGTACGGCGCCGGGGGCAACAGCGGTGCCGTCCGCAACCAGGACTTCGTCGAGCTGTTCAACCCCACCTCCGCAGCGATCAGCGTCGCCGGGATGTCGGTCCAGTACCGCTCCGCCGGCAACGGCGGCACGGGCGTCACCGCGCTCACCGGGAGCGTCCCCGCCGGCGGCCACTACCTGGTGGGCCAGGCGGGCGGGACCGAGGGCACCGCCCTGCCGGCGGTCGACGCCTCCGGGCAGCTCAACCTGTCCGGCAGCAACGGGATCGCCTTCCTGGCCGAAGGCACCACCCCGGTCATCCTCAGGCCCGGCAGCTCGGTGGCGCAGGAGCGGGTGGTGGACCTGGTCGGCTTCGGCACCACGCCGAGCGTGTTCGAGACTGCCCCCACGGGCGTCGCCCTGACCAGCACCACGTCGGCGGCACGCCCGGCGGGGGACACCGACGACAACGCCGCGGACTTCACCATCGGCGCGCCCACCCCGACCAACGCCGCCGGGCAGACCCAGGCTCCGACGGGTCCCGGACCGGTGGACCCGGCCGCGCCGACGGCGCGCAGCATCGCGGAGATCCAGGGCCCCGGGGACACCTCCCCGCTGGTGGGGACCAGGGCCTCCACGCGCGGCGTGGTGACCGCGGTGCTCGGGGATCCCTACCCGGCCGAGCTCGGCACGTACGGCGGCTTCGATGGCTTCTACCTGCAGACCTCGGGCACGGGCGGCGGGACCGACGCGACCCCGTCGGCCTCGGACGCGGTCTTCGTCTACGCCGGCGCGTCCCCGCTGGCGGGCGTCGAGGTCGGCGACTCGGTGCAGGTCACCGGTGAGGTGGCGGAGTTCTTCGGGTTGACCCAGGTCGTCGCCGACGGCGCCGGCGTGGTCGAGCTGGCCGCGCCGCTGGCGCCCGTGACCGCGCTGGAGACGGCGTACCCGACGACGGACGCCGGCCGGGAGGCCCACGAGGGCGAGCTGCTCACCCTGACCGACGAGCTGACCGTGACCAACAGCTTCGCCACCAACCAGTACGGCGAGATCGGTCTCGCCACCGGCGGCACGCCGCTGGTGCAGCCCACCGAGGTCGTGCGCGACGACGACGTCGCCGGGCTGGCCCGGGTGAAGGCCGACAACGCGGCCCGTGCAGTGACCCTGGACGACGGCACCGGGATCAACTACCTGACCAACGACTCCCCGCAGCAGGACCTGCCCCTGCCGTGGCTGAGCGCCACGCACTCGGTGCGCGTCGGAGCGCGAGCCACGCTGATTGCCCCCGTCATCCTGGACTTCCGCAACAACACCTGGAAGCTGCAGCCGAGGCGGCCGGTGACCGACCAGGGCACGGACACCGCGACGTTCCAGGACACCCGCGCCACCAACGCGGCCCCGGCGCCGGTGGGCGGAGACCTGCGGCTGGCGACCTTCAACGTGCTCAACTACTTCAACACCACCGGGGAGCAGTACGTCGCCGCGGGCGCGGCCCAGTCGCCGCCGGTCCAGACCGCCTGCACCTGGTTCGAAGACCGGGACGGCAACCGGATCGGCAACCGGTCCTGCGGCGTGGGCACCGGCTCCGGCAACGACGGCAGCGGGCCGCGAGGTGCCGCGACCGCGGCGAGCTTCGGCCGGCAGCAGGCCAAGCTGGTGCGCGCCATCAACACCCTCGACGCCGACGTGGTGGCGCTCGAGGAGGTCGAGAACTCCATCAAGCTGGTGGGGGAGGCCGACCGCGACGACGCCCTGGCCTCGCTCGTCACGGCGCTCAACGCCGACGCCGGATCGCGGCGGTGGCGCTTCGTGCCCTCGCCCCAGGAGGCTGTCGTTCCGGCGGCGGTGAGCCAGCAGGACGTCATCCGCTCCGCGTTCATCTACCAGCACCGCGCCGTCCGCCCGGTCGGACGGTCCGACCTCCTGCTGGACACCACGGAGTTCGCCAACGCCCGGGAGCCGCTCGCCCAGGCCTTCCGTCCCCGCGGCGCCGGCAGGCCCGAGGCGTTCGCCGTGATCGCCAACCACTTCAAGTCCAAGGGTGACAGCACCCCGCCGGCCACCGGCGACAACGCCCAGAGCCCCGACACCGGGGCGTTCAACGGCGACCGGGTGCGGCAGGCGACCCGGCTCGGCGAGTTCGCGACCCAGTTCGCCGCGGCCCGCCGCGCCAAGGCCGTCTTCCTGGTCGGAGACTTCAACTCCTACAGCCAGGAGGACCCCATGCACGTGCTCTACGACCGGGGCTACGCCCCCGTCGAGTCGCAGGGGGAGGAGACCTACTCCTACGGCGGTCTGTCGGGTTCCCTGGACCACGTGCTCGGCAACCCGGCGGCCATGGCCATGGTGACCGGCGCCGACATCTGGAGCATCAACTCCAGCGAGTCCCCGGCGTACCAGTACAGCCGCTTCAACTACAACGTGCGCCAGCTCTTCAGCGCTGCCGACCCCTTCGCCACCTCCGACCACGACCCGGAGCTGGTCGGCCTCGCCACCCGGCGGACGGTCCCAGCCTCGGTACGTGCCCGGGTGGCCCCGCGCGTGGTCCAGGTCGGCCGCGGTCGCGCTCGGCTGACCGCGGTGGTGCGTTCCTCGCGCGGTGCCCCGACAGGCATCGTGCGGGCGATCCTCGGCGGCCGGACCGTGGGTCGGGCGGAGCTCACCCGGGGCCGGGCGGTGCTGTCGGTGGGACCGTTCTGCCGCCCCGGGGTGCGGCGGATCGTCGTGGAGTACCTCGGTGACGCCACCACGAGACCCGGGCGCACCACGGTGTCCGTGCGGGTGAAGGGGCGACGGTGACCGAGGAGCAGGGCGACGTCCGGGAGCTGCTGAGGCTGCTCGCCGACTCCGAGGCGACCCTGTCGGTGGCGGAGTCCCTGACCGGTGGGCTGCTCGCCGCGGCGGTCACCGAGGTACCGGGAGCCTCCGCGGCCTTCGTGGGTGGGGTCGTCGCCTACGCGACGCGGGTGAAGTCCGAGCTGCTCGGCGTCCCTGCCGAGGTGGTCGCCACCGACGGGGTGGTCTCGGCCAGGTGTGCCGAGGCGATGGCCGCGGGGGTGCGGGCGCTGCTGGGCAGCACCTGGGCGGTCAGCACCACCGGCGTCGCCGGCCCCGGGATCCAGGAGGGCAAGGCGGCCGGCACGGTCTTCGTCGGGATCGCCGGGCCGGACGGCGTCACCGCGGTCGCGCTGGCGCTCTCGGGCAACCGGTGGGAGATCCAGGAGGAGACCTGTCGGCGGGCCGTCGACCTGCTCCGGGACCGGCTCGGGGACACGAGGGTGGGGGAATAGCCAGCGTGCCTTCCTCCTTCCGGTAGCGTGGGCTCTCTACGACTCGATCCCCGGAAGGACGTCCGCATGGTGCTGTTTCGTCGGTCCCTCGGCGAAGTCCTCCGCCACAAGCGGATGGAGCTGGGCATGACGCTGCGCGAGGTCTCGGCGCAGGCCCGTGTCAGCCTCGGCTACATCTCCGAGATCGAACGTGGTCAGAAGGAAGCCTCCTCGGAGCTGCTGGCCTCGTTGTGCGCCGCTCTGGACATGCCGCTCTCGCTGGTGCTGCGCGAGGTCAGTGAGGTCGTAGCCCAGGAGGAGGCGCTCACTGCCGCCACCCGCCTCGAGGTGGCCCGCCCCCTGCCGACCAACGACGTCGTCGCCTCCGCCGCCTGAGGCTGTGGCCGCCGCGGCTCCTGGCGAGTCGTGGAGGAACGCTCAGCCCGGCTGGCAGTTGGCGCACCAGTACGCCGCCCGCTCCCGGCCCACCGGACCGACCATTTCGACGCTCACCGCGGTGCCGCAGCGCAGGCAGCTCTCCTGGCGATAGACCCAGGTACGTCGGTTGCGCCGCAGGTCGCCGGTGGTGGACTGCTCGGCGCGCTCCTTGTTGGCCTCCAGCATCAGCTTGGCCCGCCGCACCATGCGTCGCATGTCGGGCACGTCCCCGACGGGCGACGTGGGGGCGACGCCGCTGGTGAAGCAGAGCTCGGCGGCGTACATGTTGCCGACCCCGGCCATGCAGGTCTGGTCCAGGAGGGCCTGGATGACCGGCCGGGACGGGTCGGCGGTGATGCGGCGTAGCGCCTCATCCTCGTCCCAGCTCTGCCCGAGCAGGTCCGGCCCGAGGTGCCCGACCGCCAGGTGCTCGTCCTCGCGGGCGAGCAGCTCCACGATCCCCAGGGAGAATCCCACCGCGACGCGATCGGCGGTCTCCAGCACCACGCGTGCGCTGTGCGTGGGTCGGCGCCAGGTGCTGCCGCGGGTGTAGGCCTGCCACGCTCCCTCCATCTTGAGGTGAGTGTGCAGGGTCCACTGCCGATCGGCGTCGATGCGGGTCAGCAGGTGCTTGCCGCGACTCGCGGTGTTGCGGACCCTGCCTCCCGCGAGGTCGTGGGTGGCCAGCTGCGGCACGCGGAAGTCGGTCGAGACCAGCTGGTGGCCCGCCAGGGCGCGATCCAGCAGCCGGGCGGTCCGCCAGACGGTGTCTCCTTCAGGCACGCATCCTCAGCCCCTTCGGTGTGGCGACGAATCCGGCCTCCTGCAGCGCCAGGCGCAGCGGGGTGCCACCGGCGCCGAGCAGCTGCTCGCCGTCGGCCTTCTCAACGGTCAGTCGTCCCAGTGCACCACGGCGGGCGGCATCTGCCAGCGTGGCGGCGGCCGGGACGAGCATCTCCGGCTCCTCGGACCACGTCAACAGCGTGCGGCCACCGCGCTCGACGTACATCACCAGACGACCGTCGACCAGGACCACGACGGCGCCCGCCTTGCGACCGGGACGGTGCCCACCCGTCGACTCCGGCCAGCCCAGCGCCGCCCCGTAGGGATTGGCGGGGTCGGTCGCGGCCAGGGCCAGGCACACCGGGTCTTCGCGTTCGACGGGTTCGCTGTAGGTGCGCAGCCGGTCCACGGCGCCGGCGGTCCCGAACTGGGCGGCGCCGAGTCCCTCGACGAAGTAGCCGCGACGACAGCGCCCGGAGTCCTCGAAGGCGGACAGCACCTTGTAGACGGCCGCGAACCCTCCGACCACTCGCTCGCTCACCACGGCGCCGCGGGTCACGACGCCGTGCCGCTCGAGCAGGTGCTCGGCGCCGGCGTGCGCGCGACGCGTCGGGTCCGTGTCGCGAAGGGGGAGCAGGGACCAGCGACCGGCGGTCTCCGGGGGGCCGCCCCGGCTCGGCATGCGTCCGGTGCGGGGCGGTGGGCGCCGGGTGCGGTGGCTGGCGGTGCCCGATCGGACCAGGGCGCGCAACGGCACCAGGGTGTCGTTGGTGACCCGGCCCGACCAGACCAAGCCCCACAGGGCGGCGCTGAGCTGAGCGTCGGACATCGAGCCGACCTGGTCGGCGAGCTGGCGGTAGAACCAGGCGCCCCCGGGCTCCAGGGTCGCGAGCAGGCGCAGCTGGAGCTCGTCGAGCTCGGTGTCGTCCGCGTCGGGCAGGGTGAGCGGAGCCTGGTCGGCCAGGTGCAGGCTGACCCAGCCGTCGCTGCCTGGCAGCGGGGCGTGCCCGGCCCAGACCACCTCGCCGGAGGCGGTCAGCTCGTCGAGGAAGGCCGGTTGGTAGTCGCGCACCCGGGCGGCCAGCACGAGGGGCTCCAACGCGCTGGCCGGGACGGCGCACCCGGCCAGCTGGTCGATGGCGCTCAGCACCCCGTCGACGCCCCGCAGCCCGCCACGCTGCGTCACCACCTTCTGCCAGGCGGGCAGGAAGCGCGCCAGCGTGGTCTGGGTGACGGGCTCGACCTCCTTGCGCAGCCGGGCCAGGGACCGCCGGCGCAGCTTTCGCAGCACCTCCGCGTCGCACCACTCCGGACCGGCGCCGGAGGGGCGGAACTCGCCGTCCAGCACCCGGCCCCGCGCCGAGAGTCGCTGCAGCGCGTGGCGGGCGACCGCCTCGCCGATCCCGAACCGGTCGGCCACGTCGGCGGAGGTGAACGGCCCGTGGGTGCGGGCGTACCGCGCGACCAGGTCGCCCACGGGGTCCTCCTGGGGCTCGGTGAAGACCACCGGGGTGCCGGCCGGCACCGGGACCCCGAGGCCGTCGCGGAGCCGGGCGATCTCCTCGATGGTGCACCACACGGGCCGGCCCGCCATCCGCACCTCCGCGACCCGCCGGGCCAGGCGCAGCTGCTCCAGGGCAGCCGGGACGTCGACGCCGTCCACGGTGCGCCGGGTGATCTCCTCCGCGCTCTGCGGACCGAGCAGCCGCAGCAGGTCGGCGATGGCCTCGACGTCCCGGGCCCGGCGTTCGGGCACCAGCCACTGCAGCTCGGCCTCCACCTCGGCGAGCACCTCGGGATCGAGCAGCTCGCGCAGCTCGGCGCGGCCCAGCAGCTCGGCCAGCAGCCCCTGGTCGAGACTCAGGGCGGCGGCACGTCGCTCGGCGATGGGGGAGTCGCCCTCGTACATGAACTGCGCGACGTAGCCGAACAGCAGCGTCCGGGCGTACGGCGAGGGCTGCGTGGTCGCCACGTCGACCACGGTCACCTCGCGCCGCTGCACCGCCTTGAGCAGCGAGACCAGGGCCGGCAGGTCGTAGACGTCCTGGAGGCACTCCCGCACCGCCTCCAGGACGATGGGGAAGGAGGGGTACTGGGAGGCGACCTCGAGCAGCTGGGCGCTGCGCTGACGCTGCTGCCACAGGGGGCTGCGTCGTCCCGGATCGCGACGTGGGAGCAGCAGGGCGCGCGCGGCGCACTCGCGGAACCGGCTCGCGAACAGGGCCGAGCCTCCGACCTCGGCGGTGACGAGCTGCTCGATCTCCTCGGGGTCGAAGACCACCAGGTCCGCGCCGGGCGGCTCGTCGTCGGCGTCGGGGATGCGGATGACGATGCCGTCGTCGGAGGCCATCGCCTGGCCGTCGATGCCGTACCGCTCCCGCAGGCGGGCGTTGATGGCCAGCGCCCACGGCGCGTGCACCGGGGTGCCGTAGGGGGAGTGGACGACCAGGCGCCAGTCACCCAGCTCGTCGCGGAACCGCTCCACGAGCACCTGGCGGTCGCTGGGCAGCACGTTGGTCGCCTCGAGCTGCTCGGAGAGGTAGTGCACCAGGTTGGTCGCGGCGTACTCGTCGAGCCCCTGGGCCCGGGCGGCCTCGACTGCCGGACCGGTGCCCATCGCGGCCAGCTCGCGGCAGAACGCGCCGATCGCCGCACCCAGCTCCGCGGGCCGGCCGAGGGTGTCGCCCTTCCAGAACGGCAGCCGGCCCGGGACCCCGGGCGCGGGGGTGACCAGCACCCGGTCGTGGGTGATGTCCTCGATGCGCCAGCTCGTCGCGCCCAGGGCGAACACGTCCCCGACCCGGGACTCGTAGACCATCTCCTCGTCCAGCTCGCCGACCCGGCGGCCGGTGCCCTCGCCGACCAGGTAGACGCCGAAGAGGCCGCGGTCCGGGATGGTGCCGCCGCTGGTCACCGCGAGCCGCTGGGCGCCGGGCCGCGAGGTGAGCGCGCCGGTCACCCGGTCCCAGACGATGCGGGGCCGCAGCTCGGCGAACTCCTCGCTCGGGTAGCGGCCGCTGAGCAGGTCGAGGGTGGCGTCGAAGGCGCTGCGGGGGAGCGAGGAGTACGAGGCCGCGCGCCGGACCAGGTCGAAGAGCTCCTCGACGTCCCACTCCTCCAGCGCGGTGGCGGCGACCACCTGCTGGGCCAGCACGTCGAGCGGGTTGGTGGGGACCCGCAGGCTCTCGATGTCGCCGCTGAGCATGCGTCGCACCGCCACCGCGGTCTGCGCCAGGTCGCCGCGGTGCTTGGGGAACAGCACTCCGCGACTGGTCTCACCCACCTGGTGACCGGCGCGCCCGACGCGCTGCAGTGCGCTCGCCACGCTGGGGGGCGACTCGACCTGGATCACCAGGTCGACCGCGCCCATGTCGATGCCGAGCTCGAGACTGCTCGTGGCCACCACGCACGGCAGTCGGCCCTGCTTCAGGTCGTCCTCGATCAGGGCCCGCTGCTCCTTGGAGACCGACCCGTGGTGCGCCTTCGCGATCACCACGGTCGTGGGCTGCTCGCTCTCGGCGAGGGCGGCGCGCTCGCCGGCGATCTCGTTGAGGCGGGCGGTCAGCCGCTCCGCGAGCCGGCGGGAGTTGGCGAAGACGATCGTGGAGCGGTGCTGCTCCACGAGGTCGACCACCCGCTCCTCCACGTGCGGCCACATCGACTGGCTCCGCCGGGGATCGCCGGACTCCTCGTCGTACTCCTCGGGGGCGGTCATGTCCTCCACGGGCACGACCACCTTGAGGTCCCACTGCTTCTCGCTGGGCGGCGCCACGATCTCCACCGGCGCGGTCCCGCCCAGGAAGCGCGCCACCTCCTCCAGCGGCCGGACCGTGGCGCTCAGGCCGATGCGCTGGGCTGGGCTGGGCAGCAGCGCGTCGAGCCGCTCCAGGGTCAGGGCCAGGTGCGCGCCCCGCTTGGTGCCGGCGACGGCGTGCACCTCGTCGAGGATCACCGTCTCGACCCCGCGCAGGGACTCGCGTGCCTGGCTGGTCAGCATCAGGAAAAGCGACTCGGGCGTGGTGATCAGGATGTCGGGCGGACTGGTCGCCAGCTTGCGTCGCTCGGCCGGCGGCGTGTCCCCGGAGCGGATGCCCACCCGGACATCGGGGAGCTCGGTGCCGAGCCGCGCCGCGGTGTGGCGGATGCCGGTGAGCGGGGCGCGCAGGTTGCGCTCGACGTCCACGGCGAGCGCCTTCAGCGGGGAGATGTAGAGCACCCGGCAGCGGTGCTTGGGGTCGGAAGGGGGCGTCGTCAGCAGGGAGTCGATGCCGGCCAGGAAGGCGCTCAGCGTCTTGCCCGAGCCGGTGGGTGCCACGACCAGGGCGTGGCGGCCCTGGCGGATCGCCGTCCACGCACCCTCCTGGGCGGGTGTGGGGCTCTCGAAGGCAGCGCGGAACCACTCACGGGTGGGAGCACTGAAGTCGTCGAGCGCGGGCACCGTGTCATCTTGTCACCGGGCACCCCACGACCCGGGCCGGTGAACGGGAAACCCGGCTGCGTCGTGTCGGCGCCGGTGCGTAAGGTCGGCGCCGTGACAGAGTCCATGATCCACGCCACAGCACTGCGCAAGTCCTTCGGCACCTTCGAGGCGGTCAAGGGGATCGACGTCGACGTACGCCGTGGCGAGGCCTTCGGGTTCCTCGGCCCCAACGGCGCCGGCAAGTCCAGCACGATGCGGATGATCGCCGCAGTCAGCCCGGTGACCTCCGGTCAGCTGCGCATCCTGGGCCTGGACCCGGCCGTCGACGGGCCCACGATCCGGGGTCGGCTCGGGGTGTGCCCGCAGGAGGACACCCTCGACAACGAGCTCAACGTCTTCGACAACCTCTACATCTACGGCCGCTACTTCGGCATCCCCAAGGCCGACGTCCGGTCCCGGGCCGAGGAGCTGCTGGAGTTCGTGCAGCTCACCGAGAAGCGCAAGGCGCGGGTCGAGGACCTCTCCGGTGGCATGAAGCGCCGTCTCACGATCGCGCGGAGCCTGATCAACTCACCCGACCTGCTGCTCCTGGACGAGCCGACCACGGGCCTGGACCCGCAGGCCCGCCACGTGCTCTGGGACCAGCTCTTCCGACTCAAGCACGCGGGGGTGACGCTGGTGCTCACCACCCACTACATGGACGAGGCGGAGCAGCTGTGCGACCGCCTGGTGGTGATGGACAAGGGGCTGATCGTGGCCGAGGGGAGTCCGATCGAGCTGATCCGGCAGAACTCCACCCGAGAGGTCACCGAGCTGCGCTTCGGCGCCGGCGAGAACGAGCGGGCCGCGGAGAAGGTGAGCGACCTCGGCGAGCGGACCGAGGTGCTGCCGGACCGTCTCCTGGTCTACTCCGACAACGGCGAGGAGGTCGTGGCCAAGGTGCACGAGCGGGGGCTGCGTCCGGCGGCGGTCCTCGTGCGCCGCTCCACCCTGGAGGACGTCTTCCTCGCGCTGACCGGCCGGACGCTGGTCGACTGATGGCGACCAAGCTCTCCCCGGTCGAAGGGGCGGCCCGCCAGGTCGACTACTGGTGGACGGTGTTCAAGCGCACCTGGCGCGGGGGTGCCATCTCCAGCTTCGTGGCCCCGCTCTTCTACGTCGTGGCCATGGGCGTGCTCCTGGGCGGGTTCATCGAGGGCGACCCGAGCAGGCTGGAGGGCGCGACGTCCTACCTGGACTTCGTCGTCCCCGGCCTGGTGGCCAGCCACGCCATGCAGATCGCGGTGGGCGAGACGACGTACCCGGTGATGGGCGGGATCAAGTGGCACAAGACCTACCTGGCCCAGATGGCCACGCCACTGTCGATCCGTGACATCGTCAACGCGCACCTGGGGTTCGTGCTCTTCCGGGTGGCCTCCGCGTGCGCGGTGTTCATGCTGGTGCTGGCGCCGTTCGGGGTGTTCGCGACCTGGTGGGGCGCGGTCCTGGCCTGGTTGGCCCAGGTGCTGGTGGGGATCTCCTTCGGCTGCCTGGTGATGGCCTTCAGCGTCCGGCTCCGCTCCGAGGAGGGGTTCGGCGTGCTGTTCCGACTCGGCGTGGTGCCGCTGACGCTCTTCTCCGGCGCCTTCTTCCCGATCGACAACCTGGGACCGGCGCTGAAGTGGGTGGCCGTGGTGACTCCCCTGTGGCACGGGGTCGACCTGTCTCGCATGCTCTGCCTGGACCACGTGGACGTGGGTGCGGCGCTGGTGCACGTGGCGGTGCTGGCGGCGCTCACCGTCGTGGGGTGGCGCCTCGCGGTGACCGGTCTCGAGAAGCGGCTGGAGGTCTGAGGTGGCGATCATGGGCCAGACGGTGATCCCGTCGCCTCTCACTCCGGTCCAGGCCGCCAGGCTGCTGGTGCTGCGCAACTACATCACCTACCGGTCGGCGTGGAAGCTCTTCCTGACCGGCTTCCTGGAGCCGGTGTTCTACCTGTTCTCCATCGGGGTCGGCGTCGGTCAGCTGGTGGAGGGATTCGAGCTGAACGGCGAGCCGATCTCGTACGCCGCGTTCGTGGCTCCCGGGATGCTCGCGGCGTCGGCGTTCAACGGCGCGTTGATGGACTCGACCTACAACGTCTTCTTCAAGCTCAAGTACGACAAGCTCTACGACCAGATGCTGGCCACGCCGCTGACCACCCGGGACGTCGCGCGCGGCGAGATCGCCTGGGGGCTGATCCGCGGGTCCACGTACTCGGCGGCGTTCCTGCTGGTGATGGCGGCCATGGGGCTGATCAGCTCCTGGTGGGCGGTCCTGGCGCTGCCCGCGGCGATCCTGATCGCCTTCGCGTTCTCGGCCGTGTGCATGGGGCTGACGACCTACATGAAGTCCTTCCAGGACTTCGACAAGATCACCCTGGCCCAGCTGCCGCTGTTCCTGTTCTCGGCCACCTTCTTCCCGGTGACCGAGTTCGGTGACGGGGCCCTGCGCTGGCTGGTGGAGGCGACGCCGCTGTACCGCGGTGTGGTGCTGTGCCGCGAGCTCACCACGGGCGAGCTCTCCTGGGCGTCCGGGGTGAGCGTGGTCTACCTGCTGCTGATGGGGCTGCTCGGTCTCGCGATCGTCCGGCGGCGCCTGGACCTGCTGCTCCTGAAGTGAGGGCGCGGACGTCGGAGCGCCTCAGGGCAGGGTGACCAGCAGCTTCTGGTACCAGGCGACATCGATCCACTGGTCGAACTTGTAGCCGACCTCGCGCATCTGCCCGACCTTCTCGAAGCCCGTCGCCAGGTGCAGCCGCTCGCTGGCGGGGTTGGGCAGGGCGACCAGGGCGATCGCGCTGTGCACCCCGGAGACGGCCATGGTCTCCAGCAGGGCGGGGTAGAGCAGCTTGCCCACTCCCAGGCCACGGACCTTGCGGTCCAGGTAGATCGAGGTCTCCCGAGTCAGCTGGTACGCCGGGCGGGGCCGGTAGGACCAGGAGTAGGCGTAGCCCACGGCCACGTCGTCGGAGTCCACGGCCACGAGCAGGTGGTCCCCGGGGTGCTGGCCGTCCAGGCGGGCCCGCCAGTAGTCGAGATCAGGCGGTTCCAAGTCGAACGTGGAGGTCGAGTGCTCCACGGCCTGGGTGTAGATCGAGGAGATCACCGCTAGGTCGCGCTCTTCTGCGGATCGCGTGGCGAAGGATGACATGAGTGCATCGTTGCAGGTGCGGCACGGGTGTACGGCGGCTGGTTGAATGTGCCCGTGCCAGCTGCCGAGGAGATCGTGCCGGAGACCAAGGACTGGACCTGGGTCCTGGATCGTCGCTGCCCGGAGTGCGGACTGGTGTCGAGCGACCTGGAGGTCGCCTCGCTGCCCGGGCTGCTCAAGGAGAGTGCGTTGCGCTTCGGCGACGCGATGCGGCACGTCGGCGACGTGCGACTGCGTCCCGATCCCCGGACCTGGTCGGTGCTGGAGTACGCGTGCCACGTCCGCGACGTGCACCGCGTCTTCGCCGAGCGGTTGCGCGCCATGCTCGCCGCCGACCGGCCCACCTTCGCCAACTGGGACCAGGACGCCACCGCCGTGGAGTCCGCGTACGCCACCCAGGACCCGGTGGAGGTGGAGGTCGAGCTGCTCGAGGCCGCCGCGGAGGTGGCCGCCCTGTACGCCGGCGTGACCGCGGAGCAGGAGGATCGGAGCGGGCTGCGCAGCAACGGCAGTGAGTTCACCGTGCGCGCCCTGGGGCAGTACCACCTCCACGACGTCCTGCACCACCTGCACGACATCGGCTGCGACGACGTGGGAAGCCCGTGAGGCACACCGAGCTCCGGGCCCGCCTCGAGGCGGTGCTGGGTCGGGAGGCCAGCTCCTGGTCCGAGCTCTTCGTGATCACCGAGCTCGGCTCCCGCACAGTCGACGAGGCCCTGGAGGACGGGGTCCCGCCCAAGCAGGTGTGGGCGGCGGTGTGGCGGGTCCTGGAGCTCCCCGAGTCAGCGAGATGAACAGTCGGCTCGAGTCCGAGCAGGTACGGCGGATCCAGCGCCGGACCGTCCGGGTCCTCGTGGTGGGCCAGGCGCTGGGGGCGGTCGGCATCACCATCGGCATCGCCACGGCCTCCCTGCTCGCCCGTGACATCTCCGGCTCCGAGGGCCAGGCCGGCCTCGCGCAGACGTCCCAGGTGCTCGGGGCCGCGTTCGCCTCCTACCTGCTGGCGCGCCTGATGGCCGCTCGCGGCAGGCGACTCGGCCAGGTGACCGGACTGCTGATCGGCGCGTCCGGGGCAATGCTCGCCGTGGTCGCCGGCGTGCTGGACTCGATGGGGCTGCTCCTCGTCGGCGCTGCCCTCCTCGGGGCCACCACGGCGGCGAACTCCGGGGCGAGGTACGCCGCGACCGACCTGGCGCCCGACGCCACCCGCGCGAAGGCGCTGGGGACCGTGGTGTGGGCCACCACGGTGGGCGCGGTGCTGGGACCCAACCTGACCGGTCCCGCCGCGGCGCTGTCCCGTCGGCTCGACATCCCCGAGCTCACCGGGCCGTTCGCCCTGGGTGCCCTCAGCATGCTGCTCGCCGCGGCGTTCTTGGGGGTCTTCCTCCGCCCGGACCCGCTGCTGACCGCCCGCGAGCTGGCACCGGAGCAGCCGCGGGTCCCCGCAGGGCGCTCGTGGCAGCGGGCGTGGCAGGTGGTGCGGGCCACGCCGGCGCTGGCAGCCGCGATCGGGGCGCTGGCCTCCGCACACGCGGTGATGGTGGCGGTGATGATCATGACGCCGCTGCACATGGAGCACGGCGGAGCCGCGCTGGACCTGGTGGGCTTCGTGATCTCGGTGCACGTGCTGGGCATGTACGCCTTCTCGCCGCTGGCCGGCATCGCCGCGGACCGGGCGGGCCGTCCCGCGGTGCTGCTGGCCGGAGCAGTGGTGCTGCTGCTGGCGCTGCTGCTGTGTGGGCGGGCACCCGAGGGACACTCCGCCGGGATCACCGTCGGCCTCTTCCTGCTCGGCCTCGGCTGGTCCCTGGTCACGGTGGCCGCCTCCACGATGATCGCGGAGCTCACCCCCCTGGACGCCCGCACCGACGTCCAGGGCGCGGCCGACATGGCGATGGGTCTGATGGCCGCGGCCGCGGGCGCCCTCGCCGGAGTGGTCGTGGGGGCTTGGGGCTACCCGGCCCTGAATGTCTTCGCGGCGTTCCTCACCGCCGGGGTGGTCGGCGCCGGCCTGGTCGCGCGACGTGTCGCGAGTCCGCCCGCGGCACCGCCCGCGGCACCGATCGGGGCGCCGCTGGACCCGAGCGCGACACGCGGGCGCGGGAAGTCTTGATCGAACACCTGTTCGGGCTACGCTGGGTGCACAGGTACGACGTGTGAGCGGTTTCTCCACAGCCCGGGTCAGTCCGACCAGCGCTGTCGGCGGTGACGCCTAGCGTCGAAGGCGTACCTGGCACACCGACGAGATGAATGGGGCTAGACATGGCTGGTGGAGACCGCGAGAAGGCATTGGATGCCGCCCTCGCCAATATCGAGAAGTCGTTCGGCAAGGGCTCGGTCATGCGACTGGGCGACGAGACCCGGGCGCCGCTCGAGGTGATCCCGACGGGCTCCATCGCGCTCGACGTGGCGCTGGGCCTCGGTGGTCTGCCGCGCGGCCGGGTGGTGGAGATCTACGGTCCGGAGTCGTCGGGAAAGACGACCGTCGCCCTGCACGCGGTGGCCAGCGCCCAGGCAGCGGGCGGCATCGTGGCGTTCATCGACGCCGAGCACGCGCTCGACCCCGACTACGCCAAGAACCTCGGCGTCGACACCGACGCCCTGCTGGTCTCCCAGCCGGACTCCGGCGAGCAGGCGCTCGAGATCGCCGACATGCTGATCCGTTCCGGCGCCCTCGACCTGATCGTGATCGACTCGGTGGCGGCCCTCGTGCCTCGTGCCGAGATCGAGGGCGAGATGGGGGACAGCCACGTGGGGCTCCAGGCCCGGCTGATGAGCCAGGCACTGCGCAAGATGACCGGTGCCCTGAACAACTCCCAGACCACCGCGATCTTCATCAACCAGCTGCGCGAGAAGATCGGGGTCATGTTCGGCTCCCCGGAGACCACGACCGGTGGTCGGGCGCTGAAGTTCTACTCCTCGGTGCGTCTGGACGTGCGTCGGATCGAGACCCTGAAGGACGGCCAGGAGATGGTCGGCAACCGGACCCGGGTCAAGGTCGTCAAGAACAAGGTCGCGCCGCCGTTCAAGCAGGCCGAGTTCGACATCATGTACGGCAAGGGCATCAGCCGCGAGGGTGGGCTCATCGACGTGGGCGTGGAGGCGGGCCTGGTGCGCAAGGCCGGCGCTTGGTACACCTACGAGGGCGACCAGCTGGGCCAGGGCAAGGAGAACGCTCGGTCCTTCCTCAAGGACAACCCCGACCTGGCCAACGAGCTGGAGAAGAAGATCCTCGAGAAGCTCGGCGTCGGCCCCCAGGTGAACACCCCGGTGGTGGACGACCTCTCGGACGAGCCGATCGGCGTCAAGGACTTCTGAGTCCGAGCTGACCTGTGATGTCGCAGAGACGCCCGAGGTCCCGGTGGCAGGGCGACGTGCACGACGGTGTCGCCGCGTGGACCGGATCCGTACCTGAGGATCCGGTCCAGGCGGGGCCCGAGGCGGACCCCGAGGCGGTGGCCCGCAAGATCCTGCTGGACCAGCTGACCGGGCAGGCTCGCAGCCGCAAGCAGCTGGCCGACAAGATGGCCGCCAAGGACGTTCCCGTGGAGATCGCCGAGGCGCTCCTGGACCGGTTCGAGGAGGTGGGCCTCGTCGATGACGAGGCGTTTGCCCGAGCGTGGATCGCGAGCCGGCAGCCGGGCAAGGGCCTGGCCGGGCGCGCGCTGGCCCAGGAGCTCCGCCGCAAGGGGATCGACGAGGAGCTGGTGCGCGAGGCGGTGGCGGAGATCGACCCCGCCGACGAGGAGGCCGCGGCACGGGTCCTGGTCCGCAAGAAGATGCGGAGCATGCGCGCGCTCGACACGGTGACCGCTACCAGGAGACTGGTGGGAATGTTGGCCCGCAAGGGCTACTCCAGCGGCATGGCCTTCGCGGTGGTCCGAGAGGAGCTGGGCTCGGACCTGGAACCGGATCAGTCATGATGTGCTCATGAAGCACACGTGCGCGCCAGGTCCGGCGTGATCCCGCGGGTCGGGGTCAGCCGGTACGTCACTCCGCTGCGTGAGGGTGGGAGTCTGCCCGGTCTCGTCGAGGCCGAGGACCTGGGTATCTACGTGTGCAAGTTCTCCGGTGCGGGCCAGGGCGTCCGGGTCCTGGTGGCCGAGGTGCTGGTCAGTGAGATCGCCCGTCGCATCGGTCTGCGGACACCGCGCCTGGTTGCCCTGGAGCTGGACGGCGAGATCGCCCGGTACGAGGCCGACGAGGAGGTGCAGGACCTGCTCACCGCGAGCCTGGGCCTGAACCTCGGGGTGGACTTCCTGCCGGGCGCCTTCGGGTTCGACGGAGCCCAGACCATCGAGCCGGGCGTGGCAGAGCGCATCCTGTGGCTGGACGCATTCACCGCGAACGTGGACCGCAGCTGGCGCAACCCCAACCTTCTGGTCTGGCACGGCGACGTCTGGGTCATCGACCATGGAGCGGCGCTCTACTTCCATCACGCCTGGACGACCCAGGTGACTGACCCGCAGCGGTTCGCGGCGCAGCCGTGGGACAGCAGTGACCACGTGCTGGGCGAGTTCCTGGGCGACCTGGGGGCGGCCGACGCCGCAGCGCGTGCGGTCCTGTCGACCGAGGTGTTCACCGACATCGTGGCGCTGGTGCCCGAGGAGTGGCTGACCTGGGTGCCGGGTGTCAGCCCGGCCGAGCTCAGGACCGCCTACGTGGAGTTCCTGACGGCCCGGCTGGGAAGCCGGCAGTGGTTGCCCGGAGGTGCGGCATGACGCGGCTGTCCTACCAGTACGTCGTCCTGCGCTGCGTCCCGCGACCCGATCGCGAGGAGTTCCTCAACGTCGGTGTGGTGCTGTACTGCCAGAGCACGGAGTTCCTCGACGTGGCCTGGCGGTGCGACCGCGACCGGCTGAGCTCGTTCGCACCTTCCCTGGACGTGGACCAGGTCTGCGCGGCCCTGGACTTCGTGGCGGGCGTCTGTGCGGGGGACTCCCGCGGAGGGACCGCAGCGACGAAGCCCATGGGTCAGCGCTTCGGGTTCCTCCGCGCGCCGAAGTCCACGGTGCTCCAGCCCGGACCGGTCCATGGCGGGATCACCGCGGAGCCGGCCCGGGCCCTGGAGCACCTCGTCGAGCGCCTGGTGGGCTGAGCCCCTAGACCGGCACGAGCTCGACCGCGCCCACGGCGTACCGGGCGAGGATCGTGCGGGCCACCTCGGGGTGTGCCCCCAGGGGATCCGAGACCGCCACCGCGCCGGCCTCGACGGCCAGCTCGGCCGCCCGGTCCGGCAGGAAGCCGGGTGCCAGGAAGAGCGAGGCGACGGCGATGTGCCGCTTGCCCTGGGCCCGGAACGCCCGGACCGCCTCGCCGGTGGTTGGCGGGGTCGCGGAGGCGAAGGCGGCCGTGACCGGCAGCTTGTGCCGGCTTCCCCAGGTCCGCGCCAGGCGGGCCACCGACTGGTTGGCCAGCGCGTCGGACGAGCCGGCCGCGGCCAGGACCAGCGCGTCCAGCTCGCGCACCCGGGCCGCCCTGAGGGCCTCGCGCATGCGGATGTCGAGGACATCCAGGAACGCCGTCTCCAGACCGAGGACACCGGTGGAGCGGACCTTCAGTCCCGGGTGGCGCCCCATCGCCGCCTCCACGGCAGCCGGGACGTCCACCTTGGCGTGATAGGCCTCGGTGAGCAGCAACGGCACGACGACGATCTCGTCGAAGCCGGCCTTGACGAGCTTGTCCACGGTCTGCTGGAAACCCGGCTTCGCCAGCTCCAGGAACGCCTGCTCGATGCGCAGGTCCGGACGCAGGCGCCGTACCTCCCCGATCAGGCTCTTGATCGTGGCCGCGGACCGAGGGTCACGGCTTCCGTGGGCGAGTGCAACCAATGCAGGAGCAGCCATCAGAACTGCCTCCCATCTCCTGTGAGGTGTGCATCGACGACGCTGTCGATCTTGGTGTTGCGGTGAGACTTCATGAGTGGATCCCGCACTCGGTCTTGCCGGTGCCGGCCCAGCGGCCGCTGCGCGGGTCGTCGCCCGGCGCCACCCGTCGGGTGCACGGCCAGCAGCCGATCGAGGGGTAGCCGTCGTAGGCCAAGGGGTTGACGAGCACCGAGTTCTCGGCGATGTAGCGCTCCATCTGCTCGTCGCTCCACCGGGCCAGGGGAGACACCTTGACCTTGCCCTTGCGGGCGTCCCAGCCCACGACCGGTGCGATCACCCGGTTGTGGGTCTCGGCGCGCCGCAGACCGGTGGCCCACGCGTCGTACCCGGCGAGGGACCTGGCCAGGGGCTCGACCTTGCGCAGCTGGCAGCAGCGGTCCGGATCGGTCTTGTAGAGGTCCGCCCCGTGCGTGAGGTCCTGCTCGGCCACGCTCTGCACCGGGGTGATGGTGATCAGGTTGACCGGGAGAGTGGCCTCCACCGCGTCCCGCGTGCCGATGGTCTCGGCGAAGTGGTAGCCGGTGTCGAGGAAGACGACGTCGATTCCGGGCACCACCTGGGAGGCGAGGTGCGACAGCACCGCGTCCCCCATGGAGGAGGTGACGCAGAAGCGCTCGCCGAAGGTGGCCGCGGCCCACTCGATGATGTGCTCCGCGGGCGCCAGCTCCAGCTCGGCACCGACGTGGGAGACGAGCTCGCGAAGCTCCTCAGGGCTGCGCCCCTCGGTGTGGGTGCCGCGGAAGTCCCGGGCGGCACGGGTCGTCGCCGTCGTCATGCCTGCCCTCCTCCCGGTCGGACCATCCCCAGCATCTTGACCGTGAACGCCCGCAGGCAGGCACGGCACTCCCAGGCGCCCGGCGCCCCCTCGGCCTCGTGGGGCCAGAGGTTCTCGTCACCGCAGTAGGGGCAGTGGAAGGGCTGGGCGCGCTCGCTCATCTCAGACCGACTCCAGACTGCGGTCGCCGCGCAGGTGGACCTCGTCGGCCCGTGCCGCCCAGTCGGCGAACGACTCGCCGTCCTGTCGGTCGTCGAGGAACGCCTGCACCACGGCGGTGATGTAGTCGTCCAAGCCGGTGCTGGTGACCTTGTGCGCCCGCAGCTTGCGGCCGAAGTTCGCACCGAGGCCCAGCGCGCCGCCCAGGTGGACCTGGAAGCCCTCGACCTGCTGTCCGTCGGCGTCCATCACCAGCTGCCCCTTCAGGCCGATGTCCGCCACCTGGGTGCGGGCACAGGCGTTGGGGCATCCGTTGACGTTGACGGTGATCGGGACGTCGAGCTGCGGGAACCGACGCTCGAGCTCGGCGATCAGGTCCGCGGCGCGCTGCTTGGTGTCCACGATGGCGAGCTTGCAGAACTCGATGCCGGTGCACGCCATGGTGTTGCGGCGCCAGTTCGAGGGACGGGCGGTGAGCCCGATCTTCTCCAGGTCGTCGAGGAAGGCGTCGGTGTCGCCGGCGTCGATGCCGATGACCACGAGCTTCTGGTACGCCGTGAGGCGGATGCCGCGCGCGCCGTACTGCTCGACCAGATCAGCCAGCCCGAGCAGGATGGCGCCGTTGACGCGGCCCACCACCGGCGCGACGCCGACGTAGAACTTGCCGTCTTTCTGCTCGTGCACGCCGATGTGGTCGCCCTGGGTGACCGGGACCGCGGGGGAGGGGTTGTCGATCAGGGACCGCTTCAGGTACTCGGTCTCCAGCACCTCGCGGAACTTCTCCTTGCCCCAGTCCGCGACCAGGAACTTCAGGCGGGCCCGCGAGCGCAGCCGCCGGTAGCCGTAGTCGCGGAAGATGCCGCACACGGCCTCCCACACGTCGGCGACCTGGTCCAGCGGGACCCACACGCCGAGCTTCTGGGCGAGCATCGGGTTGGTCGAGAGACCGCCGCCGACCCACACGTCGAACCCGGGGCCGTGCTCGGGGTGCACGGTGCCGACGAACGAGATGTCGTTGACCTCGGGGGCGACGTCGTGGCTGGGGTGGCCGGTGAGGGCGGTCTTGAACTTGCGCGGCAGGTTGGAGAACTCGGGGTTGTTCAGCGCCCGGCGCTTGATCTCGGCGAGCGCCTCGGAGCCGTCGATGATCTCGTCCTTGGCGATCCCGGCGACCGGCGAGCCGAGGAAGGGCCGAGGGGAGTCGCCGCAGGCCTCGATGGTGGTGAGCCCGGCGGCCTCGAGCCGCTCCCAGATGGCGGGGACGCTCTCCACCTCGATCCAGTGGTACTGGATGTTGTTGCGGTCGGTGATGTCCGCGGTGCCGCGGGCGAACTCCTGCGAGGTGCTGCCCAGGGCGCGCAGCGCCTCGGCGTCGAGGATCTGGCCGTCGGTGCGCACCCGCATCATGAAGTAGCTGTCGTCGAGCTCCTCCTCCGGCAGCGAGGCGGTCTTGCCGCCGTCGAAGCCGGGGGCGCGCTGGGTGTAGAGCCCCATCCAGCGGAACCGACCCCGCAGGTCGGCGGGGTCGATGGAGGCGAAGCCGCGCTTGGAGTAGATGTTGAGGATCCGAGCCCGCACGTTGAGCGGGTTGTCGTCCTTCTTGGTCTGCTCGTTCTTGTTCAGCGGCTCGGAGTAGCCGAGCGCCCACTGGCCCTCACCGCGCTTGGGACGGGGGCGGGCGGGGCGAGCAGGTGCGGCGGAGCTGGAGGTCATGGTGGTCCTTCACGCTGAGGGTCGCGCGCATCGTTGGGCGCGGAGGTGGGGGCGTCAGTCAGCGGGGCCAACAGATCATGCTGCGCAGGCGACCGAGGTCCACGTGGCGACGGACCACGAGGTAGGTGTGCGTTGCGAAGCTGACCATGTCAAGCAGTCTCACGGGGCGGACGCGATCCCCACAAGGTTAAATCTCATGTTGTGGACGCTGTGTCCAAATATCAAGACGCTCGCCAAGCGGGCCAGCCTGCCCCCACGCCTTGGTGAGGCCCAGGTCACACTCCCTCCGGCCGCCGGCGACCGGCCCCGGGCGGACGACCCGGGACGCTTCACTAGGCTGGCCCCATGACTGACTCCCTCGCCGCGACCGCCAGTGACGCCTACTCCGCAGCGCTGCGGGTCATCGCCTCCGTCGAGCCGCGCATCGCCGAAGCCACCCGTCAGGAGCTGGCGGACCAGCGGAGCTCGCTGAAGCTCATCGCCTCGGAGAACTACGCCTCGCCGGCGGTGCTGCTCACCATGGGCACCTGGCTCAGCGACAAGTACGCCGAGGGCACGGTCGGTCACCGCTTCTACGCCGGCTGCCAGAACGTGGACACCGTCGAGTCGCTGGCGGCCGAGCACGCACGCGAGCTGTTCGGCGCGCCGTACGCCTACGTGCAGCCCCACTCGGGCATCGACGCCAACCTCGTCGCCTTCTGGTCGATCCTGGCCAACCGGGTGGAGACGCCGGCGCTGGCGAAGCTGGGCGCCAAGAACGTCAACGAGCTGACCGAGGCCGACTGGGAGTCGCTGCGTCACGACCTGGGCAACCAGCGGCTGCTGGGCATGAGCCTGGACGCGGGCGGTCACCTGACGCACGGGTTCCGCCCCAACATCAGCGGCAAGATGTTCCACCAGCAGCAGTACGGCACCGACCCGGAGACGGGCCTGCTGGACTACGCCGCGGTCGCGGCGAAGGCGCGGGAGTTCAAGCCGCTGGTGCTGGTGGCCGGCTACAGCGCCTACCCGCGCCGGGTGAACTTCGCGAAGATGCGCGAGATCGCCGACGAGGTCGGCGCCGTGCTGATGGTCGACATGGCCCACTTCGCGGGGCTCGTCGCCGGCAAGGTGTTCACCGGGGAGGAGAACCCGGTGCCCTACGCCCACATCACCACCACCACGACCCACAAGTCGCTGCGCGGTCCCCGCGGCGGCATGGTGCTGGCCCAGGAGGAGTTCGCCGCCGACGTGGACCGTGGCTGCCCCATGGTGCTGGGCGGTCCGCTGTCCCACGTGATGGCCGCCAAGGCCGTGGCGCTGGCCGAGGCGAGGACGCCGGAGTTCGGCACCTACGCGCAGCAGGTCGCCGACAACGCCCAGTCGCTCGCCGAGGGCTTCCTGACCCGCGGCGCCAAGCTGGTCACCGGCGGCACCGACAACCACCTGGTGCTGCTCGACGTGACCTCGTTCGGGCTGACCGGTCGCCAGGCGGAGTCGGCGCTGCTCGACGCCGGCGTGGTGACCAACCGGAACTCGGTGCCCGCGGACCCCAACGGCGCCTGGTACACCTCCGGCGTCCGGCTCGGCACGCCCGCGCTGACCACCCGCGGCTTCGGGCACGACGAGTTCGACCGGGTGGCGGAGCTCATCGTCGAGGTGCTCTCCAACACCCAGCAGGGCCTGACCAAGGCCGGCGGTGTGTCGAAGGCGTCGTACGTGCTGGGCGACGGGATCGCCGACAAGGTCCGGTCGGCGAGTGCCGAGATGCTCGACAAGCACCCGCTCTACCCGGGCCTCGAGCTCTCCTGAGGCGTCAGCCCCCGGCGCCGGCCTCCACCGCGGGGCGGGCGCTGGGGGCGTAGCCGGTACGCACGTCCCGCTCGTCCTGCTGAGCGGCGGCGTGCGCCGTCGGCGCGGACGGAGCGGGCTCGTCCTCGGTGCGGGGGTCGCGCAGGTAGACCACCGCGGTGATCGCGTCCAGGCGGATCAGGTACTGCCCCTCGTCGGGGTTGTCCAGCACCACGCCGTGGCTGTCGCTGGCCACCGGGACCCCCTCCAACCAGTTGCCCTGGACCAGGGTGCGCACCGGCATGCCCTGGTCCTGGGCCCGGTTGAGCAGGGTGCCGACGGTGAAGATGGTGCTGCCATGGGTGGCCACGAAAATCACTCCTCAGGGGTGGACCGCAAGCGTAAGCGTGCCACTGATGAGCGTGCGGGCCGCCGAATGGTCACCTGGTGTCTAGTCATCGGCATCGACGACGGGCCGATGGTCCCGACGTCACCGGCGATCTGCTCGGCTCAGGCCAGCGTCGGTGTGGCGCGGGTCACGATCGCCTCCAGGTCGCCGCCCTGGAGCATCCCGAAGGTCCCGTCGAAGGACGAGCCGAGGCGCGAGGCGCAGAAGACGTCGGAGACCTCCGGTGGTGCGAAGCGGACCAGCAGCGAGCCCTGCAGGCAGGCCGCCATCGCTCCAGCGAGGCGCCGGGCACCGGACTCCATGCCCACCGAGTCGCCCAGCAGCCGCAGGGTGTCGTCGACCGCCCGGTCCAGGCTCGCGTTGGCGCCCCGGGCGGCGCCGACCTCGAGCATCCAGGCCTCGAGCGCCGCCGGCTCCCGGGAGAGAGCGCGCAGCACGTCGAGGGCGTTCACGTTGCCGGACCCCTCCCACACCGAGTTGAGCGGCGCCTCGCGGTACATCAGGGGCAGGCCCGACTCCTCGACGTACCCGTTGCCGCCCAGGCACTCCAGCGCCTCGGCCACCATCGCCGGGGTGCGCTTGCAGACCCAGTACTTGGCCAGCGGCAGGGCCAGGCGCCGCAGCGCCGCCTCGTGCGGGTCGTCGGCCTTGTCGACGGCCGCCGCCAGCCGCAGGGCCAGAGCGGTGGCTGCCTCGGACTCGACGGCGAGATCGGCGAGCACGTTGCGCATCAGCGGCTTGTCGGCCAGCGTCCCCCCGAAGGCCGACCGGTGCGCGGCGTGCCAGGAAGCCTCCGCCAGCGCGTGCCGCATCAGTGCCGCCGAGCCCAGGACGCAGTCCAGCCGGGTGGCGGCCACCATCTCGATGATGGTGCGCACGCCCCGGCCCTCGTCGCCGAGCCGGCGCACCAGCGTGCCGTCGAACTCCAGCTCGGAGGAGGCGTTGGAGCGGTTGCCCAGCTTGTCCTTCAGCCGCACCACGTCCATCGGGTTGCGGGTCCCGTCCGGCAGCACCCGGGGGAGCAGGAAGCAGGTGAGCCCGGCCTCGGCCTGGGCCAGGACCAGGAAGACGTCGTTGCTGGGTGCGGAGGTGAACCACTTGTGGCCGTGCAGGGTGTAGAGGCCGTCCTCGGAGGTACGCCGGGCCTGGGTGAGGTTGGCGCGGACGTCGGACCCGCCCTGCTTCTCCGTCATCCCCATCCCGGCCAGGGCGCCCAGCTTGGCCGCGGCCGGCCGGGTGCCCGGGTCGTAGCGGGTCGAGGCCAGCAGCGGGGTCCACTCCTTGGCCAGGGCGTCGTCGGCCCGCAGCGCCGGGACCGCGGCGTAGGTCATGGAGATCGGGCACCCGTGCCCGGGCTCGGTCTGCGACCAGGCGAAGAAGCCGGCCGCGCGGCGTACGTGGGCGTGCGGCGAGGCCGACTCCCACGGCGCGGCCTGCAGCCCATGGCCCACCGCACGCTCCATCAACCAGTGCCAGGACGGGTGGAACTCCACCTCGTCGACCCGGTTGCCGTAGCGGTCGTAGTTCACCAGCCTCGGGTGGTGCTCGTTGGCCAGCATTCCGTGCTCCCGGGCCTGCTCGGTGCCGGCCTCGGCGCCCAGCGCGGTGAGGTCGTCGAGGACCTCCTCGCTGCCGTGCCGCAGCACCGCCTCGCTGAGCGCGGCGTCGGAGCGCACCACGTTGTGACCCGCCAGAAGTGGCGCCTGGTTCGTGCTTGCCCGGAGATCGGTGCGCATGTGGCTACCGTAGGCGCATGACGTCCACCAGCCAGCAGGAACTCCTGGCTGGGGCCCGGCTCCGGGCGTCGCGGGCCGGGGAGCTGGTGTGGCGCCTGGTGGTCACCACCGTCGGTGCCTGCATGCGCTACCGGGTGACCGGGCTGGCCGCCGAGGCCGCCTTCTTCGCCCTGCTCTCGGTGCCCCCGTTGATCTTTGCCTTCGCGGGCGCGATCGGCTTCATCTCCTCGCGCTACACCACCGCCCAGGTGGAGGACGTGCGGCAGGCGATCATCGAGCTGGCGTCCCGTGCCCTCACCGACCAGGCGGTGGACGAGGTGATCACCGAGACGATCGACGAGGTGCTCAAGGGCGGCCGCTTCGACGTCATCTCGGTCGGGTTCGTGCTCGCCCTGTGGTCCGGATCGCGTGCGCTCAACGTCTTCGTCGACACCATCACGATCATGCACGGCCTCGGCGGGCACCGGGGGATCGTGCGGACCAGGGCGCTCTCGTTCGCGCTGTACCTGCTCGCGCTGCTCACCGGGGCCGTGACCATCCCGCTGGTGGTGGTCGGCCCCGAGCTGATCGGGGACTGGCTGCCGCAGCGGTTCGACTTCCTGATGTCGTTCTACTGGCCGGTCGTGGTCCTGGTCTGCATCTGCTTCCTGGCCACGCTCTACCACGTGTCCGTGCCGGTGCGCACGAACTGGAGCTTCAACCTCCCGGGCGCGGTCTTCTCGCTGGTCAGCTGGATCCTGGGCTCCTACCTGCTGCGCTGGGTGCTCACCGTGACCGCGGCCGACTCGCGCTCCATCTTCGGGCCGCTCGCGGCGCCCATCGCCGTCCTGCTCTGGCTCTACATCCTGGCCATCGCGGTGCTGATCGGCGCGGCGGTCAACGCCGCCTTCGACACCATCTTTCCGCAGCTGAGCACGACGCGCGCCCGCCACGAGCTCGTGCACCGGCTCAAGCAGCGTATCGGCGTGAAAGACTGAGCGCGTGAGCAACCTGTCGGAGCAGCCGACTCCGGCGCTGAGCCCGATCAAGCTTCCCGACCAGACCAGGTCACCCTGGTGGGAGCTGGGTCGCCGCGTCCTGATGGCCGCGGCCATCCTGCTCGGCACCGCCCTGCTGGTGTACTTCGACCGCGACGGCTACCGCGACAACAACGACCCCACGGGTCGCGTCAACCTCATCGATGCGTTCTACTACACGACCGTCACCCTCAGCACGACCGGCTACGGCGACATCGCGCCGTACACGGCCCAGGCCCGGCTGATCAACGCGCTGGTGATCACCCCGTTGCGCATCGCGTTCCTGGTCCTGCTGATCGGTACCACCCTCGAGGTGCTCGCCTCACAGGGCCGCGAGATGTACCGGGTCGCCCGGTGGAGGAAGAACATGGGACAGCACGTCGTCATCATCGGCTACGGGACCAAGGGACGCAGCGCAGCCGAGACCCTGCTCAGCAACGGCTTGGAGCGCGGCTCCATCGTGGTGGTCGACCCCAGCCCGACGGCTCTGGCCGACGCCCACAACGACGGGTTCGCGGTGGTCACCGGCGACGCCACCCGTCGGCAGGTCCTGCGCCAGGCCGACGTGCACAAGGCCCGCCAGATCATCATCACCACCGACCAGGACGCCTCCAACGTGCTGGCCACCCTGACGGTGCGCCAGCTCAACCCGGACGCCTTCATCGTGGCCGCGGTCCGGGAGCACGAGAACGCGCCGCTGATGAAGCAGTCGGGTGCCAACTCCGTGATCACCTCCTCCGAGGCGGTGGGCCGGCTGCTGGGGCTGTCGTCGCTCTCCCCGCTGCTGGGCGCGGTGATGGAGGACCTCCTCACCTACGGCGACGGCCTCGAGGTGGCCGAGCGTGACCTGCTGGTCAGCGAGGTGGGAAAGCCGCCGCAGACCCTGCCCGACCAGGTCATCTCGGTGGTGCGTGACGAGAAGGTCTACCGCTACTTCGACCCCGTGGTCACCCAGCTCGCGCGTGGCGACCGACTGATCGTGGTCCGCCCGGCCAAGGAGCGGCCGTGGGCTCCGCGCCCGGGGACGCACGGCGAGGAATCCGCCGAGGACGACTGATGGGGGCGCCCGGCAAGGTGCTGGTCACCGGGGGAGTGCGGTCGGGGAAGTCCACGCACGCCGAGAGTCTGCTGGCTGACGCCGAGCAGGTGGCGTACCTGGCCCCCGGCCCCCTCCCGGACGCCGAGGGGGACCCCGACTGGGCGGCCCGGGTGGACCAGCACCGCCGGCGCCGACCGGCCCACTGGCACACGGTGGAGGGGCACGACCTGGCCGGCGCCCTCGCGGGGGCCGAGGGTGCCGTGCTGGTGGACTGTCTCGGCACCTGGCTGACGGCAGTCGTCGACCAGCACCGGGCCTGGGACCTGCCCACCGACGACGTACGACGGCTGGTGGAGGCGGACCTGGACCGGCTGCTCCCGGTGCTGGCGGACCACGCCGGCCCGGTCGTGCTGGTCACCAACGAGGTCGGCATGGGCGTGGTGCCGGCGCACCGCTCGGGGCGGATCTTCCGGGACCTGCTGGGCGTGGTGAACCAGCGGGTGGCCCGCTCGTGCGACGAGGTGCACCTGGTGGTGGCCGGGCGGGTCCTCCGGCTCTGAGGGTGCGGAGGCGCCCGCGGGGCACGCCGAGCCCGGGTCAGGCCAGGACCACCAGCAGCGCCGCCAGGGACAGCTCGACGCAGGCGCCGAAGACGTCACCGGTGACCCCGCCGAGGCGGCGTACCGTGTGCCGCACCAGCACGGAGACAACGGCGAGGGCTGCCAGGGTGGCCAGGGGGCCGCGCCACCAGGAGACGTCGGCGCCGACCACCGCGACGGTGAGCACCGCCGCCACCGCGGCCCAGGTCAGCACGGCCCACGGGAGCGGGACCTGGCCGGCCAGGGGGTTGCCCAGTCCGTCGCGGCGCGCTGCCGGGACACCGCGCAGGCAGGCCACGGACAGCGAGGCACGCGACGCGCAGACCGCGAGTCCCGCGAGGCAGGCGCCACCGGGGGTGCCCAGCAGCACTGCCAGACCGGAGACCTGGAGGCCTGCCACCACCACGGTCGCCACCACGCCCGCAGGCCCCGAGGTGCCCGAGCGCATCACGGCCAGGGACCGTTCCGGGTCGTAGGAGGCGGTCAGTCCGTCGACGGTGTCGGAGAGGCCGTCCCAGTGCAGCACCCTGGTGCCCAGGGCAAGGACGCCGAGGGCAGCGAACGCCGTGGCGAGGTGCGGCAGGTCGAGTGCCTGTCCCAGGAGCCCGACGAGGACGACGGCGACGCCCAGCGGCAGCACCGCCAGCGGGGCGAGCAGGACGGCCCGGCCGGGCACCGGGTCCGCCACCGTCGAGGGCGGACGGACCTTCAGGGCGGTGAGGGTGCCCACGGCCAGCCGCCAGGCGTCACCCACCGGGCTGCAGGTCGGAGAGCAGGGCGACGTCGCGGAGCACCGCGATGGCGCTGCGGAGCACCGGCACCGCCGCCACGGCTCCGCTGCCCTCGCCGAGCCGCATCCCCAGGTCCAGCACCGGCTCGAGGCCGAGCTTGTCCAGGGCCAGTGTCTGGGCGGGCTCGGTCGAGCGGTGGCCCGCCGCGAACCAGGCGGTCGCGCCGGGAGCCAGCCGCTCCGCGGTGAGCGCGCACGCCACCGACATCAGGCCGTCCAGGAGCACCGGGACGCCGGCCTCGGCTGCGGCCAGCAGGAAGCCGGTGGTCGCGGCGAGGTCGGCGCTGCTCAGGGCGGTCAACGTCTGCATCGGGTCGTCCAGCCGGTCGCGGCTGCGGTCCAGGGCCTGCTGGATGAGCTCCTGCTTGCGGGTCAGGGCGTCGCCGACGAGGCCGGTGCCGCGACCGGTGACCTCGGATGCCGGCAGGCCGAGGCCGGCTGCGACCAGGGCGGACGCGGGGGTGGTGTTGCCGATGCCCATGTCCCCGGTCAGCAGCAGCTGCGCGCCGGCGGCGATCTCCTCCGCCGCCACCTGGCGGCCGGCGGCCAGAGCGCGCTCGGTCTCCGCGGGCGTGAGCGCGTCCTCCAGGTGGATGGCGCCGCTGCCCCGACGGACCTTGTGCGCCAGCACCGCGGCGGGCACTCCGACCAGGTCGTCGTCGACCCCGAGGTCCAGCACCCGTACGGCGACACCGTGAGCGGCTGCGATCGCGTTCACCCCTGCTCCGCCGGCCAGGAAGGTGCGCACCATCGCGGGGGTGATGGCGGGCGGGAACGCCGAGACGCCGTGCCCGGCGACGCCGTGGTCGCCGGCGAAGATCACCAGCCGGGGGTTGTCCAGCTCGGGCGGGGGCACCTGGCCGTGCGCGGCGGCGTACCAGACGGCCAGCTCCCCGAGACGGCCCAGGGCCCCGGGGGGAGTGGCCAGGGCGGAGAGGCGCTGGCGGGCGAGGTCGTGGACGGCGCGGTCGGGAGGCGAAATGACAGGCACCGGCCCAGCCTAGGTGGCCGGACCGGTGCCTGGGTTGCAGGTCAGCTGGCGGAGTCGGTCGTCTGCTGCTGTGCCACGCCGTGCTCCAGGGCCTCCATCAGGGCGCCGATGAAGGCCGGGAGGTCATCTGGGTTGCGGCTGGTGATCAGGTTGCCGTCGATCACGGCCTTGTCGTCCACCCAGTCGCCGCCCGCGTTGCGGATGTCGGTGGCCAGGCTGGGCCAGGACGTCAGGGTGCGTCCGCGCACCACGTCCGCCTCGATCAGGGTCCAGGGGGCGTGGCAGATCGCGGCGACCGGCTTCCCGGACGCCACGAACTCACGCACGAAGGCCACGGCCTGCTCGTCCATGCGGAGGGCGTCGGGGTTGGCCACCCCACCCGGCAGCACCAGGGCGTCGTACGTCGAGATGTCGGCGTCGGCCACCACCTCGTCCACCGGACGGGTCTCGGCCTTGTCCAGGTGGTCGAAGGTCTGCACCTCGCCACTCTGGGTGGAGATCAGCACCGGCGTGTGGCCGGCGTCGCGGACGGCGTCCCACGGCTCTGTCAGCTCGACCCGCTCGATCCCCTCAGGGGCCATCAGGAAGGCGACGCGCTTGGTCGACTTCGCGGTCTCGTCAAGGAGCTCGGACACAGTGTTCCTCTCGTCTACGTTCTTTTCGCTGTCCCGGCACCGGTACCCAGCGTGGGCGTCCCCATGCGGGGCACGCTTCAGGTGCGCTGCGCTCGGTTCTGGGCCGTGATGGCCGCGTCCTCGAGCACGACGACCCGGTCCACGACCCGGGCGAGCAGGTCCCGGTCGTGCGAGATCGCCAGCACCCCGACTCCTTGGTCGTGCACCCGCTCGGCCAGGTGGCGCCACAGCATCGCCTGGGTGATCGCATCGAGGCTGCTGGAGATCTCGTCGGCCAGCAGGTAGGCCGGATCCGCCGCCAGCGCGCGCGCCAGGTTGACCCGCTGCAGCTCTCCGCCGCTGATCTCGTGCGGCCGGCGCTCCAGCCACGCCCGGTCGACCAGGCCGTCGGGCTTGCACGCGGCGTCGGGTGCGTCCGGGCGCGCCTCGGCCAGGATGTCGCGCACCCGCCACCGGGGGTTCATGGCGCGCTCGGGATGCTGAAGCAGCAGCTGCACCGGTCGGGGCCCCCGGGTGGGAGGCAGCGGCGACCCGTCGAGGACGACCCTGCCCCGGTCCGGCGCACGGAACCCGGCGAGCACCATCGCCAGGGTGGTCTTGCCCCGGCCGGAGGCGCCCCACAGGCCGACCACCTCGCCGGGAGCCACGGCGATGGAGACGTCCTGCAGGACCCACGGGCGGGTGCGCCCGTGACGCGCCCACAGGCCCTCCCCGCTCAACACGCGTCGGTCTCCGGCAGCTCGAACCCGTTCTGGGGGAGCGCGCGCCACAGGGCTCGGCTGTAGGCGTGCTCCAGGGCCTGGCCGCTGCCGGTGAACGCCTCCACGGGCGCCTCCTCCAGCGTCCGCCCCCGGCGGGCCACCACCACCCGGTCGGCGACCCGCAGGGCCGCTCCGAGCTCGTGGGTGATCAGCAGGACGCCGCTGCCCGCGTCCGCGATGCGCCGGAGCCGGTCGAGCACGGCGACGACGCTCTCCGGTGCCAGTCCCGGGGTGGGCTCGTCGGCGATGACCAGGGCCGGGTCGCCCATGAGTGCCAAGGCGGTCAGGACTCGTCGGGCCATCCCACCGGACAGCTCGTGCGGGTGCAGCCGCAGGACCGACTCCGCCAGTCCCTGCGCGCGCACCGCCTCGGCCGCCCGGGTGCGAGCCGCGCGTCGTCCGTGGCCCGCCAGCCGGGCGGCACGACGCGCCTGGGACCCGACCGTGGCCGTTGGGTCGAGATGGGACACCGACTGGGGGAGCAGGGCGGTCTGGGCGCCGGCGAGCCGGCGACGCTGCGGCGGCGCCATCGGCGCGCCGCGCCACCTGATCTCCCCGTGCTCCCGGGCGTTGGCCGGGAGCAGTCCCAGCACCGCGTGGCCCAGGATGCTCTTGCCGGCCCCGCTGGCCCCGACCAGGGCGACCACCTCGCCCTCGCGCACGGTCAGCGACATCTGCTCCACCGCCGCTACCGTGCGGCGACGCAGTCCCCGGTCGTACTGCTCGAAGTGCACCGACAGGTCGCGCACCTCGAGCAGCGCCCGCCCGGGCGACGCCCTGGGCGAGCCGACGATCCCGGCTCGCGGCGAGGTCTGGCGTTCCAGTGAGCTGGTCACAGCTGGGCACTCCTCGGGGCGAGCAGGAGACGGAGGTTCTCGCCGATCCGGTCCACCAGCCGGACCATCAGCAGGAGGCCCAGTCCCGGCAGGACGGCGAGCCACCAGTGGCCGGCAGAGAGGTACCGCATGGACTCGGCCAGCAGCACGCCCACGGCAGGCAGGCCGGGGTCGACGCCGAGCCCCAGGAAGGAGAGGGCTGCCTCGTGCAGGATCGCGTGCGGGAACATCAGCACCACCCCGACGCTCAGGTGCGGGACCAGGTGCGGTGCGAGGTGTCGCCGGGCGACGTGGACCGGGCCGTGGCCCAGTGCGCGGGAGATCGCGACGTACTCGGCCGAGGTGGTCTCGCGCCCGACCGAGACGAGCACCCGGGTGAGTCGGGGCCAGTGCGTCAGGCCGATGGCCAGGACCACCGCGCCGGTGCCTCCGCCCAGGGAGAAGGCCAGCAGGATGAGCAGGACCAGGTGCGGCAGGGCGAGGAACAGGTCGACCAGCCAGTTGACCACGGCAGCGGACGCCCGGCCCCCCACGGCGGCGAGCAGCGCCAGCACGATCGCGATGCCGCCCGACATCAGCGCCGCCACGGCTCCGACCAGGAGACTCAGGCGCAGCCCCACCAGGGTCCGCAGGAACAGGTCACGGCCGTAGCGGTCGGTGCCGAAGGGATGGTCCAGGCCGGGGGTGAGGTTGCGCCGGTCCAGGTCAGTGACCTGCGCGGGCGCGGCAGCCAGGGTTCCGGCCACGACCAGGGCCACGGCCACCAGCACCGCGAGGGCCAGGGCGGCCAGGGTCCGGGTACGCCGGTCCCGCCAGGTGGGGAGGAGGCGCACGCGGGCGTCGGGGACCGCGAGGCTCATGCCGGGACCTCCCGCGCTCCCGGGACGGCGAGGCGATGGGCGAGGTCGCCCAGCGCGTTGCCGACGAAGACCACCACGGCGGTGAAGAGGGCGATGCCCAGCAGCAGAGGCACGTCCTGGCGCAGCGCCGCGGTGGTGGTGGCCTCACCCAGGCCGGGGTAGGTGAAGACCTGCTCGGCCAGCACCGAGCCCCCGAAGAGCTCGCCCACGGAGGCGAACTGGAGCATCAGCGCCGGCCCCGCCGCGTTGCGCGCCACCCGGTGCAGCACCAGCCCGGGCATCCGCTCGCCCTGCGAGCGGGCGAAGGCCACCTGGTCGCTGTCCAGCACCTCGACGGCCGCCTGGCGGGTGTGCAGCAGCACCGGGGAGATCGCGACCACGCTGAGGGTCAGCGCGGGGAGCACCAGGTGGTGCAGCCGCTCCAACACGGACGCCTCGCCCTGCAGGCTCCCCAGCGGGGCCGCGCAGCACACGGGCGTCCACTGCCAGGAGACCGAGAAGACGTAGAGCAGCAGCAGCCCCACCCAGAAGGTGGGTGCCGAGGCCAGGGTGTAGGCGAACCATGTCAGCCCCCGGTCCACGAACCGCCCACGGGTGGCGGCGGCGACCAGCCCCAGGGTGAACCCCAGGACCCCGGAGAACAGCCACGCCAGCGCCATCAGCGCCAGGCTGGCGGCGAACCGGTCGGCGATCACGGCGGTCACCGGCTGGCCGAAGACCTGGGAGGTGCCGAGGTCCCCGGTGAGGATGTTCCCGGCCCAGGCCGCGAACCGCTCCAGCGGCGGGTCGTCCAGCCCCCACCGCTGGGCGATCTGGTCGCGCTGCTCGCTCCCGATCGCCGCGGCGTCGGCGCCGACGTACGCCTGCACCGGGTCGACGGGGGAATTGGCGACCAGCAGGAAGGAGCCGACTGCGACCGCGGCCAGGAGGCTGCCCAGCCGAAGCGCCCGGCCCGCGAGCCGGGGGAGGCGTCGACGGATCCCGGTCAGCAGTCCCACCGCCAGGACGTGATCCCGGCCGTCACGGGCCAGCCGTGGCCGTGCGGCTCCACGTACGCCGGGCCGAGGTCCAGGCACTCGTCGACGAAGTAGGTGTGCTCCAGGTTGACCAGCCAGGCCCAGGCCGCGTCGGCCGGAGCGCTGAAGCCCCGTGCCTCCTCGTCGAGCTGGGCGGCACGCCACTGCCGGGTGGCCTCCTCCGCGTCGGTGGCCGCCATGGCGGCGTCCAGGTGCTGATCCACTGTGGGGTCGGAGTAGTAGCCGGGGTTGAACGACTCGGTCCCGGCCAGGGAGGAGTGGTAGAGGTTGAACATCTCGGTCGGGTCGTGACTGCCCCATCCGAAGAGCACCGCGTCGGCGTGCTGACGCTGGTAGATCTCGTCCCAGGCGACCCCCTCGGTGCGGATCTCGATGCCGGCGGGCGCGACCATGTCGACCACGCTGAGAGCCAGGCCCTGACGCAGCGAGTCGTCGGCGGGGTAGAGCAGGGTGAACGAGGCATCCACCCCGGCCTTCTCGCGGACTCCGTCGTCATCGGTGTCGGTCCATCCGGCGCGCTCGAGGAGCTGGCCCGCGGCGTGGGGGTCGGCGTCGGCGATCCGGCTCCGTGGCTCGAACCAGGGAGCTGCGTCCACCGGGCCCGCGGCGGGGGAGCCGTAGCCCTCCAGCACTCCGTCGACCAGTCGCTCGCGGTCCACGGCAGTGTTCACCGCACGCCTGATCGCCAGGTCTGCGGTCACGTCGTTGCCGACCGGCGCGTCCGCCGGGCTGGTGCGGCCGGCGGCGGGGACGGTGGGGAAGGAGATGCCCCGGTTGTCCAGGGAGGTGACGGCCTCGAGCCTCATACCGGCGATGTCCTGGGTGGCCAGCGCCGAGGGGACGGCGGCCATCTCGACCTCTCCGGCCCGCGCGGCCGCGAGGCTGGCGTCCTCGTCCGTGAAGACGAACACGATCCGCTCGAACTCGGGCTTCTCGCCGTAGTAGTCCTCGTTCCGCGCCACGACGAGCTGCTGGCCCTGCTGCCAGTCCACCAGCTCGAAGGGCCCGGAGCCGACGGGCTGGCGGGCGTAGTCGGCGCCGTGCGCGTGCTCGGGGACGATGCCCAGGCTGATCAGCCGGTTCACGAAGGTGCTGCGGGGCTCGGACAGGCGCAGCTCCACCGTGTCCTCGTCGATGGCCACGGCCTCCTTGAGGGCGGTCACGTCGGTCAGCCCACCGCGGGTGGCGGCGGTGTTGAAGGTGTAGGCCACGTCAGCGGTGGTCACCGGCTCGCCATCGGTGAACTGCGCATCGGTCCGGATGTCGACGGTCCAGCTGAGTCCGTCCTCGCTGACCTGGTAGGAGGTGGCCAGGTCCGTGCCGACCCCGAGGTCCGGCTCCCGCACCAGCAGCGTGGACTGGAACAGGGGCGAGCCGTAGCGGCCCCAGCCCAGCGTCGGGTCGTAGCCCTCCTCCGACTCGCCTCCCACCGCCAGCCGCAGCTCGCTGGGGGCCGTGTGCGGGGCATCCGCCTCGGTGGTGCTGGGGCCGCACGCGGCGAGCGCGATGACCAGCAGCAGCGCCCCAGTCGTGGCAGTGAGCCAGTGCGCGAGGCTGGTGCGTCGCATGGTTCCTCCAGCGCCTTATTGCGAACAGTTTGCAACAAGAAGCGTAGGTCACCTGTTCCGAACGTCCCGGAACCGGGGGTGCGCACGGGCTCAGGGGCTCCGTGCGTGGGGCCCGGGGAATTGTCGCAAGAGCCGGACAGGCTGAGGACGGTGTGGCACCGTAGCGCTCGAGACGGGAAGCGGTTGTCCGCGATCCAGATCCTGAGCACGGGCCGAGGTCGGTGTCAGAGCGAAACGGCAAACCCGATGTGAGTCGGGGACGCAAAGCCACGGGGCCCACCAGGGTCAGCCGGGTTGCCGAACTGGTCCTCGTCGATCCCGTGAGGGTGGCCCACCCGCACGAAGCGGCTGCTGTGGACGCGAGGACCGCAATCACAGGAAGCTGGTCAGCACCTCTCATGAAGGCTCTGCGCACGGTAGGAACCCTGGCCGTCGCGACTCGGGATGCCGGGATGTCGGGGGCTACCTCCATCTCCGGCTTGCTCACCTCGCTCACCTCGGTCGCCTCGGTCTCCTGAGCCTCGACCCCCCATGCCTCGACTGCTCACCCTGATGGCACTGGTGGCCGCGACCGCCACCTGGAACCCGACCATCCATGTCGCCGTGGGTGCGAACCTGCCCGCCGGGGTCTGCCCCGGCGCCATCGCCCGCTCGGCGCTGTGATGAGTCCACTCGGACCAGCCGGCGTCCTGGCCGTCTCCACTGACTCCCAGGGGCTGGTGACGTGGTGCAACGCCGCGGTCGAGGCGTTGGTCGGACGACCCTCGGCCTCCCTGGTGGGGCTCCCCTTCCCGGAGGAGATCTTCGAGGGCGAGCAGCTCGCAAGGCGTGCCGCCGCGGCGGGGGTCGCCTGCGGCCCGGGGCTGTTCCTCGTCGATCCCGCCCGGTTCGACCGGCGGCGCCGACCGCAGGTGCGCCTCGGAGACCTCGACCGGCGACGGTCCGAGCCAGTGGACACAGCCGCCTCGTCCCGGGGCGGGGACAGCGACAGGGACCAGTCAGCGGCAGGCACCAGCTGCACTTGGAACATGACCGGCGTCGACGGGGTGCCGCGAGTGATCTCGGTCAACGTCCAGCCGGTGGTGGGCAGCTCCGGGGAGGTCCACGGCTACTGGGCGCAAGGTGTCGATGTCACCCAGGAGCACCGGACCAGCAGCATCCTGGCCCAGGTGCTGCACAGCGAGCAGGAGACGGCACGCCGGCAGGCCGAGCTGGACCGGCTGCGGGACGACTTCGTGACCACCGCCAGTCACGAGCTGAGGACTCCGCTGACGAGCATCCTCGGCTTCGTGGAGCTCCTCGAGAACGGTGTCGACGACCCGGAGCGACGGCACCGCTTCGCCACCGCCATCAGACGCAACGTGTCCCGGCTCCAGCAGCTGGCGGAGAGCCTGGTCACCCTCTCGGACACCAGCTCCGCGCACCCCCACTCCTCCGAGCCACTCGACCTGCGTGACGTGGTGGCGGCGGTGCGTGCCACCACAGTCGACCTCGACAGGGAACAGGAGCACGACCGCGTGGTCCCGGAGTTCAGCTGGCCGGAGCGGCCCACCCTGGTTCGCGGTGAGGCTTCCCAGCTGGAGCTGCTCGTGCACCAGCTGGTGGACAACGCCGTGACGTTCACTCCTCCCGGAGGTCGGGTGAGCTGTCGGGTTGCGGAGTCCGAGGGCGAGGCGACGATCGAGGTCTCCGACACCGGGCCGGGGGTGCCGGAGTCCGAGGTGCCGCACCTGTTCACGCCGTTCTTCCGAGGCGCCGCCGTACAGGAGGCAGCCGTCCCGGGACCGGGTCTGGGGCTCAGCATCGCGGCTGCGGTGGTGACGCAGCACGGCGGGCGGATCCTGGTGTCCGAGAACGATCCACGAGGCACGGTCTTCACCGTGCGCCTGCCCCTCGCGCCGTGATCCGGCACGTTGTTCGATCCCCGCTTACCGATACGGGCTCGACGCTCTCGTGGGATCATCCAGCATCGGGAGCGAACCTGAAGTCGGCGAATCCCGCGGGATCCCGCGGCGATGCGACCGCGGAGAGCAGGACGGACACGTGGCAGCGCCGAACCCGAGCGACTCGTTGCTCCTGGAGGCGACCCGACGACTGCTGTGGGCGGCCGACGTCGAGGCCGTCCTCGCGACTGGTCGGGACCTGGTGCGATCCCTGGGTGGCTCGCTCCTACCCGCCGGCGCCACGCCCGGCGAGGCGATACCGGTGGATCTGGCGCTCGGCACCGGGCCACCGGTGCTGCCCACCGCCGCTCCGGGCAGCGCCGCCCGGGAGACGCTGGAGAGGCAGCTCCCACTGTTCGTCCGGGACGCCCACCGTGCCCTGGAGCTGCTCGACCGGTCGCGACGCTTCGCCGACGAGGCCACGCGTGATCCCCTCACCGGCCTGTGGAACCGCCGCATGGTGACCAGGCTGCTGCCACGCATCCACGAGGGCTCGGTGGTCGTGGTCGACCTCGACCACTTCAAGCGCGTCAATGACTCCTGGGGCCACGACGCGGGCGACCGGGTGCTGCAGGACTTCGCCCATGCCTTGTCCGTGACCGCGCGCACCGCCGACTACGTCGCGCGTACCGGCGGCGAGGAGTTCCTCGTCGTACTCCGGGGCCCGGAGCCGGACCCCTTCCTCGAGCGCCTCCGGCAGACGTGGCAGGCCACCCGTCGGGACCCCGTCACATTCTCGGCCGGCACCGCCGCGGTCCACGCCCGGGCAGAGGATGCCGTGATCGCGGCGGACCGGGCGCTGTACCGCGCCAAGCGCGCGGGCCGGGACCGCTGGTGCTCGGCGGAGCTGGCGGACTACCCGTGACCGCGGCGGTCACGCAGGAGGAGATCAGTCGCTACCTGGAGCTGGCCCGGAACAGTGAGCTCAGGGGCGCGCGAGCCGTCGTCACGCAGTTGCTCGGACGTGGGTTGACCCAGGAGTCGATCATCGTCGACCTACTCTGCGCCGCGCAGCGCGAGGTGGGGGAGCGATGGCACCGCAACGAGTGGTCGGTGGCCGACGAGCACCTGGTCACCGGCCTGACCCAGCGCGTGCTGATCGGTCTGGTCGCCGGCGGCCCCTTCGTCCCAGGCGATCGGGGTCATGTCCTGGTGGTGTGCGCGGAGGGGGACTGGCACTCGCTCCCGGCGCAGGCCATCGCCGAGGTGCTCCAGGGCCGCGGCTGGGACGTCAGCTGCCTCGGTGCCTCCACTCCCGCCGCCCACGTCGCGGCGTATCTCGACCGGCGGCCAGCAACGGCGGTGGCCGTCTCCTGCAGCCTCCCGCTGAGCTTCATGGGCGTGCGCCGAGTCGCGGAGGTCGCCCACCAGCGGGGCATCCCGGTCCTGGCTGGCGGACGAGCGCTCGGAGCGGACAGCAGTCGGGCCGCGATGCTCGGGGCCGATGGGTGGGCGCCCGACGCCGCGGCGGCCGCGGAGACCCTCGAAGCCTGGGCCGTGACCCCTCCCGTCGAGCGGACCGTGGCGCCTCCCGTCCCCGCCGGGTACTCCGTGCTCCAGGCCCGGGCGGCCGACCTGGCCCAGGTCGCCGCCGATAGTCTCCAGCGGTCCCTGCCGGAGGTAGCGCGCTACGACCAGGAGCAGCGGGCCCGGACCCTGGAGGACCTGGAGTTCATCGTCAGGTTCGTCGCCGCCGCCGGCCTGGTGGACGACGACCGCGTGCTCGTCGACCTCGTGGCGTGGCTGGGAGAGCTGCTCGAGCACCGCGGTGTTCCTCGGGCGGCGCTGGCCGCAGGTCTCGAGGCGCTCGTCACGGCGCTGGTGCCCGTGGACGCCCCAGCGGCTGAGCTGGTTCGGCGGTCCCTGGCACGATCGTCCTAGTTCTCCGGACACTGCCGGGGCCCACCAGAGTCAGCCCGGTTACCGGAACAAGGCATACCCAAATTTTGAGTATCAGGCAGAGGTTTGAGCTGCGGGCGTCCCCCCGCTCTCCCCGCGTTCGGCCCCGACCCGATTTCCAGCCCCACCTCAGACGCGGGCCCCGGCTGCTAGCGTTCGCGACCTGTGGCCGGGGCGGCGACGGCCGATCGCGACAGTCCGTGGACGAGCAGCGCCGAGACCGGCGGGATAGCGTGACGAACAGACCTGAACGAATCAGCCCGCAGCGCAAGCTGCGCACGTGAGCAACCTGGAGGAAAACATGTCGGTCTCCCTCTCCAAGGGTGGCAATGTCAGCCTGACCAAGATGGCCCCCAGCCTGACCGCAGTCGCGGTCGGGCTCGGCTGGGACATCCGCACCACCACCGGCGCCGACTTCGACCTCGACTCGAGCGTCCTGCTGTGCCGCGCCGACGGCAAGGTCAAGGACGACGGCCACTTCGTCTTCTTCAACAACCTCAAGTCGCCGGACGGCTCCGTGGAGCACCTCGGCGACAACCTGACCGGCGAGGGCGAGGGTGACGACGAGGTGGTCAAGGTCCAGCTCTCCACCGTGCCGGCAGACATCGAGAGGATCGTCTTCCCCGTCTCGATCTACGACGCCGACGCCCGCCAGCAGTCCTTCGGCCAGGTCATCAACGCCTTCATCCGGGTCGTGGACAGCTCCAACGGCACCGAGCTCGCGCGCTACGACCTCACCGAGGACGCCTCGACCGAGACCGCGATGATCTTCGGCGAGCTCTACCGTCACAACTCGGAGTGGAAGTTCCGGGCCATCGGGCAGGGCTACGCCTCGGGCCTGGCCGGCATCGCCAAGGACTACGGCGTCAACGTCGGCTGAGCCGCTCCGCAGCCCTATCCTGAAGGCAGCGCCGTGCATCGGCACGGCGCTGCTGCGCCTCCCGACGGCTGATCGAGCCGTCCTCGAAACCTCCCTGAGGGAACTGTGATCCTAAGAACGTTCGGCTGGTCATTCGCGGTCACTGTGATCGCGCTGGTTGGTGCCTTCCTGCTGGGCGGCCCGACCGTCTTCGCGCTGGTCCTGATCCTGTGCGTGCTGGAGATCTCGCTCTCCTTCGACAACGCGGTCGTGAACGCCACCATCCTGGAGCGGATGAACCCCTTCTGGCAGAAGATGTTCCTCACCGTCGGCATCCTGATCGCCGTGTTCGGGATGCGGCTGGTCTTCCCGCTGCTGCTGGTCGGGATCACCGCCAGCCTGGGGCCGATCGAGGCCATCCGGCTGGCCATCGAGGGCGGCAGCATCGATGAGCCCGGCACCTACGCCTACCTGCTGCACGAGGCGCACCCGGCCATCGCGGCGTACGGCGGCATGTTCTTGATGATGCTGTTCCTCGACTTCATCTTCGAGTCGCGTGAGCACACCTGGCTGTCGTGGCTGGAGCGTCCGCTGGCGCGGATCGGCAAGCTCGACCAGCTCTCGGTCGTCGTCGCCACCCTGGCGCTCACCGCGGCGGCGTACTGGCTGGCAGAGGACCCGGGCACCGTGATGATCTCCGGAGCGCTCGGCATCGTGACCTACCTCCTGGTCAACGGGCTGGGCTCGCTGTTCGAGGCCGAGGCCGTGGTCGCCGCAGCCGACGAGACCCTGCACGCGGAGCAGGAGAAATCCGGCGGCGCGAGCATCGTGGGGGTGGGCGGCAAGGCCGCCTTCTTCCTCTTCCTCTACCTCGAGGTCCTGGACGCGTCCTTCTCCTTCGACGGCGTCATCGGGGCGTTCGCCATCACGCAGAACATCTTCATCGTCGCCGTCGGCCTCGGCGTGGGTGCCATGTACATCCGGTCCATCACCGTCTACCTGGTCCGCCAGGGGACGCTGGACGACTACGTCTACCTCGAGCACGGCGCCCACTGGGCGATCGGTGCCCTGGCCACCATCCTGCTGGTGACCATCCAGTACGAGGTGCACGAGATCATCACCGGCCTCATCGGCGTCGGCTTCATCGGCGCGGCGCTCATCTCCTCCCTGCTGCGCAACCGGAAGTCCGGCGGTGACGGGGACGACCACCCGGAGCCGGCGCTGCCCACCACCGCCAACGTGAGGACGTCCTGATGGCCATCGACTACACCAAGAAGCCGAAGCCGGCCGCGGCGGCGTCACCCGGCCCCGCCGGCCCCGCCGGTCCCGCCGGCCCCGCCGGTCCCGCCAACCCGGTGTCGCTGAGCAAGGTGACGCTGACCAAGTCCGCACCGTCGGTGTCCCTGACGAAGGCCGGATCGGCCGGTGGCACGCTGCGGGTGAACCTCAACTGGAACGCCCGTCCCCCCTCCGCGCCCGCCCCGGCGGCGGGTGGGTTCCTGAAGCGGATGATGTCGCCGGGGAGCAGCAGCGGGATCGACCTCGACCTGGGGTGCCTCTACGAGTACGCGGACGGCTCCAAGGGCGTCGTACAGGCGCTCGGCAACGCCTTCCGCGACCAGCACACCCTCGGCCCCGACCCGATCTGCTGGCTCGACGGGGACGACCGGTCCGGGACCAACACGGCCGGGGAGAACCTGTTCGTGAACCTGGCCCACGTGGCGGCCATCAAGCGGATCATCGTCTTCGCCTTCATCTACCAGGGCGTCCCGAACTGGGGCGAGGCCGACGGCGTGGTGACCCTGTTCCCCGCCTCGGGCCCGGAGGTCGAGGTCCGGCTGGACGAGACCCGGCCCGGCAACGGCATGTGCGGCATCGCGATGCTGGAGAACATCGGTGGTGATCTCCAGGTGCGCCGCGAGGTCAACTACGTGAAGGGGCACGCAGACCTGGACCGAGCCTTCGGGTGGGGCCTGCGCTGGACCGCCGGTAGCAAGTAGCCCGAAGACACGTCGGACAGGGGGAAGTCAGTGCGGCACTTCCACCAGCTCAGCGCTGCCCAGGGCGAGCAGCTCTTCCTCCGGCCCCCGCGGGAGTTCTCCCGCACCGCCGACATCGACACCATGGCGGCGGCGCTCGGCGCCACGCTGTACATGCCGGCGACCAGGCCCGACCTCGCCGGAGACCTGCGACGACAGGGCGCCAGGGGCGTGCTGTCCAGCGTGGTGTGCCTGGAGGACGCCATCTCCGACGACGAGCTCCCGGCCGCGCAGGCCAACCTGATCCGGCAGCTGACCCAGGCCGGTCAGGACGGGCTCGGCGCCTCGGACACGCTGCCGCTGACGTTCGTGCGGGTGCGCCACCCCGAGCAGATCGCGGCGGTCACGCAGGGGCTGGGGGAGCAGACCTCGATGCTGTCGGGCTTCGTGCTGCCCAAGTTCACCGACGTCTCGGGTGGGGACTTCCTCGATGCGCTGCTGGCGGCCCGGGCCGAGACAGGGGTGGACCTGCGGGCGATGCCGGTCATCGAGTCGCCCGAGGTGATCCACCGCGAGACCCGGGACTCGGTCCTCGCAGGGGTCGCGAGCCTCCTGGCCAAGCACCGCGACGTGGTCCTGGCGGTGCGGCTGGGTGCCACCGACCTCTCCTCGGTCTACGGCCTGCGGCGCGACCGCTCGCTCACCGTGTACGACGTACGCCTGGTGGCCGAGGTGATCACCGACGTGGTCAACGTGCTCGGCCGGGCCGACGGCACGGGACACGTGGTGACCGGCACGGTGTGGGAGTACTTCGCCGGCGCCGACCGCATCTTCAAGCCCTTGTTGCGGGAGTCCCCCTTCCTCGAGCACGATGCCGGGCGGCTGCGGCGCCAGCTGATCACCCGCGACCTGGACGCGCTGATCCGCGAGGTCGTGCTCGACAAGGCGAACGGCCTGATCGGCAAGACCGTCATCCACCCCACCCACGTCGTCGCCGTGCACGCGCTGTCGGTCGTCTCCAGCGAGGAGTACTCCGACGCCTGCGACATCACCGGTCAGGCTCAGGCGGGTGGGGGAGTGCGGGCGTCGAGCTACCGCAACAAGATGAACGAGGCGAAGCCGCACCTGGCGTGGGCGCAGAAGACGCTGCGACGGGCGGACGCCTTCGGGGTCGCGCACGAGGACGTGACGTTCGTGGACTTCCTGGCCGCGGCGGCGACTCAGGCCTGAGAGCTGATCGCCTCTCGGCACCGGCGCACCACGTCGTCGGTGAGCTGGTCGATGGCGCGCAGCTCCTTGAGGTATCCCCAGTAGTCGGGCTTGGTGGCGTCCAGGAGCTGGTCGGCGGCGTCGAGCCGGGCGGCGAGGTTGTCGAGGATGCCCGCCTCCCGTGCCGGGACCCGGGACCCGGAGGCGACGACCAGCCGCTGGGCGTCCCGCACCGCGAACCGGGTCCGGGCCTTCGCGCGCGCCGGGTCCTCGGCCACGTCCTTGAGGTCGTCGACGCGTCGGCGTACCGCGGTGAGGCCGGTCTCGGCCTCGGCCAGCCGCTCCCGGCACGCGGCCAGGTCCGCGGCCGCCGCCTCCCAGTGCTGGGCGGCGGCGTGCCGGTTCGCCGAGGCGAGCAGGTCCGCGGCCTCGGCCACCAGGGCCCGGCCGCGGGCCGGGACGTCGTCGAGGTCCGCGGAGCAGGCCAGGGAGAACTCGCGCCGCAGCACGGAGAGCTGGGGCTCTGCGGCATCGAGCCGGACCGAGACCGCGTCCAGCCGGGTGCGAGTCGTGCTCAGGCGCCGGGGGGTGTCGCTGGCCAGGCTGGCCAGCTCGTCGGCGGCTCGGACGACCTCCTGGGCGGCGTCGACGGCCCGGGCGGCGGCCTCGATGGTGGCGCTGGCCCCGTGCTTGTGGGCGCCGCCGTCGAGCACGGGACGGGCGGCCTGCTCGGCGCTGGCGAGCCGCTGGTCCAGCGCGGGGGAGGTCAGGCCGGCGGCCCGCACCCGCGCCACCGCGTCCCGGGCCTTGGTCAGCGCCTGCCGGGCGGCGGCGGTCCTGGGGGCCACCTGCCCCCAGACCTTCCTGACCTGCGCCTCGACGTCGCGGTGCTCCTCGGCGAACTGCTGGAGATCCCGGTGCGCGGCGCTGAGAGCGGCGTACGCCGCGCGGAAGGCGGTCTGGGCCTCACGGAGGGCACGAACCTCGGCGCGACCGTCCTCCAGGGACGCGTCGTGGGCGTCGAGGGCGTCGATCCACGTCTGGGCGGCCTGGTTCCCGGCACGCTCCAGCGGCTCGAAGCTGCGTTGCAGGCGGAGCCCGGCCGGGCCGGCGTCCAGGCCCGCGAAGGCGGTGACCAGCACCGCGACGTCCTTCTGGACGAGGTCGAGGGCGATGAACGCGTCGCCCGCCTCGTGCTTGGCGGCGAGGGCCTCGTTGCGCGCGGCGACCTGACGCGCGTTCGAGGTGAACACCACGGGCCGGTCCTCTCGTCGTTGCTCGGAGCGACCGCCGGAGCAAGGTGCCTCGACGGAGCGCTGGAGGTCAGGTTACCGAGCGCGTCGCAGAATCCGAGGACGAACCTCGTCGTGCCTTGGCGGTGGATGAGAGGGTGAGCCCAGAAGAAGCGGCCACGACGAGGAGACCAAACCGATGAGCATCAGCCTGACCAAGGGCCAGACCGTGTCCCTGACCAAGAAGAGCGGCGGCGCGCTGTCCAAGGTCCGGATGGGACTCGGCTGGGACGCGGCCAAGAAGAAGGGCTTCCTGGGCCGGATGTCGGAGCAGTCGATCGACCTCGACGCCTCCGCGCTGCTCTTCGATGCCTCGGGCAACGTCGTGGACACCATCTGGTACAACCAGCTCGTCTCCAAGGACGGCTCGATCGTGCACACCGGCGACAACCGCACCGGCGCCGGCGACGGGGACGACGAGTCCATCAAGGTCGACCTGTCGGCGTTGCCGTCGAACGTCCAGACGGTCGTGTTCACCGTCAACTCGTTCACCGGACAGGGGTTCGCCCAGGTCGAGAACGCCTTCTGCCGCCTGGTCGACGAGGCCAACGAGGACGAGATCGCGCGCTACGACCTGTCGGCCACCGGCAGCCACACCGCCCAGATCATGGCCAAGGTGTCCAGGGACGGCGCCGGCTGGTCGATGACCGCGATCGGTGGCACCGCCAGTGGCCGCACCGTGGCTGCCATCGCACCGGCGGCGGCCCAGCACCTGTGAGCGCCCGCTCGGCCGCGCCGCAGAGCGCGGCCGAGCCGCCCTCGTCGTCCCCGGCACCCTCGAGCATGCCGAACGAGCCCGAGACCGCGCCGTGGACCGGCGCCTGGGTCCGGGACCGGCTCGACCTCGCGCTGCGCACCAGCGCGGCGCCGCTGGGGGTGCAGCTCGACGAGCTGGTGGGGCTCGCCGTCCGCCGCAACCCCCGGCGCGCCCACCTGCTGGTCTCCCTGGTGCTGGGCAAGCACGTCCCCACGGACCCGGACCTGGTGCACGGCACCGGTCTGCTCCTGGGGCGGCTGGCGGCCGCCCGACTGGCGGCCCCGGCCGGCGCGCCGCATCCGGAGGACCTGCTCGGGGGGGAGCTGCTGCGCCAGGCGCTGCACGGCGTCCGCGGCAGTGCCGCCCGGCTGGTCGAGCACGCCCGGACGCCCCCGGTCGCCGTGCCCGACGGCGTCGTGGTGCTGGGGTACGCCGAGACCGCCACGGCCCTGGGCCACGCAGTGGCCGACGCCCTCGACGTGCCCTACCTGCACTCCACGCGCCGGGCGGTGCCCGGGATGCGCGAGCTGGGCTCGTTCCAGGAGGAGCACTCCCACGCGACTAGCCACCTGCTGCTCCCCGAGCATCCGGCTGCGTTCGCGCGGCCGGGCCCGCTGGTCCTCGTCGACGACGAGCTCTCCACCGGCAGCACGGCGCTCAACACCATCAGGGCCCTGCACCGAGCGACTCCCCGCAGCCACTACGTGATCGCCGCGCTGGTCGACCTGCGCAGCGGGGCCGACCGGGAACGAATGGCGCGGGTGGCCGGTGAACTGGGGACCCGTATCGAGCTGGTCGCGCTCGCGGCGGGAGCCGTCGACGCTCCTTCCGACGTGCTGGGGCGCGGTGCCGCCCTGGTCCACGAGACCGAGTCAGGCCCGAGCGCCGCCCCTGCGGTCGACGCCCAGCGACCCCGCGGCCAGATCACGCGGGTGGACCTGGCCTGGCCGTCGGGGCTGCGCGAGGGAGGTCGCCACGGGTTCACCCGGGCCGACCGGGTCCGGTTCGCCGCGGCGCTGCCGGTGCTGGCCGAGACGCTGGCCGATGCCGTCGGGCCTGGGGCCGGACGGGTGCACGTGCTCGGCTTCGAGGAGCTGATGCAGGCCCCGTTCCGCCTCGCGGGCGAGCTCGGCGCCGTGCTGGCCGCACGTTCTGGGGTCGGCGAGGTGACGGTGACCTGCTCGAGCACCACCCGGTCCCCGGTGCTGCCGGTGCCCGAGGCCGGCTACGCGATCAGGTCCGCCCTGAGGTTCCCCGCCCACGACGACCCCAGTGACGGCCCCGGCCCGCGGTTCGCCTACAACCTCACCTCGGCGGCGGGGGAGTCCCGCTTCGAGACCGTGGTCCTGGTGGTCGACGACGCCGGCGACACCGACGAGCTCTGGTCCGCGGCCGGGCTGGTGAGCCGGCTCGCCGAGGTCGCGCCGCGGGTGCTGGTGGTCACGGTGCCGGCGCACCGGCCCCGTGCCCTGCCGGAGCCGCTGCCCGAGCCGCTGCGGGGTCCGCGGTTCGGGTCCTACCGTCCCGACGACGTGGCGTGGCTGCTCACCGACCTGTCCCACGTCGACCTGGAGGCACCGACCGAGGAGCGCGAGGAGGCCATCCAGTCCGGTGGTGCGCACTACGCGGAGTCGCTGCCGGTGGAGTTCCAACCCGACGCGGCGTACCAGGCACTGTTCACCGCCACCTTGGCCTCGTCCGCGACCCGTCTGGCGCGAGCGGTTGGGCTGGTCACCGAGCAGGTGCTGGCCCTGCGCGGCCCGGAGGCGGTGCTGGTCTCCCTGGCTCGAGCCGGTACGCCGGTGGGGGTGCTGATGCGCCGCTGGGCGCAGCAGGTGCACGGCCTGGAGCTGCCGCACTACGCGGTGTCCATCGTGCGCGGCAAGGGCATCGACGAGGTGGCGCTGGCCTACCTGGCTGCGCACCACGACCCGGCCACGGTGATGTTCGTGGACGGCTGGACCGGCAAAGGAGCGATCACCCGCGAGCTGGCCGCCTCCGTGCAGGCGGCGAACGCCGCGCTGGGCGCGGACTTCGCGGCCGACCTGGCCGTGCTCGCGGACACCGGCCGGTGCGTGGAGGTCTTCGGCACCCGCGAGGACTACCTGATCCCCTCGGCATGCCTGAACTCGACCGTCTCGGGCCTGGTCTCGCGCACCGTCCTGAACGACGCCCTGATCGGGCCCGGAGACTTTCACGGGGCCAAGTTCTACGCCGACCTGGCCTCCTCGGACGTCTCCGCGGCGTTCGTCGAAACCGTCGCCGCGGAGTTCGCCTCGGTCCGGGACGAGGTCCTGGCGTCCCTGCCGGCTCACCTGGCCTCCGACCGCACCGCGACGTGGTCCGGCTGGGCCGCGGTCGAGGCCGTGAGCCGGGAGTACGGCATCGGCGACGCCAACCTCGTCAAGCCGGGCGTGGGGGAGACCACCCGGGTGCTGCTGCGCCGGGTCCCGTGGAAGGTCCTGGTCCGGGCGGACGCAGCGGACGAGCTGGGCCACATCAGGCTGCTGGCCGACCAGCGCGGCGTCGAGGTGGTGGAGGTCCCCGACCTGCCGTACTCGGCCATCGGACTGATCCACCCCAGGTTCACCCGCGGCGCCACCGGCACCGACGGCACCGCGGCGACCGCGGGGGTCGGGGCATGAGCGGTCCGCAGCGTTCGGGCATGACGTCTGGGGACATGGTGGTGGCCAGCGACCTGGACCGCACCCTGCTCTACTCGCCCGCCGCGCTGATGCTCCCGGTGCCCGACCAGGACGCCCCCCGGCTGCTCTGCGTCGAGGTCTACCAGGGCCGGCCGCTGTCGTTCCTCACCGAGACCGCCGCGGGTCACGTCGCGGCGCTCAACGAGGCCGGCAAGCTCGTCCCGGTCACCACCCGCACCACCGCCCAGTTCCAGCGGATCAACCTGCCCGGTCCGCCTGCCAAGTTCGCGCTGTGCGCCAACGGTGGCCGGCTGCTGCGCGACGGGGTCGAGGACCTGGACTTCACCGCCGCGGTCACCCGACGACTGGCAGAGGCCAGTGGCCCGCTGCAGGAGGTGTCGCAGTGGCTGCAGGCCGCGGCGCGGGCCGCAGGTGCCGACGGGTTCCTGCGGAGCGTCCGCGACGCCGAGGGGCTGTTCTGCTACGCCGTGGTGGAGCGGGACGCCATGCCCAGCGGCTGGGTCGAGGAGCTCACCGGGTTCGCCGGCGAGCGAGCCTGGGGGGTCTCGGTGCAGGGCCGCAAGGTGTACGTCGTACCGACGGCGCTGACGAAGGCTGCGGCGGCCCGCGAGGTGGCCGACATGCTGGGATGTCGGCACCTGCTGGCCGCCGGTGACTCCCTGCTGGACCAGGACCTGCTGGAGGCGGCGGACGAGGCGATCCGGCCGGCGCACGGCGAGCTGGCCGACGTGGGGTGGACGAGCGAGCACGTGCGGGTCACCGCCACCAGCGGGGTGATGGCGGGGGAGGAGATCACGGGCTGGCTGGCCGGCCGGGTCCTCGGCTGATCGGGCGCGTGCTGGGCGCACTGCGGGCACGGAGTGTCTGATAAATGAAAGCGGGCCCCGACTCCCTGGCGGGGGAGACGGGGCCTGATCTGCGGTATCTCTGTGGTGGGCGATACTGGTTTGAACCAGTGACCTCTTCCGTTGTCAGGGAAGCGCTGGTCACGCTCAGCGAGCGCCGATATCGGCCAAAGGCTAGCCATCTACGCAGCCATGTGGATCTGGGGGAACGCCGAAAGCCCCCAGCTCGGTCTGCGTGAGGGCAGCAGGCTCACGAATGCGCTGGCGATCTCCACGCGAGCCTCCTGAGGATTCTCTGTTCAGATGTGTGTGGGCTGCCCTACGCTCGCGACCATGACCGCGCTGATGACCTTCACGTCCCACATTGCTGGCAAGAACGCCACGGTGGAGATCCACTCCGACCGCATCGAGTGGGAGCAGCAGGGGCGTGTGAGTGCGACCCGCGTCATCACGGGCGCCGCGCTCATCACGGGCGCCCGCAAGGGTGGGAGCACGGAGATGATCCCCGTCCGCGCCATCACGTCCGTGACGACAAAGAAGGACGGTCTGCGCAACCACTCGGTGTCGATCATCACCGGCGGCAACACGATCGACATGCGCGTCAGCAAGGCGGAGGCCGAGCAGATCAAGTCGACCCTGACTCGGCTCATGCTGAACTAGACAGGCGCCTCGTGGCCGTATGCCCGCAGGATTTCCATGACCTGCTCAGGCGTTCGGCCAGCAGCGTTGCCCCGCCGTGTCTTCTGAGCGTCATCGCCCTGGAGGGCCGGGGGGTACGGCTTGCGACCCTGAGCCCCGGTCTTGGCGTACTGAAGGTCGTACAGGTCTGCCTGCATCGCCTCGCCGCGGGGGAATGGATAGTCCCAGCCCTCGATCGCAGCAGCCAGCATGGAGCCTGGATCGGCGCGCAGGATGCGGACCAGCCCCAGAGCCTCACCCCATGACATCGCGCCCGTGTCCACCCGATCAAACTCGAACCGGAACCTCGTTCGGAAGTCGTACTCCAGCGCCCCTCGGTACTCGACGATCAGTGGGCCGAGGGCGAGGATTCCCCCAGCGTTCCGCCCGTCAGGGTGTTGTACTCCGACTGCCACGTCTCGGTCGCCATGGCGGGCTCCTAGAGGGAGGTGTCCCCCCAGTTGCCGGAATGGTTAGCCATGCCATGCCATGGCGTGAATGACGCGCCATACAACGCATGAAACCCCCCGTACTTCCTGCATAACCGCAGGTCACGGGGGGTTTCGAGTGTGGGCGATACTGGGTTTGAACCAGTGACCTCTTCCGTGTCAGGGAAGCGCGCTACCGCTGCGCCAATCGCCCAAGTCTTGAATTTTATGGAGGTGGGTACGGGATTTGAACCCGTGTACACGGATTTGCAGTCCGTTGCCTCGCCTCTCGGCCAACCCACCATGCCAGCCCTTCCATGGAAGGACCAGGTGGAAAGACCATTCTCCGAGCGGACGACGAGACTCGAACTCGCGACCTCAACCTTGGCAAGGTTGCGCTCTACCAACTGAGCTACGTCCGCTTGCGCTTCCCGGCCGTTCTTCCGGCCGTTGGTGCGAGCAGAACAGTAGCCGATGGCTGCAGGGGCGACAAAACCAGGGGTCCCCTGGCGTGTTCGGGGGGCCGGTCACCGCGGCCTCCGGCCTAGAGTGAGGGACATGCGCGCCTGGGTCGACGGACAACTGCTCACCGATCCGGCAGCGCCGGCGATCACCATCTCCGACCACGGGTTCACCGTGGGGGACGGTGTCTTCGAGTCGATCAAGGTCGTGGCCGGCCAGCCGTTCGCCCTCACCCGCCACCTGGCCCGGCTGGCGCACTCCGCGGCGGGCCTGGGACTGCCGGCGCTGGACGAGGCGCTGGTGCGCCAAGGCGTCGCGGAGGTGCTCGCGGGGGATCCGCTGGCCCTGGGCCGGCTCCGGATCACCTACACCGGCGGCGTCGCCCCGATGGGCAGCGGTAGGGGCGATCAAGGACCCACCCTGGTGGTCGCCGCCTCGCCGATGGAGCCGCTGGCACCCACGACGGCGGTCTGCACCGTCCCCTGGCCCCGCAACGAGCGGGGAGCCGTGGCAGGGCTGAAGACCACGTCGTACGCGGAGAACGTGGTGGCGCTGGCGCACGCGGCGCAGCAGAGCGCCACGGAGGCGGTCCTGCCCAACACGGTGGGGGACCTGTGCGAGGGCACGGGGTCGAACGTCTTCTACGTCCTGGACGGCGAGCTACGTACGCCGACGCTGGCCAGCGGCTGCCTGGCCGGGGTCACCCGCGCCCTGGTCCTGGAGTGGTACGGCGGCCGGGAGGTCGACGCGCCGATCGAGGAGGTGGCCGAGGCGAGCGAGGTCTTCCTCGTCTCGACGACACGGGACGTGCAGGGCGTGCACTCCTGGGACGGGAAGGAACTGCCCGCACCGGGGCCGGTCACCACCGAGGCGATGGCGGCGTGGCAGACGGGGGAGCGGGCCGGCATCGACCCGTGAGACGGGTCGGCTGTCCGAGCAGGACGGGGGAGAGACTCAGGCGGTCAGGAGCTGCAGGATCATGTCGTCGATCGGCATGTGCTGGGACTCCTCGCCCTCGGGCACCAGCGCGAACGAACGACTGATGAACTGACGGACGTCCTTGATGTACGCCTGGGTGACGAGGTGGCCGTCGGGCGAGCTGAGCTCGACGACCACCACGGCCCGGCCCCGCTGATCGATGCTTGGGGACACGTGCACGTCGCCGTCGCCGGTCGGCTCGGTCATGCCTCGCGCCAGCAGGTCCCGGCTGAAGGTCCACGGGAGATCACCCTCGTGCGTGACGAAGGTGATCGTCACGGCGAACGGGTCGCTGCGCTGATACGAGAACACCGTCTCAAGGTCGTGTCCACGACCCAGCGAGTCGATGCACTGCATCGTGATGTCCTGTTCGACAACACCGGCGAGGCGCCGGTCGCTACGATTCGTCATGTTTCCTCCGTAGACCCTCTTATGGAGTAGTAACGCACCTCTGGCCCCCACGTGACGGGGAAACGTCAAGATTAATTTTGGGGAAGTTTCCTAGGCGGCTCCCGTTAAGGTCAAGGCGTGACGGAGAAGCCGCTGCCCCAGGCCCCCACCCGGCCCGAAGAGACGAGCCCAGAGCCCCACTTCTTCCACCGGCTGCACGGTCGGCTGCACGCCAACCCGGTCACGGGTCTGGCCACCAAGGTGGTGGTCACGTTCGTCGGGGTCGCGGTGATCCTGGCCGGCCTGGTGATGATGGTGGCCCCCGGTCCCGGCATCGTGGCGATCATCCTCGGCCTGGCGATCCTGGCGACCGAGTGGAGCTGGGCCGAGCACGCGCTGGACCGCGCCAAGGAGGCCGCCCACAATGCCGCCGAGAAGGCCCGCAACATGGACCCCAAGGTTCGTCAGCAGCGACTGGTGGCCACGGGCCTGGCGGTCGTGCTGGTCGTCGGTGCGGTGACGACGTACGTGGTCGTCTACGACTGGCCGGGCTTCGCGATCACCGGCTGGGACTGGGTCCAGGGACTGTCCGGAGTCGTGCCGGAGCTGCCCGGGATGTGAGTCCTGCCGGGGCATGCGCTAATGTTTCGCAACGCACCGCAGGGGCGATTGGCGCAGTGGTAGCGCGCTTCGTTCACACCGAAGAGGTCACTGGTTCGAACCCAGTATCGCCCACCCAGCATAAACAGCCCCTGACCTGCGGAAACGCAGTGCAGGGGCAGTTTTGCGTTTAGGTGTCCAGGCAACATGCAGGCAATCGATCGTCCCCCCGCGTTTGCGCCTCAGTCTCGGGGTCCACAGTGCGACTGCACGGCAGGCACTCCCTCGCGATAGGGCCAACCGAGGAAATTTCATGGCCCGCCGAACGTCCGTTGAGAAGGGCCCTTTTGAGCGCAACGTCCCGCTACGCTGGTGCGGCGCAGCTAAGCACCAGCGGGTTCTGGGGCGGCCGGACGTCGCTGCCGATGCTCCTACGGCTACACCACCGGACGGGCGTTGCGAGGGCGGCCCGACCTGCTCATCTCCGGCCGTCCACCCCGCTGGAGAACCAAGGTGTTGGCTCGACGGCAGTGACCTTGGACGATGACGACCCTCTGCTGCTCGGGGTCATCGCGTTCGGCGACCGGCAGTTGAAGGTCGCCCACGCAACCCCGTCCCCTCCATGCCAGCACGGCGATGTTCGGCCCTGTCCGCTTCGAGGCTCTCCAGCTGCTGTGGGTCGGACCCAACGGGGGCCTACCCGGGAATGGTTGACTACGACGTACCCGCCCAGGTTCAGACGATTACAGAGAGCTGACGTGACCAAGTATTGCCAACACCCCGACTGCGCCTTCTCCGGCACCCGGTCGCACGGACCGAGGGCCTGAATTGGCCACGGGCGGCAACCCGGCGGCCATACAAGCCGGCATCGACACGCGAAAGCTCATCGTCGAACTGGTCACCGCGGACGTGGACAACGGCGGCGACGGGATGACGCGGGCGGCGCTGGCGGGGGAACTTGGGATCTCCAAGAACCGTGTCCACACGCACGTGACGACCCTGATCGAGGAAGGTGCCGTCGAGCAGCTCGGAGTGAAGATCACACCGAGCGGGATCGGCCACATCCACGTCTGCCGTACCTGTGGCCAGACCATGCATGTTCACGGTGAGGGCAGCAAGGGCTGACCACCACCCGCACCACCGGGGGGCCCGCCGCAAGATTCCAGCGCGGATCTCACTGGTTGCTGACACCATCGTCGGCATGGACGCAGGCCGCCCGCCGATCTTCGACGAAGTCGTACGCACGGACGCCTCCCCTAGTCAGCACCAGGAGTCCACTTTCGACTTCATGAACCGGATCGCGGGCGACTATTGGCAGCACCCCCGGTCGCTCATGCAGGAGTGGCTCGACCGCATCGAGAACGGCACGGACTACAGGGACCTGTGCCAGCGGCTTCGATCACGGGACGACGAGCAATTCCGGAGCGCTTTCCTCGAGCTGTACCTCCACGAAAGCCTCATTAGAGCCGGATACGCGGTCACGATCCATCCCGTCATCGATGGCACGTCTACGCACCCCGACTTCCTTGCGGAGCGACAGTGCGAGCGGTTCTACATCGAGGCGATCGCACCGGGCTCGACCCCCTCTGCCAAGGCTGCTGCGCAGCGCCGATCAGTCCTGTTCGACACCGTGAACCGACTGGACGACCCGAACTTCATATTGTGGCTGGACGAGTTGGTGGAGGGGTCCACGCAGCCAGCGGCGGCGCGGCTGAGAGCCGATCTCCGCCGCTGGTTGCGGGGTCTCGACCCCGACGCACCGTGGGATCACGACAGCACCCCGGCGCATCAGTGGCAGCACGCAGGGTGGTCTGCGACGTTCAAGGCGATTCCGAAAGATGCCGAGGCGCGGGGACGGCGGACCAACCACCGGGCCATCGGCGTCTACGGGCACACGGGGGTCGGCTGGATCGATGATGCGCCCGCGATCCGCAAGGCGCTCACTTCCAAGCATCACGAATACGGCGACCTAGATGCGCCCTTCGTCATCGCCGTGGGGATGTACATCCACGACACAGACCGTTGGCATACAACCAACGCCCTGTACGGGGCCCTCGGGGTTCAGTGGAGTGAGGGCCCAGACGGGGAGGTTGTCACTCGTGAGGTTCGACAGTCGGATGGCTACTTCGGGGTCGCGTCTGAATGGCAGCACCGCAATGTGTCTGGAGTGCTCTTGGTCAATCAACTGATGCCGTACTACCTGCAGCGCGCGGAAGTCACGCTGTGGCGCCACCCCAACCCCGTCCACCAACTGCCGGACCATCTCGGCCTTCCCGCCCACGTCATAGCTCTCCCCGCGGACATGCTCACGGAGACCCCTCCCGCATCGACCGCGGAGGAGTTCTTTGGCTTACCAGCCCATTGGCCGCCAGGCGAGCCGTGGCCGGACGAGGCCTAGCTCGAGCACGCCCCGACTCGCCTCTCTTTATATAGGCGGGAGCTCATCGGATTCCGAGTCAATGCTGCCGCTTTAGGTCGTTGTCGTGACCCACGAGCCCGAGATTGGTCCGCCCCGTGCGAGTCGAGCAGCGCTCCGCAGGTTGGCAACCAGGTGACCGTTCCAGTCTCTCCAGAACTCGCGTGTGTTGTGCACGATTGGATTGTTCAAGTCGAGGAACTGGGCAGGCATGGTGGTGGCGCGGCTGCGGCGTAGGTGTGTCGTGGTCAGGCGCCGGCGCTGAACCTCGTACGCCGTCCTGGTGACGGTGTGTCCGATCTTGCGCTTTGCTACGGGCTAACCTCCGGTGCGGGCATGTGGCACTCGCCACATGTTTGTCGTCCTAGGGGGCAGATCGCCATGGCGCGCAGTGCTCGGAAGACCCTGACAGGCAACGAACTCTCCCTTCACAAGGCTCCGTTCGCGCCCTTCGACCTTGTACTCGTGGACGTAGCCGGGCAATGCACGCCGTCGCCAGCTCCATCGCGCACGGGGGCGCCTGAATGGCTCAACCTCCTGGTCTTGCTACGGGCTTGGGACGGGATGAAGCTTGGACTGGCCGCGTTGGTGTTGATATGTCGGTGTCTCTGGTCCGCCAGGATGAACATCCGGCCTACTCCCTTGGACAGTCGAGGTGTTCGCCAACCATTTCCGCGGTGGCCAGCACTCACGTGCGTCGAACAGAGACCAAGATGCGAGCTATGACCCCGTCGACAGGCTCGTGTTCCCACGCTCGGATTACGGTCCAACCGGCGTCGTGAAGCAGTTGATCCGTCTCGGCGTCGCGCTCCTGGTTCCGGGTGACCTTTCGCGCCCAGAAGTTTGCATTCGACTTCGCGACCGTGTGATGGATGGGGCACCCGTGCCAGAAACACCCGTCCACGAACACGGCCACCTTTGCGCGAGTGAACACCAAGTCAGCCCTCCGATCGATCCGCGGGAGTGGTCGGAAATCGACCCGGTAACGGAGTCCGGCTGCATGCGCCGCGCGCCTGACAGCCATCTCGGGTTTCGTATCTCGTCCGCGGTTCGCCTGCATGCCACGCCGCACCCCCGGCGAGGACGCCCACGACTCACTCATACTCACAGTGTCTCGGAGTAGTCCACCTGTTCGTCCCAGTCAGGGGGCTGCAGGTCAGGCACCCCACACCAGTCACAGAGGCCACGCAGCGGCGCGGTTGCGAGAAATGTCGGTGCCGAGACCTACCATCTAGTGTCATGACTAAGCCTACCGTGATCGATCTCTTCGCTGGCTGCGGTGGCATGACGGTGGGCTTCGCCAGCGAAGGGTTTGAACCTGTGCTCGCCGTCGAGTGGGACAGATTCGCTGCCGCCACCTACGCGGCGAACTGGGGTGAGGATCATGTCATTCCTGGTGACATTGCAGAGGTGAAGGAGAGTCAGATCCCGACCGCGGATCTGATGATCGGCGGTCCGCCGTGCCAAGGGTTCTCGAACCTTGGCCTCAAGGCGCTCGGTGATCCGAGAAATCAGCTTTGGCGCGAGTACATGCGATTCATCCGGACTGCGCGGCCGCAGGTGTTTGTGATTGAGAATGTCGATCGGTTCGCGAAGTCGCCTGAGTTCCAGATGCTTGTAGGGGAGGTCGAGCACGGCCTTCTGAAGGACTACGAGATCTCGTACGGTGTGTTGAACGCTGCCGACTACGGCGTGTCCCAGCGTCGGCGTAGAACCATCGTCATCGGCTCGAGAGTCGGCAAGATCGATCTGCCGGCCCCCACCCACGCTCGAGGCGGTGCCAAGGGGTTGAAGTCTTGGCAGACGGTGCAGGATGTCATCGAGGGACTTCCGACCCGACCGGACTCAACCGAACTGCCTGACTCGCTCACTGAGTTCTTCGGTGAAGCGATGCCAGGAGTGTTCAAAGGGCTCGACGTTCACTTTCGGCGGAACCCGAATCCTCTGTCGCTCGAGCGATACTCATACGTGCCGCCGGGCGGTGGCAGGTTCGACGTGCCGACGGAACTCCTTCCTCGCTGCTGGCGAGAGAAGTCGACCGGCACTACAGACGTCATGGGCCGCATGCGTTGGGACTTTCCGTCGCACACGATCCGTACTGAGTTCTTCAAGCCTGAGAAGGGTGCTTATCTGCACCCGCAGTGGGTACCGGGCAAACGTCGTCGCGATGACGACCCGAGGTTCGTCAAGGGAAATCCGAAGCTGTCGGTCAATCGGGTCGTGACCCACTACGAGGCGTCGCTAATTCAGGACTTTCCGCGAGACTATCTATGGGTCGGTTCGAAAATCGCCATAGCGAAGCAGATCGGCAACGCCGTCCCGTCGGGCCTTGCACGCGCGATAGCACGGCAAGTCAAGCCGTACATCTCGTGAGTGACAAAGCCGAACAGTCCGGGGTGTCTGCCACTCGATCAGTTGCCCGTCCGCTCCATCATCGCTTTGGCTGTTCCGTAGTCGGCCCCAAGCGTCTCCGGGTGAATCGCGACCCAAGCGTCCCCTGACAAGTCGAATCCGTGGCGAGCAGCGAGTTCGCGCTGGGGTGTCCAGGTCCCCATTAGGACCACGAGCTCGTGGCTGAAGAAGACGTCCGGTTTAGCCTGTCGCGCGCGCCGAAGGGGGTCCTTTGCCATGGCGGCGACGGTCTCGATCGCGAAACGGGGGATGACCACTTCGGGAAGAAAGCCGAAGAGCGCCGTCACGCGTCGTTTGATGCCGACTCGTGCTTCGAAGACGACGGAGAGTTGCTCGGGCGTCAGATCCTTCAGTGGGTTCCGGGGGAGGGGCGTCCAGTCGAGCAGGACGGTTGCAAAGGTGTCGCGAGCGTCGGCGCGGATCGTGCGCTTCGCGTCTTGGTTCTTGCCTTCGTTCAGCCAGCCCCGGTGGGTGCGCATGAGGAACACCCGGAAGCGGTCGTTCTTGGAGTCGACCTGCGTCAGCCAGCAGATCTCGCATTGGCCCTCCCGTGGGATGGCCCAGTTTCCGCCGATTGTGGCCTTCAGCTCGACGGGAATGCCGAGAATCGTGGTATCGAGCGGTCGCTCCTTCGGAAGCTCGAAAGCCTCGAGTATCCGGTACTGAAGCTTGACTCCGACTGTGCGCCGTTCGTCGGAATCCACCTCCGGCGCATCAAGGTCGAACCGAAACGTCCTGGCACCGTCCAAAACGTACTCGACCGCCTCGACCACAGCACCGGTCATTAACTGCTCGACGGGTGTGCTCCGGAGCCACGCGAGAACCTGTTGCAGGTCGATGTCGTCGTCAGGATGGGAGATCGTGTGGGGTGCGCCCGATCGATCAGAGACACACTCGTCCCCTGGCTGAGCGAGTGGTGGCTGCGGAACTCGGGGCACGACCGAAATCTATCGACCTAGTCCCTCGCGCGCCGGTGAATGGCGAAACCAGCACCCGAGATGTAGGGACGTAATCCCCACAGCGACGCACTAGTTGGCCGAAACACGCGCGCGGGGATATTTGTTCCAGAGGGGAGAGCGGAGTGTCTCGAGGCACGTTCAGGGGGCCTGTTACCCGTGACACAGCCGCGCTCGAACGGGACGGGCAGCCGTAGCTCACCATAGACTGTCTGGACGAGCTACACGGGCGCCCGGACGATCATCCCTTTTATGAGATCCCGTTGCCGGGACGGGGTGTGGATGCTTGTGGGAGAACGAACTTATCGACGGGACTTCGGTTACCTACGGTAGCTCCTGACGTGCCCGCGTCACTGCTGGTCACAGTCATGGACGAGCGACCGTGTAGGCGGACGGACGGGACTGCTGCACGATCAGGTGACAGTGATTAGTCACGCAGCCTGAGTGGCTGGCGTGGTCATGATTGTCTCGAACTCGATCGGGGTCAACCGGCCGAGACGGTCTTGTCGGCGGCGGCGGTGGTAGGTCCGCTCGATCCAGGTCACGATCGCGATCCGCAGGTCTTCACGGGTGGCCCAGGAACGGCGGTCCAGGACGTTCTTCTGCAGCAGGGCGAAGAAGGATTCCATGGCGGCGTTGTCGCCGCAGGCCCCGACTCTGCCCATGGATCCGACCATGTCGTGACGGTTCAGGGCGTGCACGAATTTCCGGCTCCTGAATTGGGATCCTCGGTCGGTGTGGACCACGCACCCGGCAACGTCGCCGCGCCGGGCGACGGCGTTGTTCAGGGCTGTGACGGCCAGTCGTGACTTCATCCGCGAATCGATGGAGTATCCGACGATCCGGTTGGAGTAGACGTCCTTGAACGCGCAGACGTAGAGCTTCCCTTCACTTGTCCAGTGCTCCGTGATGTCCCCGATCCAGAGCCGATTCGGGGCATCAGCGGTGAACTCGTGCCGGGTGCGACCCTTCTCATCGGTGATTGCGCAGAGGTCGTCGTGCACTGGCGGTCCGGCCTTCTTCACACCGCTCTTCTTCTTCCCAAACGCCGACCACCAGCCGTTGCTCGAGCAGATCTTCCACGCGGTTCGTGGCGTCATCATCACGCCGGCGTCGCGGGCCTCATCGACCAGGAACCGGTAGCCGAACTCGGGATCGTCGCGATGGGCATCGAACGGCGCGTTCGCGCGGTAGGCCCCGTCGAGTTCCGCGGCGGTGATCGGGTTCGCGAGCCAGCGGTAGTAGGGCTGGCGGGCGAGCTTGAGCACCCGACACGTCACCGTGATTGGGATTCCGTCAGCGGCAAGGTCGCGGACGAGCGGGTAGCTCATTTTCCCGGCAGATGGGCCTGGGAAAAGTAGGCCGCGGCCCGCCTGAGGACCTCGACTTCTTGTTCGAGGGTCTTGATCCGCTTCTTGGCTTCACGCAGTTCGGCCGACTGGACTGCGGTGGTCCCGGGGCGTTCACCTTCTTCGATGTCGGCCTTCTTCATCCACGTGTACAGGGTGGTGAAGTGGATCCCGAAGTCCTTGGCGATCTGGGAGAGCTCGACACCGGGCTCACGGTTCCTCGCGACGCGGACCACGTCGTCGCGGAACTCCTTGGGGTACGGCTTCGTCACGGGGACATCCTTCCAGCCCCAACCATCTGGTTAGGACCTGTCGGTGTCACCTATCCGTGCAGCAGTCCCGGGCGAGCTAAAGCGAGCACGCGATGCCCGCAAGACCTGCAGTGCGAGGGCAACATAGGTTTTCGCTCAACAAGACGCCGCTCCTGTAGTAGCGGATGTCGACCGTCCGGTTGGATCCGGTCAAGGCGAGTGAATCGCTGTGCGCCTCGTGCGGTCGATGAAACCGGCGACCGCCGCTAGGCGGCGACCACTGCACAGCGATAGTTGACGAGGTCGCAGCCCTCGATCGTCGCCAACTCGGACCGGCTGAAGGAACTCACGTCCTAGTGGGGACGAGCGCGCCCTCCGGTTCAACAGCTTCGCCTTCGCCCTCCGCCTGATTCTCCTTAGGACGCTTACCTCCCGCCGTAGAGGAACGGCTCCAAGACGTGGCTGCGGGAGCGGTGCTTGAGCTTGTCGAGGGTCTTGGACTCGATCTGGCGGATACGCTCACGCGTGACACCGTAGACCTTGCCGATCTCGTCCAGGGTCATCTGCTCGCCGGTGGTCAGACCGAAGCGCATCGAGATAACGCCGGCTTCGCGGTCACTGAGCGTGTCGAGGACGGCGCCCAACTGCTCCTGCAGCAGCAGGTACTCGACCTGGTGGGCGGGATCCAGCTCCGGGTCGGCCTTGTCGAGCACGTCCCCCAACGTCGCCTCGCCATCGCCGATCTTTATGTCGAGCGACAGAAGGTCCGGCGGGCCCAACTGCAGGCACTCGCGCACCTGCTTCTCACTGAGTTCACAGGCTCGCACCAGCTGGTATAGGGACGGCGGTTCGCCGGCTACCGTGAGGCGCGCCCGAACCGCCCAGACCTTATTGAGCTTCTCGACCATGTGGACCGGCAGTCGAATCAGCCGGGCCTCGTTGGCGATGCCGCGCGTGATGGACTGCCGGATCCACCACATGGCGTAGGTCGAGAACTTGTTGCCCTGTTCGGGGTCGAACAGTTCGACGCCTCGGATGAGGCCGGTCATGCCGTGCTGGACGATGTCGTCGTAGCTCATGCCGGTCTGCGGGTACTTCTTGGCGACGGAGTGCACCAAGCGTTGGTTGTGCAGGAACAGGCACTCGGCCGCGTCGCGTGCCTCACCCGTCAGGGAGGCAAACCCGCCCTGCTCCAGCGGGCGCCCTGAGCGACCGCGGATGAGGATGGCCAGTCCAACCTCCTGCTGGGCTGTCAGCAGGATCGAGGCGTGATGGGCGATATGGCGATCCGCCTTGATGCGGCCCAAGGCTGCCTTCACCGCCAACTGGCGCTCACTCCAGTCGAGCGGTTCGCTTCGCTCGGCGTCAGTGGCAGGAGGACCCTCGCGTCGGTCCTCTTCAGGCTCTGCCGGACGGGGCTGCGCCGGTGCCTGTGCCGGTGACGGGACCGTGGCCGGTGCCTGGACATCGTCCTCGTCGATCCGGATCTTTGCCTTGGTGAGCAGGCGCTCGACCTCTGGCCGGATTGCGTCAGACGGCATCTCTAGGGTTCCGAGAACTCGCTCAAGGCGTGTGCGGCGGATCGCCCCGTCGCGCACGAAGGGCCGAAGGCGCATGAGGACGCGGGACAGGTACTCCATGTCCATTCTGGCCTCCCTTCTTCCGAAACGGCCCCAACAGCGGACTCTCATCGGCATTATTGGCGTCACACGAACGTTATGGAGCAGATCATTGCGGATGGTGCCGACAGAACTCGGGACGGAGGGCATCACCACCTCTGAACGTCGGGTATTCGAAGCCTTGGCAGGTACCGCGCTTAGCGGTGCTGCGCTGCACTCGCTGAACCTGCCACACCATGAATACAAGTTGACGGCCGAACTCGACTTTGTGCTTATTCTCGATGACCTGATCCTCGCGGTCGAGGTCAAGGGTGGCCAGGTCTCCTGCCGCGATGGCGTGTGGACGTATAGCGATCGAGCGGGGCACCGACGGACCTCGCGTGAGGGCCCGTTCAAACAAGTCCAGACGGCGATGTACGCCCTGCGGGAGCGCCTGAAGGAGCGACTCGGTGTAGAGATCGACCACGTTGCTTTTGGCTGCCTGGTTGTCACGCCCGACGTGAATCTGGCGAGCAGCTTCGAGTGGGACGACGACACCTACTGCGGCAGAGGTCCGTTCGATCGAGGCATTGGGAAAGCGATCGACCGAGCAAGCAAGTACTGGCTCGGCAAGCAGGTGAGCAAGAATCCGATCAGCAAGGAGCTGCGCGCTCGCGTGATGCAGGATCTGCGACCTTCATTCGACCGTTCGCCGCTGCTCGACGCGCGGGCGAGCCTGCTCGATGCGGCGATGGTTCGCTTAACCGACGAGCAGTACGCCCGGCTCGATTTGATTAGCGATGAGCCCCGGGTCATCTGTAGTGGTGGCGCTGGCACCGGCAAGACCTTCCTCGCGGCTGAGGTGGCCCGACGCCAAGCGTTACTCGGGCAACGTGTGCTCTTCACTTGCCGCAGCGAGGTATTGGCGGCGTTCGCCACTCGAACGTTGGAGGGCACCGCGGTCGAGGTTAGGGCGGTCTCGGAACTGGGCGACGTGACTCCCTACGACGTGCTGGTGGTCGACGAGGCGCAGGACCTGATGACATTCGACATCCTGGATCATCTGGAGCAAGCGGTTGTCGGTGGCTGGGCCGACGGGCGCTGGACGATGTTCCTCGACCAGAACAGTCAGGCACACCTGTACGGCGACTTCGACCCGGACGCGCTGGCCTTCGTCCAGTCGTTCGGTCCGGTGAAGCCAGCCCTGAAGTTCAACTGCCGGAATACTCGTGAGATTGCCTTCCAGACTCGGGCGTACACCGGGGCAGATACCGGAGTGGCAACCGCCGGCACCGGCCCCGAGGTCGTCTTCGTCGCGGTCGACGACCAGCAGGCCGAGCTGGCCGCCCTTGAGGGGCACTTGCGTTCCCTTGCGGAGCAAGAGGTGGCCCCCGAGCACATCACCCTCGTGTCGCTACGCGGGGAGTGGGAGACCTCAGTCGCCAAGAGTCTGCGCGCTGCTCGGAAGGGACGCCTGACGCAGATGTCGCCAGCCCTCGCCTCGGTGTGGCCCGGCGGAGGCATGACCTGGTCATCTGCCGTGGACATCAAGGGGATGGAGAACCGCTTCGTCTGCGTGGTCGACATCGACTCAGTCACTACGGAGACCGAACTGGATCTCCTTTACGTCGCCCTCAGCCGCCCGCGGGCGGGCCTCTGGGTGGCTACCTCGCCCCACGTCAACAAGCAGCTCGGTGAGCTGTTCAAGCAGCACCTCGACGGTGCAATGAACGCATACAAGAAGGCAGCCGTATGACCGACCTGATCCAGATCAGAGACGACTTCGTGGCCTACGTCAGGCGGCAACTCGTCGGCCCCTTCGATGGTCCAGCGGAGATCATCTTCGATCCCCCGAACCGCCGTTACCTCATGGGCATCCTGTTCCCGCGTCAGGTCGCCTTCGAAGGTTACGTGGAGAGCGAGGGCGAGGAGCGCGACGAGACCTCCGCCACCGACACAGGCGAAGAGAGTCAGTTCAGCGACGATCCGGTCTCGGCGGCCAACGACTTCCTGCCTGCCTCTCAGGGGTTGTCGTTCTTCACGACGGCGCCTGAGCTCACGGTGCGGGCCCGCGCCGCCGAGTACGAGACGCTCAGTGGCGCCGTCGCCGAGGAAGTTCTCAAGGAGCTGTCGCTTCAGGGGCGGGCGACTGAGGGGCTGGAGGAAGAGGATCCACGCCAGAAGGCCAAGGGCTCCTCGAAGATCTGGCGTCGTCACCAGTTGGATGAGGCCACCGTCAAGGTGAGCGCCACCGACAAGGAGCCCACCAAGGTCTGGGGCGATAAGGCGGAGGTGCACGTCCGCTGGCGCAGCTACCCGCACGGCTCGCTGGTCACGATCACACTGGTCAACGCGCGCCATGCGGATGACGAGCGGCCGGAGCGTCACTGGGACGAGATGCTCATGCAGGTCGAGTTCGACGTGACGGTGCCGGCTGGGTTCCATGTGCTGGAGTACCCCAGCGTTGCCCTGGCTTCTCATGACCCGGAGGAGGGCGAACTTCGCCTGGTCCACCGCGAGGCCAAGGTGTACGCGATCGGGCATGGTTGCTCCCCGGAGTGGTCGTCCCATGAAGGCGTCGTGTCCTCGGTTCGCTCCGAGGTGATGCCGTCGCACGTCGTGCCGCGGGTCAGTGCTGACGGGGACGCTGCGCAGGCGTTGGACGTTGCCTGGCTGGCCGACGAGGCGATCTCGGCGGATGTGCTGCAGGCCGAGCTGAACGCATTCGTTGATCCGTACGAGGACTGGATCGGCAAGGTCAAGAAGAAGGCAGCCGGGCTCGACGATCGCTATCAGGGAGCCACTACGTCGATCATCGAGCGTTTGGAGCGTGCGCTGGAGCGCATGCGCGACGGGGCCAGCGTCTTCACGGACCATCCAGATCGGGTCAAGGTGCTCCAAGCATTCCGTCTGGCCAATCGCGCAATGCTGCTCCAGATGCGCCACAGCCAGAAGGACATGGCGGGCTCCCGCCGACCGGTTGGCGCGGCTCCCGATATGCCGACGACCTACGGGCCGGGCGCGAGCTGGCGACTGTTCCAGCTCGGCTTCTTCCTGACGACGCTGCGTGGCCTGGTTGACGACCAACATGACGATCGCGAGGTCGTCGACCTGATCTGGTTCCCGACTGGTGGAGGCAAGACCGAGGCGTATCTGCTCGTAGCGGCGTTCGAGATCTTTCGCCGCCGCTTGGTGCTCGGTGACACGGGCGGTGGGACTGCTGTCGTCAGTCGGTACACGCTGTCGCTGTTGACCGCCGACCAGTTCAAGCGCACCGCTTCGACCACGGCCGCTTGTGAGTACCTGCGCCGCCAGCGCTCCGACCTGGGCGACGAGCCGATCTCGGTCGGACTCTGGGTCGGCGAGGCGACATCGCCCAACCGGTACGCCAAGGCACGTGAGCGCTTCGAGGAGTTGCGGGATGCCGGCGAGACGGACGAGCGGTTCTTGCTCGACCGTTGTCCCTGGTGTGGCACTGAGATCGTCCCGCGCGAGCACCACGAAAACGACGCCCTCTACGGAATCACGTCGACCGACCGCTCGTTCGCGTTCAACTGCCCGTCCACCAAGTGCGAGTTTCACGAGCAGATCCCGGTGCAGGTCATCGACGACGGGCTTTACGACGCGCCTCCGACGTTCCTGCTTGGGACGGTCGACAAGTTCGCGCAGCTCGCTTGGGTGCCCGAGTCCGGGGTGCTGTTCGGTCGCAGCGCAGGCAACCGCCCACCGACCCTGATCATCCAGGATGAGTTGCACCTGTTGACCGGACCGCTCGGCACCACCGTCGGCCTGTACGAGGCGGCGATCAATCTGCTGTGCGAGGTCGACGACCGTCCGCCGAAGGTCATCTCCAGTACGGCGACGATCCGTCGCGCCTCCGCTCAGATCATGGGCCTCTTCGGGCGGCGGGTCGACCTGTTCCCGCCGTCGGGCATCGACGCCGACGACTCCTACTTCGCCCGAGCCGACGAGAAGACACCGGGGCGGCTCTACGTCGGCATGATGGCGCAGGGTCACACCTCTGACACTGCCGTCGTGCACACCGGCGCGGCGCTGCTCCAGGCACCAGTGGATCTCGGTCTGACAGGGGACGCCCAAGACGCCTACTGGACCGTGGTGGCTTACCACAGCTCGCTCCGCGAGCTCGGCCGTACCGTCACCATCGCCCGCGACGACATCAATGCCCGGCTGGGCAGCCTGGTCGTCGACCGACCGCGCCGCGAGTACGACGTCGAGGAGCTGTCGTCGTCTGTGCCACGTGCCTTGCAGCCCCGCCTGTTGGAGCGCCTCAATCTGCCGGTGTTGAGCGGCTCGGTGATCGACTTCCTTGCCAGCACCAACATGTTGTCGGTCGGTGTCGACGTCCCGCGTCTCGGCCTGATGCTGGTGAACGGGCAGCCCAAGGCGACAGCCGAGTACATCCAGGCCACCAGCCGAGTCGGTCGCTCGACGGCCCCGGGTCTGGTCTTCGGTCTGTTCCGCTCAACCAAGCCGCGCGATCGCTCGCACTACGAGAACTTCCGTGCCTTCCACTCGGCTCTGTATCGCCACGTAGAGCCCACGAGCGTGACGCCGTACTCGCCGCCGTCGCGTGACCGCGCTCTCCACGCGGCACTGGTCATCCTGGCCCGCCATCGCCTGGGCATGCAGTCGGACGGGAGCGCGGGCAAGATCTTGGACAGACGGCCCGAGGTCGAGGACATGGCCGCCAGGCTGGTCGATGTCGTCGAACGCGTCGAGCTGCGTGAGAAGCAGGGCGCAAAACAGTACCTCGACCAGTTCATTGAGGACTGGGTCGAGCGCGCTGAACGGGCAGACCAGGAGAGCAAGCTCCTGTACTACAAACCAAACGGCAAGGGCCAGATCAACCTGATCCGTCAGTTCCACACCAAGGCGGTTGGCTGGCAGACGCTCGGATCGATGCGCAACGTGGACTTGGAGTCGCTCATCGAGGTCGCGCGCAGCGGCGGCGGCGCTGCCGCTAAGGGGGACTGATGCAACGCAAGATTCGGCAGTCGCAGACCATCGTCCCGTTCGGTGTCGGCGCCATCTTCGATCTCCAGGGTGAGTCGCTCGTCGCGTGTGACACCTTCCGCTGGGGTCCGCGCGGTGAACGGATCCAGAGTGAGCGACTGGCCGCTGTCCTCGGTGTCTCGGAGTTCCGCGCCGCCCCAGCCGTCGCCAGCAATGCCTGGGCTGCTCCGTCCGCAGGTGTGCCTTACGCCCGTTTCCCAGCGTGGCTGTTCTGCCAGAAGTGCCGGCGGATGACCCGCTGGACGCGGGCGCTCGAGCAATCGGACAAGGCGCCGACTTGCGGAAGCTGTCCCGGCAAGAAGCAGCTGGTGCCCATGCGCTGGATCCAGATCTGTCCGAACGGGCACATGGATGATCTGGACTGGAAGCGATGGGCGCACTCACGCAACACCAGTCCCGAAGCGCGGCAGTGTCAGAAAGACAACCTCTTCTTCGAGTCCGTCTCGGGCAAGGGAGCGGGTGGTCTCGACACGCTCCAGGTCCACTGCCACAGCTGCCACAGCCGACGCAACCTGATGGGCATCACGAGCAAGGGATCGCTCAAGTCGATCGGTGTGACCTGCAACGGCCGGCAGCCTTGGCAGCGCTGGGACGAGCGCGCGGATTGCGACGAGGTGCCGCTGGCAGTCCAGCGAGGCGCCTCCAATGTCCACTTCCCACTGGTGCACTCGTCGATCGAGATCCCCAACGCGTCACGGGCAGACTCCCAGAGCGCGAAGGCCCTCGCGATCAAGGCGGACGATTTCTTCCGGCCTCTGCTGGGCGTGAACGAGGACGCCCCGATGTTCGACATGATGGTCGAGACCCTGGTCAAGGCGCACGGCGTCACGCCTGAGTACGTCAAGGGCCTGGTCCGTGACGAGAAGCAGCGTGAGGCTGGCAAGGCCACCACGGTCGAGGCGACGCCGGGTGACCTCCTGGGAGAGGAATGGGCGGCCTTCCTGACGGAGATCGACAACTCCGACGACCCGCACTTCCGTACCAGGCACGTCGACCTGGTGCAGACCACCAAGACCAGGGTCACCTCGCTCCTGGCTGACCGGGTCGACAAGGTGGTGCTGGCTGACCGCCTCCGCGAAGTGCGGGCCCTCGAAGGGTTCCACCGGGTCACCCCGGCGGGTAGCGACAAGCTGGTGCCCGTAGCGCTCAACCACAAGGCCACGGTCGACTGGCTGCCCGCCATCGACGTGCGCGGCGAAGGGATCTTCCTTTCACTGGACGAGGGACGTCTGGCTGTCTGGGAGGAGCAGGGTGCCGTTCGTGATCGCGTCCTGGAGCTGGAGAAGAGGCTGAACGCATCGTTCATGGAGCCGCGACTACGTGAGCGCACCGGTCCGGTCCTCGCGCCTCGGTACGTCCTCCTGCACACGTTCGCGCACCTTCTGATTCGGCGTCTCGCATTCGAGTCCGGCTACGCCGCCACGAGCCTCCGTGAGCGCATCTACGCCCGGAGCTCAGCGGACCCCGGCGGAGCGTCCAAGCAGGCGGGCATCTTGATTTACACCGCCGCGGGAGACTCGGAAGGCACGCTGGGCGGTTTGGTGCGCCAAGGCGAGCCGCCGCACTTGCAGGGCATCGTGCTGGAGGCCTTGCAAGATGCCATGTGGTGTTCGTCTGATCCTCTTTGCAGCGAGAACCTTGCCTCGACTTTCGCCAGCCTCAACTTCGCGGCCTGTCACGCCTGCACGCTGGTTGCTGAGACGAGCTGCGAAAGCGGCAACTATCTACTCGACCGGGTTCTCGTCGTTGGTAGTGACAAGGTGCCCGGCTTCTTTCAAGACGTGCTCGGCGCAGCCATCGAAGCAGCTGGCGCAGGGATCAGAGGGATCTCTTGAGACTGCCAGCCTTCGAGGACCTCTCCAAGGAGCAAGACCTCATCTACAACCTCGACCTGGATGGCAACTATCTCGTCTCAGGCCCGCCCGGCACTGGCAAGTCCGTCATGGCGCTCTACCGAGCGCAGGTGCTGACGTTCGACGACCGCGAGCCCGCCCTGCTCATGTACAACAACGTGCTGCAGCAGTACACCGCACAGGCCGCCGATACCCTCGAAGTCGCCGGCTTTGTCCGTACCTTCCACAGTTGGATCTGGCGCTTCTGGCGAGAGCACTTCAAGCAACAGCCACCGACGCTGGAGGGCAACTCTTACGCCCACGACTGGGCGGAGATGACCGGCCAGTTCTTCGCGGCGCCACCAAACCCCGGCACACTCGCAGATCTACTCGTCGATGAAGGACAGGATCTTCCGCTCGGCTTCTACAGACTCACCCGGTTCTTCACCAAGAACGTCACCGTATTCGCCGACGAGAACCAACAGCTGTCCGACCAGAACACCACTCTCGAGGAGATCGCGAAGGCCATCAGCGCGGACGAGCAGCTTGAGCTCAAGCGGAACTACCGCAACACGGCTGAGATTGCCGCGGTGGCGGCCAAGTTCTATTCCGGCACGCCGACCGGCATCCCGGAGCTGCCTACTCGGCACGGTGAAAAGCCAACCTTGCGTCGCTACGACTCCGACACCGACTTGGCCGACTTCGTCGCGCGCTACGTCAATTCTCGCACCAACCTGATCATCGGCATCGCCTGCGAAAACAAGCGAATGCAGTACCGACTCCTGCGCCTCCTCGAAGAGCGCAAACTGCCGGTGCCCATACAGATGTACGCCTCGGCTAACAAACAGCACAAGACGCTCGATTTCGATATCCCCGCCGTCACCATCGTGAACTTCCGTTCGCTCAAGGGTCTGGAGTTCGACACGCTCTTCGTGCCAGAGCTCCAGCAACACTCGGTTGACCCGACGTCCGCGGCAACGAGGATGATGTTCTACGTGGTGATGTCCCGCGCCCGGGACGAGCTGCATCTTTCATACAGCGGGAGTGGGGGACTCCCGCCGATCCTGAGCGACTTGAAAGGCCTGGTGCGCGAACTGTGAGCGAGGACGATCAGCTTCCATTCAATGGCCCGAACGACGACCAGCAGAGCCTGCCTCCGCTTGAAGCCGCGAAGGCCTCCAACGCCGCGGAGCTTGCATCAAGCGCTGGCGATGGTGACGGTCGAGCCCATAGGGCGCTGGGCCCAGGTGCACGGGCGGTGGAGCAGCTGGTCGCCGGGCAAGGTGAGGAACCGCTCCCGATCCACGAGCGCGCAATCGCAGAGGAGCCGTCAGAGTCCGGGGCTGACATGACCGAGATGAACGAGTCATCGGTCGCCAAGGCCGCACCCGGCAGCCAACCAGCCGCGCCCGCTAGCACGCTGTACTTCCTGACCAACCGGATGAACCTCAACGGCATCTTGAGTACTCGGCTCGTGGCCCCTCGGGAGTCTTTCCAGAAGTACTACGCCGATCTCCTGCAGGAGACCCCCGGCTGGGTTCCGCTTCTTCGTCATGCGCCGACGTCCGCGCAAATCGAAGCGGTGACCACCGAGCGCGGCGCGGGAGCGCCGATTATCGTAGAGTTCCCGCTCGACGTCGCCGGGAAGGTGAAGACGGATGCCCCGGTCGTCTTCGTGCCCGCGGTTGCACTCTCGGACGCGCTTGCGATCCACCTACCCTCTGAGCGAGACTTACGCGAGCACCTCGCTCGAGGCTACGGCAACGTCCATGCACATGACGAGCTGCTGCATGTCACGCCAGCCCTGTTCATGCATGAGGCGGCAGTTCCAACTACCTTCAGTGCTCCGAGCCCTGCGCCTGCGGTCGATTGGCGCGGCCTTGACCGAATCCGCGGAGCCATCAACGCGGCGGTCGCTTCAGCCACTTCCGGCGAGCAACTCGCTCTCGTGGCGGCGTTGCTTGGTGCCAGCAAGGTGCCGGCATCGGCGCGCGTGCCCTCGTGGCTCCAGTGGCTCGACCTCGATGACCACGCTTCGCCGGACGTTCGCCCACGACCAGACAGTGCGCAGCCGGACCATGTCGGTTTCCGTGCCGCCTACGACGTCCTGGGTGACCGAGACGTAACCGAAGTGTGGAGCCCGAACGAGGTGCTCGACGCCGTGGAGGCGCGGGTCCGCGATGCTGGCTTGGCCGATGATGCGGCCGACGCGCTGGTACGTAACTTCGGTCGTGTCCGCTCGATCGTCAACGTCGAGGTCGACTTCGAGCCTTTCCGCCCGTCGGCTCGTGCGCTTGTCAGTGCCAAGGCGCTTCTCCTGGTTCTGCTCCGCCAGGACCTCGACCAGCTGCTCGCCTGGTCGGACGAGGAGACTGGCGCCGATGACGCCACCCGAATCGTGGCTGCAGTGCTCGCTGGTCGCCTTCGCGGTCTGTCACGAGAGTCGGCTGAGCTCCGTTCGCTGGAGCTGGACGACCTGACGGCATCGTGGGCGGTTCGCGTCGCGCGCCGAGGGGCTGCCCCGCTTGGGAAGGTCCAGTTCGTCGCGAACAGCCGCGGAACATCGCTGAAGATCGCTGGCGTCGAGGTGGCCACGCACAGCGCCCTGCTCCCCGACCTGCTGTCGAAGTACCAGAAGACCGCGGACGCCAAGAAGGAAGCGACTCGCATCAAGGTCTCGCGGGCGATGGGGTGGCCGGTCGAGCATCGCGTCCAGGTGCCCTCAGGCGCCTCGGTCGAGACGGGTGACGCGCTCATCACTATCTCTTCTGCAGAAGAGATAGTGATGAGCGTTGCAGTCGACGAGCAGGGGTTCGTTGGCCGCCTGCGGTCGCTGACGGGAGGGGAGCATCGGCGCGCCGCAGAGGCGTTCGCGTCCCGTCGGTGAATCACGGGCCGACCAGGTCCCGATGCTGCGGAGGTTCTACACGTAACGGGGCAGCGAACACGGCTGGGGTGTTAAGCGATCGGGTTAAACACATGGGGCGTGCTGCCCGAATCGGGGCACTCGACGCGGCGAAAAGGTGACGGGCTGACGGCTGGGATCCTGCAAATTCGCACCTGGCTCCGAATACCTCTGCAAACTAGAGGGCATGCCACCGGAATCCTTGGGCCTGTCCGGCAAGCTCCCTCCCGATTGGGAAGGGGACGGCAACCCCAGGCGTGTGCTCATGGTGTGGGGCGCCGTTCGTTGCCGCGAGCTGCCCGCCCACCAAGTCCAAGACTTCCTAGCGCGCCCGGAAGTCGTTCAGCTGGCGGCCGTGCGAACGACGCCGATGTGGCGAGCCGCCATACGAGCGATCAACGCGAACGACGGTGGCCTGCTTCTGCTCGGCGAGTGGACAGATTGCCTACGGGGACTGTGCGACGAAAGCATCAATCCCGTCATTCAGATAGACATCGTCGAAGACCGGCGTGACACGTCAGGCGGAGAGTTGACCGCCAGCCTCGAAGCACTCCCTGACAGCCTGCAACACGTGCTCCACCACCCCGTACTGACGCGGCAACGACCAGTTCGAAAGGTCGCGACCTCCAGGCGCAGTCACCCCGAGTGGAGCCAGGTCCTGAGTGAGATGAAGGAGGCACTCCAGCTCGAAATACGCGAGTCGGACCGTACCGCTTCAGGCCAGCGCATCTACTTGGGGGCGGGTGTATTACTCGCACTGACCAAGCACGGTCACACGGTCAGATTCGACGCGGTCCTGGACACGGCTGTGGTGGACGGGGGTGCCTTGCAGCTGGCGTACGGCACCGCCCCCCCCGTTGAGATCGAAGTGCTCGACATGTCGGACACGTCGCTTACCGCATGGGTGTCGGGGCGGCCGCCAAATGCAATTCCGACCGCAACGCTATTGCTGGACAGTTCATTCTTGCTGAGACGTCGATTCGACCTGCTCAGTGGTCTCTCTCAAGGGTGCGATTGGTTTGATGCTGCTTCCGGTATGGCCCCGTTGGTCGATCCCGATGCTGTCTACACTTCCGTATCCCAGACCTCGCCTGACGACGCACTGAGCGCCGAACAACAAAAATTCCACGACGTTGCCCTCACTGGAGGCACCTCCTGGCTCTGGGGGCCTCCAGGCACGGGCAAGACGACGACGCTGGCCCACCTGGTCAGACGCCTCCGTCGCAGCGGCAAGCGCGTCCTCTTCGTCTCGAACACCAACGCAGCGGTGGATACGGCGCTGGAGAAATACCTCTCAGTCGATCCCGAGCTGCCGCCTGGGGCTGTGGTGCGGCTCGGTGGAGACATGGATCAGCGGTCGAGCGATAAGGGTCTCTCAGTGGGAGCGATTGCTGCCCACCTAGGCGTCGGGGCCGGAGACCAGCTTGTTACTTGTCGCCGAGAAATCGCAGCCGCGCGGGCGCGAATCAGTGAACTCGACCAAATCGTGCGTGACCCTTTGGGCGCCGCACGCTCCGGCGCCTTGGGTCATCCGGACTTAGAGTTGCTAGAACTCCTCCGCTTGATCCGCGAGACGGGCCTTGAGGAAGAACTCGCCACGACCATCCGACAATTGGGGACCCTGGTGGATCGCAGGCGCGCTGTAGAGTCGTTGGTGAATCAAGTTCGCCACGCGATCGTGTCCGACGCAGGCGTGGTCTTTTCGACGGTCCACCGGGTGTACCTGCAGGATCTCGAGAAGCAGCGTTTCGATGTTGTTGTGCTCGATGAGGCCAGCATGGTGTCTGCGGACCTGGCCGTACTTGCAGCGGGTCTCGGAGATGGTCACCTGATTGTGGCGGGCGACTTCCGCCAGCTCGGTCCAATCGCGCAGTCCACCGAGCCTGCGGCCCAGCGGTGGCTAAGGCAGAGCATCTTTGAGACCGCAGGCATAGTGGCGGCGGTCTCGAACGGAGTACCCCCTCGCTCGATGGTCACGCTGAGAGTGCAACACCGGATGCGAGGCAAAATTGAACGCATCGTGAGAGACCACTTCTACCCGGAAGTCAATCTCACGAGTGGTTCGTCGATACCAGCGCGTCCGCCGCGGAGACCTATCCAGTCAATGGGTGAAGTCGCCCTAATTGACACTTCGGGCCTGGCCCCATGGATGGGCCGACGCGGTGGGTTGCACTCGCGGTACAACGTCGTTCACGCTCAAGTGGTCGCTTCACTTCTGGATCAGGTTGCTGCGGACGTTCCGTTGGGGCTCATTTCACCATTCAGTCCCCAAGCTTCTCTCCTACGCACACTCGTCGGCCGTGATTCGGCGAGACGAGAGGCGGCCACCGTCCACCGGTTCCAAGGCGGTGAGAGAGACCTCATCGTTTGGGATATGACGGAGGGACGCATGGGCGGAACAAAGCCCGCGCTCTGGTTCAACGCGTTCTCGACCCAAGATGAGGGGTCGCGCTTGTTGAATGTCGCACTGTCCAGGTCGCGCGATCAACTGGTCGTTGTGGCCGACATGGATCGGGTACGAAAGTTGCCGAGGGAATCGATCCTGAGCCAGGTCGTCCAACATATTGACCAGCTGGGAAATATTGTCGACGCGCGCGATTTACTCGATAGCCGAGCACCTGCCTGTCCAGACGTCTCGAACATGCCGCCTCGCGATGCGCTGGATCTGCTTCTCGAATGTGCAACGTCAGGCTGGGTCATGATCTGGTCGACGCGTATCCCAGACGAGATTTCAGCCCACACTATGCAACGCCTACGGGAAGCGATCGCGGCGAACATCGCAATCTATTTCCGATTTCCTCCGGCATCGACCCCAGACTCCTGGGCTCTGATCGGTCAACTTCAAGAGGTGGGCTGCAGCGTGCAATTCGTGGATCCCTGCTTCGAGAACGTAGCTTTCACGGCATCCACCACGATCACATCCACAGGCGGTCTCCTGGACGTGAAACAGGGGGACCTCGTGAAAACAGTCAATCCGGCCTTCGCGCACGCCGTCTCCAGCCTGTTGAGGCGCGCTGGGGACATAGATCCCTCGACTAAAGACAAAGACCCGACGTGTCCACACGGCTGGCCATACCGGGCAAGAGTTTACAGCGTGAAGGGCAGCCTGCGACTGTTGCGGCCAGAGCATTGTTTCCACTGATGCCGACGGATGTGCCCAGTGCATCCTCCTCAGCGGCACGGAATCGTGAGTCGCCTGGCGTTGCTCGGAGTCGGATCGAAGGGTGACGGGGTGCCCAGATGGCTGCAGAGTTCGACGGTTGCGGGCGGCACTCAAGAGATTCCCTGAGACTCGGTTCACTACTCTTCGTCGCAGTCGTCGACATCCCGAAAAGGTGCGCCAGCTCAACCTCAAGGGTGTCTACCTCCCAAGGCCGAGCAGACTGATGGGTGCGAGGAGAGCCGCAACTGAAGACGGCTGCAGGTCTATCGAATGGCCCCAGAGCGGACTTTGCCCGGTCTGGACATGAGCGCACCGAAAACGGTCTCAGAAAGACCAGCGTGCAAGAGCGGAGGTGATGAACTCGTCCGTTCGCTTGTCGATCTCCTCCTCAGTCCATTGCGGTTCGGCTAGCCACCCCGCGTTGATTGCCATGGGGGCGACCTTCTTGCCTGGCTTCGTCGGGTAGGCCTTCTTATCGGCGAACGTGCTGTTGCCGACTGCCGAATTGTGTGCGCCAGTGACTACCGCCAGATTTCCGAGTGCATGTAACCGGTGACTCATATCCGCCGGATCAGCGCCCCACGCCGCAATATCGGCGTCCCACTTCGCATGCTTCTGCGGGAAGAGATGCTCAATCGTGTACTCATTTGGCTTCTTTCCGTGAACAAAGAACATCGAACCGGCGCCGCTCAGCTCAGCCTCGATGCCGCGCAGGATGGCTGTCACCGGCCTCGCACCCAGGTCGGCGTACGCTGGCTTCTCGTGCGCGATGTCCTTGATCTCGTCGTCGGTCGGCCAGACCGATGCCTGTAGCTCGGTGAGCAGATCGGCGGGAACGATGCTTCGATCGAATTTGCCCATCACGTCCATGATCCTGGCGCGCAAAGGTGATAGCGACTTTCCCGCAAGCATCTGGCGCACGATGTAGGCCTCCGCGTACAGGAGCGCCTCCACCAGTTCGTCACTTTCCACATTGCCAAGCGCGAACTGCGTGACAAAGTGGAGCGCGATCGGGTTGGCCGGGTTCGCAGAGAGGTCGTACAGAGACGTTAGGAGCTGCGTTGCCGCGACTGGAATCTCAACTTTCACTCCAGCGTGCCGGTAGGTATCTGACTGGCGCACGACAACAGGCCAGGAGGCCATGCTTGGCAACAGATCCTCTCGAAGAAGTTCCAGAAGCGCGTCCCCATCCATGTTGCGCGTCATCACGCTGAAGTGGGCGGCGCCCCGATTGGCGTTAAGGGCCTTCTGACGACGCTTTTCGCCGTGCGCGATCAGGTAGTCGTATAGGAAGACCTTCTCGGAGGCCATCCGCTTCATACGAACGTTGCGGATGGCATCCTCGGTATCCTTCCACTCCTTCTCGTAAAGATCCTTTGCGTCCGCCTCGGGCAGGCGGACGAACAGAGAGTTGCGGACGTGATCGAGCGGCTCGAGCGGAGTGCGCATGCCGTTGAGCGTGTCGAAGATCGTGGCTTGCGACTCGTCAGTCTTCGGGTCGTGAATGAGGCTGAAGAGCGACATCTCGGTGCGGGTGGTTTGAGCCAACAGTTCGCAGTCCACCGCCTGGCCGCGTGGGACGCCCGAGCCGCGCTTTGTGGCGAGAAATTGGTCCCATTGGGCCTCGTACGACCCCTTTGCCTTCTCGGGCATGAGCTGTTGGTATTTGACGGACTCCTCCTCCGCCAACGCATCGGTGCCTAAGTGTAAGAGGTATCGGAAGTATGCGTAGGCTTGCAGTGGGCGCTTTCCGAGAAGCGGGGCATTCTTTGCGAGTCGCCACTTGCCCTCCAACGCGACCTTGAACGGGAGTCGATCGATCTCCTGAACATGCAATGCGGCGAATTTGGAAACGTCGAGCTTGATCGCCCTCCCGTTGTCCTTCGCATGGTGCGCGAGTGCGGCGAGCCAGAGGATCGTCGTGGTGAGGCGCTGCTGGCCGTCGATGACCGTGTAGCTCTGAACGGAATCGTCGCCGGGATGCTTGGTTCCGGTGTCGTCGCTCAGAAGGAGAATTCCGAGCCAGTGTGGAGGATCGCCCTTCGGTTTCATCGTGAGCTGCTGAACATCGTGGGCCAGCCCCTGCCAGCGCTCTGCCTCCCACTGGTACGCCCGTTGGTAAGGCGGAATTCGGTAGGCCGAGCTTGCGTTCAGGATGTTTGCGATGCTGCGTGGGTTGCCTTGCATGTGGCGATCGTTGCATGCGGCCACGGTTCTGAGTGCCCGAACCAAGCGATGACTGTCTCGTGCCGGGTCAGTGGAGGCTTTGAACTAACACGTCGGTAGTCGGGGGGCTGGTAGTCGTTGCCTTCCTGCCGTACGGATACTGCTTGTTCGGCGGGCGGCCCGGTCGACGGGTGGGACGTGTCCGATGTCGCCATGGGACATCGAGTTGAACGCCTCGGCCCGGGCATTGCTTTACGAGTCTCTGCGTCGCACCGACTGACGCGACGGCCCGGCCTCGGCCAGCCGCGGGTGTAGCGCCCCGCGAGGTACTGCTTGCGCGTCTGGGCAGTCGCCCGGTGAGCGCTGTTGGCTCGCCGGTCCAGAACCCCATCTCTCGGCCGTCCAAGGCGAGGGTCGGTGCGCAGGCCGTTCGGCAGGTTCCGCCCCCTGACGCGGCGGGGATGCATGCCTCTCACGAACGCGGCGCCACCGTTATTGGTTGGATATGTGTAGACCACTCAGCGCGTAGATTCGACTCTCCTGCCTCTCGCTTCGCCCCGCTTGCGCGCAAGTTTGCTAGTCGGTCGGATGCCGCTTGTCGGTAGCGCATGGCGGCGTGGCTGGTTGAGTGGCCGCCGAGTGCAATGAGCTCGGCGAGGGTGGCCCTGTGGCGGGCCGCCTCGGTAAGGACCCGTGGCGGAGATCGTGGAAGCAGAGGTGCTCACGCCCAGCGAGGCGGCGGGCTCGAACCAACCGAATCCCTGGGTTTCCGGCTTGCCGCGTCCCCTCTTGGAGACCTTGCCGTAGAACGCGCTGGGAGTAGGTAGTCACCGCTCGCGCCGAGGAACATGGGGCCCTGGTGGCCGGGAGCCGCATGCTGGGTCTTGTGCTCGGTGATGTCGGGTGGATGGGGACGTCGCGGCTCCCGGCCTCGCGCTTGGGTGCCTTGGCCACCACGCCGGCGGAGACGGAGCGGACGACGCTGCGGCTGACGTGGATGACGGCGTTCTTGAGGTCGACGTCCATGCGTCGTAGTTCGGCGAGCTCGCCGAAGCGCAGGGCGCAGCTGTCGGCCAGGAGCACCATGAGCCGGTCTCGCTCGAGCATGGTCGACACGATCGTGATGATCTCGTCGAGGGTGGCGGTCTGACGTTGCGCCTCCTGCCGGAGGTGTCGACGCATTCCGGGCGATGGACGAGGCGGGGAGATTTAAGGGGCAATGGGCCGCAGATTCAGGTCCGGGCCTCCGGATCACGCGCTTCATGGGTGGCTTTCGTACCTCCTTTCCAGCCCCGTGCTGCAGCTCGCTTCCGCGCCAGCTCTGCGAGGCGATCAGATGCGGCTTGTGGATAGCGCAGGGCGGCGTGGCTAGTGGAATGACCTCCGAGTGCCATGAGTTCGGCGAGGGTCGCGCCGTGCCGGGCGACTTAGGTGGGGGCGCCATGGTCCGGTGCTGCCTCGACCGCCTTGGCGTAGCCGTCGTCGGTCAGCGTGACGTTGGTCCTCCTGTCGCCGGACGCCACGCCACGCACCTCGCCCGCCGCCTCAGCAGCCTCCTGAAGCCGGGCGGTGCCGTCCACGAGTTCGCCGGCCGTGGACTCGAACACGGGGCCTTCATCCCCTTGATGGCGATGTACCCGCCGCCGACGTAGCCGTCGCGCAGCTCTCGATGCCCAGCCTCCGCCCAGTCGACCTCCTCGCCCTGGGCGAGCGGCTTCGCACGTTGCGCGACGAAGGGATCCTCGTTATCGGCTCGGGCTTCATGGCCCACAGCTTCGCGGTCATGCGCGACTCCCGGCTCGCCGCGCATACCCAGGCCTTCGACGAGTGGGCCGTCGACGCGCTCGCCGGGCCGACGTCGACGCGCTCACCGACTACCGCAGGCGCCCGGGGTGGCGGTCGCCCACCCGACCACGGAGCACTACGTGCCTCTCCTGTTGACCCTCGGTACTGCCTCCGACCCGGGCAGCGCAGTGAGCGCGGTCGATCGCATGATCTGGGGGAACTCGACCCGATCGCTCCAGGTGGGCTGACCCGCGGCGACCTGGACCGTCAGTAGTCGCGCAGCCCTCGTGCCGCCGCAGCCCACGCCACGAGCTTCAAGCCGCTGAGCGCCAGCGACGAGCCTCCCGTGTTCAGGTGGGAGTCGAAGTAGGCCGCGAACGAGCCACCGTGAGCCTTCATCCCGGTGACGGTGTCGGTGAAGAACGTGCGACCGCGCGGGTCCGCGAACCCCTCGTCGGTGATGCCGAACTCGCCGAGTCCCCAGTCCACCCCGACCGAGGCGGCGAAGGCGCCCATCCGGCGCCAGTAGTCGGACAGGTCCGACCACTTCGTCGGGTTCTTGAGCTCGCCGTACGTCTGGTAGACGTCGAGGGCGACGAAGTCGATCGGGGCGCCGTAGGGGTACATCGCCTCGAACGAGAACTCGGGCTCCCCGTGGAACTGGTTCCAGCCGGTTACGCAGATGCCGAACCGGATGCCGGGCCTGTCGAACATCGGGGCCAGCCGCTGCTGGAGGGCGGTCCACTGGCGGATGTCGGCCTGGTCGTTCTCCGGCTCGTGGTGCAGGACGACCCAGACCTCGCGTCCGGGCTCGCCGACAGCCGCGAGTCGTCGCGCGGCGTCCCGGGCCCACGCGTCGCCGTCACCTGCGGCCATCCGGTCCCAGGTGGTCGGCAGCTTGAAGGAGACGAACGGGGTCCGGTTCTTGGCCAGGTCCGCGGCTGCGGTCGCGACAGCGAGGTTCACCTCGGTGGACTGGAAGTAGGTGCGGCGCAGAGCGAGCGGGCCGCCCGCAGCGGACTCCAGCGACGTGGGCTCGGTGTTGGCCCCGTGCGCCGCCCCGAGGAGGAACGGGGTCTCGGCCTGGGGGTCGACGCCGTGCGCCTTCGTCGTCGGTCGGTCGTGCGTGCCGGCGGAGGAGGAGGCGCTGCCGACGGGGGAGTGGATGCGGTAGACGGCAGGGGGGCCGGTCGGCGGATCGACGGGGAAGACGAAGACGTCCTCGGGCCCGCGTACGACCGTGCGGCGGGACCGGCCGGTCGTGGTCGGACGGTCCAAGCAGGCGGCCGGGGGCAGGGACATGTCGCGCAGTCTGCCCGAGATGCGCCACTCGTGCGCGGCTCCTCCGCGCCTTGTCGCTCATCCCACCTGGCCGAGAGCGCCGAGCAAGCGAGACGAGGCCCTTGCCTACCAACCAGTTGATTGGTTAGTGTGACGCGCGTCGCAGCGAGCGACCGCCGGCGCGGTGCGCGGCGGTGCAGATCGAAATGCCCTGGCGGGCGAGGAGGCAGTCGGTGGGAACCCTCGAGGGACGCGTGGCGATCGTGACCGGAGCCGGTCGAGGGCTCGGCAGGGCACACGCCCTGCTGCTGGCCCGCGAAGGTGCCCGGGTGGTGGTCAACGACCTCGGCGGCTCCCTGGACGGCTCCGTCGACGGCGATCAGGACCCCGCCCAGCAGGTGGTCGAGGAGATCCTCGCCGCCGGCGGTACGGCGGTCGCCGACCACGAGGACGTCTCCTCGTTCGAGGGCGCCGGTCGCCTGGTCGCCCGGGCGGCCGAGACCTTCGGCGGCCTGCACGTGGTGGTCAACAACGCCGGCATCCTGCGCGACGCCTTCCTGCACCGGATGACCGAGGCCGAGTGGGACGCGGTGATCGCGGTGCACCTCAAGGGCCACTTCGCGCTCGTGCGGCAGGCCGTCGCCTACTGGCAGCCCCTGGCCAAGGCCGGCACGCCGGTCAACGCCTCGGTCATCAACACCACGTCCGCCTCCGGCACCTACCTGGCGCTGCCCGGCCAGGCCAACTACGGCGCTGCCAAAGCCGCCATCGCCTCGTTCTCCATCGTCGCCGCCGCCGAGCTCGGACGACTCGGAGTACGCGTCAACGCCATTTCCCCCGGCGCCCGGACCCGGATGACCGAGTCCACCCCCGGCCCGATCGGGGAGCTGATGCGCGCACCGGTCGCCCCCGGTGCCCTGGACGAGTTCAGCCCCGAGAACGTCTCACCCCTGGTCGCCTACCTCGCAGCCGAGAGCACCACCGTCACCGGCCGGGTCTTCGCCGTCCGGGGCGGCGAGATCCAGGAGATCTCCCCCTGGGCGCTCTCCCCGGAGCGGGTGCTGCGCAGCGACGTGGACTGGACCCCTCAGCAGGTCGCCGAGGGGTTCGAGGCCGTCCTCGGCGTCGATGACCTCGGCACTCCCGCCACCGCGTGACCTCATCCCGGAACCCAGGAGCCCTCATGATGGAAACGAAAGCCTTCGAGCTGCTGCCGCTGCCCGAGACCCTGACCGACGCCTTCGACCGGATGGTCGGCATGCGGGGCGACCAGACGGCCGTCCGGAGCCACGACGGCCGGCTCAGCTGGACCTGGGGCGAGCTCTCGGCGAAGGTCGACGAGCTCGCCGCCGGCTTCCACGCCCTCGGCCTCCGCAGGGGCGACAAAGCCGCCCTGCTGCTGCGCAACCGTCCCGAGTTCTACCCCATCGACCTCGCCCTGGTCCGGCTCGGCGTGGTCCCGTTCTCCCTCTACGCCACCTCCTCGCCCGAGCAGCAGGCACACGCCCTCGCCGACTCCGGCGCCACCCTGGTGGTGGCGGAGCCCGCCCTGATGGGCACCATCGCCTCGGTCGACCTGCCCGAGCGCCGGGTGCAGCTGGAGGGCGACCTGCTCCCCGGCTGGTCCTCGATCGACAGCGTGGTCGAGGCCGGCCGCGGCACCGAGGTGTCCGAGGTCGCGCGGCCCCAGGCCGACGACCTGCTCACCCTGATCTACACCAGCGGGACCACCGGCGTGCCCAAGGGCGTGATGATCAGCCACCGCAACTTCCTGGCGACCGCAGAGGCCACCCTCGAGGCCCAGCGGATCCCCGAGGGCAGCGTGGTCGTCTCCTGGCTGCCGTCCGCACACGTCGGGGAGCGGCTCGGCGGCTACGTCATCGCCCTCGTCCAGGGCTGGGAGATCGTCACCGTCGACGACCCCCGCCAGGTGATCTCCGCCCTCCAGGAGATCCACCCCCACTACTTCTTCGCCCCGCCCCGCATCTTCGAGAAGCTCCGCGCCTCCTTCGACACCTGGCTGCTCGGCCTGGACGGCCCGGAGCGCGCGGACGCCGAGAAGGCGCTGGCCGACAGCCAGCAGCGGGTGGACCTGGAGCAGGCCCAGCAGCCCGTCCCGCAGGAGCTGATGGAGGCCTCGATCCGGGCCCGCGAGGAGCTCTTCATGCCGTGGAAGCGCTCGGTGGGACTGGACCAGCTGACCGTCGCGGTGGTGGCCACGGCCCCCAACCCCGGCCCGCTGATGAGCTTCTACCACTCCATCGGCATCCCGATGGGCGAGGCCTACGGCCTCAGCGAGAGCGGGGCGTCGGGGACCGCGTCGTACCCGGGGAGCATCCGGATCGGCACCGTCGGCCAGGTGAGCCGCAACATGGAGCTCAAGATCGCCGAGGACGGCGAGATCCTGCTCCGGGGCCCCGCGGTGATGGTGGGCTACCTGAACCTCCCGCAGGCCACCGCCGACGTCATCGACCCCGAGGGCTGGCTGCACACCGGTGACCTCGGCGCCCTGGACGAGGACGGCTACCTCCGGGTGGTGGGGCGCAAGAAGGAGATCCTGATCAGCTCGTCGGGCAAGAACATCGCCCCCGTGACCGTGGAGTCGGCGATCCTCTCCGCCAGCCCGTTCATCGGTCAGGTCTGCTGCTTCGGCGACGCCCGGCCCTACACCGTCGCGCTGATCGTCCTGGACACCGAGTACGTCACCGGGTGGGCCAAGCAGCAGGGCATTGCCGACATCTCCCTGGCCGCCCTGGCCGACGACGAGCGGGTGCGCGCCCAGGTGGCGGCTGGCGTGGAGGCCGGGAACGCCCGCCTCAACCGGCCCGAGCAGATCAAGAAGTTCCACATCGTGGCAGGGGAGTGGCTGCCCGGCCGCGAGCTGACCCCCACCTCCAAGATGCGGCGCGGCCAGATCGCCTCGCTCTACAACGACGTCATCGAGGAGCTCTACACGTGACCGGCGCCCGACTCTCCGCAGCCGCCGCCGAGGCGGTCACCCTCACCGTCGAGGACGGCGTCGGCATCATCACCCTCAACCGTCCCGACCGGCTCAACGCCATGGACCCGGCGATGCAGGAGGGCCTCCCGGCCAGGCTGCACCAGGCCGCGGACGACGACGAGATCCGGGTCATCCTGCTCACCGGGGCGGGGCGCGGCTTCTGCGCCGGCGCCGACCTGGAGGTCCTCAGCGGCCTCGGCGACGGCGACAAGGTCGAGATGCCGGGCCGGGAGTTCCTGGTCGCCCGCACCATCGCCAAGCCGGTGATCGGGGTCGTCAACGGCGCCTGCGCCGGCATCGGGCTGGTCTTCGCGCTCGCCTGCGACCTGCGCTTCTCCACCCGCGAGGCCAAGTTCGGCACCGGCTTCGCGCGCCGTGGGCTGGTCGCCGAGCAGGGACTGGCCTGGCTGCTGTCCAGCCTCGTCGGCCACTCCCGGGCGCTGGACCTGCTCTTCACCTCGCGGGTGATCACCGGTGAGGAGGCCCACGCCCTGGGCATGGTCGACCAGCTGCACGACGAGGCAGACCTGCTGCCGGCGGCCATCCGCTACGCCCGGAACCTGGTCGAGAACAGCTCCGCGGTCTCCATGGGCGTCATCAAGTGGCAGGCCCAGCGCGCCCAGGAGTCGACGCTGTGGGAGGCGCTCGACGACGCCGACGAGATCACCACCCGCTCGCTGGCCGGCAGGGACTTCGTCACCACCGGAGCCACCCTGGCACGCGACGCCCGGCCCGAGTACCTGCCGATCCCGCAGGGCCGGCTCGGCGAGAAGCCCCCCGTGGAGCTCATCCCACCCGCCCCGTAGGGCGCCCCCGCACCCTCACCGCCGCTCACGGCGGCGATCCCCACCAGCAGACCGGAGAAGAGACCATGACAGGACTGACCGGCCGCGAGGCCGTCATCGTCGGTGCCACCCGCACCCCCATCGGCAAGGGCAACCTGGAGAAGGGGGTCTTCGCCGACGTGCACCCGGTGGCGCTGCTCGGGCGCGTCTACTCCTCGGTGCTGGAGCGCGCCGGGATCGACCCCTCGGCCGTGGACGACGTGGCCGCGGGCTGCGGCCAGCCCTTCGGCGTGCAGTCGGCCAACGTGGCCCGCAACGCCTGGCTGCACGAGAACCTGCCCGTCGAGACCCCGGCCACCACCGTCGACCGCGCCTGCGGCTCCTCCCAGCAGGCGGTCAACATGGCCGCCGCGGCAGTCGCCTCCGGCGCGGCGGACGTCATGCTCGGCGCCGGCGTGGAGCACATGGGACGCATCCCCTTCTCGGCCGGCCCCGCCATCCAGCGTGACTTCGGCGACCCCTTCACCGACCAGCTCCTGGCCCACCACGCCCTGGTCGGTCAGGGCGAGGCGGCCGAGCGGGTGGCCGACAAGTACCAGATCACCCGCGAGGCCATGGACGAGCTCGCGGAACGCTCCCACCGGCTCGCTGCTCGGGCGGTCGCCGAGGGCCGCTTCGACGCCGAGATCACCACCGTCCGCACCGCCGCCGGGGAGGTCTCCCGCGACCAGGGCATCCGGGAGAGCACCACGATCGAGGGACTGGCCGGCTTGCGGCCGGTGTTCCGCGAGGACGGTCGGATCACGGCCGGCAGCTCCTCGCAGATCTCCGACGGGGCCGCCGCGGTCCTGGTGGCGGAGGCCCGCCGGGCCCAGGAGCTGGGCCTGCGGCCCCGGGCCCGCATCCTCGACGCGATCACCGTCGGCTGCGACCCGGTGCTGATGCTCGAGGGACCGATCCCCGCCACCCAGCGCATCCTGGAGCGCAACTCGATGTCGATCGACGACATCGACCTCTTCGAGGTCAACGAGGCCTTCGCCCCGATCGTGCTCGCCTGGGAGCGGGAGCTGAAGCCCGAGCGCGACCGGGTCAACGTCAACGGTGGCGCGATGGCCCTGGGCCACCCGCTCGGCGCCAGCGGCGCCCGCCTCATCACCACGCTGCTGCACGAGCTGGAGCGCGCGGACAAGGAGATCGGGCTGGTCACCATGTGCTGCGGTGGCGGGTTCGGGACCGCGACCCTGATCCAGCGCGTGTGACGAGCACCGTGCACCCGGAGATGGCGGCCGCCGCACAGGCGTTCTTCGACCAGCAGGCACCGCTGTCCGCGCTCCGCGGGCACCTCGAGGTCGGACCCGGCTACGACGGACGCACCTGGCGGCGCTACTGCCAGGAGCTCGACGGTGCCCGGCTGCTGCTGCCGGCCGAGGTCGGCGGGCTCGGCGCCGGCATCCGGGAGGCCTCCGTGGTCGCGGAGGCCGCCGGCCGGGTGCTGTACGGCGGGCCGTACCTGTCGCAGTGGCTGGCCGGACTGCTCCTGCTCGGCGCCGACCAGGACCCCGAGCCGAGAGCCGCGAGCGGTCTGCTGAGCGAGGTCGCGGACGGTCGCACCGTGGTGGCGCTGAGCCTCGACCCCGCGCTGGTGCGAGCCGAGCCCGGACCGGACGGCTGGCGGCTCCAGGGCGAGGGTTGCCCGCTGGAGCACCTGGACTCCGCCGACGTGCTGCTGGTCGCGGCCCGGGTGGACGCCGCGGACGCCGCAGCTGGCGAGGGCGACGAGGTGGCGCTCTTCCTGGTCCAGCCCGACGCCGACGGGCTGCACCGGCACGACGTGGACAACCTGGACCTCACCCGTCGTACCGGCCTGGCCCGGCTGCGGGACACCCCGGCCACCCGGCTGACCAGTGCCGGTGCCGGTGCCGCCCAGCGGCTCACCGAAGTCGCGACGACCGCCACGGTGCTGCGGGCTGCGGAGAGCCTCGGCTCGCTCCGCCGACTCCACGAGATCACCACCGCCTACGCCCTGGCCCGCGAGCAGTTCGGCCGCACCATCGCCTCCTTCCAGGCGGTCAAGCACAACCTGGCCGACCGCCTCGTCGAGATCGAGGCGGCCACCGCGGCGGTGGATGCGGCCGTGCGGCTGCTCGCGGAGCAGCCCGGCTCACCGGGGGCCGAGGCCGCCGTGCTGACGGCCGGCCTGGTGACCGAGGACGCGTTCGCCCGGATGGCGCACGAGGGGATCCAACTGCACGGCGGGATCGGGTTCACCTGGGAGCACGACGCCCACCTCTTCTACCGCCGCGCCGCCGCCGGCCGGGGCGTGGCGGGGGCGCGCTCGGTGCGGCTGGGCCGGCTGCTGGACCTGACGACGCTCGCCGACCCGATCGAGGACGGCGTACCCACGGCGGCGCCCCTGGAGACTCCCGAGCTCGCGGCGTTCCGGGGCCGGGCCCGGGCCTGGCTCACCACGGCGATCGCCGCGGGGGAGGCGCCCGAGGTGCGGCCCGGTCCGGTGAGCACCACCGCGGAAGGGCTGGCGGCCGGGAAGCGCCACCAGGCCGCGCTGCACGAGGCCGGCTTCTCCGGCATCACCTACCCCCGTGAGTACGGCGGCGCCGGGCTGCCGGCGCCGTACGAGGACGCCTTCTTCGAGGAGACCCGGGCGACCGGCGCGGGGGAGGACAAGCTCTTCCGGATCGGCATCGGCATGATCGGGCCGGCCATCCTGGCGATGGGGACCCCCGAGCAACGCGAGCGCTACCTCCCCCCGCTGCTGCGGGGCGAGGAGGTGTGGTGCGAGCTCTTCTCCGAACCCGGCTCCGGCTCGGACATGGCGGGGGCCAGGACCAAGGCTGTGCCGGACGGTGACGGCTACCTCGTCACCGGCCAGAAGGTGTGGACCTCCAACGGACACCTGTGCGACTTCGGCCTGCTGCTGGCGCGCACCGACCCGACCGCGGCCAAGCACGCCGGCCTGTCCATGTTCGTGGTGCCGATGGACGCCGCCGGCGTCGAGGTGCGCCCGCTGCGCCAGATCACCGGCGAGACCGACTTCAACGAGGTGTTCCTGGACGAGGTGCGGCTCCCGCGGGAGTCCCTGCTGGGCGGCCTGAACGACGGGTGGCGGGTGGCCCGTCTGGTCCTCCAGCACGAGCGGATGGCGATGGGCACCACCGCGGTGCGCCGCGTCACCCTGGCCGACCTGGTGGAGCTGGCGGCCGGGCGGGGGACCCATCCCCTGGTCCGGGCGGGGCTGGCCGAGCAGGCCCTGCGCGAGCGCGCGCTCCGCACCTACCTGGAGTACCTGGCCGGCGCGGAGCACCGTCACCGCCTCCCGGCGGAGGCAGGAGCGGTGGCGAAGCTGCTGATGACCGCCACCATGCACAGCGCCTCGACGCTGGCCGTGGAGCTGCTCGAGGGCGGCTCGGCGCTCTGGCCTCGCGGGTCCGGGACCGGCGACCTGCTCAAGCGGGTGCTCGCCGCCCAGGCGTTCTCCATCGCCGGCGGCACCGACAACATCCTGCGCAACCTCATCGGCGAGCGGGCGCTCGGACTGCCCCGTGACTGAGCAATTGCGGGGATCCGGCCCGGCACCCTGGATAATGGGTCGGATCGACACCCCAGAACTGGCGCCGCGGCGCATCGAAGACGGAGAAGTGTGATGGCGAAGCGAGCAGTGCGCCCCAGCGACGAGGTCGACAAGGGCGACGGCGCCAGGACCCCTCGACGGTTCGACCGGTACGAGATGGTGATCACCTCGGCCGCGGAGATCTTCCGCAGCAACGGCTACGACGCGACCAGCCTGCAGCAGATCGCCGACGACGTCGGGATCCTCAAGGGCAGCCTCTACCACTACATCGACACCAAGGAAGACCTGCTCTTCGCGATCATCAAGCGCAACCACGAGCACATCACCCAGGAGAACTCCCAGTGGCGTGACCTGGTCGGGGACCCGGTGGCCGCGATCCGCTCCTTCATCGAGGGGCACATGCGCGAGTCGCTGTGGAACCCCACCTTCTCGGAGGTCTTCGTGCGCGACTTCCGGGCCCTGAGCCCGGAGCGCGCCAAGATCATCCGCGAGACCCAGGAGGCCTACGACGCCGAGTTCCGGGGCCTCATCGCGGCAGCCATCGAGACCGGCGCGCTGCGCGACGGCGTGGAGCCGGCGTTCGCGGCTCGCGCCGTGTTCGGCATGACCAACTGGGTCTACTACTGGTACCACCCCGGCGGCTCCCTCTCGGTCGACGACGTGGTCACCAAGATGTCCGACTACGCCATGGCCAGCCTGATGGAGCCGGTGAACAAGGACGCCCTCTCGTCCTGAACCTAACTAATCAAACGGTTGGTTGACAGGGCGGATCTGCCGATCTAGCCTCGGTCCATAGCGTGAACGTCGTTGCCGGCAACCGGCACGCATGGACCTGGAGGCAGCAGTGAGCGAAGCCGTGACCGAGAACCACGGACCGGTGTCCGTCACGATCGAGGACGGCGTCGCCGTGGTCCTCGTCGACAGCCCGCCCGTCAACGCGATGGGCAAGGCAGTGCTGGAGGGGCTCGGCGAGGTCGCCGCCCGCCTGCACAAGGACGAGTCGGTGCGGGTCGTCGTGCTGACCGGTGGTGGCACCAAGGCCTTCATGGCCGGCGCCGACATCAGCGAGTTCGAGCAGCTGCGGGCCGCGCCCGGCGGCATGGAGAAGCACAGTGCCTGGGCCGGCGGCGTGCTCGCCGCCTGGGCCGACCTGCCGCAGCCGGTCATCGCCGCCGTCCAGGCGAGCGCCGTCGGTGGCGGCCTGGAGATCGCGCTCACCGCGGACATCATCCTGAGCGAGCCCACCGCCAAGTTCGGCCTCCCCGAGGTCAAGCTCGGCCTGATCCCCGGCGGCGGCGGCACCCAGCGCCTGCCGCGCCGCATCGGCGCCCAGGTCGCCATGGAGCTGATGTTCCTGGGCAGCGTCATCGACGCCGCCCGCGCCGAGCAGCTGGGCCTGGTGAACCGGCTCAGCGAGCCCGGCTCGGTGGTGGAGGACGCTCGCGCCATGGCCCGCAAGATCGCCGGGCACCCGCGGATCGCCGTACAGGCGCTGAAGCGGGCCACCCACGAGGACCTCTCGGCCGCCCTGGTCACCGAGCGGGAGATCTTCCTCGAGGTGACGCAGTCCGAGGACTTCCGCGAGGGCTTCTCCGCATTCGTGGAGAAGCGCGCCCCCCAGTTCAGCCACCGCTGAGCATGGGTCCCCTCAAGGGCATCCGCGTCCTCGACCTCAGCCGGATGCTGCCCGTCGGCGTGCTCAGCCAGCTGCTGGCCGACCTGGGCGCCGAGGTCGTCAAGGTCGAGCGGCCCGGAGTGGGCGAGGAGGGTCGCGCCTTCGGTGCGCCCGTGGCCGGCACGTCGGCCACCCACGCCTTCCTGGACCGCGGCAAGAAGTCCGTCGCGCTGGACCTCAAGCACCCGCACGGGCTTGCCGTCGTGCACTCGCTCGTCGCCGAGGCGGACGTGGTGCTGGAGTCCTTCCGGCCCGGCGTCGCCGAGCGGCTGGGCGTCGGCTACGACGACCTGCGCGCCCTGAACCCCAACCTCGTCTACTGCTCCGTCAACGGCTACGGCACCGGCGGTCCTCGCGACCAGGAGCCGGGGCACGACATGAACTACCTGTCGTACGCCGGCGCCATGCACTTCGGCGGCACCAAGGCGCACGGACCGCAGCCCGGCGGCATCCAGGTCGCGGACCTGCTCGGTGGGCTCACCGGCGGCATCGGCCTGCTCGCCGCCCTGCTGGCGGTGCGCTCCGGCGCCCCGGGCACCCGGGTCGAGGTGGCTCTGGCCGACGCCGCGCTGTGGGCGCTGGGGCTGCACGTCAGCTCCTGGATGGCCGGCGGCGACGCCGCCGGTCCGGAGTCCACCGCCGTCACCGGCGCCGGTCCGGCCTACCGCGTCTACCGCTGTGCCGACGGCCGCTACCTCAGCGTGGCGGCGATCGAGCCCCAGTTCTGGGCCCAGTTCGTCACCGCGGTGGAACGCCCCGACCTGGTCGCGCGTCAGCACGACCCCAGCGCCATCGAGGAGGTCGCGGCCCTGGTCGCGACCCAGGAGCTGGCGCACTGGACCAAGCTGCTCGACGGGCTGGAGACCTGCGTGTCGCCGGTCCAGGACTTCTCCGAGGTCGCGGCCGACGAGCAGTTCCAGGCCCGGGGGATGTTCGTCCCGGTCCCCGGCCAGGACGAGGTCCTGCAGGTCGGCAACCCGATCAAGCTCAGCGTTCCGCTCCCCACCCCGTCCCCGGCCTCAGCGCTGGTGGGCGGGGACACCGAAGCAGTCCTGGCAGGCCTGGACCTGCCGCCCGAGGTGAGGCGTTCCGCGCTCGCCTGGGCCACCACGACCAACGACCGAGGAGAAGAGTCGAGATGACCGAGAACGACGTGATGCTGGTGGCCGGGGCCCGATCCCCGTTCAGCCGGTTCGGCGGTGCCCTGCGGGAGGTCGCCAGCGTGGACCTCGCGGCCTTCGCGATGGTCGAGGCCATGCGGATGGCCGGGATCCGTCCCGAGGACGTGGACGAGGTCTACAACGGGGTCACCATCCCCGCCGAGGAGGCCCTCGACGGGTCCATCCCGGCACGCGTGGCGATGCTGCGCGCCGGCATCCCCGAGGACCGGCTCTCGCTGACGATCGACCGCGCCTGCTGCTCCTCGATGACCGCCGTGCAGCTCGGCTCCCGGGCCATCCAGAGCGGCCAGAGCGACGTGGTCCTGGTCGGCGGCGCCGACAACATGGGGCGCGCGGCGTTCCTGATGAACCCCAACATCCGCTGGGGCATCAAGCGCGGCGGGCCCAAGCTGAAGGACCCGATGGCCGAGCCCGGCGCGGACATCGGCGGCAAGCCGGTCGCCGTGGACGCCGGCGAGGTCGCGGCCGAGCACGGGATCACCCGTGAGGAGTCCGACGAGTTCTCGCTGCGCAGCCACCAGAACTACTTCGAGGCCAAGGCCCGCGGCTACTTCGACGGCGAGGTCGTGGCGTACGCCGGCGAGAAGGGCAGCCTGGAGCACGACGAGGGCCCCCGCGCCGACACCACCCTGGAGCGCCTGGCGTCGCTGAAGACGATCTTCGGCGGCCCGATCGTGACCGCCGGCAACGCGCCCGGCCAGGACACCGGTGGCTGCTACCTCGTGCTGGCTCGCCGCAGCTGGGTCGAGCAGCGCGGCCTCGAGGCGCTGGCGACCCTGGAGGGTGCTGGCAGCGCGGCCCGCGCGCCGCGGGAGATCCCGGTCGCCCCGGCGGACGCCATCAACAAGGCCCTCAAGCAGCCCGGCTGGGACCTGGAGACGCTGGACCGCTTCGAGATCAACGAGGCGTTCGCCGCGGTGCCGCTGACCTCGGCCCGGGTGCTCGCCAACGGTGACGTGGCGCGCGAGAAGCGGATCCTGGACCGGCTCAACCTCAACGGCGGTGCGGTCGCGCTGGGTCACCCGCCGGGCGCCTCCGGTGCCCGCATCCTGCTCACCCTGGCCCGCGGGCTCGCGGAGAGCGGTGGCGGTCGCGGCGTGGCCTCGATCTGCGGTGGCCTCGGTCAGGCCGACGCCGTGGCGCTGAGCGTGGGCGTGGACAGGTGACCGCAGTGGACAACGAGTCCATCGGCACCGACGAGCGCGCGGCCCTGGCTGACCTGGCGTTCTCGCTCGGCGCGAAGTACCAGGACCGGGCCTTCGGTGACGTCGAAGCGGGACGAGAGCACTGGCGCGAGGTCTGCCAGGCGGGCCTGCCCGCGATCTCCCTGCCCGCCGAGTACGGCGGCGCCGGGGGGATGAGCGACCTGTTGCTCGTCGCGGAGCGGCTCGCCGCCGGAGGTTTCCCCGCCGGCAAGCTCACCATCTCCACGGCCATCGGAGGTGCGGTCATCCTGCGCCACGGCACCGAGGAGCAGAAGAAGGAGTGGCTGCCGGCGATCGGGGACGGGTCCCTGCGGTTCTGCTTCGCCCTGACCGAGCCCGGAGCCGGCTCCAACGCGGCGAACATGACCACCAAGGCGACGCGCACCGCGGACGGCTGGCGGATCAACGGTCAGAAGACCTACATCTCCGCGGTCGACGACTCCGACGTGATGCTGGTGGTGGCGCGCGACTCCGAGAGCGGCGGCTTCTCCATCTTCACCGTGGCGCTGCCGTGCGAGCAGCTCCAGCTGCAGCAGGTCGGCGTGATGGTCGGCGTGCCGGAGAACCAGTGGACGGTGTACTTCGACGACGTCGAGGTGCCCGCGGACGCGCTGATCGGCAAGCCGGGGGAGGGCGGTCGAGCACTCTTCGACGGCCTCAACCCCGAGCGGCTGATCGTGGCCGCCCAGGCCGTCGGCATCGGCCGCTGGTGCCTGGCCAAGGCCTCGGAGTACGCCCGGCAGCGGGTCGTCTTCGGGGTGCCGATCGGCGAGCACCAGGCCGTGCAGCACCCGCTGGCCGAGGCGCTGGTCGACCTCGAGGCCGCCTGGGCCCTGATCGAGCGGGGAGCCGCGGCGTACGAGGCGGGGGAGAACGCCGGGCTGGCCTGCAACATGGCCAAGGTCAAGGCCTGCGACGCCGGGCTGAAGGCGGCCGACGCGGCGCTCCAGACCTTCGGTGGCAGCGGCTTCACCGACGAGACGATGATGTACGACCGATTCGGCTACCTCCGGCTCCTGAAGTCCACCCCGGTGGCCCGGGAGCTGGCGCTCAACCAGATCGCGGTGTCGGGGCTCA
>NZ_POAG01000017.1:439260-557564 GCF_002930065.1 Nocardioides sp. 616 | reverse complement strand
GAGCCGCAGCCGGACCCTCGGGTCCGGCTGCGGCTCTTGTCTGTGCCTGGTGAGTGGTGCCTGGTGCGTGCTGCGAGCCGAGGTCAGCCCTTGATCATCGGCAGCACGACGGCGGTGTCGTACCAGGAGGCCACCTTGGTGATGTGGGTGCCGTCGGTGTCGATGAAGTCGACGGCGTCGAACTCCAGGGCGGTCCCGTCGGGCTTGGTGCCCTCGAACTTGATCTCGATGGCGGCGACGTTGCCGTCGACCAGTGTGCGGACCGGGATGTCCTCGTGGGTGGCGAACTGACCGACGACGGCCGTCAGCAGCCTGACCGCCCGGTCCCGTCCCGTCGTGGACAGGCTCATGCCGTGCTGGATGGTGACGTCGGGGTGGAAGAGCTCGCTCAGCTGGTCCCACTTGTGGTTGTTGACGGAGTCGAAGTACTGGTCGAGAAGGTCCTGGGTGCTCATCGCGTGTCTCCTGAGTGGTGTGGTGTCGGGGCTGGGTCGGGCGGGTGGTGCTCAGCCGGATGGGTGCTCAGCCGGGCGTCGCGGGTCGCTGCGGGCGGATGGAGCCCAGCTGCGCCACGGAGCACAGCAGCTCACCGTCACGGGCGTAGAGGTCGGCCACGCCGAGGCCGCGGCCGCCGCGCATGGCGGGGGAGTGCAGGTCCAGCAGCAGCCAGTCGTCGACCCGTGCCGGTGCGTGGAACCACATGCTGTGGTCCAGCGTGAGGCCGCTCGCCGATCCGTCGCCGAACCACAGCCCGGCGGGTCGGAGACAGGCGTCGAGCATGCACATGTCGCTGGCGTAGGCCAGCAGGGCGGCCGCCAGCCTCGGGTCGCCAGGATCGGCGCCCCCCGCCTTGAGCCACACCCTCGAGGTGGCCTCGCCAGGTCCGGTCACCTCGGCGGCCACCCGCGGCGGCGCGTCCACGTGGCGCAGGTCGAAGGCGGAGTCGAGCCCCCAGGGCGTGAAGGTGCCGGGATACGGCGCCAGGTCCACCCCGACGTTGGTGAGGCCCTCGGGGGCGGGCACCTGCGGCATCGTCCGTGCGTGGTCCGGACCCGGCCGGTCCCGGGAGAACATCGCCTCGGCGCGCAGCAGCAGCCGTCCGCCCTGCGACACGTCCACCGAACGCCAGGCGGTGGCCTTGGAGTCGGCCACCTCGGTGACCCGGAGGTCGACCGGCTCCTCGTCGCTGCCGACCCCCACGAAGTAGGCGTGCAGGCTGCGCGGCCAGAGGTCCGGAGCGGAGGTGGCCGTCGCGGCGGCCAGCGCCTGGGCCACCAGCAGGCCCCCGAAGGGCACCCCCCACTGGACCGGCATCGGTGCGCCGAGGAAGGAGGAGGCGCCCTGCGGGACGGGGCGGAGGGCCGCGCAGACGGCGTCGTACGCCTGTCGTGCGCGGCCCTCCGTTGCCGCAGGTGCTGCCTGGCCAGCCGGTCGAGCCGTCGCAGGGACGGCGCTCGAGCGGTCGGCCACTACTAGCGAGCCTCGCCGTACTCGCTGAAGCCGCGACCGGTCTTGTAGCCGTAGTGGCCGGCGTTGACCAGCGCGCGCAGGCCCTGGGTGGGGCGGAAGCGGTCACCGAAGTGGTGGGTCATGGCCTCGGACGCCTTGACGAAGGTGTCGAGCCCGCCCATGTCTGCGGTGGCGAGCGGGCCCATCGCGTGGTTGAAGGCGAGCTGGCAGGCGCGGTTGACGTCCTCGGGCGTGGCGACGCCCTCCTCGACGATCCGCATGGCCTCGACGACCAGGATCATGATCAGGCGCGAGGTGAGGAACCCCTGGGTGTCCTTCTCACAGACGATCGTCTCCTTGCCGAAGCGCTTGGCGAGCTGCTGGATCGTCTCCAGCGTCTCGTCGCTGGTCTCGACGCCGCGCACGATCTCGATCAGCCGCATCACCGGCGGCGGGTTGAACCAGTGGGTGCCGATCACTCGGTCGGGGCGGTTGGTCGCGCTGGCGATCTTGGAGATCGCGAACTGCGAGGTGTTGGAGGCCAGGATCACCTCGGGGCGGCAGACGGCGTCGAGCCGGCGGAACACGTCCTGCTTGAGCTCGACGTCCTCGATGATCGACTCGATGGCGTGGTCGGTCTCGGCGCCGGTGGCCTCCAGGTCGGTGCTGGTCCCGATGCGCTCGCGGGCCGCCTTCGCCTCGGCGTCGGTCAGCTCGCCCTTGCGGACCATGCGCTCCAGGCTCTTGTCGATGCGGCGCAGGCCGCGGTCGAGGTCCTCCTGCGAGATGTCGACGAGCGTCACGTCGAGCCCGGCCACGGCCGCGACCTGGCCGATGCCGTTGCCCATCTGGCCGCCGCCGCCGACCACCATCACCTTGTTGATCGTCATGTGTGTTGTGCCCCTTCGATATTCGGGTCCGCACCGGGAGTCGGTGTGGTGGAACTCACCTCGTGGGTGGGTCAAGTCTTTACAACATACCAACCGATTGGTAGTTTCCTCAACATGTCAGGGATGAGTAGTTGGGCCAGTTACTGGGCGCGGTTCGGGGCGGATCGACCGGCGTTGATCTTCGAGGGTCGCGACGTGACCTGGGGGCAGCTGGAGGACAGCTGTGCGCAGCTCGCAGCGGGGCTGCTGCAGGAGGGGCTGCGGAAGGGCGACCGCCTGGGCATCCTGGTCCGCAACACCCCGGAGCACTTCGAGGTGCTGCTGGCCTGCTCACGGCTGGGCGTCATCTTCGTCCCCCTCAACCCGCTGCTCACCGCACGGGAGCTGCGCGAGGCCGCCGGTGACGCGGAGCTCGCCGCGGTGGTCACCGACCCGTCGTTCGTCGACGTGCTCGGCCCGCTGGAGGAGCTCGTCGGAGCCTCGCGCATCTTCTTCGTCGGCACCCCGCCGGACCAGGGCAGGGCGCTGGACGCGCTCCGGGAGCACGGCTACCAGCGTGCGGAGCTCGACATCGTCGCCTCCGACCCGGCCATGATCTGCTACACCAGCGGCACCACCGGACGCTCCCGTGGTGCGGTGCTCACCCAGGGCAACATGACCGGGGTCGCCGTCAGCGCCAGCGCCATCGACGGGCTGACCTACCGCGACCGCGCCATCGTCACCGTCCCGCTGGCCTTCACCGGCGCGGGGGTCTCCTTCGCGGTGCCGATGATGTACTGCGGCGGCTCGGTGGTGATCCGGCAGGAGCTGGTGCCCTCCCAGGTGCTCGACGACATCGAGAACAACAGCGTCTCGTTCATCGGGGTGGTGCCGCTGGTCCTGGAGCGGCTCGCGGCGGACCCCGACTTCGGCGACCGCGACCTCAGTGGCCTGCGGATCGTGAAGTCCGGCGGCAGCGCGGTGCCCGAGCACCTCATCCGGCTCTACCAGTCCCGCGGTGTGGGCATGGTGAACGCCTACGGGCTGACCGAGGGCTCCGGCCTCAACCTGGAGCTCCAGGCGCACGAGGCCATCGACCGCCTCGGCTCGGTGGGCATCCCGCTGATGGGCCAGGAGGCCAAGGTCGTCGACCTCAACGGCGACCCTGCGGCACCCGGCGAGCCGGGCGAGCTGCTGCTGGCCGGCTCCTGCGTGATGAAGGAGTACTGGCGGGATCCCGCCTCCACCGAGAAGACGCTCCGCGACGGCTGGCTGCACACAGGCGATGTCGCCACCGTCGACGAGGACGGCTACTTCCGCATCGTGGACCGCTCCAAGGACATGATCATCTCCGGGGGCATCAACATCTACCCGGCCGAGGTCGAGTCCGTGCTCTCCGCCCACCCCGACGTGCTCGAGGTGGCCGTGATCGGCGTACCCGACGCGGAGTGGGGGGAGACCCCGGTCGCCTGCGTGGTCAGCTCCAACCCGGACCTGGACATCGCCTCGCTGAACGAGTTCGCCAAGGACCAGCTGGCCCGCTACAAGCAGCCGCGCCGCCTGATCCTGCGCGCCGAGCCGCTGCCGCGCGGGATGAGCGGCAAGATCCTCAAGCGCGAGCTCCGCTCCGACGTGGCCGAGTAGCCATGAGCTCGCCTGAGGTGGACACCGACTCGATCACCGTGGAGCACCACGGCGCCGTCACCGTGCTGACGCTGAACCGGCCCGACCGGCTCAACGCGCTGTCCCACGGCCTGCTCCGCCGGTTCCACGAGATCCTCGACGACCTGCTCTACGACTACGAGCACCGGGTGGTGGTGATCGCCGGCGCCGGACGCGCCTTCTGTGCCGGCATGGACCTGCACGCTGTCGCCGCCGGCGAGGAGTGGGTGCCGGACGTCGGACGGGTACAGACGATGTACGGCCTGCAGGAGGCTGTGGGTCGGCTGGTCACCAAGCTCCGCAAGATCCCGCAGCCGGTGATCTCGGTGGTGCACGGGGTGGCCGTCGGGGGTGGGCTGTCGATCGCCTGCGCCTCCGACGTCCGCGTCGGCGAGCCGGGCGCCCGGTTCAACCCGGCGTTCGTCAAGCTGGGCGCCTCCGGAGGAGACATGGGGTCCTCCTGGCTGCTGCCGCGCATCATCGGCTTCGAGAAGGCCGCCGAGGTGCTGCTGACCGGGCGGGACGTCGGTGCCGAGGAGGCGCTGGACCTCGGCCTCCTCAGTCGCCTCGTGGCGCCCGGCGACGGGATGGAGGCTGCCCTGGGGCTGGCTGCCGAGATGTGCGAGCTGGCACCGTTCACCACCCGGATGACGAAGTCGCTGCTGAACCTCTCGCGGGACGGCGTCTCGCTGGAGCAGATGATCGAGGTCGAGAACCGGACCCAGATCATGATGACCTCCACCGACGACTTCCGCGAGGCGACGAGGGCGTTCTCCGAGCGCCGTACGCCGACGTTCCGGGACCACTGAGGTGTCCGACGAGCTGGTCGGCTGGTTCAACTCCCTGCCGATCAGTGAGCTGCTCGGCCTGCGGTGCGTGGAGGTGAGGTCCGACGGAGCCCTCGTGGAGGTGCACGTCCAGGACTGCCACCGGAACCCGGACGGTCACGTCTCGGGCGCGGTGATCGCCGGGGCTGCCGACGTCGCCGCGGGGATCGCGGTGACCGGGGCGACCGGCCAGGACTCGGCGACCGGGGACTTGAGCGTGCACTTCCTGGCCCCGGCGCGGATCGGGCCGCTCCGGGTCGAGGTGGAGATCCTGCGGCGCGGACGCCGCACCTGCGTGCCGCAGGTGAAGGTCTTCGACGGCACCGGGCGGCTGTGCGCCGCCGCGACCGGCACCTGGATGCTGCGCGACCAGCCGCTCGAGGTCGGCTGACCGCTGTCAGTCGCTGGCCGGTCAGGCCAGCGTGCCGGCCACCAGCGACTCCCGGAGCTGCGCCTTCATCACCTTGCCGGTGGCGTTGATCGGGAACGACGAGCGGACCAGCAGGACCTCCTTGGGCCGCTTGTAGTCCGCCAGGCTCTGGGCGCACGCGGCGAGCACGGCCGCCTCGTCCAGGTCGGTGCCGGGGTGCGGGCGCACCACCGCGACGACCCGCTCGCCCCAGTGGTCGTCCGGTACGCCGATCACCGCGGCCTCGGCGACCTCGGGCAGCTGGTAGATGACGTTCTCCACCTCGGCCGGGTAGACGTTGAACCCGCCGGTCACGATCATGTCCTTGAGCCGGCCGGTGACGTAGAGGTAGCCCTCCTCGTCGGCGTACCCCAGGTCCCCGGTGCACAGCCAGCCGTCGACCACGGGGCGCTCGTCCGGGCGCCGCCAGTAGCCGGCCATGACGGAGGGTCCGGAGACCCGGATCTCGCCGATCTCACCGGGGGCTGCCTCGAGCTCGTCGCGGAAGACCCGGACGTCGCTGTAGAGCAGGGACTTGCCGATGGAGCCGGCCTTGCGCACCGCGTCCTCGGGCATCAGGTAGGTGGAGAAGCCGCACGACTCGGTCAGTCCGTAGCCCTGCACGAAGACCGACAGCCCGCGGGCCTGGAAGCGCTCGATCAGCGAGACCGGCATCGGCGCGGCGGCCGAGAGGACCCGGTTGAAGCAGGTCAGGTCCAGGTCGGTGAAGGAGGGGTGGTCCAGCAGCGACTTGAAGACCGTGGGGACGCTGGCCATGTAGGTGGGCCGGTGGTCGCGGATCGCTGCGGCGATCGCCTCCGGGGTGCCCTGCTCCAGCAGCCGCAGGGTGCAGCCGAGGTGCAGGAAGGGCAGCACCCCGGCCAGCATCGCCCCGGAGACGCTGATGGGTAGCGAGACCAGGGGCCGGTCCTGGCCGGTGAAGCCGATGTCGACGGCCAGGGAGGTTGCCACCGACCGGATGTTGCCGTGGGTGATGATCGCGCCCTTGGGCAGTCCCGTGGTCCCGGAGGTGTAGAAGAGCCCTGCGGCGGAGTCGTCGTCGAACTCCTCGACGGCGAAGGGCGTCACCACCTGGTCCGGCTGCGGCCACGTCGCGACCCGGCCCGGGAAGTCCTCGGGCGCGACGTCGGTGAAGAACGTCGACAGGGCGGGGTTCGCCCGGGCGAAGAGGGCCGCCTGGTCGCGGTAGCCGCTGGTGGTGATGAGGGCCACCGGTTCGCTGTCCGCGACCAGCGCCGCCATCTCGGGGGCGGCCAGCCGCAGGTTGAGGGGCACGTAGACGGCGCCCAGACGCAGGATGCCCAGCGTGGCGGGCATGAACTCCGCGTGGTTCTCGTGCAGCACCGCCACTCGGTCCCCCCGCGAGACGCCCAGCTGGCGGAGCGCGTCGGCGACCTGCCAGGTGCGTCGCTCGAGGTCGGCGTAGGAGAGCGTGCGTTCGGAGGTGATGATGGCCGGCTTGTCCGGCGTCCGGTCGGCATGCCGGGTGATCCACGCGGCGACGCCCGGCCGGAACCGGAGGTCGGAGGCGGTGCGGGGGGCGGCGCTGGGCGGCGTCGCCGAGTCGGTGGTGGTGCTCACAGGTCGATCTCCTTCGCCAGGGCGCGGATGTCCGCGGTGTCGCGCAGTCCCATCATCACCACGGTGTTGACCTCCGAGCGTTGCCAGCGTTCCAGGCGCTCCTTGATCCGCTTGGGGGACCCGATCAGGGAGGTGCCGTCGACGAGCTCGTCGGGGACCGCGTCGACCGCCTCGTCCCGACGGCCGGCCAGGAAGAGCTCCTGGATCCGCTCGGCCTCCGCGCCGAACCCGGCGCGGGTGACGGCGTCGTAGTGGAAGTTCGCACCCTTGGCGCCCATGCCACCGACGTACCAGGCCAGCGGCTCCTTGGCGCGGCGGAACGCGGCCTTCAGGTCGTCGTCGACGAACGTGTTGACGCTCGCCACGATGTCCAGGTCGGGGCGCCGATCGACCAGCGCGTCGCCGTACATCTCCTCGAACTTGTCGACGTGCACGAAGGCCGGCAGCCAGCCGTCGCCGATCTCCACGGCGAGGGCCACGTTCTTCGGGCCCTGGGCTCCGAGGTAGACCGGGACCCGGGGGCGGAAGGGCTCGGTGATCAGGCGCAGCGGCTTGCCGAGCCCGGCGCCGCCGGGATGGGGGAGAGGGAAGAACTCGCCCTCGTGCGTCAACGGCTCCTCACGGTCCCAGATCCGGCGCATGATCTCGACGTACTCCCGGGTGCGCGCCAGCGGCTTGGGGAACGGGCGGCCGTACCAACCCTCGACGATCTGCGGCCCGGAAACCCCCAGCCCGAGCATCAGCCGGCCCTGGCTCAAGGCGTCCAGCGTCATTGCGGCCATGGCCGCGTTCGCCGGGGTGCGGGCGTCGAGCTGGATGATCGAGGTGCCGATCTTGATCCGCGTGGTCCGGGCGGCGTACCAGGTCAGGGGGGTCAGCGCGTCCGAGCCGTAGGCCTCGCCTGCCCACACGGAGTCGAACCCGACCTCCTCCGCGGCGAGCACCGCCTCGGTGGCGTCGTCGGGCTGCTTCGCCCAGTAGCCCAGCCCCAGGCCCAGCTTCAGGTCATGCCCCATCGTTACGCTCCTCGTTCCAGTCGTCGTGCGGCCCTCGGGTCGGTGCTGGACTGCCTGGGCGCACAGGGTGATTATGTCCGGCGTCACAGGGCTTGGCAACCATCCGTTTGGTAGGCGTAGGATGTCGTCACGCGCAATCCGATAGATGGGTGGACCTGTGGACATCTTCGACGCTCCGGCCTACTGGTCGAGGTTCACCCCCGAGGCCGTCGCGGTGCGCGACGACGACGGGGACCTCAGTTGGACGCTGCTGGTCCGCGGTGCCGAGGCCGGCGCCGCCGTCCTGGCCGCCCGCGGGGTGCAGCCGGGCGACCGGGTCGGCCTGCTCATGCTCAACTCCCGGCAGTTCTGCGTCTCGGCACTGGCCGTCCTGGCTGCGGGTGCGGTCCTGGTGCCGATCAACTTCCGCCTGCACCCCCGCGAGATGGCAGAGCAGCTGCTGGACGCGGGTGCCCAGTTGCTCCTGCACGACCCTCACCACGTCGAGCAGGCCGCCGCCGTACGCGGGCGGTGCTCGGTGGAGACCCTCGTCCCGGACGAGGTCCAGGCGCCCCCGGCCGCGGACGCGGTCCGGGCGCGTACGGTCCGGGACTTCTCCGACGTCGCGGTGATCCTCTACTCCTCCGGCACCACCGGGCGTCCCAAGGGCGTCGTCATCACCCACCAGAGCATCTACGCGATGGCCCACGACCGGATCGTCAACGACGCCTGGTCCCGGGACACGCGGACCTACGTGCCGTACCCCCTGGCCTTCTCCGCCGGCCTGCTCGCCTCCTGGATGGCCACCATGGTGGCCGGCGGCATGACCGTGGTCGACGCCGCCTTCGACCCCGGTCGCGCCCTGCGCAGGTTCGAGGAGGACGGCATCACGGTCTTCATGTCGGTCCCCGCGCTGTGGCAGGCCATCGTGAACCACCCCGACATCGACAAGACCCGGGTGGACACCCTGTCCACGGTCTCGGCCGGCGGGGCGATGGTCACCCCCGAGCTGATGGCCCGACTCCGGTCCCACGGCATCCTGCTCTCCCAGGGCTACGGGCTCACCGAGTCCTCCGGCGTCGCGACCGCGCTGCGTCCCGAGGACATCGACCGCAAGCCCGGGTCGATCGGCCGTCCGATGATGCGGATGGAGGCCAAGGTTGTGGACCCGATGGGGGTCGAGTGCCCGGTGGGGGAGTCCGGCGAGCTCTGGCTCCGCGGTCCCGCGGTGATGGCCGGCTACTGGCGCAACGGCGCCCCCGACCCCGCCACCCTGCACGACGGGTGGCTGGCCACCGGTGACATCGCCACCCAGGACGAGGACGGCTTCCTCTACATCGTGGACCGCCTCAAGGACATGATCATCACCGGCGGCATCAACGTCTTCCCCGCGGAGATCGAGCGCGTCCTGGAGGACGTTCCCGGTGTCCTGGAGTGCTCGGTTGTGGGTGCGCCGCACGAGAAGTGGGGGGAGACGCCGATCGCCTTCGTGGTGACCGCCGACGAGACCCTGACCCCGGAGCTCATCGAGTCGCGGCTGCGGGTCCAGCTCGCCGGCTACAAGGTGCCGAGCCAGATCCTGGTGCGCACCGCCTCCCTGCCGCGCAGCGCCAACGGCAAGATCCTGCGCCGCGAGCTGCGCCGGGAGGTGGCGGATGCTCCTGGTGCCGCCCCGCCCGCCGACGCCCCCTCCGCCGAGGGGCACCGGGCCCTGGTGACGAAGTACTTCGACGCGGTCAACACCCGCGACTGGACCACCCTGGCCTCCGTGCTCCACCCCGAGGTCACGATCCGGCACGGCGACCTGATGTCCGCCTCCGGCGTGGACCAGGTGGTCAAGCTCTACCAGGCCATCCTGCTGCAGTACCGGGAGGGCGGCCACGAGGACCGGCCGACCCGCATCCTGGTCCAGGGTGACCTGGTCGCGGTCGAGATCACCGCCACCGTCGTCAAGCTGGACGGCACCCGGCTGACCTTCCCGGCGGCCGACTTCATCGACGTGCAGGACGGGCTGCTGAAGTCCATCTCCACCTGGTACGACACCGCGGCCGTGGTGCCGATGATCAAGGGACAGAACTGATGACGACGCTCCCCGGGAGCCAGACCCAGCAGGCCCTCACCCAGCTGCTCGACGAGCGCTACAGCTGCCGTGGCTACCTGCCCGACCTGGTGCCCCCGGACACCCTGAACCGGCTGTTCGAGCTGGCCCAGCGCACGGCCTCGTGGTGCAACACCCAGCCCTGGCAGGTCACGGTCACCTCCGGGGAGGCCACCTCCCGGTTCGCCGCGGCGCTGTCCGACTACACCGCGAGCCACCCTCCGCGCTCGGACTTCGAGATTCCCGCCAAGTACGCCGGGGTGTACGACGAGCGGCGCAAGGAGAGCGGCTTCGCGCTCTACGAGAGCCTCGGCATCGCCCGCGAGGACAGGGCTGCCCGGGCCGAGCAGGCGGGGCGGAACTTCTCGTTCTTCGGCGCCCCGCACGTCGCGGTGATCACCACCGACCGCGACCAAGGCGTGTACGGCGCCGTGGACTGCGGCGGCTACGTGGGCACCTTGATGCTGGCTGCCAGGTCGCTCGGTCTGGCCTCGGTGGCGCAGGCCGCGATCGCCATGTACTCCGACGGCGTGCGGGAGCACCTGGGTCTCACCGAGGACCGGATGACGGTGTGCGCGGTCTCCTTCGGCTACGAGGACCCCGCCCACCTGGCCAACGCGTTCCGGACCACCAGGGCCCCCGTCGAGGTCGCGGTCGACTTCAGGACCCGGTAGGAGGCTCGCCGGTGCGGGGTGCCAGTCGGGCGCGCAGGTCGGCGGGCAGGCCGTAGGGCAGGCTGCGCTCGAAGGCCAGTGCGCGGGTGCGCTCGGTGCTGCCGCGCTCGGCGTACAGGGACTTGTAGATCCGGTTGCTGTCCCGGGAGCCGCTGGCGATCTCGCCGGCGAGCTCCGCGACGGCGTCGTCGAGCTGGTCCGGCGGGACGCTGCGGTCCGCCAGACCGATCGCGGCGGCCGCGCTGCCGGCCACGATGCGGCCGGTGAAGCTCAGCTCGCGCGCTCGGGAGCGCCCGACCCGCTCCGGCAGCCGGACCGACAGCCCCCATGCCGGCACCAGGCCCCAGCGTCCGTGGGTGTCGCCGAAGGAGGCGTCGTCGGCGCAGACCAGCAGGTCGCAGGCTAGCGCCAGCTCCAGGCCGCCGGTCAGGCAGTGCCCGGCGATCTTGGCGATCGTGGGGAACGGGAAGGACTCGAGCAGGTCGATGGTCTCGGCCGCCTCGTGGCCTGCCGGTTCGACGTCCGGGTCCACGTCAGGGTCGATGGCGTCGAGGTCGAGCCCGGCGCAGAACGACCGTCCGGACCCGGTGAGCACCAGGCAGGTCACGTCGCTCCGGCTCGTCAGGGCGTCCAGATGGGCACGGAGCTCGGCGAACGTCTGCGGCAGCAGCGCGTTGAGCCGGGCGGGACGGTTCAGCGTCACCGTCGCCACGCCGCCCGCCACGGAGAGCAGCACCAGTGGCGCCGCCTCGGGGTGCGCCGTCATCGGTCGACGAGGTCCCGCATCTCGCGCACGGTCGCCACCGGGTCGTCGCCCGCGGGCTTGATCATCAGGTTCGTCACCCCCGCCTCGCGGTAGGCCGCGATGCGGTCGAGCACGTAGTCCCGCGGGCCGACCAGGTTGGTCGCCTCGAGCAGGTCCAGCGGCACGCGGGCCTCGGCCTCCTTCTTGTGCCCGGCGAGGTAGAGGTCCTGGATCTCCCGGGCCTCCTCGGCCCAGCCGAGCTGGCTGACCAGGTCGTTGTAGAAGTTCTTGTCCCGAGCGCCCATGCCGCCGATGTAGAGCGCGAACATCGGCCGGGCCAGGTCCAGGCAGCCCTTGACGTCGTCGCCGATCGCCACCAGCCCGCCGGCGACGACCTCGAGCGGCGCCAGGCCCTCGGTACGCCGGGCGGTCCCGGCTGCCAGCGAGTCTCCCCAGACCCTGCCGGCCCGCTCGGGGACGAACATGGTCGGGATCCACCCGTCCGCGTACTCCGCGGTGCCCTCGACGCTGCGGGGACCCAGCGCCGCGACGTAGATCGGCACGGCTGAGCGCCCGGGCCGGTTGAGCAGCTTGAGCGGCTTGGCCAGACCCGTGCCCTCGCCCTGGGGGAGGGGAAGCTTGATCAGGCCGTCGTTCTCGATCACCTCCCGACGCAGCACCCGCCGGATGATGTCGACGACCTCGCGCATCCGCGCGACGGGCTTCTCGTAGGCGACGCCGTGCCAGCCCTCGATGACCTGGGGGCCCGAGGCGCCGAGCCCCAGGATCGTGCGGCCCCCGCTCACGTTGTCCAGTCCGGCAGCGGTCTGGCCCAGCGCGGTGGCGGTGCGGGAGTAGATGTTCATGATCGCGGAGCCGATCTCCACCGTCTCGGTGCGGGCCGCCAGATAGCCCATCAGGCTGGGGGCGTCGAACCCGTAGGCCTCCGCCACCCAGACGGTGTCCAGGCCCGCCTGCTCCAGGGCGCGGACGGAGTCGGCGGCGGCTCGGGGGTCACCGGCGTAGTCGAGGGCGGTCGAGAGCTTCATGCACATCCTTGGGGGTCGGGTTTGCCCTGAAACTACCAATCGGTTGTTGGGTTGGCAAGGGTGCGGGCGGGGTGCGAACTCGGGTCTGGACAGCCCTTGACGGCACCAAACGGTTGGTTGATCATGTGATGTGCGTCATGGTTTTCGATCCGCAGTGGCTGTCATCCGCGGGTCGGGCGCCGGGCTGCCGCCCGTCCGGGCGGCACCAGCACGAGGAGACCCATGCCTGTACCGAACGACCACGAGGACTACGTCCCGTTGGAGCTCGCCCCGACCCTGACCGCCGCTCTGGCGCGCACGGTGGCGACCCGTCCCGACGCCACGGCCGTGCGCTCGCACGACGGCCGCCTGAGCTACACCTGGTCCGAGCTGGCCGCCGCCGTCGACCGGTGGGCGGCGGGCTTCGCCGGTCTCGGGGTGCGCCGCGGCGACAAGGTCGCCCTGCTGCTGAGCAACCGCCCGGAGTTCTTCGCCGTGGACCTGGCCCTGGTCCGGATCGGCGCGGTCCCGTTCTCCCTCTACGCCTCCTCCTCGCCCGAGCAGAACGCCTACTCGCTCAAGGACTCCGACGCCCGGGCCGTGGTGGCCGAGCACGCTCTGGTGGCCACGCTGTCGAGGGTGGCCCTGCCGGCCGTGCGCGTGCTGCTGGACGCTGACCCCGGTGAGGGGTGGCTCGATCAGGCCGCGGTGCACGGCGCCGGCGCGGACGTCGACCTGGACGCCGTACCCGAGCCGGAGCCGGACGACCTGCTGACGATGATCTACACCAGCGGTACTACGGGCACGCCCAAGGGGGCGCTGATCTCGCACCGCAACCTGATGCACGCCGCCGACTCGACGCTGCGCAGCGTCCGGGTGCCCGCGGGCACCACCATCGTGTCGTGGCTGCCCACCGCCCACATCGGTGAGCGGACCGGCGGCTACTGCATGACCGTGGTGCAGGGCTTCGAGGCCGTCACCGTGGCAGACCCCCGCAAGGTCGCGGACCTCGTCCCGGCCATCCGGCCCGGCTACTTCTACGGTCCGCCTCGCGTCTTCGAGAAGCTCCGAGCGACCTTCGAGACGTGGCTGCTTGGGTTGGACGAGGCAGAGCAGGCCCGGGTCAGGGCAGGGCTGGACGCCAGCCTGGAGCAGGTGCGCCTGGAGCAGGCCGGCAGGACGGTGCCCGACGACGTGCTGGCGGCCTCCCTGGAGGCACGGACCCTGGTGTTCAAGCCCTGGCGCCAGGAGGTGGGCCTGGACGACCTGAGGATCGCCATCGTCGCCACGGCGCCCAATCCGGGTCCGCTGATGGAGTTCTTCCACGCCGTCGGGATCCCCATGGGCGAGGTCTACGGCCTGACCGAGAGCGGGGCCGGCGGCACTGCCGCCACGGTCGACACGATCCGGATCGGCACCGTGGGACGCCCCGGTCCGCACATGGAGCTGGCCATCGCGGGCGACGGCGAGATCCTGCTGCGTGGCCCGACGCTGATGGTGGGCTACCACAACCGACCCGCCGAGACCGCCCAGGCGATCGACGGCGAGGGCTGGTTGCACACCGGCGACCTGGGGGAGGTCGACGCGGACGGCTACCTCAAGGTGATCGGCCGCAAGAAGGAGATCCTGATCAGCTCCAGCGGCAAGAACATCTCACCCGTCACCGTCGAGTCCGCCATCATCAGCGCCACCCCGCTGATCAACCAGGTGATGTGCCTGGGCGACGCCCGCCCCTACAACGTGGCCCTGGTGGTCCTGGACTCCGAGCACGCCTTCACGTGGGCGCGGCAGCGAGGCCTCCGGTTCGACGGCTTGGCCGACCTCAGCCAGTCACCGGAGCTGCTGCAGGCGGTGCAGGAGGGCGTGGACGCGGGCAACGCCCGGCTCAACCGTCCCGAGCAGGTCAAGCGGTTCCACGTGCTCCCCGTGGAGTGGGTGCCCGGCTCGGCCGAGCTCACTCCCACGTCCAAGATGCGCCGTGGCGAGATCGCGCGCATGCACTCCGAGACCATCGAGAGGTTGTACGCATGAGCGTCAACGCAGAGGCAGAGATCAACGCCCTGGAGGACCCGCCCCCGACCGGTGACTGGTTCAGCCGGATCCTGGCCGGCGCCGCCGCCTTCGTCACGATCGCGATGATGCTGCACGTCACCGTCAACGCGCTGTCGCGCACGTTCCGCAGCAGCCCCGTGCACGGGACGCTGGAGTACACGCAGTTCTGGTACCTGCCGATCGTGGCCTTCGTCGGGATCGTCACCGCCCAGCGCAACAAGGAGCACATCGAGGCACGCCTGCTCTTCGACCACATCCCCGCTCGGGCGCAGCCCTTCGTCCAGGCCGGGACTGACCTGCTCACCCTGGCCCTGGCCGTGGCGCTGACCTACTACACCGCCGAGATGGCGCTGGAGAGCATGGACCTGGGACGCACCGCCGGCGTCAGTGGCATCACCATCTGGCCCGCCACCTTCGCAGCACCTGTCGGGTTCGCCCTGTTCTCGGTGTGGCTCGCCGTCGACCTGTTCCGGTCCGTGCGCGCGGGGCTGGCCAAGCCCTCGTCCAGCGGCACCACTGCCGAGGAGTCCTGACATGACCGATCTGATCACCCCGGTCGGCGCCGAGCCGGCCTCCGACGCACCCACCGGGGCCAGCGAGCGGCGCGGCTGGCTCATCCTGGCCGCACTCCTGGTCAGCGTCCTGGTCCCGGCTGCGGGCATGTTCGCCGACGTCGAACGCGAGATCGTCGGGCTCCTGGCCATCGTGATGATGCTCGGCCTGATCTTCATCAAGGCCCCCGTCGCGGTGGCGCTGATGGTCCCCGGACTCCTGGGGACCCTGGCGCTGCGCGGCTTCCCGGCGATGAAGAGCGGCCTCACCGACCTCCCCTACAACTCCACCGCCACGTGGACCCTGAGCGTCATCCCGATGTTCGTCCTCATGGGACTGCTGCTGTGGCAGTCGGGCATCACCACGCGGGTCTACGACACCGGGCGCGACTGGCTGGGCTGGCTGCCGGGCGGTCTCGCCATCGGCACCAACTTCGCCGGAGCCGGGCTCTCCGCGGTCAGCGGCTCGTCCATCGCCACGACGTACGCCCTGGCCCGGGTCGGGGTCCCGGAGATGATCAGGGCCGGCTACGACAAGCGGCTCGCGATCCTCGCCGTGGCGGTCTCGGGGCTGCCGGGGCAGCTGATCCCGCCGAGCATCATGCTGGTCATCTACGCCGGGATCGCCGAGGTCCCGGTCGGGCCCCAGCTGATGGCCGGCGTCGGTCCGGGCGTCCTGGTCGCCCTGGTCTTCGCCGTCGTGATCGCCGGCATGAGCATGGTCTTCCCGCGCCTGACCAACGTCACCGGGGACGTGGCGGCGAAGCCTCGCACCACCTGGGCCGACCGCTGGCGCAGCCTCGGGGGCGCCTGGTCGATCCCCGTGCTGATCGGCATCATCATCGGGGGCATCTACAGCGGCACGCTCACCGTCACCGAGGCCGGCGCGGTGGCGGCGCTGGTGGCGATGCTGCTCACCCTGTTCTACAAGCGCAACGACAAGCCGTTCGCCGCCATCGGACAGGCCTCGGTGAGCACCGTGGCGTCCACCGGCGCGATCTTCTTCCTCATCATCGGCGCCACGATGTTCTCGCGGATGCTCACCCTGTCCGGGGTCACCCGGGGGATCGGTGAGTGGATCATCGACATGGAGCTGCCGTCCTGGCAGTTCCTGCTCCTGATGACCCTCATCTATCTGATCATGGGGATGTTCCTGGACCCCCTGGCGATGATGCTGCTGACGGTGCCGATCCTGATCCCCACCCTGGAGATCCTCGACATCTCGCTGCTGTGGTTCGGCGTCTTCGTGGTCTTCATGGGTGAGCTGGCCGTCCTCACCCCACCGGTCGGGATCCTGGCCTACATCATCCACAACATCACCAAGGACCCCGCGGTCAACCGCGGGACCGACATCTCGCTGCGCGACGTCTTCGTCGCCATCGCGTGGATGATGCCCGCCTCGATCCTCATCGTCGTGATCCTCATCGTCTTCCCGGAGATCGCCACCTACATCCCGGACCACACCGGGGGGTGATGAACCGGCTCCGGCACGCGCGCCCTCAGGAACGTCTCGACTCGGGTCGTCCAGACAGCTGATCCATCCACCGCCACGGCGTACCCCTTCCGGGTGCGCTCGACCTCCAGAACAGGAAGCCACATGTCCAGAAGCTTGACCCGCTCCACGAAGTGGAACCCCAAGTCCCTCGGGGTGCTCGCACTCGCGGCCACCCTGACCCTCTCCGCCTGCGGCGGTGACAGCGACAGCAAGGGTGCCGAGGGCGAGAGCGTCGCCGCGGGCGCCTCCAAGGAGGAGTACCAGGCGGCCTTCGAGGAGATCGACCCGATCACCATCATCACCCAGACCGCCGGCGCCCAGGGGACGGTGACCAGCGCCTACTTCGAGGCCTACCAGGAGGCGGTGAGCGACTGGTCCGGCGGCAAGATCGAGTTCGAGACCAACTACGCCTACTCCGTCGCCCCGCCGGTGGAGGTCAGCGACGCGGTGGCGGACGGTCGTCTCGACATGTCCTACACCATCCCGGCGTACCAGCCCGACGAGCTGCCGGCGACCAACGCGCTGATCGACCTCAGCATCTCCGCCGACCAGACGCCGCTGGTCGGAGTGCTGCAGCTGCTGGGCTGGTCGCTGGAGACCTCGAACGCGTCGGAGGAGATCCTCGACGAGTACGAGGCCATCGGCCTGCACCCCCTGCTCCCGGTCTACTCCCTGGGCCCGGACGCGCTGTTCTGCGCGGAGCCGCGCTCCTCGCTGGCGGACTTCAAGGGCGTGACCAGCCGGATGGGAGCCCGCCTGCACGCGGCTCAGTTCAAGGCGCTGGGCATGGAGGGCACCAGCGTCGACCTCTCCGAGATGTTCGAGGCGCTGCAGCGCGGCGTGGTGGACTGCACTGTCGCCAACCCGCTGACCGCCGCGCTGACCGGCATCTTCGAGATCGCGCCGAACGCCAAGATCGCTCCGTCTGCCGGGTTCGCCGGCGGCGTGGGCTCCATGGTCATCAACCAGGACGTGTGGGGCGACCTGCCGCTCGCCGCGCAGCAGCTGCTGCACGACCGCCTCGACGTGTTCGTCAAGGAGCAGATCGGGGCCACCCTCAACGCGATCACCGAGACGGTGGAGTCCACCAAGAAGTACGACGGTGAGCTCGGCCTCTTCGACGACGACGTGGTGAGCGCCCTCGAGACCGCCAACGAGGGTCTGCTGGAGGAGAGCCGCAAGGAGCTCGCCGGCGTGGACGACCCCGCGGCGTTCGTCGACGGCTCCATGGAGAACATGAAGCAGTGGCGCGACGTGGTCACCACCGACCTCGGCTTCGACCCGGAGATGACGCCGGAGGAGTTCGTGACCTGGTACGAGGAGAACGACAAGGACCTCGACGTGTTCGACGAGTTCCTCGCCAAGCTCTTCGACGAGGCGATGGGGGAGCGTCGCCCCAGCTGACCTCTGCTCTGCACCTCGGCCCCGTCCCGCGACACGCTCGCGGGGCGGGGCTGCGCTGTCTCAGGACCCGCGCCATCGACGGTGGTCCGCCGGCGCTGGTGAAGAGGAGTGTGCACGATGTTGTTCGGCGAGGTGGCCGTCTGCGCCTGCAGCTGCGGCGCCTGGCACGCCACCGTGGTCGTCGTCGATCAGCGTGACTCTGTTCGTCGACTACGAGCCCAGTGACGCGACCCAGAATGTCCTGGTCTTCATCCCGTTGGGCGTCCTGCTGCCCCTGATCGCCGGAACCCGCTCGCTGTGGCGGGTGGCGAGTCTCGGGGTGCTGCTCAGTCTGCTGACCGAGACTCCCCAGTTCTTCAGCGACCACTTCCTCGACGGTGGTCACGTCGCCGATAAGCGACTTCTTCTTCCACGCGGTGGGGCGCCAGTGGGCTACGGCATCGTCATGATGGCCACGCGAATGCCGGTCCTGGCGCGCTTGGCCGATCGGATGCGCTGGCCGCCAACGCGTGCGGTGAACCAGGGCGAGGCCCGCGCGAGAGCCTCAGCACCGGCCGATCCGCAGCGGCCCTTGCGAGCCGCTGCGGATCGTCGCTCAGGAGCTCACTGCAGCTTGACGGCGTTGCCTGCTTCGCTCTCGAACCAGCCCTTGGCCAGCGTGAAGCCGTCGTCGGCGTCGTTGCTGACGGTGCACAGCTGGGTCTGCCGGTACGCCGTGCGCTCGTCGATGCTCTCGCCGAAGGTCATGTTCGGGGTGAGACCCAGCGTGTCGACCGTGGAACCCTGGGCTGCCTCGATGATGCCGGCGGGAGTGGCGTCACCCTGCTCGATCGCGTTCTCGACGAACGTCAGGAGCACCTTGGCCGCCAGCCATCCGTTGACGTAGGAGCCGTGCGCAGGCAGGGACGGGTCGAGCGCTTCCTTGAACTCGGTGTTGCCCTCGCTCTCCTGGTCCCACAAGGGGTAGGAGCAGGTGGACAGCAGCTGCTCCTCCAGGGTGGCGGCGATCGGAAGCTCCATGAGCGACTTGGTGTACGCGACCCCGGGGGAGAGGATCTGCGCGTCGTAGTTGAGGGAGGACAGCGCTCCGGCGGTGGCCAAGAGGCCGCCAGGCCCCATGCCCAGCAGGATGTGGTCGGCCCCGGCCTTGCGCATGGCGGTGACCTGCGCCGTGAGCTCCTGGCTGGTGGAGTCCGCGGAGGTCTCGGCCACCAGCTCGACACCGACGGTGTCGCTGACGGCGTCGACGCCTCGCTTCACCGCCTCTCCCATGGCGTCTGCCTGGAGGATGGCGCCGATGCGCGCGTCGGGATCCTCCTCGAGCACGTGGGTCAAGAGGTTGGCGGTGTCCACCTCGACCGCGGTAGCCATCGAGAAGCTGTTCTTCTCCGGGAAGGGGCCCTTGAGTCCCAGGGCCAGCACCTGGTCGTCGCTGGTGAACGCCCGGATCGCGTCCGTGGTCGGCGTCCCGTAGCTCAGCAGCGCGGCGATCTCGTTGCGATTGCCCTGGTAGAGCTGTACGGCCTTCTGGGGGTCGTACTGGGTGTCCACGGTCTTCACGACCACTTGGCGACCACCGATCCCGCCGTCGGCGTTGACCCGCTCCAGGTAGGCGTCGAAGCCCGCCTGGATCGGCTTGCCGCCAGCGGCGGCGGGACCGGAGAGGTCGTTGAGCGAGAGCAGGGTGATCGTGTCGCCGGTGACTCCGTTGCCCGTCTTCACACCACCGTCCGAGGAGCTCCCGTCACCGTCCGGGGCAGCGGTGCAGGCCGTGACTGCGAACAGCCCCACGGCGAGGAGGGCGGCGGCGCGGGTCGGGCGGGCTCTGCTCATGGTGGGCTCCTGCTCGTTGACGGGTGGTGCTGGGTCGGTGGAGCGTCCTCAGGCCACCGGCTGCTGGCCGCCGAGGTAGGCCGCGGAGAGCCGCTCCTCGTCGAGGAGCTCGCTCGCCGGACAGCTCAGGACGACGCGGCCCGACGCCAGGACGACCGCCTGGTCGCTGATCGACAGAGCCAGGGAGGCGTTCTGCTCCACGAGCAGCACCGTGACTCCCTGGGCCGCGATCCCGGCCACGACCTCGGCGATCCGCTCCATCATCAGCGGGGAGAGCCCGAGGCTCGGCTCGTCGAGGATGAGCATCTTGGGCAGCCGGAGGGTGGCCCGGCTGATGGCGAGCATCTGCTGCTCCCCGCCGGACAGGTAGCCCGCGCTCATGTCGGACTTGTCGGCCAGCACCGGGAAGTCGGCGTACACCTTCTCGACCGCCGTGGCGAGCTCCTGCTTGTCCAGTCCCTGGCCGCCCACCACGAGGTTGTCGTGCACGGTGAGGTCGGTGAAGATGTGGCGCCCCTCCAGGACCTGGGCCACCCCGAGGCGGACCAGGTCCCAAGGGGCGCGGGTCTCCACGCGCTCCCCGCCGAACAGGATGGTCCCCGAGCGCTCGGCGCGGTACTGCGGAAGCAGCCCGCCGAGCGCCCGGAGGAGCGTGGTCTTGCCGGCGCCGTTGGCGCCGAGCACCGTGGTGACCTTGCCGGTCTCGGCCGCGAGCGTGACCCCGTGAAGGGCGACTGCCCCTCCCGGGTAGGTCACGGACAGGTCGTTGACCTCAAGCACGTCTCAGCTCCTGATCTTCGCTGGTGGGCAACCGGGTCACTGCAGCTCGACGTTGGTGGCGGCGGTGCTCTCGAACCAGTCCTTGACCACGGTCACGCCGTCGTCGCCGTCATCGCTGACGGAGCAGACCTGGGACTCCCGGAAGGGGGTGCGCTCGTTGATCTCCTTGCCGAACGTCATGTCGGGCGTCAGGCCGTCCGTCTGGACGGTGCTGTGCTGGGCGGCCTTCATGATGCCGGCAGGCGTCAGGTCGCCGTCCTCGACCGCGGTCTCGAGGAATTCGTGCAGCATCCGGCCGGCGATCCAGCCCAGCACGATGGTCGCGTTCGGCTCGGTGTCGCCGAGGGCGGCCTTGAACGCCTCGTTGCCCTCCGACTCCTGGTCCCACTGGGGGTAGGAGCAGGTGATGAGCATCTGCTTCTCCATGGTCGGACCGACCGGGAGGGCCAGGAGCGCCTTGCTGTACGCCACTCCGGGCGACAGCAGGGTGGCGTCGTAGTCGAGCGCCGAGACGGCGCCGACCGCGGCGATGGTGGTGCCCGGGCTCAGACCCATGAGGACGTGGTCGGCCCCGGCCTTGCGCATCGCGGTGATCTGCGCGGTGAGGTCCTGGCTGGAGGCATCGACGCTCGCCTCGGCCACGGTCTTGTTGCCGGTCTCGGCGAGCACGGCCTCGACCCCACGCTTGACGCCGTCCCCGACGGCGTCCGCCTGGTAGAGGACCCCGACCTTGGCGTCCGGGTGCTCCTCGTAGATGTAGGTCAGCAGGTTGGCGGTGTCCACCTCGAACGCCGTGCCCTGGGCGACGCTGTTCTCCTCGGGGAAGGGCCCCTTGAACGCCAGGGCGAGCAGGTCGTCGTCCAGGCTGAAGGACCGGATCGCGTCCGTCGTGGGAGTGCCGTAGGAGACGACGGCAGCGACGTTGTCGCGGGCGCCCTGGTAGAACTGCACGGCCTTCTGGGGGTCGTACTGGGTGTCGGCGGTCTCCAGCTCGATCTTGCGGCCGTCGATGCCACCGTCCTTGTTGAGCTGCTCGACGTAGGCGTCGAGTCCGGTCTGGACCGGCTTGCCACCGGCGGCGCCGGGTCCGGACAGGTCGGTCAGCGACAGGATCCTGATGGTGTCGTCGGTGACGCCGTTGCCGGTCTTGAGCCCGCCGTCCGCGTCGCTGCCCTCGTCGGGGGCGGCGGTGCAGCCGGCTGTGCCGAGCAGGCCGACCGCCAGCAGGCTGGCGGCGATTCGCTTGCGTGTGTCTCGCATGTGGGTGGATCCCTTCACGGTGTTTCTGGATGGATGTCCGGCTGGTTGCCGAGGTGGGGCTAGTGCTGCTTGTCGTGTTTTGCGCGCCCTCCACCGAGATGACGCCCGAGCTGGGAGAGGCCCCCGGCGATGCCGTTGGGAGCCAGGCACATGACCGCGACGATGATGAGGCCGTAGGCGATGAGCGCCAGGGTGCCGGTGTTGAAGCTGCTCGAGGTGCCGCTGGCCTGTTCCACCAGGCCCAGCGCGGAGCTCACCTCGTTGAGGATCGTGGGCAGTGCGATGATCAGCAGGCCCCCGATGACGGCGCCGCTCACCGAGCCCAGGCCGCCGACGATGATCATGGCGATGTACTGGATCGACTGCTCCAGCCCGAAGGTCTCCGGGTTGAGGTAGCGCAGGTAGCCGGCCAGCAGGGCGCCCGAGAGACCGCCGAGCGCCGCCGAGAGGGCGAAGGCGGTGACCCGGACCCGGTTGACCGCGATCCCGGCAGCAGCCGCCGAGTTCTCGTTGTCGCGGACCGCCCGGAAGGCACGTCCCCAACGGAGCCGGCCCAGGGTCGCCACACAGGCCCCCACCACCAGGGTGATGAGGCTGAGCAGGACGAACCACTTCATGTCGCCGGTGACCAGGCGTCCGGCCAGGCCGGCCGACTCCGAGAGCTTGGTGCCGAACAGCATCGGAGACTCCACCATGCGTCCGGCGCCACCACCGGTCAGGGAGCGGAGGTTCACGAACAGGTGCTCCCCGACGTAGGCGATCCCGATCGTGCCCACAGCCAGGTAGAGGCCGGAGAGTCGCAGGGCCAGCGGCCCGATGGACAGGCTGGCGATCGCGGCGACCAGCATGGCCAGGACCGCGGCCACCGGGTAGGGGAGTCCGTGGTCCGCGGCCACAGCCGCGGTGAAGGCCCCGAACCCGACGAAGACGGCGTGCCCGAGGGAGAGGATGCCTGTCGTGCCCATGGCCAGGTTGAGACCGATGGCGGCGACCGCGGCGATCAGGCCGAAGTTGACGACCGAGAGCATCTTGGCGTCGCCGGAGGCCAGCAGCCCGACGGCGAGCAGGAGGGTCAGCCCGGCCGCGACTCGCGCCATCGGGGTGCCCAGGAGGTTGACCTGGGCCCGGAGCTCGGAGGGTGCCAGCGCCTTCACCGGAGTGGTGGCGGTGCCGGCGCGTGCCGGCAGCTCGGAGGTCGTCTCAGGCACGGATCACTCTTTTCGTTCCGAAGAGCCCCTGGGGGCGGACGAGCAGGACCAGCACCAGGACCAGCCACGGCACGATGACGTGGAAGTTCTGGCCGATGACCCCGGCGAACGGGGCCTCGTAGCCGGCGACCAGCGTCTGGATGATGCCGATGAACACCCCGCCGACGACCGCGCCGTTGATGGAGTCGAAGCCGCCGAGGACCGCGCCGGGGAAGGCCGCGAGGGCGATGAGCCCCATGTGCGGATCGATAGCTCGGGGGTAGCCGGCGAGGAAGATGCCGGCCAGCACGGCGAGCACCCCGGCCGTGGCCCAGACGGCGATCGTCATCCGGCGGGTGTTGACGCCGAGGGCCGCGGCAGCCACGGGGTCCTGGGACATCGCGGTGATCGAGATCCCGGTCCGGCTGCGACGGAACCAGATCGCCATGGCACCCACGATCATCCCGGTGACGGCGATGGCGAAGATGCTGGAGGTGGTGAGCGCGACCCCGGCGACCGTGACGCTGTCGGAGCCCCAGGGGTCACCGATTCCGAGCTTGTCGGTGCCGAAGGAGGCGGCGAGCACCGCCCGGATCAGGATGCCCAGCCCGAGCGTGCCCATCATGACCGCCTCGTGCGAGAAGTGGCTGAGCCGTCGTACGACGGTGCGCTCGATCAGCACCATGAAGGCGGCGGTGCCGATGATGGCCAGCAGCGCCGCGACGCCGAAGTTGAGGCCGAAGCGTCCCGGTCCGAACCAGTAGACGAGGAAGGCGCCCATCGCCATCACGTCGCCCTGGGCGAAGTTGATGTGCCCGGTGGACTTGTAGATCAGGACGAACCCGAGGGCGACCAAGGCGTAGACGCAGCCGAGCGAGGCCCCGCTGACGATGAGTTGTACCAGCTCTTGCACGTCATGTCTCCGTTGTCGCTGGGGCTGAGTTGCCGAGGTAGGCGGCACGCACGCGTGCGTCCTTCTGGATGTCTGCGGGGCGGCCCTCGGCGATGACGTGCCCGAAGTCGAGGACCGTGATCCAGTCCGCCACCTCCATCACCATGGCCATGTCGTGCTCGACCACCAGGATCGACAGGTCCCGCTCCGCACGGATGCGGGCGAGGATCTGGGTCAGCTCTGCGGTCTCGGTGGGATTCATGCCCGCCACCGGCTCGTCCATCAGCAGCAGGGTCGGGTCCGAGGCCAGCGCCCGGGCGAGCTCGACCCGCTTGCGGGTGCCGTACGGCAGGTCGCCGACAGCGGTGTTGCGCAGCTCGAAGAGGTCGAGCAGCTGCAGCACCTCGGCGACGGCCTGACGGTGCTCGAGGTCCTCGCGGCGCGAGCGCCGCCACAGCAGCAGGTTGCCGGCGATCGAGGAGCGCATCAGCGGGTGCCGGCCGACCAGGGCGTTCTCCATCACCGTGGCGCCGGGGAACAGCGACAGGTTCTGGAACATCCGGCCGACGCCGGCGGCGGCGATCGTGTGCCTCTTGGCCGTGGTCAGATCCATGTCGCGGTAGCGCAGCGAGCCCTCGGTGGGCCGGGAGAAGGCGCTGACGCAGTTGAACATCGAGGTCTTGCCGGCGCCGTTGGGGCCGACCAGGGCCACCACCTCACCCGAGCGCACGGTGAAGCTGACGTCCTCCAGCGCGGTCACGGCGCCGTAGCGCAGCGTGACGCCGTCGACGTCGAGCACGACGTCCCCGGGTCGGTCCTGTGCGCGAGTGCCCGGCGTTGCCGGCTCGGCGGGACGGACGGTCATGGGCAAACCCCTCATGCCACGTATCGAACAGGTCCCCAAACAGGGCGAATGATGGGCATCATATGCACACCCGATGTGAGGCACGCAACACCTAAACCACCATACGGTTGGTTAGTTACCCAATTTCTGCTGATCGTTGACAACCATCCGGTTGGTGGGTTCACTGAGTGGCGAGCCGGCCGGGACCCCCAGTCCTCCAGCCGGAGCCCAGCAGGTGTCATCGAGGGGGAGCAATGCCAGCGGTGCAGCCGTGGAACAAGCGGATCCTTGCGTTCCAGCCCAGCTCGCTGGTCGCGCTCGAGCAGTGCGAGCGGCACTACCTCCGGGTGCACAGCCCCTGGGCGGTCCGCGAGATCCGTCGTATGGACGACATCGTGAGCTACCACACCAACCTGATGCTGGGTCAGTGGGACCTCCTGGGAGGCTTCCACCAGGCGCCCGACCAGTGGCGCCTCGCCACGATGCGGTCGCGACCCGGAGGGCACGCCGGCTTCCCGCCCCCGATGCTGGGCTTTCTCAGCCAGGACCACGAGAGCTTCCTCAGCCACCTCCGCGGCTTCGCCGTCGAGGAGTCCGTCTGGCTGGACCGGCGCTCCGGCCAGCTGACCAGCGACAAGTACGTCATCGTGCTGGACCGGCCCGAGGGTCTGGACCAGGCGGCTGCCCACGAGGCCGCCGAGGTCGTCCAGCACCGACTGCGCGAGCTCCTCGAGGACGCCTACGGCGCCCGACTGATGGTGGCCAACCGGGTGCTGGCCGAGAGCGAGTACGACGAGGGGCGCGAACCCGGTCAGCGGATCACCTCCCGCTCGGCCAGCGACTCCTCGCGGGTCTCCTACCTGGAGATCTACTTCGACCACCAGGAGTGGGGCGAGGAGTTCTTCGCCCGTGCCGACGTGCAGGACGCGGTCCGCTCCTCTCCGTTCGCCCCCGGGCAGTTCGCGGGCTACCACGTGCTCGAACGCGCCGGGCACGACAAGCGCCCCGCCTGAGCTATCGGCTCCGGCCCCTCCCACGAAGGATCATTTCTTGACCACCCCCGTGCACTCTGTCGCCCACATGTTCGAGCCGATCGACATCGGCCCCCTCACGCTGCGCAGCCGGTTCATGATGCCTCCGCACGGCCTCTCCGTGGGATCCCTGTGGGCGTCGGAACGGGCAGCCAGGCGGGGCGCGGCCTACTGGGGTAGCAGGGCCGCCGACGGCGTCGGGCTGGTCTGCGGGCTCAACGGATTCATCGACAACAGCCTCGTCGTCCCGGGCTTCGACCCAACCGGGGTCGGCGCCGTCACCCGCGGCGTCTTCCGGATGCCGCACTTCCGCGAGCGGGCCGGAATGTACGTGAGGGCGGTCAAGGAGGGCGGCGCCCACGCCGGGATCCAGCTCATCGCCCAGGGCGCGACCCCGCACTCGCCGTCCGGAGTGCTGGCCAACTACACCAACAACCTCGTCCCGCACGTGCTGACCCGGTCCGAGATCGCCTGGTTCGTCGAGGAGTACACCTTCTCCGCGGCCGAGTCCGCCGCCGCCGGCCTGGACGTCATCGAGCTGCACGCCAACCACGAGGACCTGCTGCACCTCTTCCTCTCACCGGCCACCAACAAGCGCACCGACGAGTACGGCGGTGACCTCGAGGGACGCAGCCGGTTCGTCCGGGAGATCCTGGCCGGGGTCCGCTCGGTCATCGGCGAGGGCATGGCGGTCGGCGTCCGGATGAACATGGACGAGCTCTTCGAGGGCGGCTACGACCTGGCCGGCGGCATCGAGATCGCCCGGATGCTCGAGGCGACGGGACACGTGGACTACATCCACTGCGTGATGGGCAACAACTGGGGCGCGCCCAGCTACATCCAGCCGCACGTCTATCCGGTGGCCGGGTGGGCCGATCTCGCCGGCCAGGTCAGGGCGGCGATCGGGCTCCCGGTGATCTACACCGGCCGGGTCTCGACGCCCCAGGCTGCGGCCGCCGTCGTCGCCCAGGGGCAGGCCGACGTGGTGGGCCTGGCCCGGGCGATGTTCGCGGAGTCGCGGTTCGTGTCCAAGACGCGGTCCGGCGACTTCGACGCCGTACGTCCGTGCATCGGGACCAACGACTGCCTGCACCGCACGATCGTCGACGGCATCCCGTTCTCCTGCAGCGTCAACCCCGGCACGGGGCACGAGGTCGACGGTCCTCTGCCTGCGGCCGACCCGGCCCGGACCATGCTCGTGGTGGGCGGCGGGCCGGCAGGGATGGAGACCGCCGCGCTGCTGGCCGAACGAGGCCACCGGGTCTCGCTGTGGGAGCGCGAGAGCGAGCTCGGAGGACAACTCAGGTCGGGGCGCCAGGTCTCCGAGAACGCCGCGTACGGCGACTTCGTGGCCTTCCAGGAGCGACGGCTCGCCGCCTCGGGTGCGCAGGTCGAGCTCGGGCGCGAGGCGACCCTGGAGGCCGTGCGGGCCGCCGAGGTCGACGTCGTGGTGGTCGCCACGGGCGCCCTGCCGCGACGCCCCGACCGGCCCGGGTTCGACGCTCCGCACGTGGTGCAGGGCACCGACGTGCTGCTGGGGGCCGAGCAGGTCGGCGAGCGGGTCGCCGTGGTGGCGATGGAGGACCACATGCAGCCCTTGACGATCGCCAGCCACCTGGTCGAGCAGGGCAAGAAGGTCACCATCTTCTACCCCACCCCGAGCGTCGCGCCCCTGGTGGGGAAGTACTCGATCGGCGCGGTGATGGCGAAGCTCTCGGCAGGCGGGGTCGAGGTCAAGGTGATGGAGCAGGTCAGCGCCGTGGTGGGGGACCGGGTGGTGACCAAGAACGTCTACAGCGGGGTGGAGCAGTCCTACCCCGGCTTCGACCACGTGGTGCTCGCCTGCGGTGGCGACGCCGACTCCAGCCTGTACGACGAGCTCGCGGAGGCCGGCGTCGAGGTGCACGTCCTGGGGGACGCCTACGCTCCCCGTCGGATCTCGTTCGCCACCCGGCAGGCCTACGCGCTGGCGGCCCGGCTGTGACGGGCAAGCCGGGAGGTGCGGGCGCACCCCGGAAGAAGTTCGTGCAGTTCCAGCCCAGCGCCCTGCGCAGCGCCGAGGAGTGCGAGCGCTACTACTCCGAGGTGCACTCGGTCTGGGCCATGCAGGCGCTCCGGGACGCCCCGTCCCTGGTGAGCTACGAGACCAACCTGGTGGAACGGCAGTGGGACCTCCTGGGTGGCCTCGACCAGCCGCCGGACCAGTGGCGGTTCGCGGTGCTGCGGGAGACCGGCGACTCCCCGATGTTCACCCCGTCGCAGGGGCGGGTGCTCGGGCACGACCACCAGGTCTTCCTGCGGGACCTGCGCCGGTTCGACGTCGAGGAGACGGTGCGGTTCGACCGGAGCAGCAGGTCCCTGGCCGCGGCCAAGTACCTGCTGGTGCTGGACCGGCCCGACGACCTGGACCCGACCGAGGCCGCGGCGGCGTTCGAGTCCCTGCTCTCCGGCCTCGTCACCGGCCTCCAGGAGGCGCACGGGGCTCGACGGCTCGTGGCCAACGTGGTCGTCGCCGAGCGTGGCAGCGCCCCGGGCCGCGAGCCCGGACAGATCCCCACCGACGAGACCCTCCCGACCCGGCGCCTCGGGTTCGTCGAGCTCTGGTTCGACGACCGGGTGTGGGGGCGGGAGCACCTGGGGTCCCAGCCGGTACGACGACTCCTCACCGACTCGCCCTTCGCGCCTGACCGGTTGGTGGGCTACGAGGTCGCCGAACGGGTCGCTCACGACAGGAGGCCACCGGCATGACGAGCGCCGCCACGACGAGTGCGCCGGGTACGGACCCGGCGCCCAGCCTGCTGGAGCGGGTGACCGCGCTGTACCACGACTACGCGTGGGCGGTCGACGACCAGGACTACGACGCCCTGCGCGGGCTGCTCACCCCCGCCGTCCGTCTGACCGCGAACGACTGGGAGGCCGAGGGCGTCGACGACTTCATCGCGACCTACCAGCGTCTGCTGGCAGGACTGGCCGGTCCTTGCCGTCACGTCATCAGCAACGTGCGGGCGAACCGGTCCGCGGGCGGCGTGATCCAGACCGGCGCCTACTTCCAGGCGGTCTTCCACGCAGAGTCGGCCGTGCGGATCCAGACCGGGCGCTATCGCGACGTCCACGTGGAGACCCCTGTGGGGCTCCGGATCGTCCACAAGCGGATCGAGATCGACCCGACCCACACGCTCAGGAGCCTCACATGACGCTGGAGTCCTCGCGAGTCCCGCCCGCCCCGGCCGAGGTCTACGAGCCGATCTTCGGCTCGGAGCCCGGTCTGCGGCGACGGATCCACGCACAGGCCTCCCACCTCACCGCTGACTACCTCGCCTGGATGACGGCACTCCGAACCAAGGGGATCCTCCCAGGGCGGCTGGTGGAGCTGGTCCGGCTCCGGGTCGCCTTCCACAACCAGTGCCGCAGCTGCATGGCGATCAGATACTCCACGGGCGACGTCAGCGAGGATCTGGTCTGCTCGCTCGAGAAGCCGGAGGAGGCCGAGGATCTCACCGAGCCCGAGCGCGCCGCACTCGCGTTCGCCGACCTCATGGCGACCGACCACCTGCGGATCGACGACGCGACCTTCGCACGCCTGCACCAGCACTTCACCTCCCCCGAGGTGATGGAGCTGTGCCTGTTGGTCGCGACGTTCGTCGGTTACGGACGCATGGACTCTGCCCTCGCGATGACCGACGACCTCCCCGAGGAGTACGCCGATCCCGACGCGACGGTGGCACCGTGGCGACAGGCGCCCGTCACCTTCCTCTGAGCCGACGGACGTCGGCGGTGGCCCACCGCCAGGGCGGTGACGGCCAGCGCGATCTCGGCCGAGGCGACGGCGGTGGCAAGAGCGCTCAGCACCGTGCCGTGGCCGGCCGTCTCGTGCAGTGCCCACGCGTGGTGCACCCCGAGCATCAGCCCGGCCATCACCCCGGTGGTGGCCCAGGCCAACGGTGAGCCGCCGCGCCACAGCGCGACTCCGCAGGGTGCACAGAGGGCCACCATCACCACCATGAGCGCGGCCGGGCCCGCCGACATGTGGTGCAGCATCAGCAGGTGGAGACCGAGGGCCGAGGTCACCAGGGCGGCGCCGAGCCGGCCCAGGTCCCGTTGGGTGGGCACGGGGCCTACTCCGAGATGGTGTCGATGACGGTCTCGTAGACCGCCGGTCGACTCCGCTTGAGCCAGACCGCCTGCGCCAGCCCGAAGACCGGGAACGCCGCCATGGCGACCAGGAACGTGATGGTCAACGACCCCGTCCGCGGAGCGCCCGTCTCGTCGACGTCGCCGAGCAGCAGGGAGAAGTTGGAGAACAGGATGACCGTGACGACCGTCAGCCCGAGGAACCCGAGCAACGGTGCCACCGCGGTGTGCCAGATCGTCGCCTCGACCTTGTTGCGGGCGAAGTAGACGATGACGGCCGCACAGGTCAGGGCCATCAGGACCACCACGGCCACGGTCGCGATGCCGCTGAACCAGGTGAACACCTCCAGGTAGGGATCGAGACCGAAGGCGGCGAAGAGCGCGACGGCCACCAACCCGACGATCGAGGTGATCAGCGACGACACGTGCGGGGACCGCTGCGACTCGTGCACCGACCCGAGCTGACGGGGGAGCAGGCCGGCGTTGGACATCGAGTGGGCGTAGCGGGTGATGACGTTGTGGAAGGACAGGATGCAGGCGAAGAGCGAGGTGATCAGCAGGATGTTGACGATCTCGGCTCCAGGCGCCCCCAGGTAGCGGTCGCCGGTGGTCACGATGAACCCGTCGAGGTCCTCGGCCACCTCCACGGCGAAGCCCTCGCCCCAGCCCTGCACGATCGCCCACGAGGAGAAGGTGTAGAACACCGAGATCAGCAGCACCGCGCCGTACGTCGCCCGTGGGATGGTCTTCTCCGGCTCGCGGGCCTCGTCGCGGAAGATGGCGGTGGCCTCGAAGCCGATGAAGCCGGCCATGCAGAACATCAGCGCCAGGCCCGGGCTGCCCGAGGTGACGGTGTCCGGCTCGAACGAGCTGGCCGAGATGCCGTCGGCACCCCCTTGGAACAGGATGACCACGGCCAGCAGCACCACGATGCCGACCTCGGCGATCAGCAGCACGCCGAGCACCTTCGAGCTGAGCTCGATGTGGCGGTAGCCCAGCACGCCCACCACGCCGACCAGCACGAGCGACCAGACCCACCAGGGCAGGTCGAGCCCGGTCTTGTCCTCGACCCAGCCGCCCAGGGCCAGGCCGATGAAGCCGTAGACGCACAGCTGCACCGCGACGTAGGTGAGGATCGCGATCCAGGCGGCCGCCAGCCCGGCGGGGCGGCCGAGCCCGTAGCCCACGTAGGTGAAGAACGCGCCGGGCTTGGAGACGAAGCGGCTCATCGTGGCGAGGCCGACGGCGAAGAGCAGCAGGATGGCGCCGCCGATGGCGAACATGGCGGGCGCGCCGGCGCCGTTGCCGAGTAGCGCCGCCAGCGGGAAGCCGCCGCCGATGACGGTGAGGGGGGCGGCGGCGGCGACCACCATGAACACGATGGCCCCGGCGCCGAGCGAGCCGCCGAGCCGGTTCTTCTGGGGCTGTCCTTCGGGTCCCGGAGTCAGGACCTCCGCGGTCTGCGTCATGTCGTGGTCCTGTCCTGCTAGTTCTCGGCGTGGCAGTGGCCACCGGTCGGGGCGGACTTCGGCAGGTCGAGCGCCGGGTTGCCGTCGAAGAAGCCGACGGGCTTGAGGTGGAACCCGATGTAGGCCACCGGCATGACGGGCCAGTCCTCGGGACGCACCACGTGATGGGTGCCCAGGGAGTACCAGACGACGACGTCGGTGTCCTCCAGGGGCGCGTCGTCCTCGAGGTAGACCGGAAGGCCCTGGACCTCGCCAGACTGGTACATGTAGTCGCCGGCGGCGTACAGCTCCCGGGGGTGGTAGGCGGTGACCCAGAGCGGATGCTGGACGAAGCGGGCGCGGTCGTAGATGTGGCTGCCCGGCATCACGAAGGGCGCCACCACGCCACGAGGCTCGATCTTGTATGCCGTGGCCTCGCCGAGCTCGTTGAGCTTGTCGGACTTGATCACCCAGTAGCGGTTGGTCTCGTACTTCCAGTCCCTCGCGCCCTCGGCCTCGGAGGTGATGGGGGTGGACCGGGTGTACCAGGCGTTGCCCCAGCTGTTGAGCTCGCCGTCCTCCTCCGGCACCGAGTCGACCTCGTGGACGGTGTTGTTCTCGCCGTCCACGGTCATGTCCATGCGCACGTTGAAGAAGTGCTGGTGGTGCGGACCGTAGAGCCCGGGTGCCACCAGGTTGCCGTACTTGGAGCTCTCGCCGACCGCGATCGAGTTGGTGGTCAGGATGCCGGTGAGCTTGGTCTCGAACTCGATCGAGCCGTCGGTGTAGAGGTACCAGAAGAAGCCGTACTCGTAGTTCCCCACGGTGCAGAACATCGAGATCACCAGTCGGCGGGACCGGCGCACGGCGAGCTCGCCGGTGCGGAAGTCGGTGTGCTTCCAGCCGACGCCGAAGTCCTCCTCGTGCATGCAGATGGCGTTGGGGATGACCACGGCGTTGCCCGCGGAGTCGTTGACCACCCCGTCGAAGTAGTAGATCTCCCCGAGGCAGTCGCAGCCGAGGACCAGGGAGTTGGCCGAGAGGCCCATGCCGACCTCGCCCATGTCGAAGACGTTCTTGTTGCGCTGGGTGGGCGCGACGTCGCCGTAGGGCACCACCATCTCCGACAGCGCGGCCCGCCACATGATCGGGCGCCGGGTGCCGCGGTCGGTGTAGGAGACGTCGTGCAGGGTGAGGCCCTCGCGGGGGTTGAAGCCGACGCGGACGTGCCAGTTCAGCCACTCCACCTGGTAGCCGTCCACGGTGAAGGAGGCACCGTCGGGCTGGGTGATGGCGATCTCCTTCATGCCCTCCCGCGGCTTGGTCAGGGCCGGCCGGTTCTCCTCGGTGAACATGAAGCGGTCCAGGTAGTTGCCGGCCTGCGGCGGCAACGGGACCACCTCGAGGTCCTCCACCTCGATGACCGCGTTGGTCGAGAGGTCGAACTTCACGATCAGGCCCTCCACCGGGCGGGCGTAGCCGTTCTCGCCCTCCGCGGTGCGGACGAAGGTGAGGGGACGCGAGATCCAGGGACTGTTCCCGTGGTCGTCCTCGGCTCCGTAGTAGCCCGCGGGCCACGGGTCGACCATGCACAGGTCGAAGTCGGTGACGCCGCGCTTGCGCATCGCCTCCTGCCAGCGGGGATCGGCCTTGACGCCCTCCTCGATGAGGAAGAAGTGCTCGGCGAGGTAGGAGGGGAAACGACCCGGCACGGGTGTCCAGGACTCGACGAGGGCTGCACCCAGGTCGACGACCCCTTCGTAGATCAGCTGCTCGTCGGTCTCGAACGCCACGACGAAGGCCTGGCGCGCCTCGTCGCCGGTGAACACCAGGCCCGCCGGCTTGGTCGGCTCGGCCAGGGCGATCGTGACGAACTTGAGGGTCTCGCTCGCATACCGGCTCGCCTTCACGATGCCGGCCGCAGTCTCGACCTCGGCCGCGCTGAGCGGGTCGAGCGGGTGGGCGGTGGTGACGGAGACGTCGGTCAGGGTCATGGAAGCACCTTTCGAGGCCGCATGCTCGCCGGTCATGCGCCGGTTCCTCGGAACATAATCAACATCGTTGATTAATATGTTTCGGGCGGAAGAAGACCCTGTTTGCGTTGCGTGTCCACCACCGCACAGGACGCCCTCCGGGCGCCGTACGGGGCGTCGGGCAGTGGGGTCGGCCGGGTCAGACGAGGGCGCGTAGGACCGACTCGACCAGGGCCTGCAGCCGTTCCTCGGTGCCGGTCTCGGGCAGCAGCAGGGGATTGGCCTGGGCGCCCGACACGACGGTGAACAGGAAGTCCAGCGCTGTGGTGCGGTCGAGGTCCGGGCGGGCGGTGCCCTCGAGGACCATCTCGTCGAAGATGCGGTCCAGCAGCGGGCGCTCCAGCTCGACGAAGTCCTGCCAGATGCGCTGGAGCCGCTCGTTGTGCTGGGCGTAGTCGAAGAACGGGATGACGATCAGCGCCTCGCGCCGGGTGACGTCGTCGAAGGGGAACATCTCGTGCAGCAGCGCCCGCAGGGCCTTCGAGCCCGTCAGGACGTCGCCGCCGGCGGCGAGGAACCGCTCGTGGGTCGCGTCGGTCGCGGCACTGAAGACGGCTCCCACGATGTCGGCCTTCGCCGGGAAGTATCGCGCCAGCGCCCCGTTGGACAGTCCCAGCTCGTCCGCGAGGCGCCGCATGGTGACGGCGTCCACGCCCTCGGCGGCGATGATCCGCCAGGCGGCTGCCACCACCTGTCGTCGACGCTCGTCGTGGTCGACGATCTTGGGCACGGCGAAAGTCTAGGCCCCGGGATCAGCGTGGGTCGCGGATCCTCAGCCTGACCCTCAGCCGGACGCTCAGCCGGATTCGGTGGTCGCCTCCAGGTAGCGCAGCCAGTCGCCGTGCTCGGAGATGTCGCGCCCCGCGGCCGCGGCGTCAGCGGCACAGGCGAAGCCGGGAACCCAGGAGCCGTCTGCGAGCTCCACGCGCCCCAGCGCCATCGGCTCCGGGAGCGCGGCCAGGAAGTCGCCCAGTGCCGCGACGGGCAGCTGCCACAGCTCGCCGGTCACCGACACCCCGCCGCCGTCGCCGAGCGGGACCCGGACCAGCCCCGGCTTGGGCGGCACCGTGTCCAGAGCCAGCAGACGGTACGCGGAGGAGGTGCGCACCGTGCCCGCCCACCGCGCGGACCGCGAGGTCAGCTCACCTTCGAGGGGCTGGCCGCGACGATGGGCGCCCACGACCAGCAGCGGCACCGACGACGCGCCCGCGGCCACCGGCCACGGGAGCCGCGCCGCCACCGGAGCAGCGGCCCCCGGAGCGGTGACCGGGACCGGCGCCACGGCGACCAGCCGCGCCAGGTCCGCGGCGACGCCGTCGTGGAAGGCCGGCGACAGCACGGTCACCCCGAACTGGGCGACCCCGGCGGACCCCTCGTCCACGGTGCCGGCCGGGACGGCGACCCCACACAGGTCGAGGAGGTTGCAGAAGTTGGTCCAGGTCCCGAGCCAGGAGTTCACCCCGATCGCGTCGGCGGCGACCGCTGCCTGCGTCGGGTGGCCCGGCGCGGTGGGCACGAGCAGGGCGTCGTAGCGGCTCATCACCTCCGCGCACACCGCGTCCAGCTCTGCCAGGCGCGCCAGGTCGCGGACCATCGCCGACCCGCTGAGGGTCCCGGCCCGGGCGATGAGCCCGCCGACGGTGGGATCGATCCCGGCGTCGGGGTCCTCGTGGTGGGCGTCGATGAACGCCCCGACCGCGGCGTGCCGCTCTGCCACCAGGGCCCCGTCGTACAGCAGGCGGGCGGCGGAGAGGAACGGCGCGAAGGACACCGCCTCGACCGTGCAGCCCGCAGCGCGCAGCCGCTCCGCGGAGGCATCGAAGGCGGCGGCCCATCCCGGTGCGAGATCTCCGAGGTCGTCGGGCACCGCGACTCGGGCGCCGGGCGGGGCGGCCAGTGGGGCGTCCGCCGGCCAGGGGCGGGTGCCGGGCCCGCCGGCCATGATCCCCATCGCGGTCTCGGCGGTGTCGAGGTCGCGGGCGAGGATGGTGACCGCGTCCCAGGAGCGGCAGGCCGGCACCACGCCGGCGGTCGAGACCACGCCCAGGGTCGGCTTGATCCCGACCAGCCCCTGGAAGGCGGCGGGGATCCGCCCGGAGCCGGCGGTGTCGGTGCCGATCGCTACGTCGGCCAGGCCCAGGGCCACGGCGACCGCGGAGCCGGAGCTCGAGCCTCCCGAGACGTACGCCGGACGCCGGGCGTCGCGCACGCCGCCGTAGGGGCTGCGCTGCCCCACCAGCCCGGTGGCGAACTGGTCCAGGTTGGTCGCGCCCAGCACCGTGGCACCGGCCGCGCGCAGCCGCGCCACGGCCGCGGCGTCGGCGGCGGCCGGCCCGTCGGCGTACGTCGGGCAGCCGGCTGTGGTGGGGAGGCCCGCGACGTCGACGTTGCCCTTGACCGCCAGCAGCAGGCCGGCGAGCGGCCCGCCGGCGGCCAGCGTCGCGTCGTGCTCGGCCTGCACCTCGGCCTCGGGTCGCAGGTTGATCCAGACCTCGGGCCGGTCGACGTCCGCGACCGCGGCGTACGCCGCGCGCACCCGGGTCACGCGACCGGCTCCAGCACCACGAGCGCGTCGCCAGGGGCGACCTGGGTGCCGGGACTGGCGTGCACGTGCACGACTCGGCCCGGTCCGGGTGCGGACACGTGGGTCTCCATCTTCATCGCCTCCAGCGACACCAGCCTCTGACCTTCCTCCACGACGTCGCCGGCGGCGACCTCGACCTTCCACACGTTGGCCACGAAGGGCGCGTCGACCCGCGAGCCGCCCTCAGGCACCTCGACGTCGACGGCCTCGTCGGCCGGCGTCGCCTCGGCCTCGGCGCGGTCGAACTCGCCAGCCGCCTCCCACGCCGCGCGCTCGGCCGCGAAGGCGACCGACTGCTGCTCCCGGAAACCGGCGATCGAGACGGCCTCGCGGTCCAGGAACGCCTGGTAGTCGGCCAGCGAGAAGGAGCCCTCGCTGATGTCGACGGTGCCGCGTCCGGCGGCCAGGTCGGCGCGCAGGTCGAGCAGCTCCTCGGCCTCCACCGGGTACCAGCTGATCCGGTCGAAGAAGCGCAGCAGCCACGGCGACCCGGGCGGGAACGCCGCGCTGGTCCGGTGCCGGGACCAGACCTGGGTGGTGCGTCCGACGAACTGGTAGCCGCCGGGCCCCTCCATGCCGTAGACGCACAGGTAGGCGCCGCCGATGCCGACCGAGTTCTCGGCCGTCCAGGTGCGCGCGGGGTTGTACTTGGTGGTGACCAGTCGGTGCCGCGGGTCGAGCGGGGTGGCGACCGGTGCGCCGAGGTAGACGTCGCCCAGCCCGAGCACCAGGTACTCGGCCCCGAACACGGTGCGGTGGACGTCGTCGACCGAGGCGAGCCCGTTGACCCGGCGGATGAACTCGATGTTCGAGGGACACCAGGGTGCGTCGTCGCGGACGCCGGCGGTGTAGCGCTCCACCGCCTCGCGGCACGCGGGGTCGTCCCAGCTCAGCGGGAGCCGGACCTGCCGGGACGGCACGACCAACTCGGAGACGGCCGGCAGCGAGTCCTCGATCTCGGTGAGCAGGTCCAGCAGGACCGGGACCGGCAGCACGTCGGGGTCCACGTGGACCTGCAGCGAGCGGATGCCCGGGGTGAGGTCGAGGATCCCGCGGACCGAGCGCTCGGCCAGGGCGGTGTGCAGGGCGTGCACCCGCGCCCGCAGCCCGAGGTCGAGGACCAGGTCGCCGTACTCCACGAGCACGTTGTCGTCGCCACTGCGCCGGTAGGTCACCGGGACCTCACCGGCACGGCGGCGCAGCACGCCGTCGTCGCCGTCGCCACCTGGGCGGTGGGTCGGCAGAGCGAGCGACCGCGCCGAAGGCGCGTCGGCGCCGCGCACCGGGACGAAGGAGACCGTGTCCCCGGGTCGCAGCTGGCCGAGCTTCCACCGGTCCGCCCGCACCACGGTGACGGGACAGACGAAGCCGCCCAGGCTCGGGCCGTCGGGGCCCAGCAGGATGGGGGTGTCACCGGTGAAGTCGAGCGCGCCGACGGAGTAGGCGGTGTCGTGGATGTTGGAGGGGTGCAGGCCCGCCTCGCCGCCGTCCTTGCGTGCCCAGGCGGGCTTCGGGCCCACCAGCCGCACGCCGGTCCGCGAGGAGTTGAAGTGGACGGCGTACGACGTCGCGAAGAGCTGCGCCATGTCGGCCCGGGTGAGGAACTCCGGGGCGCCGTGCGGTCCCTCGGTGACCGCGAGCTCCCAGTGGGAGCCGAGGTCGGGGCGGAGGCCGGGGTCCACCGGCCCGCTCCCGTCGTCGCTCGTCCCGGGCGCGGTGCGCAGCACGTCGCCGGGCCGCAGCGCGCGGCCCCCGTGGCCGCCGAACTGGCCCAGCGTGAACGTCGCTGCGCTGCCCAGGTACGCCGGCACGTCGAGACCTCCGAGCAGGGCGACGTAGGTGCGCAGCCCGGCGGTCGCGTCCCCGATGTCGAGGGTGCCGCCGGGCGGCACGTCGACCGGCTCCCACATCGGCACCGGGGAGCCGTCGACGGTGACCGCGGCGACCGCGCCGGTGACGCAGACCCGGGTGCGGTGGGTGAAGAGCAGCGCCGGGCCCGTGGCGGTGCACTCGATGCCGGCGGCGTTCTCGTCGTTGCCCAGGGCCAGGTTGCCCAGGCGCAGCGACCGGCCGTCCATGGCACCGCTCGGCGGCACCCCCACCTGCCAGAGCCCCAGCCGTCCGGTGACGTCCTGCACGGTGCTCATCAGACCGGGGCGCACGACGGTGATCCGCGGCTCCGGGTCGCCGGCGCCGTCCAGAGTCCGGGTCGAGTGGCTGGCGGAGGTGAACTCCGGCAGCTCCAGGACGGCGCGGAGCATCCCGAGGTTGACCTCGATGCCGTCCATCCGGGTGCTGGCGAGCGCCCCGGCGAGGGCGGCGACCGCCTCCTCGCGGGTGGCGCCGGTCCCGATCACCTTGGCGAGCAGCGGGTCGTAGGCGGTGGTCACCTCGGTCCCGGTCTCGACCCAGCCGTCCACCCGGACCCCGGCGCCGGTGGCCGGCAGCTCCACGCGGGTGAGCAGGCCGGCGCTGGGCCGGAAGTCGAGCGACGGGTCCTCGGCGTACACCCGGGCCTCGACCGCGTGGCCGGTCACCGGGACCGTGCCGGTCGGGTGCTCGTCCAGCATGGCGGTGTCGCCGGTGGCCAGGCGGAGCATCCAGGCGACCAGGTCGACTCCGGTGACCTCCTCGGTGACCGGGTGCTCGACCTGGAGCCGGGCGTTGACCTCCAGGAAGGACGCCTCCTGGCGCTCGGGGTCGTAGACGAACTCCACGGTCCCCGCCGAGCGGTAGCCCAGGGAGGCGGCAAGCGCGCGGGCACAGGTGTGCAGCCGCTCGCGGACCGTGGCCGGGAGCTCAGGAGCCGGCGCCTCCTCGACGACCTTCTGGTGGCGCCGCTGCAGGGAGCAGTCGCGGTCGCCGAGGGAGACCACGCGGCCGGTGCCGTCGCCGAAGACCTGGACCTCCACGTGCCGGGCGCGCTCGACGTAGCGCTCGGCGAAGACCCCGGTGGAGCCGAAGCTCGCCCCGGCCAGCCGGGTCACCGAGGCATGGCCGGCGCGCAGCTCGGTGGGGGTGCGACACACGGTCATCCCGATGCCGCCGCCCCCACCGGTGGCCTTGAGCATCACCGGGTAGCCGATCGCCTCGACCTGGGCCACCGCGTCGTCGGCGTCGCGCAGCAGCCCGGTGCCGGGGAAGATGGGGACGCCGGCGGCGGCCGCGGCTTCGCGGGCGGTGTGCTTGGCGCCGAAGACCCGCAGCTGGTGCGGCGTCGGGCCGACGAAGGCCAGACCGGCGGACTCGACCCGCTCGGCGAAGTCGGCGTCCTCGGAGAGGAAGCCGTAGCCGGGGTGGATCGCGGTCGCCCCGGTCTCGGCGGCCGCGCGCAGCACCGCGTCGGCGTCGAGGTAGCTCTCCCGGGCGGGGGTGGGCCCGAGGCGGACCGAGGTGTCGGCCAGGTGCACCTGGGGGGCGCCGCGGTCGGCGTCGGAGAAGACCGCGACCGTGCGCCAGCCCAGCGCCCGGGCCGTGCGCAGCACCCGGCAGGCGATCTCGCCGCGGTTGGCGACCAGGAGCACCCCCGGGGTGGTCACGCCGGCTCCGTCACGATCATCTCGGCCCGGCTGGGGTCGAAGCCGTTGCACGGGTTGTTGACCTGGGGGCAGTTCGAGACGACCACGAGCACGTCCTTCTCCGCGCGCAGGCTGAGCGTGAGCCCGGGTGCGGAGATGCCGTCGACGATGCCGAGCGCCCCGTCGGGGTCGACGGGGACGTTCATGTACCAGTTGACGTTGGCCACGTGGTCGCGCTTGCCCATCCCGTGGCGGGAGAGCTCGGCCAGGAAGTTCTCCGCGCAGGCGTGCTGGCCCCAGGTGTGGTGGCCGTAGCGCAGCGTGTTGGACTCCCGTGAGCAGGCGCCCCCCAGGGTGTCGTGCCGGCCCACCTCGTCGGCGACCACAGTGAGCAGCGCGTCGGACTCGTTGTCGCGCAGCACGCTGCCGGTGGTGAGGAAGACCGAGTCCTGGGCCTGCAGGGTGGTCTGGGCGCTGTAGGCGCGAGAGGTGTCGTGCGCGTCGTAGGCCAGGAAGTCGACGGCCTGGTTGCCGTCGAGGTCGACGATCGTGAGCACCTGCCCGCGGCTCAGCGTCCGGGACCAGGGTGCGCAGGCCGCAACGGTCTCGCGGTGCACCTCGCGGCTGCTCACAGTCCCAGTCCCTTCCGGAGGTCGGCGGTGTTCTCGAAGGCGCGTCGCCGCTCGGGCGTCGCGTGCCACAGCGGGTCATCAGGCGTGGTCGGCCGGCCGCGCCAGGCCAGCACCTCCAGGGGGCCCACGGTGTACTCCGGCCGGGGGTCCAGCGGGTGGGCGGCGTTGGCCAGCAGCAGCACCACCGGGAGCTCGGTGCGCAGGGTGAGGCTCGCCCCGGGGCCGGCGGAGCCGCGCCAGACGGGCTGGCCGGCCTCGTCGATGCGCACGCCCTGGAAGAACGAGACCGACGGTGGCAGGTCGCGGCGGCCGAGCCCGTGCTTGCTCGCGCCGAGGAGGAACAGCTCGCGGCCGGCGGGGGAGCGACCCTGCGGTGAGCCGTCGCCGTACCGCTCCTGGTTGCGGGACCGGGTCGAGGCGCCGTAGACGGCGTCATGGTGGCCGGAGGTGTCGGCCAGGACCGTGGCGAGCACCCGGCCCTGGTCGCTGAGGAGCAGCTGACCGGCGGCGGTGTAGACCTGCCACTGGACCTTGACGGTGTCGGCGACGTTGAGCCGCTCCCAGGGCATGCCCGCGTGGTGCAGCAGGGTCCCGGCGCAGGCGTCTCCGGTGGGGTCGGTGAGGCGCACCGTGGTGCCGGCGGCCAGCACCCGGTGGCCGTAGCCGCCGCCCGCGATCGTCTCGGCCCACACCACCTGGTCCGCGACGACGCCCTCGGGCAGGGCTCCGGCCCCGGCCGCCGGCACGGTCGGCATGGCGTCGACGACCGTCCCCTCCTGGGCGCGGGCATGGTCGCGGGCTCCCGCGGTGGTGCTGGTGGTGCTGCTCATCGACGCTCCTGGGATGACTTTCGGTTGGTCAAGCGAAAGTCAACGGCGCTCGTACGACCGGGTCGTTCCGGTGCGGTTAACTCTGTGTAACGCGCCCATGAGCCGGCCCGACGCGAGGGCGTCGCGCTGCTAGGTTGCGGTCATGGCCCGCCGCGGTATCGGACGACCTCGCTCCCGGGCCTCGGCCTCGGGCCTCTCCACCGAGGAGGACATCCTCCTCGCCTCGGCCACGCTGTTCTGCGAGGTGGGCTACGGCTCGACGAGCACGTACGCCATCGCCGAGGCTGCCGGCACCTCCCAGGCCACGATGTACCACTACTTCGCCGGCAAGCACTCCATCCTGCTCGCGCTGCTGCTGCGCACCGTGCAGCCCTCGACCGTGATCGCCACGGCGTTGCTGGGGCGCGACGAGCCGGCCGAGGTGCGGCTGTGGGCGCTGTGCGCCTTCGACGTGCGGCTGCTGGCCTCCGGGGAGCAGAACACCGGCTCGCTCTACCTGCTCCCCGAGCTCTCCGACGAGCGGTTCGCGCAGTTCCACGCCGAGCGCCAGCGGCTGGCCGACGTGTACGCCGCGCTGGTCGCCGGGGTGGCCGGGGTGGCCGGCCCGGAGCAGGGTCGTGGGGAGCAGGGCGGCGCGGACGACTCCTGGCTGGTCTTCGGGCTGGTGGAGTCGGTGATCCTGAGGCGCCGTACCGGGCGATGCGAGACCGACGCCGCGACCCGGATCGCCGACGCGGCCCTGCGGGTGGTGGGCGTCACCGAGGAGCGGATCGCGGCCGTGCGCTCCGAGGCCGAGGAGCTGCTGCGCGCGCTGGAGGATGTAACACAGATGTGAGGTTGCGGGGACGCCGCCGGAAACATCTCGGCGTCTCAATGGTGGCACTACCTGTCGGTCGATCGAAAGTCGGTCGGGGCCCCGGCAGGCCACCGTCAAAGGACCTCTCATGATCATCACCGGAGTCATGCTCACCGTCGTGCTCATGCTGGTCGTCGGCATCGCCGTGTCCCGCAAGGTCGACGGCGACAGCGCCAACTACCTCGTCGCCGGCCGCTCGCTGGGCGTGCCTCTGGTCGCGGTGGCGCTGACCACCGCCGCGGTCGACAGCAACGCCACGGTCGGCAACACCGATCTCAGCTCGGCGTACGGGTTCTGGGCCGGCGCCTCGCTCGCCCTCGGCCTCGCGATCTGCCTCGCGCTGTCCGGACTGTTCCTCGCCAAGCCGATGAACCGGATGGGGCTCTACACCCTCGGTGACTTCTTCGCCCGGCGCTACGACCGTCGGGTGGAGGTGACGGCGTCGCTCCTGATGATCTTCGCCTTCACCATCCTGCTCGCCGGCAACCTGGTCGCGATGGGCTTCATGGTGGAGTACTTCACCCCCCTGGGCTACGAGCTCGGTGTCGTCCTGGCGGTGCTGCTGGTGCTCGCCTACACCATCGGCGGCGGCCTGTTCTCCGACGCCTACACCGCCGTCATCCAGGCGGTGATCACCGTGGTGGCCACGGTGGCGCTGTTCGTCTGGGTGGCCACGGAGTACGGGATGTCGCTGCCCGTGGGCATGGGGCCCTTCGACCTCGGCCAGCTCACCGACACCTCACAGGGCGCCGCGGTCAACTGGGCCACCCTGGTCTCGCTCGGCATCGGCGACCTGGTGGCCATCGACTTCATGCAGCGGATCTTCGCCGCCCGCACCCCCGAGATCGCGCAGCGCTCCTGCTATCTCGGCGCCGCGATCACCGCCGGGATCGGCGTCGTGTGGTCCCTGATCGCGCTCAGCACGACCGACGCGCTCGGACTCAGCCTCGATGACGGCCCCGTGATGTACCAGCTGCTCGACGGTCCTGCTCCCGCGCTGATCGCCGTGCTCTCCCTGTCCGGCATCGTGGCCGCCTCGTTCTCCACCGCCTCGGGTGCGATCCTGGCGACCTCGGCCGTCGCGGTCCGCAACGTCCTCGGCGTAAGGCGGGTCGTGGCCCAGGGGCAGGCGGACCCGCTGCTGCGCTGGACCCGGATGGCGATGGTGCCCGTGGTGGTGCTCGGGGTCTACTTCGCGATCAGGGTGAGCGAGACCGGGATCCTGCTGACCCTGGCCTTCGACCTGATGCTCGCGTGCCTCATCGCCCCGTTCATCCTGGGGCTCTTCTGGAAGGGATCGACCTCGATGGCGGCCCTCGTCGGCTGCGGTGTCGGCCTGGTCGTCCGAGTGATCCTGCTGGCGCTGACCCCCACGCTGTACGGCGTGCCGAACACCCTGTTCTTCCGCGACAACGACCTCGTCGGGGCCGGCTTCGACGGCTGGGCCACCTTCGTCGCCTTCGGCGCCGGTGCCGGCGCGTTCGTGCTCACCGCGCTGGCCACCCGCTCCCACGACGCCGAGGAGACCGGGCTGCGGCACGCCGACCGCTTCGCCGAGGAGCCCGTTCCCGAGCCGGCCGCATGAAGGCGCTGGCACCGGTCGGCAACGTCGTCCTGGTGGTCGTCGACATCCAAGGTGGCGGCGACCCGGACACCCACTCCGTCGGCCTGGGCTACATGGCGGGGCGGCCCGAGCGCAACGCGCGGGCCGTGGACCTGGTCGCCGCCTTCCGGGACAAGGGGGTGCCGGTGGTGTTCATCCAGGAGGTGCACAAGCCCTCGCTGGTCGACATCGGGCGAGAGCTGGACGGTGCGGAGGGCCCGCACTGCCTGGAAGGGGCTCGCGGGACCGAGCTGCACCCCGGGCTCGACCCACGTCCCGAGGAGTACCTGATCCGCAAACGCCGCTACTCCGCCTTCTTCGGCACCGAGCTCGACCTGGTGCTGCGCGGCTACCGTGCGGAGACCGTCGTCCTGGTCGGCGGGATGACCGACGTGTGCATCCACTACACCGCGGTGGACGCCCACCAGCTCGGCTACCGCGTCCGGGTCGTCACCGACGTCGTCCTCGGCTCGGGGGAGGAGCTGCACCGCGCTGCTCTGCGCGCCATGGCGCGTCTCCAGGATGGCGCGCTGGTGTCCCGGGCGGAGGTGACCGACTGGCTGGCGGGGGTGCCCGCGGGAGCCGAAACCGGTCGTTAACAGAAGTCGTCGCTCCCTGAAACTATCGATCGATAGTTTTCTCGCGTCTGGTCATCCCGCCTCGAGGAAGCGCGCCCACCATGAAGAACTTGTTGCGTCTCACCGCTCTAGCCACTGTCTCCGCGCTGGCGCTGACCGGCTGCTCGGGCGGGTCCACTCCGGGGGGCAGCACCGCCAGTGCCGCAGACACCACCCTCAACCTGGCGTTCCTGGGTGACATCCCGCCCCCGGACCCGGACACGGCGTACGACGGCGCGGAGCTCAACCTGGCCAACAGTGCCTACGAGGGGCTGCTGGGCTACCAGTCCGGGCAGAGCGAGGCGGAGCTGGTCGGCAAGCTGGCCACCGAGTGGGAGGCCAACGACGACAACACCGTCTTCACCTTCACGCTGCGCGAGGACGTGACCTTCCACGACGGCACGCCGTTCGACTCCTCCGCGGTGCAGGCGTCGTTCGACCGCCGGACCGCGATCGACGAGGGACCGGCGTACATGGTCGGGGGCGTGACGAAGGTGGAGACGCCGAGCCCGAACGAGGTCGTGATCACGCTCGAGGCGCCGAACTCGTCCTTCCTGGACCTCCTCGCCTCGCCCTTCGGTCCCAAGATGATCAGCCCGCAGGCGCTCGAGGCGCACCCGGTGGAGGCGGGCGCGGACACCGACTGGTTCGACACCCACGACGCCGGCACCGGCCCCTTCACCTACGGAGACTTCCAGCCGGGCGTCGCCTACGAGCTCGAGGCCTTCGACGACTACTGGGGCGAGCCGGCGGGCTACCAGGCAGTCCGCTTCGACGTGATGTCGAGCATGTCCACGATCCAGCTCAAGCTCGGCAACGGCGAGCTCGACGGACTGATCGGCTACAGCGACGACGCCTCCTTCCGCGAGCTCTCCAAGGACCAGGACCTGGAGGCCTACGCGTTCCCGAGCATGCAGACCCCGGCGCTCTTCGTGAACCCCAAGAGCGCGGCACTGGGCGACCAGGAGACCCGCGTGCAGCTGCTGTCCGGCATCGACTTCCCGGCGCTTGCCGAGAAGGCCCTGGGCGAGACCGCCGAGCCCACCGACGAGGTGTTCCCCAAGAACCTGCTCCCGGCCGAGAGCAACAAGCAGGTCATCGAGCCTGACCCCGAGGCGCTGGACACGCTGGCCGCAGGCGCGTTGTCGGGCCGGACCATCTCCTGCGGCTACGCCGAGAGCACGCCGGCCGCCCAGGTGCTCTGCGACAACCTGGCGGCGGTCCTCAACGGGGCGGGCATCAAGACCAAGAGCGTCGGGTTCGCCGCGGGCGCCTACTACGAAGCCCTCGCCAAGGGCGCCTCCGCACCGGACGTCACCTTCTTCACCGGGTTCCCCGACACCGCGCACCCGGACGCCTGGGGCTTCGTGTTCTACACCCCCGGCGGCGGCCTGGACCTGTTCGGTGCCGACGTGCCTGGCCTGGCAGACCTGCTCGCCGAGGCGGTCGAGACCAACGACCTCCAGGCGTACGCCGAGGCCGCCCGGATGGTCAGCGAGTCCGGGCTCTGGTACTCCGTCGCCACCAAGAAGGGCACCGCGGTCTTCGCCGACGACGTGGCCGGCGTCGACGAGTCCTGGCACCCCGTCATCACCGACATGCTCGAGCTGTCGCAGTTGCGGCCGGCCAGTGACTGACCAGTCAGCAGGCCCCGGCGCCGGGCTCGGGGTGGAGGAGCTCACGGTCCGCTACCGAGCCCGTGGGTCGTCCCGGGCGGCGGGGCCGGCCGCCCCTGCGGTCGATCAGGTGTCGTTCGCGATCGAGCCAGGGCAGTGCCTGGGGCTGGTCGGGGAGTCCGGCTCGGGGAAGTCGACCATCGGGTCGGCCGTCCAGGGGCTCCTGGCCCGGACCCCCGGTGTGGTCACCGAAGGGTCGATCCGCGTCGCGGGCACCCGGTTCGACCCCTCGGACGAACGGCAGTGCCGCGCGGTGAGGGGCGATCTGGTCACCACGGTGTTCCAGGACCCGATGTCCTCCCTGGACCCGACCATGACGATCGGCCGGATGCTGCGGCTGGTCACCGGCAGTCGGGAGGAGAGCCTGCGCTGGCTGGAGGAGGTCGAGATCCGACACCCAGCGGCGGTGCTGAAGAGCTATCCGCACCAGCTCTCCGGCGGCATGCGCCAGCGGGTGATGATCGCCATGGCGCTGGCTCGGCGCCCGGCCGTGCTGGTCGCGGACGAGCCGACCACCGCGCTCGACGTCAGCGTCCAGGCGCAGGTGCTGCGTCTGCTGGACCGGGAGCGCCTGGGACTCGCCCTGTTGTTCATCACCCACGACCTGGGGGTGGCCGGGGCGATCTGCGACGACGTCGCGGTGATGCGGCACGGCCGGATCGTCGAGCAGGGCGCGGCCGCAGGGGTGCTGGGGGAGCCGACCCACGACTACACCCGGCGCCTGGTGGCCTCCCGGCTCACGCTGGAGACGGACCGGAGCCGACCGACCGGCCTGCCCGAGCCGACCGTGGTCGCGGCGATGAGCGAGGCGACGGGGCGCAGTCGCGAGGTGCTCACCCGGGACTGGGAGAGCGGTGACCTGGGCTGGGACGGGTTCGGCCGCCACCTGCCCTCGCCGGGACGCGTGCCGGCGCTGGAGCTGGCGCTGGTCACCAAGTCCTTCACCAGCGGCGGCTCCGGTCGCAAGCACCGCAAGCAGGTGTTGCACGGCGTCGACCTGCGGGTCGGTCAGCAGGAGAGCGTGGCGCTGCTCGGGGAGTCCGGCTCGGGCAAGTCCACGATCCTGCGGATCGCCGCAGGCCTGGAGCGACCCGACTCCGGGGACGTGGTGGTCGACAACCGCAGCGGCGAGGGGGTGCAGGTGATCTTCCAGGACGCCGGTGCCTCGCTCACTCCGTGGCTGACGGTCCGCTCCTTGCTGCTCGAGCGGCTGGCCAACACCGTCACCGGGCGGGCGCTCGGCTCGACCGAGCGGGAGGACCTCGTCCGGCTCGCGCTGGAGCGGGTCGCGCTGCCCGACACTGTGCTGGACGCCAAGGCGGGGCAGCTCTCGGGCGGCCAACGTCAGCGGGTCGCGATCGCGCGCGCCGTCGTGGTGCCGCCGGCGCTGCTGCTGTGCGACGAGCCGACCAGCGCCCTGGACGTGTCGGTGGCCTGCACGGTGCTCAACCTGCTCAACCTGCTGCGTCATGACCTCGGCCTCTCGATGCTCTTCGTCACCCACGACGTCGCCGCGGCCCGGGTGGTCGCCGACCGGATCGACGTGATCAGCGAGGGACGGATCGTCGAGCAGCGACCCGCGGCGGAGCTGCAGGCCGTCACCAGCGACTACGGAAGGAAGCTCCTCGATGCCGTCCTCGCCTGAAGCCCTCGTGCTGCGCCGTCTCGGCCGGCGCGCGGTCCGGTCGCCCGGTCGGCGTGCCGGGGTGCCGCGTCTCGGGGTCCGTCTGCCCTACGTCCTGCTCGGGCTGCTGGTGCTGGCCGCGGTGGTCGGCCCCTGGCTCTCGCCGTACCGCACGGACGTCCCGTCGGGGGAGGCCTACCTGGCGCCGTTCAGCGCCGGCCACCTGCTGGGCACCGACAACCTCGGCCTCGACCTGGCGACCCGGGTGCTGGCCGGCATGCGTATCAGCCTCTTCGCCGCCGTGGTGGTCACCGGCGTGGCGGCCGTCGTCGGCCTGGTCGTCGGCACTCTCGCCGGCTACGCCGGCGGCTGGGTCGACAGCCTGCTGATGCGGGTCACCGACCTGTTCCTGGCCTTCCCCGCGACCATCGTCGCGATGGCGATCGTCGCCGGGCTGGGGCCGGGCCTGACCAGCTCGATGATCGGCATCAGCGTCGTGTGGTGGCCGCTCTACGCCCGGATCGTGCGCGGCGAGGTGCGTCGCGCCAGTCGCAGCCTGCACGTCGAGGCGGCGCGGACCAGTGGCACCACGGGGTGGCGACTGCTCACCCGGCACGTCGTGCCCACGGTGCTGCCCACCGTCCTGGTCACCGCCAGCCTCGACATCGGCGCGGTGGTGATGACGCTGGCGGCTCTGGCCTTCATCGGCCTGGGCTCGCCGGCACCCTCCCCGGAGCTGGGACTGATGGCCTCGGGCGGCATGGACTACGTGCTCTCGGCCTGGTGGATCCCGGTCGTCCCCGGCATCGCCGTCGGTGTGCTGGCCCTGATCTTCAACTACGTCGGCGACAGCGTCCGCACGACGCTGCGCGCGAAGGAGGCCTGACATGCTGCGCTTCACCCTGTTCCGGGTCGCCTCCCTGGTGCCGGTGCTGCTCGCACTGAGCGTGCTGGTCTTCCTGGTCAGCCACTTCGGCGGCGGCGACCCGGTGCACGCCTACCTGGGGGCCAACGCCTCCCAGGAAGCGGTCGAGGCCACCCGGGCCCGCCTCGGGCTCGACGACCCGCTGGTCGTGCAGTACTGGAACTACGTCAGCGGCATCCTGACCGGCGACCTGGGCCAGAGCCTGTCGACGCGCCGCTCGGTGTCCTCCGAGCTCGCCACCCGGATCCCGGCGACGCTCGAGCTCGCCCTCGTCACTGTGGTGCTGTCCATCCTGATCGGTGTCGGACTGGCGCGTGCCTACGCGCTGGACGGCCGGGGCGCGGGCTGGCTCCGGTTCGTGCTCTTCAGCGCGGCGAGCGCGCCGGCGTTCCTGGTCGCCACGGCAGGCGTCGTCCTCCTCGCCGTGCAGGTCGACCTGCTTCCCGTCTCCGGCCGCACGTCGTACGGCGCGTCGGAGGGGCTGACCGGCCTGTACGTCCTCGACGGCCTCCTGACCGGCAACCTCGCCTACTCCCTGGACGCGCTGAAGCACCTGGCGCTGCCCGCGCTCGCCGGCAGCCTCGGTCCCGGGGTGGCGCTGGCCCGGGTGCTCGCGGACGGACTCTCCACGAACCTGGCCTCCAAGCACGCCCAGACCGCCCGTTCCCTGGGCGAGACGGAGTCCCAGGTGCTGCGACGGCACGGTCTGCGCAACGCCGCCAGCCCGGCGCTCAGCCTGCTCGGCGTCCAGGTCGGGATGATGCTCTCCAGCCTCGTCGTCGTGGAGTCGATCTTCTCCTGGAACGGCCTGGGCCAGTACCTGGTGCGCGCCATCAACACCGCCGACACCAGCACCGTGGCCACCGTCAGCCTGCTCCTCGGCGCGACGTACGTCGTGATCAACACGCTCGTGGACCTGGGCCTGGCCGCCCTGGACCCCAGGGCCCGGCTCAGCTGACCCGGGCGCCCCGGTGACCGGGAGCGCCGTCCCCCAACCCCCCCATCAGTCCCATCCACATCAGTGAGGAAGTCCCATGCCCCAAGTGCAGAGCCCGTGCCAGGTCACGGAATGGTCCCCCAGCGACGAGCTGAAGCCCGTCGGCAACGTCGTCCTGGTCGTCGTCGACATCCAGGGCGGCGGGTTGGAGAACCCGTTCACCCCCACCCGGCCCGAGCAGGGCTTCATGCCCGGGCGTGCCGAGCGCAACGCCCGCGCCGTGGACCTGGTCGCCGCCTTCCGGGACAAGGGGGTGCCGGTGGTGTTCATCCAGGAGGTGCACAAGCCGTCGCTGGTCGACATCGGGCGGGAGCTCGACGGAGCCGAGGGGCCGCACTGCATCGAGGGGGAGCAGGCGACCGAGCTGCACCCCGGGATGGACCCGCGACCCGAGGAGTACCTCATCCGCAAGCGCCGCTACTCCGCCTTCTTCGGCAGCGAGCTGGACCTGGTGCTGCGTGGCTACCACGCGGAGACCGTGGTCCTGATCGGCGGCATGACGGACGTGTGCATCCACTACACCGCGGTGGACGCCCACCAGCACGACTACCACTTCCGCACCGTGACCGACCTCGTCGTCGGTTCCGGTGAGGAGCTGCACGAGGCCGCACTGCGCGCCATGAAGTACCTCCAGCGGGACTCGCTCGTCACCAGCGGCGCCGTCACCGACTGGCTCGCCGCGCTGCCCGCGCCGACCGCCACCACCCTCGAGGAGATCGCATGAACATCCAGGGCAAGACCGCACTCGTGGTCGTCGACTTCCAGGGGGGCGACCTGTCCGGTCCCTTCTGCACCTACACCGCCGAGCAGCGTGACAAGGCCGAGGCCATCGTCGCCGCGTGCCGTGAGAGCGACGTCCCGGTGGTGTGGATCCAGGAGGTGCACAAGCCGCACCTGACCGACATCGGGCGCGAGCTCGACGGCTCCGAGGGCCCGCACTGCATCGAGGGCGACCCGCAGAACGAGATCGCGCACGGGCTCGGCCCGGTGGGCGAGGAGTTCCACATCCGGAAGCGCCGCTACTCCAGCTTCTTCGCCACCGAGCTCGACATCGTGCTCAAGGCCTACGGGGTGGAGAGCCTGATCCTCATCGGCGGCTTCACCGACATCTGCATCCTCTACACCAGCGTCGACGCCCACCAGCGCGACTTCTTCATCAACGTCGTGACCGACGTGGTGGCCGGGTCGAGCGAGCAGGCGCACGACGACGCGCTGAAGATGATCGACTACCTGCAGCGCAAGGCCTTGGTCACCTCCGAGGAGGTCATGGGCTGGCTGGCGTCGCGTCCCGTGATGGTGTGACCCGTCCCAGGGGCGGCCGTCGGCTGCCGCGCAGCTTCTGGGCTCTGTGGACCACCGTCCTGGTGCTCTCGATCGGCCGGTTCGTCGCGCCGCTCCTGGCGTCCTGGCTCGCCAGCGAGCGGGACCTGGGGGCCACGACGATCGGGTTGGTCACCGCGACGTTCGGCGCGGGCGGGGTGGTCGCCAGCCTGGCTGGCGGCTACCTCGCCGACCGCCTCGGGCGGCTCGGCCTGATCGTCGCCGGCCAGGTGGCGTCGGCCCTGCTCCTGGTGGTGCTGGCCCAGCCCTTGGGCACGGGCCCGTTGGCGGGGGTCCTGCTGCTGTACGGGATCGCCTGTCACCTCGGCAACGCGGCACTCAGCTCGCTGGTGACCGAGCGGGTCGAGCCGGCCCAGCGCGAGCGCGCCTACAGCCTCTACGTGTGGGCGATGAACGCCGGTTGGGCGGTGGGCCCGATCCTCGCCAGCTGGCTGGCGGGCTGGTCCTTCGCCGCGGTGTTCTACCTCGAGGCGGCGCTGCTGCTCGGCGTCCTGGTCGTCCTGGTCCCGAGCCTGAGGAGCGGTTCGGCGCCTCGGCCCGGCGGAGCCCCGATCACCGTGCGCACCGCGTACGGCGAGCTGCTGCGGGACCGGGTCTTCCTGGTCTTCACCGTGACGATGACGGCCTACATGGTCGTCTACATCCAGGGCACCACCACGCTCCCGGTGGTGATGGACCACGCCGGCTTCTCGGTCCCGCAGTACGGCGTGCTGCTCACCGTCAACGGGGTCATCCTGTGTCTCTTCCAGCTGCCGCTGGTCCGGCTCCTGGAGCGGGTCCCGAAGTCCACGGTGCTCGGCTGCGCCGTCGCCCTGACCGCGGCGGGGTACGTCGTGCAGGTGTTCGCCACCGCGTGGTGGCACTACGCCGCCGCCACGGTGCTGTGGACGCTGGGGGAGCTCGGCATCTTCCCGGTCGCCGCCACCGTGGTGGCCGACATCGCGCCGCCGCGTCTGCTCGCGACGTACCAGGGCTTCTACTCCATGACCTGGACCGTGGGACGGACCCTGGCATCGCTCGTCGGTGGCCTGGCGCTGGGAGGGCTCGGCGCCCGCGGTCTGTGGATCAGCTGCGTCGTAGTGCTGCTGGGGACCATGTGGGTCCTGGTGGTGACCCGGCACGACCGCCAAGCACGTGAGCGGGCGGGGCGGGCCGCTGCGCAGGGCCGGACCGCCGACGTCCGAGCACAGCGGGACCCAGCCGAGGCGCCGCTCAGCGCACCAGCGTGAGCACGGCGTCGCGCAGCAGCGGAGCGAGCTGCTCGCCGGTGACGCCGGGATCCACGATGCGGCGGAGGATGACCCCCTCGACCAGCGTCAGCACGACGTCGCTGATGCCTCGGGCGTCCTCGACCGGCCGTCCTGCTTCCTTCAGCGCTCCCTCGACCAGCACCTCGTAGGCGCGGCGCAGGTCCCGGTGCTGCGCGTCGAGCTCCGCGTCGATCTGCTCGGCGCGGACGTCGGGCAGGTATCCCAGGTGAGCGAGGTTCGGTCCGTCGCAGAGCAGCTTCACGTCGAACTCGACCAGTCGTCCCAGACGCTCGACGGCACTGAGCCCGGCGTCCTCGATCAGGGCGGCCGAGGTCTCCACCGAGGCCCGGATCGGTTGGGCCAGGACCTCCAGCAGGATGTCGGCCTTGACCTTGAAGTGGGCGTAGAGCGAGGGCTGTCGGATGCCCGCCCTGGCGGCGATGTCGCGCGTGGTGGTGCCCGCGTAACCCTGGGAGAGGAAGAGCTCGGTCGCGGCCTCGATGATGCGCGCGCGACCGGTGCCGCGGCGCACGGGTTCGGTGCTCATGCGAGCCCGAGCTGGGCGTACCCGCTCTGGAGCGCCCCTGCGAACCGCCAGTCGTCGGTCGGCCACGGCCAGCTCGCCGCCGCGATCGCCCGCTCGATCGGGACGCCGTCGGACCCCAGCCGCTGGATGGTGTCCGCCACCTGCGCGATCTCGGCGCGCTGCCCCCGGACCCATTCCTTGTCCACGGGTACGCCGTGCCCCGGCACGACGGTGGAGCGGGCGTCGATCAGGTCCAGGACGGCGTCGATGGTCGCCGGCCAGTCGAGCGGGTAGCTGTGGTCGGTGTAGACCGGTGGTCCGGTCTCCTCCAGCAGGTCGCCGGCCTGGAGCAGGTTGGCGTCCGGCACCCAGGTGACCAGGTCTCCGGCGGTGTGCCCCCGACCGGGGTGCACGAGCTCCACGGTGCGGCCCCCGAGGTCGAGGGTGGTCCGGCCGACGAACGGGCGGTCGGGTGCCACGACATCTGTCCGGAGGATCTCCGGGGTCCGTGGGTCGGCCAGCTCCCCGGCGGCCACCTGGGCGGCGAAGCGAGCCTTGAAGGCGACCGCCGAGCTCAGCGTGTGGTCCGTGGCGTGCTGGGTGGCGTGGATGGGGACCGGGCCGTAGGCCGACCGTACGGCGGCGTTGCCGAAGGTGTGGTCGAAGTGCTCGTGGGTGTTGACCACGACCGTGACCTCGCCCAGGCCGGCCCGTCGGATGTCGTCGATGACACCGACCGCGGCCCTGGTGGAGGCATGGGTGTCGATCATGAGCAGGCCCGCGCCGCCCTCGATGACCGTGATGTTTACGTCGTGCCACTCGTAGCGCGCGACCCAGATTCGGTCGCCGACCTCGTGGAAACCCGTGTCGTAGCCCAGCATGGGCTCAACCTATCGCTTGACAGTTTCAGGCGTGTTTCGTCGGCGGGAGGACGCAGAACTCATTGCCCGAGGGGTCGGTGTAGGACCGCCACGGCAGCGCGCCCCAGTCGACCTGGAGGCGTGCGCCTCCCCGCTCGGTGATGCGTTCCTCAACGTCGTCGGCGTCCTCGCCGGACTCCAGCCGGACGTCGAGGTGGAGCCGGTTCTTGGCCGCTGTCTTGCCGGTCGTCTCCTGGCACAGCTCGAGCAGCGGACCCAGCCCGGACTCGTGACGCAGTGAGCGGGGTGCGCAGCCGGGGACCTCGTGCCAACCGGTCAGCCAGGACCAGAACTCCGCGTCCCGAGCCGGGTCCGCGGAGTGCAGGGGCAGTGCGGCGATCGGTCCGGTGCCGGCGTACGCCGGACGCTCCTCCACGACGCAGCAGGGGATGCCCTCGGGGTCGGCGAGCACTGCCCAGGGCACCTCGCCCTGTCCCAGGTCCAGGCGTCGCGCACCCAGTCCGAGGAGTCGCTCCACCTCCTCGGCCTGGCGCTCCCCGCCCCGGAGGTCCACGTGCAGCCGGGGCGGGTCGAGCGTCGGGTCGGCGACGGGCTGGAAGCACAGGTCCAGCGTCGGCCCGCCCGGGACGGCGAGCCGCGTCTCGAAGCCGGCGGGCTCGTCGGTCAGCCGCTCACCGCCCACCGCGGACTCCCAGAACCGCCCGAGCAGCCGTGGCTCGATGGCGTCGAAGACGACGTTCTCCAGGTACATGCGCTCACCGTAGAGCGGGACAATGGGCGGCGCACGCCGATTTCGGCGCGCTAGTCGCCCTTGACGTTCACGATCTGGCGCAGGGTGTGGCGCACCTCCACCAGGTCCTTGGCGTCGTTCATCACCACGTCGATGTCCTTGTAGGCGTTCGGGATCTCGTCGATGAATTCCCTGGACCCCGACCACTCGATGCCCGCCATCGACTCGACCAGCTGGTCGTAGGTGAACGTCCGCTGTGCGTGCCGCCGCCCGTACTCCCGCCCCGCCCCGTGCGGGGAGGAGTTGAGGGCGAGGCGGTTGCCCTTGCCCTGCACCACGTAGGAACGCGTGCCCATGCTGCCCGGGATCAGGCCCCACGTCCCCTGGGAGGCGTCGATGGCGCCCTTGCGGGAGAGCCAGACGGTCTCGCCGAAGTGCTCCTCCTGCTCGGTGTAGTTGTGGTGGCAGTTGATCCGCTGCGACTCCACGACGGCACCGCCGACCCATTCGCCGAAGCAGTGGGCGAGGCGATCCATCATCTCCTCCCGGTTGAGCAGGGCGAAGTGCTGCGCCCACCGCAGCTGGTCCAGGTAGGTCCAGAACTCGGGATCGCCCTCGACGAGGTAGGCCAGGTCGGGGTGGGGGAGCTTGATGTAGCGCTGTGCGCACAGGCGCTGCGCGACCTTGATGTGCTGGGTCGCGATCTTGTTGCCCACGCCGCGGGACCCCGAGTGCAGGAACAGCCACACCCGGTCCTCCTCGTCGAGGCTGACCTCGATGAAGTGGTTGCCCGAGCCGAGCGTGCCGAGCTGCAGCCGCCAGTTGGCGGCGTAGCGAGCCGGATCGAAGCCGGCGCTCTCGGCGCGGGCCTCCAGGTCCGTGACCCGCGCCCTGGTGTGCTCACGTGTCACCGCCGCGTTGTACCTGCCCGCCGACAGCGGCACCGCACCTTCGACCGCTTCGCGGAGCGGCCGCCGGTCAGCGGGCAGGTCGGCTGCGACGTACTGGGTGCGGACGGCGATCATCCCGCACCCGATGTCGACCCCGACCGCAGCGGGCATGATCGCGCCGCGGGTCGGCAGGACGGCCCCCACTGCGCAGCCCTTGCCCAGGTGCGCGTCCGGCATCAGGGCGACGTGGGGGTAGATGAAGGGCATGTCGCTGGTCATCTGCACCTGCGCCCGGGTCGCGTCCTCGAGGATGCTCGCCCAGTTGAGGAAGCGCTTGGTGATCTGTTCCATGTCCGCAGCCTTCCTTACCGGTCAAACGGAATTCTCTCAGTCGGCCGACGCACGGATCCGCCACGTTTGCTGACAGCCTCGCCGGGCACGGTGGGTCCATGACGACGACATCCGAACGACCGCCGGCACTCGTGCGCTGGACCCTGCGACTGGAGGGTGCCTCGGTGCTCGACCGGCCGGTGGCTGCCCTCGAGCCACACGTCCAGACGCTCTTCGCCTCGGGGGTGAAGGGTCGGGTGCTGCGCGGCGACTGGCTCGGTCACGCCCTCCACCCGCTGCTCACCGACCTGGTCGTGGGCAGCTGGACCTCCGCCAGCCTGCTCGACGTGCTGGGGCGGGGCCGCTGGGCCGCGCCGGCCCAGGCCCTGGTGGGCACCGGGCTCGCCGCCGCGGTCCCGACGGCCTGGACGGGCTGGGCCGAGTGGTCCGAGGCCTCGTCGCGGGAGAAGCGCGTGGGGCTGGTCCACGCGGTCAGCAACGGCCTGGCCATCGGCGCCTACGCGGCCTCCTGGCGGGCCCGCCGTCAGGGCCGGCAGGGGACCGGGGTCAAGCTCAGCCTGCTCGGCTTCGCGATGTCCGGCGCCGGCGCCTACCTCGGCGGTCATCTCGCCGAGGCCCGGAAGGTGGGCAGCCACCACCCGGCGTTCGACGCGACACGGGTCTGAGAGGTCGGCGGCGGGACCGATAGCATCGACCCGTCCTCACCCAGCCGAACCAGGAGCTATCCCGTGCCCGAGATCAAGGTCGTCCGCATCCACGCCGGTGAGCGTCAGGAGCGGACCACCACGAGTGGCACCAAGGCCTGGCAGCTGTTCGCCGACGACGCCGAGGTGATCGCGGCGCGGGTGGGGGGCCAGCTGCGCGACCTCGCGCACGAGCTCTCCGACGGCGACGAGGTGGAGGGCGTGGCCATCGACTCCGCCGACGGCCGCGACATCCTGCGCCACTCCACTGCCCACGTGATGGCCCAGGCCGTGCAGCAGCTCTGGCCCGAGGCCAAGCTCGGCATCGGTCCGCCGGTGGAGAACGGCTTCTACTACGACTTCGACGTCGAGACCCCGTTCGTGCCCGAGGACCTCGCCAAGATCGAGACCGCGATGCGCAAGATCATCAAGGAGGGTCAGCGCTTCGACCGCCGCGTCACCACCGACGCCGACGCCATCCGCGAGCTCCAGGACGAGCCCTACAAGCTCGAGCTGATCGGGCTCAAGGGCTCCGGGCACGCCGAGGGCGCCGCCGAGGGTGCCGGCGTCGAGGTCGGCGCGGGCGAGCTGACCATCTACGACAACGTGCGTCGCAACGGCGACGTGGCCTGGTCCGACCTGTGCCGCGGTCCGCACCTGCCGACCACCAAGCGCATCCCGGCCTTCAAGCTGATGCGCTCGGCGGCGGCGTACTGGCGCGGCGACGAGAAGAACAAGCAGCTGCAGCGCATCTACGGCACCGCCTGGGAGTCCAAGGAGGCGCTCGAGGAGCACCTGCACCGGATCGAGGAGGCCGAGCGCCGCGACCACCGCAAGCTCGGCCGCGACCTCGACCTGTTCAGCTTCCCCGACGAGATCGGCTCCGGGCTGCCGGTATTCCACCCCAGGGGCGGCGTGATCAAGCGGGCGATGGAGGACTACGTCCGGCAGCGGCACATCGAGGAGGGCTTCGAGTACGTCGGCACCCCCCACATCGCCAAGGAGGGCCTGTTCTACACCTCCGGGCACCTGCCGTACTACGGGGAGGGCATGTTCCCCGCTCTCGACGTCGACGGCATGGACTACCGGCTCAAGGCGATGAACTGCCCGATGCACAACCTCATCTACCGCTCCCGGCAGCGCTCCTACCGTGAGTTGCCGCTGCGCCTGTTCGAGTTCGGCAGCGTCTACCGGCACGAGAAGTCCGGAGTCGTGCACGGCCTGACCCGGGTGCGCGGCTTCGCCCAGGACGACTCCCACTCCTACTGCACTCCCGAGCAGGCTCCCGAGGAGGTCGAGCACCTGCTCAACTTCATGCTCAGCGTGCTGCGCGACTTCGGTCTCGACGACTTCTACCTCGAGCTGTCCACCCGCGACGCCGCCAAGGACAAGTTCATCGGGTCCGACGAGGACTGGGCGACCGCGACCCAGGTGCTCGATGACGTCGCCACCCGGACCGGCCTGGAGCTGGTGCCCGACCCCGGAGGCGCCGCCTACTACGGCCCCAAGATCTCCGTCCAGGCGCGCGACGCGATCGGCCGGACCTGGCAGATGGGCACCGTCCAGTACGACTTCAACCAGCCGTCCGCGGACCGCTTCAACCTCGAGTACGTCGCCGCCGACGGCTCGCGGCAGCAGCCGGTGATGATCCACTCCGCCAAGTTCGGGTCGATCGAGCGGTTCCTCGGCGTCCTGGTCGAGCACTACGCCGGCGCGTTCCCGCCGTGGCTCGCCCCCGTCCAGGTGCAGGCGATCCCGATCGCGGAGCGGCACAACGACTACCTCTTCGAGGTGGCCAAGCGGATGAAGCCCCTGGGCCTGCGGGTCGAGGTGGACGACTCCGACGACCGGATGCAGAAGAAGATCCGCAACGCCCAGCTGCAGAAGGTGCCGTTCATGATGATCGCCGGTGACGACGACGTCGAGGCCGGGGCCGTCTCCTTCCGCTACCGCGACGGGCGCCAGGACAACGGGGTGCCGCTGGAAGAGGCCATCGAGCGGGTCGCCGCCGCGGTGGCCGCCCGCGAGCAGGTCTGATCACGATGGCTGCCGAGCAGGACCACCAGGAGGCGCACCAGGACGGGATCGGCCGGCCCGACGACCTGGAGCGGCTCTGGACGCCGTACCGGATGGCCTACGTCCGGGGCGAGAACAAGCCCGCGGACCCCTCCAGCGAGCAGTGCCCGTTCTGCCGGGTCCCCTCGCTCGACGACGTGGACGGGCTGGTCGTGCACCGCGGGGAGACCGCGTTCGTGGTGCTCAACCTCTACCCGTACGCCTCGGGGCATCTCATGGTCTGCCCCTACCGGCACATCGCGGACTGGACGGAGACCACGGACGAGGAGGCGGTGGAGATCGGGCGGCTGACCAGGAAGGCCATGCTGGTGCTGCGCTCGGTGTCCCGGGCCGAGGGCTTCAACATCGGGATGAACCAGGGGATCGCCGGGGGTGCCGGGATCGCCGCCCACCTGCACCAGCACGTGGTGCCCCGCTGGATCGGCGACGCCAACTTCATGCCGATCATCGGCCACACCAAGACCCTGCCCGAGCTGCTCACCGACACCCGTGCCCTGCTCGCCGACGCCTGGCAGTGACGAGGCCATGACCGACGCCGCGCTGGCCTCCGACCTCGTCCGCGAGGCCGGGGCGCTCGCGCTCGGCATGCGCGTCGCCGGGCTCAGCGTCGAGCGCAAGACGAGCGTCTCCGACGTCGTCACCGCGGCCGACCGGGCCGCCGAGCGTCTGGTCCTGGAGCGGCTGCGCGCCGAGCGGCCCGACGACTCGATCGTGGGGGAGGAGGGGGCCGCCCACACTGGCTCCAGCGGCCGCACCTGGGTCATCGACCCGGTCGACGGCACCTACAACTTCCACCGTGGCCTGGAGTGGTGGTGCTCGGCGCTCGCCCTCTCCGACGGGGACGAGCTCGTCCTGGGCGCCGTCCACCACCCGCATGAGGACGCCACCTACGTGGGCGGGCCGGGCCTGGGATCCACCCGCAACGGTGTCGCGCTGGCCCCGCTGGTCGACGTACCGCTGGCGCGGGCCTGCGTGACCACCTACCTGCACCCGCCCTTCTACGGCGGCCCGGTCGGCGAGGCGTTCGGCCGCGCGGTGCGGGGAGCGGCGACCCTGCGGATGATGGGCTCGGGCTCCATGGACGCGATGGCGCTGGCCCAGGGACGGGTCGACGTCCTGGTGCAGCACTCGGTGCCGGTCTGGGACGAGCTCCCGGGGGCGGCCGTCATCCGAGGCGTGGGGGGCACCACCAGCCGGGTGTCGGCCGGTGGAGTGGAGTGGTACGTCGCGGGCGCGCCGACGGCGGTGGCGGAGGTCTGTCAGGCGCTGACCGGCCAGGGCCGGTAGCCTGCTCCCGACATGCTGGAACACTTCAGAGGCTTCATCACCAAGGCCCTCATCGCCCCCGTCGCCCGAGTCCTGCTGCGCCTGGGGCTGACCCCGGACGCGATCACCCTGATCGGCACGGTGCTCACGTGCGCCGCCGCGCTCTACTGGGCCCCGCGCGGCCACCTGATCACCGCGCTGGTCGTGGTCACCGTCTTCGCGCTCTTCGACCTGCTGGACGGCACCATGGCCCGGCTGAGCGGGCGTACCAGCGACTTCGGCGCCTTCCTGGACTCCACGCTGGACCGGATCGCCGACGCCGTCGTCTTCGGATCGGTGCTGCTCTACTTCGCCGGTCCTGGCGACATGGTCCTGGGCCAGGCGACCGCGCTGTGGTGCCTGGTCACCGGTGCCACCACCTCCTACGCCCGGGCTCGCGCGGAGTCCGTGGGCTACACCGCTCGAGTGGGGCTGATGGAGCGGGCGGACCGGCTGGTCCTGCTGGGCGTCTTCGCGCTCGCGGCCGAGATCGCCGACGAGCCCGCCGTGCTCGCCTACGGCCTGGGCCTGCTGGGGGCGCTGAGCACGGTGACGGTGGTCCAGCGCATCCTGACGGTGCGCAGCCAGGCGCTCGCCAAGGCGAGGGCCGCCGAGGCGGGCTGACCGGTGTCGAGCGCTGGCGGGGGAGCGGAGATCGTCCCGACCGAGCGGCGCACCGCGTTCGCGCTGCGCACCGACGGTCAGCTCCAGTCCTACGTCGACCTGGCCGACCCCCTGCACCTCGCCTTCGACTACGTACGACGTCTCGGCGACGTGCTGGACGTCGTAGATCCGCCGGGAGAGCCGTTGCGGGTGGTGCACGTCGGGGGAGCGGCCATGAGCCTGCCGCGCTACGTCGCCGCCACCCGTCCCCGGTCGTCCCAGATCGTGCTCGAGCCCGACACCGAGACCACCGAGCAGGTACGCGCGCACCTCCCGCTGCCGCCACGCAGCGGCATCAAGGTCCGGCCGCAGGACGGACGCACCGGGTTGGGCGCGTTGCGCCCGGACAGCGCCGAGGTGATCCTCGTCGACGCGTTCGACCGCGGCCGGGTGCCGGCCGACCTGGTCACCGTGGAGGCCTTCACCACGATGCGCGGTGTGCTCCTCGACGGCGGCCTGCTGCTGTTCAACCTGGTGGACCGCGCGCCGTTCTCCTGGAGCCGCCGGGCGCTGGCCGCGGGGCGCAGCGTCTTCGACGCCACCGCGCTGCACGTGGAGCCGGCGGTGCTGAAGGGACGGCGCGCCGGCAACGTCCTGCTCCTCGCCTCGACGCGGCAGCAGCCCCTCGACACGGTGCACGCGCGGCTGAGGGGGCGCCAGACCGGGTTCCGGGTCCTGGCGGGGACCCAGGTCGGTGACTTCTTCGGCGGCGGAGTGCCCTTCACCGACTCCGACTCCGAGGCCTCCGGCGCGCCCTGAGGCGGTCGCCCCAGGCGGGCCACGGGCGCCGGGCTGCCCGCACTGCGGGCGCGGCGGGTGCTTGGGGGCCGCGCGCATACGATCGACACATGACCGAAGACAACCCCCAGGCTCCTGCGACCAGCACCGGCACGTCCCGCGTCAAGCGCGGCATGGCGGAGATGCTCAAGGGCGGCGTGATCATGGACGTCGTCACCGCGGAGCAGGCCAGGATCGCGGAGAACGCCGGGGCCGTGGCGGTGATGGCGCTCGAGCGGGTGCCCGCGGACATCCGCGCCCAGGGCGGGGTCTCCCGGATGAGCGACCCGGACATGATCGACTCGATCATCGAGACCGTCTCCATCCCGGTCATGGCCAAGGCACGGATCGGTCACTTCGCCGAGGCACAGGTCCTGGCCAGCCTGGGAGTGGACTACATCGACGAGTCCGAGGTGCTCACCCCCGCCGACTACGCCAACCACATCGACAAGTGGGACTTCACCGTGCCGTTCGTGTGCGGCGCCACCGACCTGGGCGAGGCGCTGCGCCGGATCACCGAAGGAGCGGCGATGATCCGCTCCAAGGGCGAGGCAGGCACCGGTGACGTCTCCAACGCGGTCACCCACATGCGCACCATCAGGGCCGAGATCCGGCGTCTGGGAGCGATGGCGCCCGACGAGCTGTACGTCGCGGCCAAGGAGCTGCAGGCGCCGTACGAGCTGGTCCGGGAGGTCGCCGAGGCCGGCAAGCTGCCGGTCGTGCTGTTCACCGCCGGTGGCATCGCCACGCCGGCGGACGCGGCGATGATGATGCAGCTGGGTGCCGAGGGGGTGTTCGTGGGATCGGGGATCTTCAAGTCCGGCAACCCCGAGCAGCGCGCGGAGGCGATCGTCCAGGCCACCACGTTCTACGACGACCCCAGCGTGGTCGCGAAGGTCTCCCGCGGCCTCGGCGAGGCGATGGTGGGCATCAACGTCGACGAGCTGCCCCAGTCGCACCGGCTCTCCGAGCGCGGCTGGTGACGGAACCCGACGCCAGACGCCGCGCCGAGAACGGCCTGCGCCACCTGGCCCGACTCCAGGTGCGCACCGGGCTGCACCCACCCGAGACCGTGCTCGCCGAGCTGGTCGAGGCGATCGAGGTCGAGCTCCCGGGAACCGATCCCCAGGTGCTTGCCCGGGCGTGGATCGCCGCGGAGACCGCCGCGCTGCGCGCCGAGGCGACACGCTGGCCCGAGGTCACCGGTCACGACCGGCTGGTCAGCGCGCTGACCGACCTGCGCAACCGCGGGGTAGCGGTCCGGGCCGGGGTGGCCGACCGTGCCGCGGCGGGACGAGGCCTCGACCCCGGTGAGCTGCGCGGCGTCCTGTGGTTCACCCACCCCGACGTGTGGCACTCCCTGGACCACGGGGTGCTCGAGGTCACCCTGTCCCACCCCGACCTCACCGACGCGGTGCCGGGCGACGACCTGCTGTCCGGGGTGCTGCGGGTGCTGGCGCGCCACCAGGTGCCGGCGGCCTTCGAGCGCGGCCGGCTGCTGCTCTCGGTGACCTGGCAGGCGCGGCCGTGACCGCAGCGCCCACGATCGGGGTGTTCGCCCTCCAGGGCGACGTGCGCGAGCACGTGGCCACCCTGGGGTCCCTCGGCGTCCACGCGATGCGGGTACGCCGCCCCGAGGAGCTGGCGGCCTGCCACGGCCTGGTGCTCCCGGGAGGGGAGTCGACGACGATGGCGAAGCTCGCGGTGACCTTCGGCCTGATGGATCCGCTGCGCGCGCGGATCGCGGAGGGGATGCCCGTCCTCGGCACCTGCGCGGGGATGATCCTGCTCGCCGACCGGATCGAGGCGGGCACCCGCGACCAGGTGAGCATCGGCGGGCTCGACGTCACCGTGCGGCGCAACGCCTTCGGGCGCCAAGCCGAGAGCTTCGAGCAGGACCTGGACCTCGCGGGGCTCGCGGACCCGGTCCACGCGGTCTTCATCCGGGCTCCCTGGGTGGAGCAGGCCGGCCCCGCGGTCGAGGTGCTGGCCCGGGTGCAAACGGCCCCCGACGCGAGCCGGGACACCGTGGGTAGGATCGTGGCCGTCCGGCAGGGTTCGGTGCTGGCCACGTCGTTCCACCCCGAGGTGGGTGGCGACGGGCGCGTCCACGGATTGTTCGTGGACGCGGTGCGCCGGGCTTGACCCCGCAGACCATCGCAGCGAGCAGAAGAGGGACTGATGTCTGGCCACTCCAAATGGGCGACCACCAAGCACAAGAAGGCGGCCGTCGATGCCAAGCGCGGCAAGCTGTTCGCCAAGCTGATCAAGAACATCGAGGTCGCGGCGAAGATGGGCGGCGGCGACCTCTCCGGCAACCCCACGCTCTACGACGCGGTCCAGAAGGCGAAGAAGTCCTCGGTCCCCAACGACAACATCGACCGCGCCGTCAAGCGCGGCTCCGGTGCCGAGGCGGGCGGCGCGGAGTACTCCACGATCATGTACGAGGTCTACGGCCCCCAGGGCGTCGCCCTCCTGGTCGAGTGCCTGACCGACAACCGCAACCGCGCCGCGATGGAGGTCCGCACCGCGGTCACCCGCAACGGCGGCACGATGGCCGATCCGGGCTCGGTCTCGCGGCTGTTCACCCGCAAGGGCGTGGTGACGGTGCCCAAGAGCCAGGAGTCCCGTGAGGTGACCGAGGACGACCTGCTGGAGGCGACGCTGGACGCCGGGGCCGAGGACGTGAACGACCTGGACGAGTCTTTCCAGGTGCAGTCCGAGGCGACCGACGTGGTGCAGGTGCGCACGGCACTGCAGGCGGCGGGCATCGACTACGACTCCGCGGACGTGGAGTTCGTGGCGAGCCTGGAGATCCCGGTGGACGCCGAGGCTGCCCCCAAGGTCTTCAAGCTGGTCGACGCGCTGGAGGACCTCGACGACGTGCAGAACGTGTTCACCAACGTGGACGTGCCCGACGAGGTGCTGGCCGAGCTCGAGGACTGAGGCCTCCACCCCGCGCGTGTCGCGGGGTGATCGGTCCCTCGTCGGGGGATAGCGTGTCGTGCGAACACACGTTCGACGAAAAAGGTGGCTCATGCGTGTCCTGGGGATTGACCCCGGCCTGACCCGGTGCGGAATCGGCATGGTCGAGGGCGAGGTCGGCCGGCCGCTGAGCCTGATCGACGTCAACGTGATCCGCACCAGTGCCGACCAGCCCGTGGCGCTGCGCCTGGTCACCATCGAGAAGGGCATCGACGCCTGGCTCGACGAGTACGCGCCGGACGCCGTCGCCGTCGAGCGGGTCTTCGCCCGCTCCGACTCCAGCACCATCATGGGCACTGCCCAGGCCAGCGGCATCGCGCTGGTCGCGGCGGCTCGCCGGGGTCTCCCGGTGGCCCTCCACACTCCCAGCGAGGTCAAGGCGGCGGTCTCGGGCAGCGGTCGCGCCGACAAGGCCCAGGTGGGCGCCATGGTGACGCGCATCCTGCGGCTGAGCGCCCCGCCCAAGCCGGCGGACGCCGCCGACGCGCTGGCCCTGGCCATCACCCACATCTGGCGCGGCGGCGCCCAGTCCCGCCTGGAGGAGGCGGTGGCCAGGCAGGCCGCCCGCGTCCGCTCTGTCACGACGACCTCCACGACGACCTCCAGGAGCCTGCGTTGATCGCCTTCGTCCGCGGCCGGGTCGCCGCCGTCACGCCACTGTCCGCGGTCCTGGAGGTGGGGGGCGTCGGCCTGGAGCTGATGTGCACCCCGGGCACCCTGGCCACCCTGCGCCCCGGCCACGAGTCCACGCTGCCCACCTCCATGGTGGTGCGCGAGGACTCCATGACGTTGTTCGGCTTCCTCGACGACGACGAGAAGGGCTGCTTCGAGCTGGTCCAGACGGCCTCCGGCGTGGGCCCGAAGGTCGCCCAGGCCATGCTGGCGGTGCTGACCCCGGACGACCTGCGCCGCGCGATCTCCTCCGACGACGTCAAGACGCTGACGCGGGTGCCGGGCATCGGTCAGAAGGGCGCGCAGCGGATCATCCTCGAGCTCCGGGACCGCATCGGCGCGCCCACGGGCTCCGGCGCGACGACGGGCGGCGTCAGCGCGGCCCAGCCCTGGCGGGACCAGGTCCACCAGGGCCTGCTCGGCCTCGGCTGGTCGGCCAAGGAGGCCGACAAGGCCGTCGAGGCGGTCTCCGACGAGGCCGGCGCCCAGCCCGACGTGGGACGCCTCATGCGAGCCGCCCTCCAGACGCTGAGCAAGGCCTGAGGTGGACCCCGAGGAGTTGCTGGCCGCCAGCGAGGAGCGGCACCTGCAGTCGCTGACTGCCGCCGAGGCCGAGGGTGACGAGCGCACCATCGAGGCGGCGCTGCGTCCCCGCACCCTGGACGAGGTGGTCGGGCAGACCCGCGTGCGGGACCAGCTCGGCCTGGTGCTGGAGGCGGCGCGGCAGCGGGGCCGGGCACCTGACCACGTGCTGCTCTCGGGACCGCCCGGCTTGGGCAAGACCACGCTGGCGATGATCATCGCGGCGGAGATGTCCACACCACTGCGGCTCACCAGCGGACCGGCGATCACCCACGCCGGGGACCTGGCCGCCATCCTGAGCGGGGTCAACGAGGGCGATGTCCTCTTCGTGGACGAGATCCACCGCATGTCCCGGCCCGCCGAGGAGATGCTCTACATGGCCATGGAGGACTTCCGGGTCGACGTGATCATCGGGAAGGGGCCCGGCGCGACGGCGATCCCGCTGGAGATCCCGCCGTTCACCCTGGTGGGAGCCACCACCCGGGCCGGGCTGCTGCCCGGGCCGCTGCGCGACCGGTTCGGGTTCACCGCGCACCTGGAGTTCTACGAGCCCCACGAGCTCGACCTGATCGTGCACCGCTCCGCCGGGCTGCTCGGGGTGAACCTGACCGAGGGTGGCTCGGCGGAGATCGCGTCCCGCTCCCGCGGCACCCCGCGGATCGCCAACCGGCTGCTGCGCCGGGTGCGCGACTACGCCCAGGTCCGCGCCGACGGGGTGCTCTCGCGCGAGGTGGCCCGGGTCGCCCTGGAGCTCTACGAGGTCGACGAGCTGGGCCTGGACCGGTTGGACCGCGCCGTGATCGACGTGCTCTGCCGGCGCTTCGCCGGAGGTCCGGTAGGGCTCTCCACCCTGGCTGTGGCCGTGGGGGAGGAGCGCGAGACCGTGGAGGAGGTGGCCGAGCCCTTCCTGGTGCGCAACGGCTTCCTGGCCCGGACCCCGCGCGGGCGGGTCGCGACCGCGGCCGCCTGGGTGCACCTCGGTCTCACCCCGCCCGCCGGTGACGGCCAGGACGAGGTGCTGTTCGACGAGTGACCCCTGCGTAGACTCGTGCTTCGTGGCCGGCCTGGAGGTCGGCCTCCCTGTCACCAAGTTTCGAAGAGGGTTGAGCACGTTGGAGCAGTACGTCTCGTGGCTGTCACTGGCAGCGATCGCCTTGGTCTTCTGGCTGCTGATCGTGCGTCCCGCGTCGCGTCGGCAGAAGGCGATCGCGGGCCTGCAGTCCCAGCTCAAGCCCGGTGACCGGGTGCTGCTGAGCTCTGGCATCTTCGCCACGCTCAGCGCCGTGCAGGACGACCGGGTCTCGGCGGAGATCGCACCGGGCGTTGTCGTCTCGGTGGCTCGTGGTGCGGTGGCAGCGGTCGAGTCGCCCAGCACCGGCACCGGCACCGGCACCGAGCCGACCACCCCAGAGGTGTGAGCGTCGTGGAGACCCCGGAGGTGCTGCGCGCCCGTGGCGCCCTGGACAAGCTCGTCGTCGACGTCCAGGACTTCCCCACGCCGGGCGTGGTCTTCAAGGACATCACCCCGGTGCTGGCCGACCACGCCGCCTTCGAGGCGGTCGTGGTCGCCCTGGCGCAGGCCGGACGGGACGCGGACGGCCGGCCGGTCGTCGACAAGGTCGTGGGCATGGAGGCCCGGGGCTTCATCCTCGCCGCCCCGGTCGCGCTCGCCCTGGGCGCGGGGTTCGTGCCGGTGCGCAAGGCGGGCAAGCTGCCCCGCGGGGCGCACGCCGAGTCCTTCGCCCTGGAGTACGGCGAGGCCACCCTGGAGCTGCACCACGACGCCGTGGCGCCGGGTGACCGGGTGCTGCTGGTCGACGACGTGCTGGCCACCGGCGGCACGGCGGCCGCCACCCGCCGACTGGTGGAGACGTGCGGTGGCATCGTGACCGGTCTGGCGGTGCTCATGGAGATCGCCTTCCTGGAGGGACGGGGCCTGGTCAGCGACCTTCCCTGCACCGCCCTGCTGACCATCTGAGCCGTGACTAGACTGGTGCGATGACCGAGGAAAGCGCCCAGGCCCCCGAGCAGGAGCGCGCCTCGGAGGTCCCGGTGTCGGCGCGCTCGATGCGGGCCCGCCTGGCCCGGATCGGCACCCGCACCAGCCAGGCCGGCAACCCGGTGCTGGAGCCGCTGTTCCGTGCGGTGCGCGCCAACCACCCCAAGGCGGACCTGGCGCTGCTGGAGCGGGCCTACCTGGTGGCCGAGCAGAAGCACGGCACCCAGATGCGCAAGAGCGGTGATCCCTACATCACCCACCCGCTGGCGGTCGCCACGATCCTGGCCGACATCGGCATGACCGAGCCGACCCTGGTCGCGGCCCTGCTGCACGACACGGTCGAGGACACGCCGTACACGCTGGACGAGCTGCGCGCGGAGTTCGGTGACGAGGTCGCGGTGCTCGTCGACGGGGTCACCAAGCTCGACAAGGTCAAGTACGGCGACGCCGCGCAGGCCGAGACGATCCGCAAGATGATCGTGGCGATGGCCCGCGACATCCGCGTGCTGGTCATCAAGCTCGCCGACCGGTTGCACAACATGCGCACGCTGCGCTACGTCCCGCAGGCCAGCCAGGAGCGGACCGCCCGCGAGACCCTGGACATCTACGCGCCGCTGGCCCACCGGCTGGGCATGAACACCCTCAAGTGGGAGCTTGAGGACCTGGCGTTCGCCACCCTGCACCCCAAGATCTACGACGAGATCGTGCGGATGGTCGCCGAGCGGGCGCCGTCCCGCGACCAGTTCCTGGCCCAGGTCATCGACCAGGTCAAGGACGACCTGAAGGACTCGCGGATCAAGGCCAAGGTCAGCGGCCGGCCCAAGCACTACTACTCGATCTACCAGAAGATGATCGTGGGTGGCCGGGAGTTCTCCGACATCTACGACCTGGTGGGCATCCGCGTCCTGGTCGAGGAGGACCGCGAGTGCTACTCCGTCCTCGGGGTGCTGCACTCGCGCTGGAACCCGGTCCTGGGGCGGTTCAAGGACTACGTGGCGATGCCGAAGTTCAACATGTACCAGTCGCTGCACACCACGGTGATCGGCCCGGCCGGCAAGCCGGTGGAGGTGCAGATCCGCACCTTCGCGATGCACCGGCGCGCGGAGTACGGCGTCGCGGCCCACTGGAAGTACAAGGAGGACACCCGCAACGGGGTGGACACCGACCGCGCCGGCGACATGGACGACATGGCCTGGCTGCGTCAGCTCATGGACTGGCAGAGCGACGTCGAGGATCCGGGCGAGTTCCTGGAGTCGCTGCGCTTCGAGATGAACCGCGCGGAGGTCTACGTCTTCACCCCGCGCGGGGACGTGATCGCCCTGCCCGCGGCGGCCACCCCGGTCGACTTCGCCTACGCGGTGCACACCGAGGTCGGCCACCGCACGATCGGGGCCCGGGTCAACGGACGCCTGGTGCCGCTGGAGTCCCCGTTGGACAACGGCGACGTGGTCGAGGTCTTCACCTCCAAGGCCGCCACCGCCGGACCGTCGCTGGACTGGCTCAACTTCGTCAAGTCGCCGCGGGCCCGCTCCAAGATCCGGCAGTGGTTCACCAAGGAGCGGCGCGAGGAGGCCATCGAGCGGGGCAAGGACCAGATCGCCCGCCTGATGCGCAAGGAGGGCCTGCCGCTCAAGAGGCTGCTCTCGCACGAGTCCCTGACCCTGGCCGCTGTCCACTACCGGCTCCAGGACGTCTCCGCGCTGTACGCCGCCGTGGGGGAGGGCAACCTCTCCGCGCAGGCCGTCGTACGCAAGGTGATCGACCTGCACGGGGGCGACGACGGAGCGGCCGAGGACCTCGCCGAGGGCGTCACGATCACCGGGCGCAGGGGCCGGGGCAAGACGCCCACGGCCGGTGACAGCGGGGTGGTCGTGGAGGGCAGCGGCGACGTGCTGGTCAAGCTCGCCAAGTGCTGCACGCCGGTGCCGCCGGACCCGATCCTGGGCTTCGTGACCAAGGGCGGGGGAGTCTCGGTCCACCGCCGCGACTGCACCAACGCGACCAGCCTGCAGAGCCAGGCCGAGCGCCTGGTCGGGGTGGAGTGGGCGCCGACGGGCCAGTCCACGTTCCTGGTCAACATCCAGGTCGAGGCGCTGGACCGGGCGCGCCTGCTCTCCGACATCACGATGGCTCTGTCGGACACGCACGTGAACATCCTCAGCGCCACCCTGCAGACCACTCGGGACCGGGTCTCCAAGAGCCGGTTCACCTTCGAGATGGCCGATTCCACGCACCTGGACAGCGTGCTGCGCGCGGTCCGAGGCGTGCCGGGCGTCTTCGACGCCTACCGGGTCACCCAGTAGGGACCCGGCAGGCGTCGCAGGTCACGGCGCGCTGAGAGGCCTCAGCCGGAGAACTCCTCGGCGGCCTTCCGAGCCATCTCCAGGAAGGCGCGACGACCCTCGAGGTTCTCCTCCAGGTCGCGAACAGCCTTGTCGTCGCCAGCGCTGCGGGCTTTCTCCAGCCGGCCCTCGATCTCGGCGATCGCAGCCTCCAGCTTGCCGACGAGGTCGTCGGCCCGCGCGGACTTCTCCGGGTCGCTGCGGCGCCACTGCGCCTCCTCGACGCCACGGATGGCCTGCTCGACGGCCCGCATCCGGCCCTCGAGGTCCTTGATCCGGTCCCGCGGCACCTTGCCGGCGGCGTCCCAACGGTCGGCCAGGTCGCGGAACGTGGCCTTCACCGCGTCCAGGTCGGCCGATTCCAGGTCGGCCACCAGGGCCTCCGCCTCGACCAGCAGTGCTTCCTTGACCTCCGCGTTGGCGGCGAACTCCTGGTCCAGCGCCGCGTTCGCGGAGTCGCGGTTGCCGAAGAACGTGTCCTGGGCGCCCCGGAACCTCTTCCACAGCTTCTCCTCGACCTCGCGAGGCGCGGGACCGGCGGCCTTCCAGTCACGCATCAGGTCCCGGAAACGCCCCGAGGCCGGCCCCCAGTCGGTGGACTCGGCGAGCGCCTCGGCCTCCTTGGCCAGTCGCTCCTTGATGGTCTTGGCGGCGTCGCGCTTCTCGTGCTGCTCGGCGAAGTGGCTCTTGCGGTGACGGGTGTAGGTGGTGCGGGCGGTGGAGAACCTGCGCCACAGGACGTCGTCGGCGCCCTTCTCCAGGCGAGGCAGGGCCTTCCACTCCTCCAGCAGGTCGCGCAGGCGGTTGGCGCCGTTGCGCCAGTCGTTGCCCTCGGCCAGCCGCTCGGCCTCCGCGACGATCTTCTCCTTGCGGTCCTTGGACTCCGCGACGCGCTGGGCCCGCTCCGCCTTGCGGGCCTCGCGCTGGATGGCGATCACCGGTCCGAGGGCGTCCAGCTTGCCCGCCAGGCCGTCCAGGTCACCTACGGCGTTGGCCTCGCTCACCTGCTGCCGCACCGTCTTGACGGCGGCCGCGGCCTCCTCGGGGGAGACCTTGCCGGCGGCGATGCGCTGGGCCAGCAGCCCGACCTCGAACTCCAGCGCGGCGAAGCGCTCGGTGAAGAACGCCAGGGCCTCCTCGGGCGTGCCCGCAGGGTACTGTCCCACCGCCCTCTCGCCGGCCGTGGTCTTCACATAGACGGTGCCGTCCTCGGCCACCCGGCCCCACTCCGACTGCTTCTGCGCGCTCATGGTCGCCCATGCTAGTCAATCGCCGCGCGGGCCTCGGTAGGCTGACTCACCTGCCCGCAAAAACCCAGTCGTGAATCGAGCGTCCATCACCGTGTTCATCGCCGGATTCCCCGCAGGTCCCTGGGGAACCAACTGCTACGTCGTGTCCACCGGTCCGGGCAACGAGTGCCTGGTCATCGACCCGGGCAAGGACTCCGCCGCAGGCGTGGATCAGGTGGTGCGGGAGAACAAGCTCAAGCCGGTCGCGGTGCTGGTCACCCACGGGCACATCGACCACATGTGGTGCGTGGCCCCGGTCGCCGGCACCTACGACGCGACCGCCTGGGTGCATCCCAGCGACCGGCACCTGCTCACCGATCCGATGGCCGGCATGTCGCGCGAGTCGACGCAGATGCTGCTCGGCGGGTCGTACGAGTGGGCCGAGCCCGAGGACGTGCGCGAGCTGAGCGACCTGCAGGAGCTCGAGGTGGCCGGCCTGCGGTTCACCGTCGACCACACGCCGGGCCACACCCAGGGATCGGTCACCTTCCGCACGCCGTACGGCGAGGTGGGGGGCCAGCGCGACATCTCCGAGGTGATGTTCTCCGGGGACCTGCTGTTCGCCGGCTCCATCGGGCGCACCGACCTGCCCGGCGGCGACCACGCCACGATGCTGCGCAGCCTGACCGAGAAGGTGCTCCCGCTCGCCGACGACATCGTGGTCCTGCCCGGTCACGGCGAGCAGACGTCCATCGGCCGCGAGCGCGCGACCAACCCCTACCTGCGCGAGCTGCTCGAGGGCGGCTCCGCAGGCCGAGTGACCCGAGGTCTCTAGCCATGTCCAAGCCACGCCCGCTGAGCGGGTTCCCCGAGCTGCTGCCGGCTCAGCGCAGCGTCGAGGTCGAGGTGGTCTCGACCCTGGCGCGCACCTTCGAGCTGCACGGCTTCGCCGGCATCGAGACGCGTGCCGTCGAGCCGATGGACCAGCTGCTGCGCAAGGGCGACACCTCCAAGGAGGTCTACGTCCTGCGCCGCCTGCAGGAGGACGACGGGGGACGGGACTCCGGCATCGGCCTGCACTTCGACCTCACCGTGCCCTTCGCCCGCTACGTGCTGGAGAACTCCGGCAAGCTCGAGTTCCCGTTCCGGCGCTACCAGATCCAGAAGGTGTGGCGGGGCGAGCGACCCCAGGACGGCCGCTTCCGGGAGTTCACCCAGGCCGACATCGACATCGTGGGCGCCGGCGAGCTGCCGTTCCACCACGACGTCGAGATCACCCGGGTGATGGTGGAGGCGCTGAAGGGGCTCTCGTTCCTGCCCGGCTTCCGCCTCCAGGTCAACAACCGCAAGCTGCTCCAGGGCTTCTACGCCGGACTGGGCGTGAGCGACGTCGACGAGGTGATGCGGCTGGTCGACAAGCTCGACAAGCTGCCCGAGCAGGCCGTGCGGGACCTCCTGGTCACCGAGCACCAGCTGCTGGACGCCGAACGTGCCGACAAGGTGCTCGCCCTGGCCCGGATCTGCACGCCCGACGACTCCTTCGCCGAGCAGGTGCGGGCCCTCGGGGTGGAGCACCCGCTGCTGGAGGAGGGCATCGGCGAGCTCGGTGCCCTGATGCGAGGCTGTGCCGACCTGGTCACCGACTCCGTGCGTCTCGAGGCGGACCTCAAGATCGCTCGGGGCCTGGACTACTACACCGGGACCGTGTTCGAGACCCGCCTGGACGGCTACGAGTCGTTGGGGTCGATCTGCTCCGGCGGACGCTACGACGCCCTCGCCGCCGACGGCCGTACGACGTACCCGGGGGTGGGCATCTCGCTCGGCGTGAGCCGGGTGCTGGTGCCGCTGCTCAACAAGGGCCTGCTCACCGCCGACCGCAGCGTGCCCAGCGCGGTCCTGGTGGCGCTCGTGGACGAGGAGTCCCGCAGCGCCTCCGACGCGGTGGCCACGGCGCTGCGCCGCAGCGGCGTGCCATGCGAGGTCGCCGCCACCGCGAGCAAGTTCGGCAAGCAGATCCGCTACGCCGAGCGCCGCGGCATCCCCTGGGTCTGGTTCCCCGGCGAACCGGAGCACACCGTGAAGGACATCCGCACCGGCGACCAGCACACCGCCGACCCGAACACCTGGACGCCGCCCGCCGAGGACCTGCGACCGCAGGTCCGCGTCGTCGGCCCCAGCACCCACACAGACACCGCACGCAACCCCAAGGAGACCACCTCGTGATCCGCACCCATGACGCCGGAGCGCTCCGCTCCGAGCACGTCGGCCAGACCGTCACCCTCGCCGGGTGGGTGGCACGCCGTCGCGACCACGGTGGGGTGGCCTTCCTGGACCTGCGCGACGCCAGCGGCATCGTCCAGGTGGTCATCCGCGACGAGGCCGTGGCCCACAGCCTGCGCAACGAGTTCTGCCTCAAGATCAGCGGTGAGGTCAGCGCGCGCCCCGAGGGCAACACCAACGACGCGATCCCCACCGGCGAGGTCGAGGTCATCGCCTCCGACGTCGAGGTGCTCAGCACCTCCGCGCCCCTGCCGTTCCCCATCGACGACAACGTCGACGTGGGGGAGGAGATCCGGCTCAAGCACCGCTACCTGGACCTGCGCCGCAGCGGTCCGGCCGCGGCCATCCGGCTGCGCAGCCGGATCAACAAGGCCGCCCGCGACGTGCTGGACCGCCGCGACTTCGTCGAGGTCGAGACCCCGACCCTGACCCGGTCCACCCCGGAGGGTGCCCGCGACTTCGTGGTGCCGGCGCGACTGCGTCCCGGCAGCTGGTACGCGCTGCCGCAGAGCCCTCAGCTGTTCAAGCAGCTGCTGATGGTCGGCGGGCTGGAGCGGTACTACCAGATCGCCCGCTGCTACCGGGACGAGGACTTCCGCGCCGACCGGCAGCCCGAGTTCACCCAGCTCGACATCGAGATGAGCTTCGTGGACCAGGAGGACGTCATCTCGCTGATGGAGGACGTGCTCACCGAGATGTGGGCGCTGGTCGGGCACGAGATCCCGCGCCCCATCCCTCGGCTGACCTACGCCGAGGCGATGCGCCGCTTCGGCTCCGACAAGCCGGACCTGCGGATGGGCCTGGAGCTGGTGGAGTGCACCGAGTTCTTCGCCGAGACGCCGTTCCGGGTCTTCCAGGCCCCCTACGTGGGCGCCGTGGTGATGCCCGGCGGCGCCAGCCAGCCGCGCAAGCAGCTCGACGCCTGGCAGGAGTGGGCCAAGCAGCGCGGCGCCAAGGGCCTGGCCTACGTCCTGGTCGGCGAGGACGGCACCCTGGGTGGCCCGGTGGCCAAGAACCTGTCGGCGACCGAGCTGGAGGGCCTGGCCGCCCACGTGGGCGCCAACCCCGGAGACTGCATCTTCTTCGGCGCCGGCGAGGCGAAGTCGAGCCGCGCGCTGCTGGGCGCCGCCCGCCTGGAGATCGGGCGCCGCGGCGGTCTGATCGACGAGTCCGCCTTCGCCTTCACCTGGGTGGTCGACGCGCCGCTGTTCGAGCCGGCCTCCGACGCGGTCGCCAGCGGCGACGTCGCGGTGGGTGCCGGGGCCTGGACCGCGGTGCACCACGCCTTCACCAGCCCGAAGCCGGAGTTCCTCGACTCCTTCGAGGAGGCGCCCGGCGAAGCGCTTGCCTACGCCTACGACATCGTGTGCAACGGCAACGAGCTGGGCGGCGGGTCCATCCGTATCCACCGCGAGGACGTGCAGAAGCGGGTCTTCGCGGTGATGGGCATCGACGAGGCCGAGGCGGAGGAGAAGTTCGGCTTCCTGCTCGAGGCGCTGAAGTACGGCGCCCCGCCGCACGGCGGCATCGCGGTCGGCATGGACCGGATCGCCGCGATCCTCTCGGGCAGCGACTCCATCCGCGACGTGATCGCCTTCCCCAAGTCCGGCGGCGGCTACGACCCGCTGACCGAGGCTCCGGCGCCGATCACCCCCGAGCAGCGCAAGGAGGCCGGGGTCGACGCCAAGCCGGCCGCGAAGCCGACAGCTGAGGACACCGCGGGGGAGCGCTGAGATGGCCCGCCCGTGCGCTGGGCCTAGGCTGGGGCAGTGACTGACGTGGAGGGACTCTTCGACACCCCGAGTCCCTCCGCCGGGTCCCTGGGGGTCAACACCCACTCCTCGGCTCCGCTGGCGGTGCGGATGCGTCCGCGCACCCTGGACGAGCTGGTCGGGCAGCCGCAGCTGCGCGCCGAGGGCTCGCCGCTGCGCCGACTGGTCGAGGGCGACCAGTCGATGTCACTGCTGCTGTGGGGGCCTCCCGGGACGGGCAAGACGACGATCGCCGCCATCGTCAGCAACCAGACAGACCGGCGCTTCGTCGAGGTCTCGGCGGTGTCGGCCGGCGTCAAGGAGGTCCGCGCCGCGATCGACGCGGCGCGCTCGGAGCTCTCCCGCGGCGGGCGCGAGACCGTGCTCTTCGTCGACGAGGTGCACCGGTTCTCCAAGGCCCAGCAGGACGCGCTGCTGCCGGGGGTGGAGAACCGCTGGGTCACCCTGGTCGCCGCCACCACGGAGAACCCTTTCTTCTCCGTCATCTCGCCGCTGCTCTCGCGCAGCCTGCTGCTGCGGCTCACCTCGCTGACCGACGACGACGTCAGCGAGGTGATCACCTCCGGCTTGGAGGACGAGCGCGGCCTCGGGGGGAGGTTCACCCTCGAGGAGGACGCTCGGGACCACCTGGTCCGCCTCGCCGGGGGCGACGCCCGCCGTGCGCTGACCTACCTCGAGGCGGCCGCGGGTGCGGCCACCTCGGTCGGCGGCGACGACGCCCACGTCATCACCCTCTCCCTGGCCGAGACGGCGGTGGACCAGGCGGCCGTGCGCTACGACCGCCAGGGGGACCAGCACTACGACGTGACGAGCGCCTTCATCAAGTCGGTCCGCGGCTCCGACGCCGACGCGGCGTTGCACTACCTGGCCCGAATGGTGGAGGCGGGGGAGGACCCCCGCTTCATCGCCCGCCGCCTGGTGATCCTGGCCAGCGAGGACATCGGCCTGGCCGATCCGACCGCGCTGACCACCGCGGTGGCGGTCGCGCAGGCGGTGCAGCTGATCGGGATGCCCGAGGCCCGGCTCAACCTCGCCCAGGCCACCATCGCGCTGGCGCTCGCCCCCAAGTCCAACGCGGTGATCTCGGCCATCGACCGCGCCAGCGCCGACGTGCGCGCCGGCAAGATCGGCCCGGTACCGCCGCACCTGCGCGACGCCCACTACGGCGGCGCCAAGAAGCTCGGGCACGGCGTCACCTACAAGTACGCCCACGACGAGCCGTTCGGCATCGCCCAGCAGCAGTACGCACCCGACGTGGTCGCGGACGCCGAGTACTACCGGCCCACCGCCCTGGGTGCCGAGGCAACCCTGAAGGAACGCTGGGAGCGGGTGCGGCGGCTCGTCAGGGGCCAGTCGAGGGGCAGGTAGGGTTCCCCTCTGTGAGCGAACAGATGGTCCCTGCGGTGATCGGCGCTGCGGCCTTGGTGGTCTGCGCGCTGGTCGTGACACTGGTGCGCCTGCGGACCAGCACCCGCACGGCGCTCGCTGCCGCGCTCCGCGAGCAGCAGGAGCTGCGCGCCAGGCTGGAGCTGCTGGAGCGCACGGGCCCGGCCGCGCCGGCCGGCGAGCAGCCTCACGAGTTCGTGATCACCGAGGTCGGTGGCACTCCCGGGCCCGCCGAGCCCGCACCCGTCCCGAGCCGGATCGAGGGACGGCTCTTCGCCGACATCGTGCTGCGCGAGGGCGTGGTCAAGGTGGCCTCCCTGGCCCACGGCGTACGCCGGGCGCTGGCACCGGAGCAGCGCAACCGGATCCGGTTCGAGGTGCGCCGCGAGACCCGGCGCGCCGGGCGCCGCCGCAAGGCCGACGTCAAGGAGGCCCTGCGCCAGTACTACGCCCGCGAGCCGGGAGACGTGGCATGAGCCGGAGCCTGTGGTTCGTGGCCGGCGCGGGGGCCGGGGCCTACGCCGTCACCCGGGTCCGTCGCGCTGCCGAGAGCCTGAGCGTCGACGGCCTCCGGGACCGGATGCGCGGGGCGGGAGCCGGCGCCCGGCTGTTCCGCGAGGAGGTCCGTGCCGGGCAGCAGGATCGGGAGACGCAGCTGCGCGAGCGCTTCGGCCTCGTGCCCGACCACACGCCACAGCTCACCGCGTCCGCCCCCGCGACGCCACCCAGCCTGCACCTTCCGACCGACCACACGAAAGACACCGACTGATGGACACCGCCGAGATCCGCCGCCGCTTCCTCGCGCACTTTGAGGCCGGGTCCTCCTACGGCCCGCACACCGCGGTGCCGTCGGCGTCGCTGCTGCTGGACGACCCCAACCTGCTCTTCGTGAACGCCGGCATGGTGCCCTTCAAGCCGTACTTCCTGGGCCAGGAGACGCCGCCGTACGCCCGCGCCACCAGCATCCAGAAGTGCGTGCGCACCCCGGACATCGAGGACGTCGGCAAGACCACCCGGCACGGGACGTTCTTCGAGATGTGCGGCAACTTCTCCTTCGGCGACTACTTCAAGGAGGGCGCCATCTCCCTGGCCTGGGAGCTGGTCACCAAGAGCCAGGCCGACGGCGGCTTCGGGCTCGAGGAGAGCCGCCTGTGGCCCTCGATCCTGCACGGTGACGACGAGGCGCTCGCGTTGTGGATGAAGGTCACGGGGCTGCCCGAGGACCGCATCGTCAAGCTGGGACGCAAGGAGAACTACTGGTCCATGGGCGTCCCCGGTCCCGGTGGTCCGTGCTCGGAGATCCTCTACGACCGCGGCCCGGCCTACGGGCCGGACGGCGAGTTCGGCACCACGACCCGCACCGAGATGCCCACCAAGCTCGAGGACCGCTACCTGGAGATCTGGAACCTGGTCTTCATGCAGGACGAGCTCAGCGCCGTGCGGTCCAAGGAGGACTTCGACGTCTCCGGCAGCCTGCCCAAGCGCAACATCGACACCGGCATGGGCCTGGAGCGCGTCGCCTTCCTGCTCCAGGGCAAGGAGAACATGTACGAGATCGACGTCATGTTCCCGGTGATCCAGCGGGCCGAGGAGCTCACCGGTCGCCGCTACGGGGCGGACCCGGTCGACGACGTGCGGTTCCGCGTGGTGGCCGACCACATCCGCAGCTCGATGATGCTGATCGGTGACGGGGTCACCCCCGGCAACGAGGCCCGGGGCTACGTGCTGCGCCGCCTGCTGCGGCGCGCGGTGCGCTCCATGCGGCTGCTGGGCTACGAGGACCCCGCACTGCCCGAGCTGTTCCCGATCAGCCGGGACAAGATGGGCGAGACCTACGCCGACCTGCACTCGGACTGGCAGCGCATCTCCCGGGTGGCCTTCGCCGAGGAGGAGGCGTTCCGCAAGACCCTCCAGGCAGGCACCCAGATCTTCGACCTGGCCGCGCACGAGGTCAAGGCCAGCGGCGCCGCGGTGCTCCCCGGCGACCAGGCCTTCGCCCTGCACGACACCTACGGGTTCCCGATCGACCTCACCCTGGAGATGGCCGCCGAGCAGGGCCTGGCGGTCGACGAGGTCGGCTTCCGCGGCCTGATGGCCGAGCAGCGGGAGCGGGCCAAGGCCGACGCCCGCGCCAAGAAGGGCCAGCACGCCGACACCTCGGCCTACCGCGCCATCCTCGACGAGCACGGACCCACGCAGTGGCTGGCCTACGAGCGGCTGGAGACCGAGTCCGCCCCGGTCGCCCTGCTGCGCGAGGGACACGCCGTGGACCGGCTCGAGGCCGGCCAGGTGGGAGAGATCGTCCTGGACCGCACCCCGTTCTACGCCGAGTCCGGCGGCCAGGCGGCCGACGCCGGGCGGATCGAGTACGCCGGCGGCGTGCTGGAGGTGCTCGACGTCCAGCGTCCCGTGCGCGGGCTGGTGGTGCACCAGGTGCGGGTGCTCGAGGGTGAGGTGGACGCAGCGACCAAGGTGCTGCACGCCCAGGTGGACCCGCAGTGGCGCCTCGGGGCGCGGCAGGCGCACTCCGGGACCCACGTGGTGCACGCCGCGCTGCGCGAGGTGCTCGGCCCCTCGGCTCTGCAGTCCGGCTCCTACAACCGTCCCGGCTACCTCCGGCTCGACTTCGGCTGGGGCTCGGGGCTCTCGCCCGAGCAGGTGCGCGACATCGAGACCGTCTCCAACCAGGCCCTGCGCCAGGACCTCGCGGTCGCGGCGCAGTACATGACCCTGGCCGAGGCCAAGGAGTGGGGCGCGATCGCGCTCTTCGGCGAGACCTACGACGCCGAGCTGGTCCGCGTCGTGGAGATCGGCGGACCGTGGTCGCGCGAGCTGTGCGGCGGCACCCACGTCGACCACTCCTCCCAGATCGGCACCCTCGTGGTGACCGGGGAGTCCTCGGTCGGGTCGGGCAACCGTCGGATCGAGGCGTTCACCGGGATCGAGGGCTTCGCCTACCTGGCGCGGGAGCGCGACGTGGTGCAGCAGCTCACCGGGGTGCTCAAGACCCAGCCCGACGACCTCGTGTCGCGGGTCCAGGACATGGTGGAGCGGCTTCGCGCCACCGAGAAGGAGCTGGACAAGGTCCGCCTGGGCCAGCTGCTCGCCGGAGGTACGGCGCTCGCAGAGGGCGCCACCGACGTGTCCGGAGTCTCGGTGGTTGCCCAGGCCCTGCCCGGCGCAGGTGCCGGTGACGTCCGCACCCTGGCCACCGACGTGCGCGGCCGGCTCGACCCGGCCCGGGCCGGTGTCGTGGTGCTGATCGGCGTCGACGGCGGCAAGGTCTCGGTCGTGGCGGCGACCAACGAGGCCGCGCGGGCACAGGGCCTCTCGGCCAACGACCTGGTCCGCGCCGTCGGCCCCCTGGTCGGCGGCAAGGGCGGTGGCAAGCCCGACCTCGCCCAGGGCGGCGGCACCGACGCCTCCGGGGTGGACGCGGCCGTCGCCGCAGTCCCGGGCGCCGTGGCCAGCGCCCTGGCTGGCCGCTGACGTGCGGCACGGTGTACGGCTGGGCATCGATCCCGGCGACGCCCGGATCGGGGTCGCGCGCAGCGACCCGTCGGGGTTCCTGGCCACCCCGGTGGAGACCGTTCCCCGAGGGCGCGGCGATGTGCGCAGGATCGCCCGGATCGCGGCCGAGGAAGAGGCCGTCGAGATCGTCGTCGGCCTTCCTCGCTCGCTGTCCGGCGCAGAGGGGCCGGCCGCCGCGAAGGCCCGGGAGTTCGCGGCCGGCCTGGCGCGCAAGGTAGCCCCGGTGGTCGTGAGACTCTGCGACGAGCGCTTGACCACGGTCACGGCAGAGGCGATGCTCCGAGACCGGGGGCGCAAGGGCAGCAATCGACGTGCGGTGGTCGACCAGGCCGCAGCCGTCGTCATCCTGCAACACGCGCTGGACACGGAGCGAAGCTCCGGTGCGGCGCCCGGAGAGATCGTCGAGGTCAACGATGGATGAGAGCCGCGTCCTGCCGGCGTCCGATGAAGCCGAGTACCGCGCGGGCGGCGCCCGCAAGAAGCGCCGCGGTCCGGCCGGGTGCCTCGCCGTGCTCGTCGCCCTGGCGGTGCTGGCGGGCGGGCTGTACCTCGGGGTCACCAAGGGCGTGGACTTCGTCTCCGACCAGTTCGGCTCGGTGGAGGACTACCCCGGCCCCGGGACCGGCACGGTGACCTTCCAGGTCGAGGAGGGTGACACCGTGGCCGCGATGGGCCGGGGCCTGAAGAAGGAGAAGGTCGTCGCCTCGGTCCAGGCGTTCATCGACGCCGCCTCGGCGGACCCGAACTCCAGCAGCATCCAGGCAGGCACCTACGAGCTCGCCAAGGAGATGCGGGCCGTGGACGCGCTCGACATCCTGATGGACCCCTCCAACCAGGTCCGCAACACGGTGACGATCCCAGAGGGCCTGCGAGTGGCCGACATCGTCGCCCTGCTGGGCGAGGAGACGTCCTTCCCGGCCAAGAAGTGGGAGAAGGCCCTGTCGTCGGACCTCGGTCTGCCCGAGTACGCCGGGGGCAACCCGGAGGGCTACCTGTTCCCCGCGACGTACGAGATCGGTCCGAAGGAGCAGCCTGCCGACCTGCTGCGGCGGATGGTGGACCGTTGGCGACAGGCCGCCGACGCGGCGCAGCTGGAGCAGCGTGCCTCCGAGCTGGGGTACACGCCTGCCGAGCTGATGATCATCGCCTCGCTCGTAGAGGCCGAGGGTCGCGGCGACGACATGCCGAAGATCGCCCGGACGATCTACAACCGGCTGGAGAACCCGGAGAACGGCATCACGAACGGCAAGCTCCAGATCGACGCGTCGGTCAACTACGGGCTCGACCAGGAGCTGGGCGTCGGCCTGACCAGCGAGCAGCTCCAGCAGGACACGCCGTACAACACCTACACCCGCGCGGGTCTGCCGCCGACCCCGATCGAGGCGCCGGGTGACGCGGCCATCGCCGCGGCAGCCAACCCGGCCGAGGGGCCCTGGCTCTTCTGGGTCACGGTGAACCTTGAGACCGGCGAGACCAAGTTCACCGACGACTACCAGGAGTTCCTGACCTTCGACCAAGAGCTCTGCGACCGCCACCCGGAGACGTGTTGAGCCTCGGGTGCGGGGAGTCGAGATGACTCCCCGGACCTGCGGCGTGCTCGGTGACCCGATCGAGCACTCGCTCTCCCCGGTGCTGCACCGGGCGGGATACGCCGCGCTCGGTCTGGACTGGACCTACGACGCGCACCGGGTGCCCGCCGGCGGGCTGACCGCGTTCCTCGCGGGGCTGGACCAGACGTGGCGCGGCCTGTCCCTGACCATGCCGCTCAAGCGCGAGGCGATGGCGCTGGTCACTGACGTCACGCCGCACGCCGCGATGAGCGGAGCGGTGAACACGCTGGTGCTCGACGACGGGGTGCGCGGTCACAACACCGACCTTCCGGGCGCGATGGCCGCGATCGGCGAACGCACCGATCGGCCCCCGGATAGCGCGGTGGTGCTCGGGGGCGGAGCCACCGCCACCTCGGTGGGGCTGGCGCTGTGCGAGCTGGGCGTCACCTCGTTCACGCTGCTCGTGCGCTCCGCGGACCGCGCCGAGGAGACTCGAGCCGCCCTGGCAGCCCACCCGTCGCGCCCCGAGGTGCGGATCGAGTCCCTGGCGGAGCCGGCGCTGGGAGCCGCCGACATCGTGGTCTCCACCATCCCGGCCGCGGCTCAGGACGCGGCCCTGGTCTCGGCGCTGGCCGCGGCCCCGTGCCTCTTCGACGTCCTCTACGACCCGTGGCCCACACCGCTGGCGGCCGCGGCCGAGGGCGTGGTCGTCTCCGGGCTCGACCTGCTCGTCCACCAGGCTGCGCTGCAGTTCACCCTGTTCACCGGGCTTCCGGCGCCGCTCGCGGTGATGCGTGCGCCGGGGGAGAGGGCGCTCAGCGAGCGTGGCGCTCGGTGATGGGCTCCGCCGTCCTGGGTGCCCTGGTGGCCGGCGCAGGTGGCTTGCTGATGCCGTCGCTGGTGCGCCGGGTGCCGGAACCGGCCCCGGACCCGGCCCCAGACCCGGCGCCGCTCGAGGACCCGGCGCCGCTCGAGGACCCGGCGCCGCTCGAGGTCGCGACGACGGTCGAGGTCGCGACGCCGGTCGAGGTCGCGACGCCGGTCGAGGACACGAGGCCGACCGAGGTGGTTGCGACCGCCGATGCGGCTGTGCCGCAGCCGGAGCCGGCGCCGAAGGCGCTCTACGTCGACATCGCTGCCGGCCGGGGGACCCGCGTCGGCGTCCCCGTGGCCTCGGTGGCCGCTGGCGCCCTCGTCGGCGCCGTGCTCGGCTGGGACTGGTCCCTGCTGCTGTGGCTGCCGCTGACACCGGTGCTGATCGCGCTGGCCGTCGTGGACTGGCGCACCCGGCTCCTGCCCACCTGGGTGATCCGTCGTACGTACTGGGTCCTGGTCGTGCTCGCCGTGGCCGCCGGTGTGGTCTCCGGAGACCTGGACGACCTGGTGCGCGCCGGGCTGGGAGGTGTCATCGCCCTCGCCTGCTTCTTCGTGCTGTGGTTCATCCATCCCCGCGGCCTGGGGTTCGGTGACGTACGCCTGTCGGGGATCCTCGGCATCGCCCTGGGCTACCTCGGCTGGGGCGAGCTGCTGGCGGGCCTCTACTCGGCGTTCCTGGTGGGCGGGGTCGGGGGTGCGCTGCTGGCCATGCTGCGCCTGGCGGACCGCAAGGGCGTGCCCTTCGGTCCGTTCCTGGTGATCGGGGCCTTCCTGGGCGTCGTGGTGGGTCCCTGGACCTGGTCCTATCTCGCCGGGGGCGGAGCCTGAGCGAGGCCGCAGAGGCGACGTGAAAGACTGCGCGCATGCTGCGTTGGCTCACCGCGGGCGAGTCCCACGGCCCCTCTCTGGTCGCGATCCTCGAAGGCATGCCCGCACACGTGCGGGTCACCACCGAGGACATCGCCGACTCCCTTGCCCGTCGTCGTCTTGGTTACGGCCGTGGCGCCCGGATGAAGTTCGAGGCCGACGCGGTGCGCGTGCTCGGCGGCGTCCGGCACGGTGAGACCCTCGGCGGCCCGGTGGCTATCGAGGTGGGCAACAGCGAGTGGCCCAAGTGGGAGAAGGTGATGTCCGCGGACCCCGTGGACCCCGCCGAGCTCGACGTGCTCGCGCGCAACGCCGCCCTGACCCGCCCCCGCCCCGGCCACGCCGACCTCGTTGGCATGCAGAAGTACGACTTCGACGAGTCCCGGCCGATCCTGGAGCGCGCCTCGGCGCGCGAGACCGCGGCCCGAGTGGCCCTGGGCCGCGTGGCGATGAACTTCCTGCGCCAGGCCGTCGACGTCGAGATCCTGTCCCACGTCGTCGAGCTCGGCGGGGTGGGCGCCCCAGCCGGGTCGGTCCCGCAGCCGGGAGACCTGGCGCGCCTGGACGAGGACCCGGTCCGCTGCCTGGACCCCGACGCCTCGGTCGCGATGGTCACCGCCATCGACCAGGCGCACAAGGACGGGGACACCCTCGGTGGCGTCGTCGAGGTCGTCGTGCACGGCCTGCCACCGGGCCTGGGGTCGCACGTGCACTGGGACCGGCGCCTGGACGCCCGGCTCGCCGGCGCCCTGATGGGCATCCAGGCCATCAAGGGGGTCGAGGTGGGCGACGGGTTCGATCTCGCCGCCACGCCCGGCTCGCTGGCCCACGACGAGATCGTGCAGACCCCCGACGGGCTGCGCCGCACCTCGGGACGCTCCGGCGGCACCGAGGGGGGCATGTCCACCGGTGAGATCCTCCGGGTGCGTGCCGCCATGAAGCCGATCGCCACCGTGCCCCGGGCCCTGCGCACCGTGGACGTGCGGACCGGTGAGGCCGCCGTGGCGCACCACCAGCGCTCCGACGTGTGCGCGGTGCCGGCCGCCGGCATCGTGGCCGAGGCGATGGTGGCGCTGGTGCTGGCCGACGCGGTGGTGGAGAAGTTCGGCGGGGACTCGGTGCGCGAGACGCGCCGCAACGCCGAGAGCTACCTCGACACGCTGAGGTTCAGATGAGCCAGCCTCCGGCGTCCGGCCCCCGGGTGGTCCTGGTGGGCCCGATGGGGGCGGGCAAGTCGACCGTCGCGGCCCTGCTGGCGCAGGACTGGGGCGTGGAGGTGCGCGACACCGATCGCGACATCGAGGAGGCCCAGGGGCGCAGCATCTCTGACATCTTCGTGGAGTCCGGCGAGGAGCACTTCCGGGCCCTCGAGGTCGCCGCGGTCGCCGACGCGCTCGCCAGCCACACCGGTGTGTTGGCGCTGGGGGGCGGCGCGGTCCTGGACCCGCGGACCCGTGCGGCTCTCGCCGGGCACCGGGTCGCCTACCTGCGGGTGGGGCTGACCGAGACCGTCAAGCGGGTAGGACTCGGCACCGGGCGCCCGCTGCTGCTGGGCAACGTGCGCTCCCGCATCAAGGCTCTCCTGGACGAGCGCACCCCGATCTACGAGTCGGTCGCCACCGTGAGCGTCGACACCGACGACAAGAGCGCCGACGACGTCGCCGCCGAGATCAGAGAGGCCCTGTCGTGACCCCCGCTGACCAGCCCCTGGGAGCCCCTGCCGAGACGGGCGTGGTGCCCGACACGGTCCTGCACGTGGGCGGTGCGTCGCCGTACGACGTGGTGGTCGGACACGGTCTGGCCTCGCGGCTGCCCGGGATCCTCGGCGACTCCGTGCAACGCGTCGCCCTGCTGTACGCCGGCGAGCTCGGCGCCCTCGCCCAGCCCGTGGCCGACGCGCTCGCCCCGCACTACGACGTGCTCGCCCTGGGTCTCCCTGACGGCGAGCAGACCAAGACCGCGGCGGTGGCCGCGGACTGCTGGGAGGCACTCGGCGAGGCCGGGTTCACCCGGTCCGACGCCGTGGTCACCCTCGGTGGCGGAGCGACCACCGACCTGGGCGGGTTCGTGGCCGCCACCTGGCTGCGCGGTGTGCGGGTCGTGCACGTCCCCACCACGGTGCTGGGCATGGTGGACGCGGCCGTGGGCGGGAAGACCGGCATCAACACCGGCGCCGGCAAGAACCTGGTCGGCTCCTTCCACGAGCCCGCCGGGGTGCTGTGCGACCTGGACCTGCTCACCACGCTGCCCCGCGCCGAGCTGGTCTCCGGTCTGGGCGAGGTCGTCAAGTGCGGCTTCATCGCCGACCCCGCGATCCTCGACCTCGTCGAGCGGGTCGACCCCGACGCCCTGACCCCGCACTCGGCGGAGCTGCGTGAGCTGGTCGAGCGGGCCATCGCGGTCAAGATCGGCGTCGTCGTGGGTGACCTCAAGGAGACCGGCGGCTCCGGGGGACACCCCGGCCGCGAGGTGCTCAACTACGGTCACACGCTGGCCCACGCGATCGAGCGGTGCTCGGGCTACACGGTGCGCCACGGCGAGGCTGTCGCCATCGGGTGCGTCTTCGCGGCCGAGCTCTCGCACCTGGCGGGCACCCTGTCGGCCGACGTCGTACGGCGCCACCGCGAGGACTTCTCCCGGGTGGGGCTGCCGGTCTCCTGGGACGGCGCCCCGTTCTCCGAGCTGCGGCAGGCGATGGCGGTGGACAAGAAGGCCCGCGGGTCCCAGCTGCGCTTCCTGGTGCTCGACGACGTGGCGGCCCCGCGCGTCCTCGCCGGACCAGACGAGGCCCAGCTCCGGGCCGCCTTCGACGCGATGCTCCGGGGAGCGCAGGGCCAGCAGTCGTGAGCGCGACGCCGGTGCTGGTGCTCAACGGGCCCAACCTGGGACGCCTCGGGCGTCGCCAGCCCGAGATCTACGGCGACACCACGCACGAGCAGCTGGCCGCGCTCTGCGCCGAGTGGGGACGGGCCCTGGCGCTCGAGGTCGAGGTGCGCCAGACCAACCACGAGGGCGAGCTGCTCGACTGGCTCAACACCGCGGCCGACGAGCGGGTCCCGGTGGTGCTCAACGCCGGTGCCTGGACCCACTACTCCTACGCGCTCTTCGATGCCTGCGCCCAGCTGGAGGCGCCGCTGGTCGAGGTGCACATCTCCGATCCCTCCCAGCGCCCCGAGGTGTTCCGCCACACCTCGCTGGTGGAACCGCACGCGATCGCCTCGGTGGTCGGTCTGGGTGTCGCGGGCTACCGCCGCGCCCTGGAGCTGCTGGCCGAGCACGCCACTTCTGCCACCGGCGGGCACGGACGATAGACTCCCCGGTTGTTCCCCTCCTCGACGACGAAGGCTGACACGCGCGCATGGCAACCACGAATGACCTGAAGAACGGCATGGTTCTCAACATCGACGGGCAGCTCTGGGCCGTGGTGGAGTTCCAGCACGTCAAGCCCGGCAAGGGCCCCGCCTTCGTGCGGACCAAGCTGAAGAACGTCGAGTCGGGCAAGACCGTCGACCGGACCTTCAACGCCGGCACCAAGGTCGAGACCGCCAACGTCGACAAGCGGACCATGCAGTACCTCTACAACGACGGCAGCTCGTACGTGTTCATGGACACCCAGTCCTACGAGCAGCTCGAGGTCTCGCCCGAGGTCGTGGGCGACGCGAAGAACTTCATGCTGGAGAACCAGGACGCCATCGTGGCGACCAACGAGGGCCGGGTGCTCTACATCGAGCTGCCCGCCTCGGTGGAGCTGCTCATCGCCGAGACCGAGCCGGGCCTGCAGGGCGACCGCTCCACCGGTGGCACCAAGCCCGCCACCCTGGAGACCGGGCACACCATCGCCGTGCCTCTGTTCATCACCTCGGGCGAGAAGGTCAAGGTCGACACCCGCGACTCCTCCTACCTCGGCCGCGTCAAGGGCTGACGGCGGAGCAGGACGAGGAGAGCGGCCGTGTCGGCGCGCAGCAAGGCCCGCAAGCGGGCACTGGACATCCTCTACGCCTCCGAGATGCGCTCGGAGAGCCCGGTGGACGCCCTCGACCGGTCCCTCGCCGACGGCGAGGGACCGAGCAACGCCTACACCGGCGAGCTCGTGCGTGGGGTGTGGGAGCACCGGAGCCGCATCGACGAGATCCTGTCCACGTACTCCGAGGGCTGGACGCTGGCCCGAATGCCGGCCGTGGACCGCAACGTGCTGCGACTGGGGCTCTACGAGATGCTCTACGTCTCCGACGTGCCGGACGCCGTCGCGGTGTCTGAGTCGCTGGCGTTGGTCCGCGACCTCTCCACCGATGACTCACCCACGTTCGTCAACGGCGTCCTGGGCAACATCATGCGACACAAGGACACCCTGGACTGACTGCTGGACTGACCCGCCCGTCCCGGGCAGGTGAGCGGCGGCTGCGGCCGCCGCTCAGGCCTGGACGGTCAGGGTGCGCTTGATCCGCCGCAGGACCCTCCGGCCCGTCGAGGGCGCCACCGCGTGCACCGGCACGGACCGGGGGTCGCGTGTTCCCGGCTGCTCGTCGCCGTCCTTGGCCGGGCCCGGAGCCTCGCGCATGTAGCGGTCGTTGGCCGGCACACCCCAGCGTGAGACGGTGCGCGACTTCTCCCAGGCCTCGACGATCCGCTTGCGGGTGCGGGACTCGAAGTGGAACAGCTCGCAGGTCGCGACCCAGACGATGCGCAGGCCGTGGTGGCGGACCTTGTAGCAGAGGTCCACGTCGTTGAAGTTGAGCGGCAGGGTCTCGGTGAACCCGCCGACCTCGAAGTAGGTGTCGCGACGCATCGCGGCGCAGGCCGCGGTGACCCCGCTGGTCTCGCGGTTCACCACGAGATCGCCGAAGTGCCCCGGCGAGCTGCCCGGCGCGCCCATGTAGGGGTGCTTGTAGTGGCCCCGGTTGTAGGCGTGCCCGGCGTGCTGGATGGTGTCGCTGCTGAAGTAGAGCTTGGCCCCGGTCATGCCCACGTCGGGCTCGTCGAGGGGACCGACCAGGTCCTCCAGCCAGCTCTCGGAGCGGATCGAGACGTCGTCGTTGAGCAGCACGAACCTGTCGCCGCTGGCGCGCAGGGCGCCGATGTTCATCTTGCGGCTGTAGTTGAACGGCTCGTCGAACTCCACGAGCACCAGCCGGTCGCCGGCCAGGTCGGCCAGCTCGTCCAGCACGGCCTGCGGAGTCGGGGGGTCGTAGACCACGACGATCTCGAAGTTCTGGTGCCGGGTCTTGGCCATCACCGTGCGTACGGCCTCGACCACGAAGACCTGGTGCAGGCCCCACACCATGCTGCCCTTGCCGATGGTGGGGATGATCAGGCTGACCTTGAGCGCGGGGTCCAGTCGGCGCTCCAGGCGGTACATGCCCGGGTGGGGGCCGAAGTCCACGTCCGCGGCCAGGCCGAGGCGGTCCATGTGGTCCTGCACGGCCTGGCGACCGGCGATCCAGGCGTACGGCTTGGCGTTGGCGTCCGCCGCAGCCGAGCCGGGCACCACCCGCCAGTGGTACAGGATCTCGGGGATGTGCACGATGGAGCGGGCCTGCTCGGTGACCCGCAGCACCAGGTCGTGGTCCTGGGAGCCGTCGTAGCCCTCGCGGAAGCCGCCCACCCGGCGCAGCAGCTCGGTGCGGATGACGGACAGGTGGCTGGTGTACATCTGGCCACGGAGCCGCTCGGGCGACCAGTCGGGCTTGAGGAAGGCGTCGTAGAAGGTGCCGTCAGCCGCGACCTTGTCCTCGTCGGAGTACAGGTAGTCAACGTCGTCCTCGGCCTCGATCGCGGCCGCGTTGCGGGCCAGCGCGTCCGGGGTCAGCAGGTCGTCGTGGTCCAGCAGCACCACGAACTCGCCCGTGGCCGCGTCGATGCCGTCGTTGGAGGCCTTGACGATGTGGCCGTTGGTCTCGCGGGCGACCACCTTGATCCGCGGGTCCTTGGCCGCGTGCTCGCGCAGCAGAGCCAGCACCCCCGGGTCGGGCGAGCAGTCGTCGACCAGGATCCACTCCCAGTCCTGGCACTCCTGGGCGAGCACCGAGGCGACCGTGTCGGCCAGGACGTCGAGCGGAGGGGCGTAGACGGGCGTGACGATCGAGAACAGCGGGGCTGTCATGCCTGCCTCAGAGCTCGGACTTCGAACCGGTGAGCAGCCTGCCGACGCGGTAGGCACGGGAGGCCTTGAGGCTCTTCAGCCTCTCCTCGGTGCGGGCCAGCCGCTTCTGCTGGCCGCGGAGCCGGTCGCGCAGCTTCTGCACGCGCTCCTGCTGGGCCTTGATGCGCAGGTTGAGCCGGTTCACGGTCGCCTGGAGGCGCACCGCCTCTGCCTCCAGGCCGATGATGTGGTCGCGGGTGGTGAGCACGTCGTGGCGGGCGCTCTCCAGGTGCAGCTCGAGGTTCGCGACGTGCTGGGCCGTGGCCTCCGCCCGCTCGTGCGCCTGCGGGTCGGGGTGGTGCAGCGCGTCGAGCTCACGCTGCAGGGCCAGCAGGCCCTGACGCTTCTCGCTCAGCTCGCCGGCGAGGTGGACCAGGCTGGACTCGTAGCGGTGCACGATGTCGCGCGGCTGGAGCTCCGAGCGCTCGAACAGCACCGCCCACGGGGTGAGGAAGTCCAGGTTGACGTCGGCGCGTCGGTAGAACCCGCGCTCGGCGAACGCGGCTGCCCACTCCGAGGTGGGGCGCACGTTGACGTGGGTGGCCTCGGGGGACTCGTGCGGGGTGGAGGAGAACAGGACCCGGTCGGTCGCCGCGCACATGGCGTCGATGCTGGCCCTGGCCGCGCGAGGGTCCAGGTGCTCCACCACCTCGAGGCAGGTGATCAGGTCGAAGCGACCCTCCAGCGGGCGCGCGGCCGAGGAGAGCTCGAGCCGGGGACGCACCTCGGGGTGCGCGCCGGCAAGGGCGTGCTCGGAGATGTCGATGCCTCGGGCGTCGACCCCCTTCTCGGCCAGGGCCTGGACCAGCAGCCCCTTGGCGCAGCCGACGTCGAGGGTCGTCTTGGGGTTGGCGAGGGCGATGAGCCGGTCGGCCAGGCTCCGGCTGTGCTCGCGCCAGGAGGGGTTGTCCCAGGTGTACTCGCCTTCGGCGCCGTTCAGCACGCGGGCGTAGTAGGACTCGGCGTAGTCGCCCGGCGCGGTCCCGCCGGTGACTGGCGTTACATCCTGCGACGACATTGCGACACGTCCCTACTTATCGGCCCCCAGCGCAGAGCCCCGCCCCGATCGCTGCCTTGCATGCGCTCGGCACCTTACCCCATGCAGCACCGCCCATCATGGCGCCGTACCGCGCGCTCCAGAGGGTGTCAGCGCCTGCCGGACGCGCCGCGGGTGACCAGGGCGAGCGCTGAGCTGACGAGGTAGTCCTTGACCTGCTGCGCCGAGATCTCGGCGATCGCCGGCGTCCCCGGGCTGACCTCGCTGACCAGGATGCCGACGCGCGCGAGCTGCAGGGCGCCGAGCCCGCTGGCGTACAGGGCGTTGGCGAGCACCCGGGGCTCGGCGACCACGAACTCGCCCGCCGCCACCCCGGCGTCCAGGGCGTCGGTCAGGAGCACCAGGCAGCCCGAGATGGCCCGGCCCAGACGCAGCGCCGCGTCCTCGCTCACCTCGTCGAGGAGCTCGGGACCGGTGCGTCGCATCAGCGACTGCGCGCAGTCGACGAACGCCGGGTGTGCGATGCCGTAGTCGGCGAACGCGCCGACCAGCGCGCCCAGCCGGGTGGGGGCGGACAACGCGCCGTCCGCGGCCTGCTGCAGCGCGGCCCGCAGGTCGTCGAGGTAGCCCACCAGGGTGAGGGCGAAGAGCTCCTCCTTGCCACTGAAGTGGCGGTAGACGATGGCGCGGTTGATGCCCACAGCCTTGGCGATGTCCTCGATCTGGGCGTCGCGGACACCACGCTCGTCGAAGAGCGCGCGGGTCGCGGTCAGGATCTCCTGGGTGCGCGCCCGACGACGTGCCGCAGCAGCGGTACGTCGTCCATCGGGGCGCGGGCGCGCCGCACGCGAGTCGTCCATGAGGCGCAGTCTAGGCAGAATCGTCTCGACGGGGCGCCGGGCTCAGACTTGACGTCTCGCTCGAGTCGGTTTGGGCGAACCCTCAGCCGCCACTGATCGCCAGCACCGCCTCCAGGGTGTCGGCCTCGGCCGCGGACTTGTCGTTGCGGTAGCGCACCACGCGGGCGAAGCGGAGAGCGACGCCCCCGGGGTAGCGCGAGGAGCGTTGGAGGCCGTCGAGGGCGATCTCCACCACCTGCTCCGGTCGCACGTGCACGACGTGTCCCTCCCGGTGGGTCTCGAGCTCCAGGAAGCGTTCGGTCTGCCAGGTGAGCACCTCGTCGGTCATCCCCTTGAACGTCTTGCCGAGCATCACGAAGTCGCCGGTGGCCGGGTCCCGAGCGCCCAGGTGGATGTTGGAGAGCAGTCCCTGGCGCCGGCCCGAGCCCCACTCCACCGCCATCACCACCAGGTCCAGGGTGTGCACCGGCTTCACCTTCACCCAGGCGGCGCCGCGGCGCCCCGCGTCGTACGCCGCGGACAGGTCCTTGACCACCACGCCCTCGTGACCGGCCTCGAGCACCCTCGCCAGGAAACCGGCGGCGGCCGCCGGGTCGCCGGTGACCAGCCGCGCGACCCGCTGGGACTCCGGCACCAGTGCCTCCAGCCGCGCCCACCGGGCATGGGCGGGCCGGTCCAGCAGATCCTCCCCGTCCAGGTGCAGCAGGTCGAAGAAGTACGACGTCACGTGCACCTCGCCACCGGCCGTGGCCACCCTGGAGGCCGTCTCCTGGAAGGCGCGGGGTCGGCCGTCGCCGTCGACCAGCAGGGCCTCGCCGTCCAGCACGAGCCGGCTGGCCGGGAGCGCCCGAACCGCTGCCACCACCTCGGGCAGGCGCGCGGTGATCTCCTCCAGGGACCGGGTGAAGATCCTGACCTCGTCCTCGGCCCGGTGCACCTGGATGCGGATCCCGTCGAGCTTGGCGTCCACCGCGACCGGCGTCCGCCCCGGCTCCACCACCCCCTCCGGCGCCTCTTCCGCAGCCGGCACCACGCGGCCACCGATGCGCGCCAGCGCGGCGCCGACGTCGGGGGCGCTGGAGGCCAGCATCGGCAGGATCGGCGAGCCCACGGCCAGACCGACCGACTCCAGGGCCGCGAGGCCGTCGCGCAGCGCCAAGGCCACCACGGCGATGGTGGATCCCGAGAGCATGGCGGCCCGGCGGACCGCGGCGACCGGCAGCCCCGCGGCGGCCGCCACCGCCTCCTGGAGCAGGGAGTCCAGCGCGCCCTGACGGACCTCGCCGAGCGCCACGGCGCGCAGCCACTGCTGCTCGGGCTCGGTGGCCCGGGAGAACAGCTGGGCCACCGCGGCGGCCCGGGCGCCTTGCGAGCCCGGCCCGGAGAGATCGGCGATGTCTTGGAAGGCGCGGTTCACCTCCGCCACGTCCAGCGTGGGCTCGGCCGCAGGGGAGGGGAGGGCGCCCAGCGAGCGCCAGCCCAGGCCGGTGCGTCGCTGCAGCAACGTCCCGGACAGATAGGCGGCGACCACCTCCACGTGCTCGGGGCGGGCCCGGCCGAGGGTGCGCGCCAGCACCTCGACCTTGGCCTTGCGCGAGCGGGTGGCGGCCACGGCCCCGGACGCCTCGACGATCTCTCTCAGCAGCACAGTCCTCATTCTGGCCTGCCCGGAAGCCGCGTGCCCGCTCAGTCGCGCTGCGACAGCCTGGCGAGCTCCAGCACGAAGCGGTCCCAGCCTCGGCGCGGGTCGCGTCCGGTGAGCTCGCCGATCCTGCGGAGGCGCTGCCGCATCGTCTGCGGATGGCAGCCGGCCGAGGTGGCGGCATCGGACGCGGAGCCGGTGGCCAGGTAGACGTCGAGGCTGTGCAGCAGCACCGGGTGCCGGCTCAGGGGTCCCAGGACCAAGCGGTGCAGCCGCGTGGCGTCGGCGTCGCGGTGGCCCGAGGCGAAGGCAAGCGCCGCTGCGTCGGCGTCGTCGAGCAGGTCCCGGGCTTCGAAGGCTCGGGCCGGCGCGTGGGTCAGGGCGTGCTCGGCCAGCCGGAAGGCGCGTGGGAGGTCGTCGATCCCGTGGCCGCCCAGGGCCACCGCCGACCACCCCCGTGCTCGCAGCGCTGCTGCCAGCACCGCGCGCGGCACCTGGGGCAGCACGGCGAGCCCCAGGCCGTCCTGGACCCGGGTCAGTCGGTCCGGACCGGATGGGGGAGCGGGCGCCGCGGACCCCTGCGGGGTGCACGCCTGTGCCAGGCAGGAGGCCCACGCCGTCTCTCCCGCCTCGGCCAGCGAGCCTCCCGTGGCGACCAGGACCAGGGGGTGCTCCGGGAGTCGCACGCCCAGCTGGCGGCTGCGGTCGGCGATGGCGGACCTGGTCGCGTGGCGCCCTGCCACGAGGTCGGCCAGGAGATCGCCCAGGGCGAGCTCCCGGTCGTCGCTGATCCGGACCGTCGCCGCCGCGTGCCCGGCGTACAGCGCCTCGGAGAGCGCGTCGATGCTGGCCATCCACAGCCGGGCCAGGGCGAGGGCGTCGGCGACGGAGAGCCGGTCCAGGGCCCGGGCCGCTACCAGGTCGGTCACCGAGCTGCCCGCCACCCGATAGGCCCGCAGCACCACTGGGAGCGGACGCCCGTCGAGGGCTCGGGCTGCCCCGATGCCGCGGAACCGCTGCAGGTCCGCCTCGTCCAGGCCCGTGCCCTCCACCCAGGCGTCCAGCACCCGCGCGGTGCCCCAGGCCGCGATCGCGCCGACCTCCGCCAGCTGTGCCGGCGCCAGCACGGTGTACGCCGGGATCTCGGCGGTGACCGCCTTGACGATGCACGCCGTGACGCCCTCCAGGTCGGCGAGCAGCTCGTCCCGGATCTCGCGGCGCCCCGCGTCGGCACTCGCTTGATGGACGCTCATGGGATGACAACCTAGCCGCGCAGGGAGTGAGTGGCGTCTTGACGCCCGCCCGGCCCGGATCGGAGCATCGCGGGCATGGATGCAGACATCATCGTCGTGGGCCACGGCCTGGCCGGTCTCGTGGCGGCGGCAGAGGCCGCCGACGCCGGCCGGCAGGTCATCGTGGTCGACCAGGAGGGTGAGCAGTCCCTGGGGGGACAGGCGCACTGGAGCCTCGGCGGCCTGTTCCTGGTCGACACCCCCGAGCAGCGACTGATGGGCATCAAGGACTCCCACGAGCTCGCCCTCGCGGACTGGCTGGGCAGTGCCCAGTTCGACCGCGAGGAGGACCGGTGGCCCCGGGCCTGGGCGGAGGCGTACGTCGACTTCGCCGCAGGGGAGAAGCGCTCCTGGCTGCGCGGGATGGGACACCGGGTCTTCCCCGTCGTGGGCTGGGCGGAGCGTGGCGACGGCACCGCCGACGGGCACGGCAACTCGGTCCCGCGCTTCCACCTCACCTGGGGCACCGGCCCCGGCGTGGTCGCGCCCTTCGAGCGCCGGGTCCGGGAGCACGTCGAGACCGGGCTCATCACCTTCGCCTTCCGGCACCGGGTCGACGAGCTCGTGCTGGACCAGGGCGCGGTGACCGGGGTCCGGGGCCGGGTGCTGGCACCGAGCGCCGAGGAGCGGGGACGCGCCACCAACCGCGACGAGGTGGGCGACTTCGAGCTCTCCGCGCAGGCCGTCATCGTCTCCTCGGGCGGGATCGGCGGCGACCACGACCTGGTCCGCAAGGCCTGGCCGGCCCGGCTCGGCAAGCCGCCGCGCACCATGGTCGCCGGGGTGCCGGCGCACGTCGACGGCCGGATGGTGGGGATCTCCACCACCGCCGGCGCCAACCTGATCAACCCGGACCGGATGTGGCACTACGTGGAGGGCATCCGCAACTGGGACCCGATCTGGGAGAACCACGGGATCCGGATCCTGCCCGGGCCCTCCTCGCTCTGGCTCGACGCCACGGGACGCCGTCTGCCCGCGCCGTACCTCCCCGGTTTCGACACCCTCGGCACCTTGGCGCACCTGCGCTCCACCGGCTACGACTACTCGTGGTTCGTGCTGACCCAGAAGGTGATCGAGAAGGAGTTCGCGCTCTCGGGCTCGGAGCAGAACCCCGACCTGACCGGCAAGGACGTCCGGCTGCTGCTCTCCCGGGTCACCGGCAAGGGCGCCCCGGGCCCCATCCAGGCGTTCGTGGACCACGGTGAGGACTTCGTGGTGGCCGACAACCTGACCGACCTGGTCGCGGGGATGAACAAGGTCGGCACCGACGCCACGATCGACGAGTCGGACCTGCGCCGGCTGATGGAGTCGCGGGACCGGCAGCTGGACAACCCCTACGGCAAGGACACCCAGGTCACCTTCCTCCGCTCCCACCGCCAGCACCGCGGGGACAAGATCGTGCGCACCGCCGCCCCGCACAAGTTCCTCGACCCCAAGAACGGTCCGCTGATCGCCGTCCGGCTCAACATCCTCACCCGCAAGACGCTGGGCGGTCTGGAGACCGACCTCCAGGGCAGGTGCCTGACCAGCACGGGGGAGCCGCTTCCCGGGCTGTACGCCGCAGGCGAGGTCAGCGGCTTCGGTGGCGGCGGGATGATGGGCTACAACGCCCTCGAGGGCACGTTCCTCGGCGGCTGCCTGTTCTCCGGCCGGGCCGCCGGCCGCGCCGCCGCCGCGGCCGTCAGCTGAGACAGGCGTACCGTCGAGGGGTGACCGCAGCTCTGGAGCGCACCTGGCGCCCCGCCTGGCCCTGCCCCGTGCAGTCGGTGCTCGGTCAGCACCGCCGCGGGGGCGGCGACCCGACCCTGCGGGTGGTCGGCACCACCACCTGGCGGGCCCTGCGCGCGCCGACCGGAGTGGCCACGCTCGCCGTGTCCGCCCTGGACGGCGACGGCGAGGTGCGCGCGCGGGCCTGGGGACCGGGAGCCGAGTGGGCCCTGGACGCGTTGCCGGCGCTGCTGGGCGCCGAGGACGACCCGAGCGGCTTCGAGCCGCGCCACCCGGCGGTGATCGAGGGGCTGCGCCTCAGGCCGCACTGGCGGCTCTCGCGCACCGGGCTGCTGATGGAGTCGCTGGTGCCCTCGATCATCGAGCAGAAGGTCACCGGACAGGAGGCCTTCGCCGGCTTCCGCCGACTGGTCCGCCGCTTCGGCGAGCCGGCACCGGGTCCGGCCGAGGTGGACCTGTGGGTGCAGCCCCCGGCCGAGGTGCTGCGCGCGATCCCGTCCTGGGACTGGCTCGCGCTGCCCGTCGACCCGGCGCGCTCACGCGCGCTGGTCCAGGCCGCCCGGGTCGCAGACTCCCTCGAGCGGCTCACCCGCTCCCCGGCCGAGGTGGTGGACCGCAAGCTGCGCACCCTGCCCGGCATCGGGGTCTGGACCAGCGCCGAGGTCCGCGCGCGGGTGCTGGGCGACCCGGACGCCGTCAGTTTCGGAGACTTCCACGTGGCCAAGGACGTCGGCTGGGCCGTGGCCGGGACCCCGTTCACCGACGAGCAGCTGGCGGAGTTCCTCGAGCCCTGGCGCGGGCACCGCGGCCGCGTCGTGGCGGCCCTGATGGCCGCGCGCGGCCACCGTCCCCGGCACGGACCCCGGATGGCGCCGCGTACCCACCTACCGGCGCGCAGGGTTACGCGCTGACTCGCTCAGAGCAGCGGGCGCAGGGGGCCGAGGACGAACTCGGTGAACTTGCGGTGCAGGTCCCGGGCCTCCCACTCGCCGATGGTGAGCTCGAGACAGTTGGTCTCGTCGAGGGCGAAGAGCTCCTCCATCAGGTGGGCCATCTCCTCGTCGATCAGCTCCACGTTGATCTCGTAGTTGCCGGTCAGGCTGAGCCGGTCCACGTTGGCGGTGCCCACGGTGGTCCAGTTGCCGTCGATGGTGGAGGTCTTCGCGTGCACCATCGCGTCCCGGTAGCGCAGGATCCGGACCCCGGCGGCGAGCAGCTGGGAGAAGTAGCCGCGCGAGATCCAGTCGGCCACGATGTGGTTGGACTTCAGCGGCAGCAGGATGCGGACGTCCACCCCGCGCTGCGCGGCCCTCTTGAGGGCGTCGACGAAGTCCTGGTCGGGGATGAAGTAGGCGTGCGTCATCCAGATGTTGCGGGTGGCGCGGTCGATCGCCTCGAGGTACATCGAGCGGATCGGGAACATCCAGAGCCGGGGGATGTTGCGTGAGAGCCGGATGCGCGGCTCCCAGGTGGAGTTGGTGCCCAGCAGCAGCGGCCGCTCGCTGGGGCGCAGGCGGTGCCGGCGGTGCAGGTTCCAGAAGTCGGCGAACGCCCGCTTCAGGTCCCACACGGCCGGCCCGGTGATCCGGATGTGGGTGTCGCGCCACTCGGTGGCGTAGGCGGAGCCGATGTTGTAGCCGCCGACGAACCCCACCTCCTCGTCCACCACCAGGATCTTGCGGTGGTCCCGCCCGTAGCGGCTCAGCGCCCAGAACTTGAAGCCGGCGTTGTAGACCGGGTAGCGCAGCACCTTGAGGTTGCGGGGGAACCTCTTGAACCTGGGGGAGACGACCAGGTTGGCGAACGCGTCGTAGATGCAGTAGACCTCCACCCCGCGGTCCGCCGCGGCGGCCAGCGCACGCTTGAACGCCTCGCCCACCTCGTCGGACTTCCAGATGTAGGTCTCGAAGAGGATCTGGTGCCGGGCCCCGTCGATCGCGGCCAGCATGGCGTCGTAGAGGTCCTGGCCGTAGGTGTAGGTGGTGACCGTGCCGTCGCCCACCGTCACCGTGCTCGGCGCGGACCGTGGGAACGGCTTGGGCTTCTTGCCCCGCCTGCGGTAGGAGTCGACGAGGGTGAGGCCGATCGCCACGAGGAACGGGGTGCCGACCAGGGTCAGCACCGCTGCGCGCGCGTGCCGAAGGACTCGGTCTGCGAAAGTGGGGCTGCTCACCCGCTCACCCTAGCGAGGCATCTCCGGCACCCCGGCACGCACGCCGCCCAGGACTGTCGGTGCTGCCGCGTAGGCTCGTGGTATGCGTCCAGTGACCGATCTCGAGCGCCGGGTGGCGCCGTTCCACGTGGTCTCCGACTACCAGCCGGCCGGGGACCAGCCCGCGGCGATCGCCGAGATCACCAGTCGGATCAAGGCCGGGGTGCCGGACGTGGTGCTGCTGGGCGCCACCGGCACCGGCAAGACCGCCACGGTGGCCTGGGTGGCCGAGCAGGTCCAGCGACCCCTCCTCGTGCTCCAGCCCAACAAGACCCTGGCCGCCCAGTTCGCCAACGAGCTGCGGCAGCTCTTCCCGGACAACGCCGTGGAGTACTTCGTCTCCTACTACGACTACTACCAGCCCGAGGCCTACGTCCCCCAGACCGACACCTACATCGAGAAGGACTCCTCCATCAACGAGGAGGTGGAGCGGCTGCGCCACTCCGCGACCAACTCGCTGCTGACGCGACGCGACGTGATCGTGGTCTCCACGGTCTCCTGCATCTACGGCCTGGGCACCCCTCAGGAGTACGTCGACCGGATGCTGCGGCTCAAGGTCGGCGACGAGCGGGACCGCGACCAGCTGCTGCGCCAGCTGGTGAACATCCAGTACACCCGCAACGACATGTCCTTCACCCGAGGCACCTTCCGGGTCCGTGGCGACACCCTGGAGATCTTCCCGGTCTACGAGGAGCACGCGGTCCGCGTCGAGTTCTTCGGCGACGAGATCGAGCGGCTGATGACGCTGCACCCCGTCACCGGCGAGGTCCTCACCGAGGACAAGGAGACCTACGTCTTCCCGGCCACCCACTACGTCGCCGGACCCGAGCGCATGGAGCGCGCCATCGCCGGCATCGAGCACGAGCTGGAGGACCAGCTGGCCAACTTCGAGCGCCAGGGCAAGCTGCTCGAGGCCCAGCGGCTGCGGATGCGCACCACCTACGACGTCGAGATGATGCGCCAGGTGGGCTCGTGCGCAGGGATCGAGAACTACTCGATGCACATCGACGGACGTGCCCCCGGGTCCGCCCCCAACTGCCTGCTCGACTACTTCCCCGAGGACTTCGTGCTCGTGGTGGACGAGTCTCACGTCGCGGTGCCCCAGATCGGCGGCATGTACGAGGGCGACATGTCCCGCAAGCGCAACCTGGTCGACCACGGCTTCCGGCTGCCCAGCGCGATGGACAACCGGCCGCTGAAGTGGGAGGAGTTCCTGGACCGGATCGGCCAGACCGTCTACCTCTCCGCCACCCCCGGCAACTACGAGCTGGACAAGGTCGGCGGCGCCGAGAACGCCGTCGAGCAGATCATCCGGCCCACCGGCCTGATCGATCCGGAGGTCATCGTGAAGCCCACCAAGGGGCAGATCGACGACCTGATCCACGAGATCCGGCTGCGCGCGGAGAAGAACGAGCGCGTCCTGGTCACCACACTGACGAAGAAGATGTCGGAGGACCTGACCGACTACCTCCTCGACGCCGGCATCCGCACCAGGTACCTGCACTCCGAGGTGGACACCCTGCGCCGCATCGAGCTGCTGCGCGAGCTCCGCCTGGGTGAGTACGACGTGCTGGTCGGCATCAACCTGCTGCGCGAGGGCCTGGACCTCCCCGAGGTGTCCCTGGTCGCCATCCTGGACGCCGACAAGGAGGGCTTCCTGCGCTCGGACAAGTCGCTGATCCAGACCATCGGTCGCGCGGCGCGCAACGTCTCGGGCCAGGTGCACATGTATGCCGACAAGGTGACTCGGTCGATGGAGTCGGCGATCGACGAGACCAACCGGCGGCGCGCGAAGCAGGTGGCCTACAACAAGGAGCGGGGCCTGGACCCGCAGCCGCTGCGCAAGAAGATCGCCGACATCACCGAGATGCTCGCCCGCGAGGACGAGAACACCGCCGAGCTGCTGGCGACCTGGCAGGGCACCGGTGCGCGCGGGGACAAGTCGAAGAAGGCTCCGGTGCCGGGCCTGTCCAAGATGAAGACCGCCGAGCTGCACCAGCGCGCCCCGGACACCGCCGGCATCCCCTCCAGCGACCTGGCCGAGCTCATCCAGCAGCTCACCGACCAGATGAAGGGCGCGGCGGCGGAGCTGCAGTTCGAGGTGGCCGCGCGGCTGCGGGACGAGATCGGGGACCTCAAGAAGGAGCTGCGCCAGATGATGGAGGCCACCAGGTGAGCCCGGCGCCGCAGCACGCAGCGGACCGCCGGGGCTGAGCACGGGGAGTCGAACGGCATGGATGTCGAGACGTTGCGCGCCCACTGCGCCGCCAAGCCCGGAGCCTGGGCCGACAACCCGTGGGCCCACGAGCACCCTGTCTTCAAGGTGGGGGAGGGGGAGCGGGCCAAGATCTTCGTGTTCCTGCGCAGCGACAGCGTCGGGATCAAGGGTGGCCCCAGCCGCGAGGCGGCGGACGAGTGGCTCCAGCGCTTCCCGGACGAGGCCCGGCCGATGGCCTACATCGGACGGTCCGGCTGGAACGACCTCGACTTCTCCGGCGCGATCAGCGACGAGGAGCTGCTCGACGCGGTGGACGAGTCCTACCGTCTCGTGGTCTCCCGGCTGCCCCGCGGGGCCCGGCCCGCGGGCTGGGACGGCTGACAGCAGCCGCGGCGGTGCGGGGGCAGGCGGCTGTGCCGGGTCCTCAGGGGGTGCGTCGGGCGCGCGCCGCGGTGAGGCCGACGAGGCGGGCCACCACGAGCGCGATGTACAGCACGCCGACGACCTGCTGGACCATCACCACCGACCGGGCGTGGTCGAGCACCGGCAGGACGTCCGAGAGACCCACACTGGTGAGGTTGGTGAAGGAGAGGAACAGCAGCTCGAACCAGACGAGCTCGTCCTCGCCGCCGGCACCCATGAAGGATCCCGGCCACAGCACCTGGACCGCGGCGAAGACGTAGGCGAAGCCCCAGGCCACCACGGTGAAGGCGGCTCCGGTGGCGAACAGCTCGTCCTGGCTGACCTGGTCGTCCTCGTAGAGGTAGCGGACCATGGCGTAGGAGACGTAGAAGTAGAACGGTGCATGAAGCAGTGCCGAGGTGAGCACGATCCCCTCATGGGTGGGGAAGTTGGCCTCGAGCACGGTGAAGATCACCGCCGGGACCCCGACCACCACGGTCATCCAGCTGAAGGCCGGGGTACGACGTACGGCGTAGACGGCGGCGAGCACGACGAGCATGTTCACCACGCCGATCACTGCCCGGCCCCACGTGGTGTGGTCCAGGAACGGGTAGCCGAGCACCGCAGCGAGCTGAGCCACCAGGAGTCCACCCGAGGGGTGGGTGCGCACCAGGCGGACCATGGCCGCCATCAGCGGTGCTCTCCCATGCGCCAGACCTTAGCCGCTCACCCGCCCGATGGTGCCGCGCAGCGCGCCGCCGGACCCGGACTGGAGTGGCCGACGTCACACGAGCCTCTGGCAGGTGCTATACCTAGCGGCGTGACTGCCGTCGAGACCGACCTCCTCGTCATCGGTGCCGGGCCCACTGGGCTCTTCGCCACCTACTACGCCGGCTTCCGCGGCCTGCGGGTCACGGTGGTCGACTCGCTCCCGGAGCTGGGTGGCCAGATCACCGCGATGTATCCGGAGAAGCAGATCCTCGACGTGGCCGGGTTCCCCGGGGTCAAGGGTCGTGACCTGGTCTCCGGTCTGGTGGCCCAGGCGGCGACGGCGAAGCCGACGTACCTGCTGGAGCGGACAGCCACGGACCTGGTGATGGACGGCGACCGGGTCGTGGTGGGCCTCGATGACGGCACCTCGGTGCGGGCGGGCGCCGTGCTGGTGACTGCCGGCATCGGCAAGTTCAGCCCCCGGCCCCTGCCTGCGGGGGAGGAGTGGGTGGGGCGAGGCATGGAGTTCTTCGTCCCCTCGTTCGAGCCCTACCGGGACAAGGACGTGGTGGTCGTCGGCGGCGGCGACAGCGCCTTCGACTGGGCACACCACCTCGAGCCCGTCGCCAGGTCGGTCACCCTGGTGCACCGGCGTGACGCCTTCCGGGCCCATGCCCGGACCGTGGAGCAGGTGCGCGCCTCCAGCGTCAGGATCCTCACCCGCGCCCAGGTCACCGCACTGCGCGGGCAGTCCCTGCTGGAGGAGGTCGAGATCACCGTGGACGGGCAGGAGCCGACCACACATCCCTGTCAGGCGGTGGTGGCCGCGCTCGGCTTCGTCGCCGACCTCGGTCCCCTGCAGACGTGGGGCCTGGAGACCAGCAAGCGGCACGTGGTCGTCGACTCGTCGATGCGGACCAGCGTGGAGCGGGTCTTCGCGGCCGGGGACATCACCGAGTATCCCGGCAAGGTGCGGCTGATCGCGGTGGGGTTCGGGGAGGCCGCGACGGCGGTGAACAACGCGGCCGTGGTGGTGGACCCGGCAGCGCACGTCTTCCCGGGGCACTCCAGCGAGGACTAGCCATAGTCCACCCAGCCCCCGGCGCGGGCCGGATCAGTCGCGGAGCACCAGCGTCACCGCGCGCCGCATGTGCTCGCCGGCTTCCTCCAGCGTGCTGCGACCGGTCACCCACGCGATGAGAGCGGCGAGCCACACGTCGGCGATCACCTTGGCGACGGCGAGCGAGTCCTCGCCGGGGACCTCCTGCTCGGGGTGCATGGCCCGGGCCACCATGGTGGTCAGCAGCTCCTCCACCTCGACGATCTCGGAGGCCGCGGAGGAGTCGGCGAACATGAAAGCGCGGACCAGCGCCTCGGCGAGGTGCTGGTCGTGGCGCATCCGCCGGCCGGCGGTGCGCAGCACCTGTACCACTCGGTCGGCGGCGGTGGGGCCGACCGGGGCGGACTCCGCCAGGGTGGCCTCGGCACGATGCAGCTCCTGGCGCAGCGCCGAGACCAGCAGGTGGATCTTGGAGGGGAAGTAGCGGTAGAGCGTGCCCAGAGCCACGTCGGCCTGGTCGGCGACCGTGCGCATCTGCACCGCCTCGAAGCCGCCCTGGGAGGCCAGCGAGGCGGCCACGTCGAGGATCCGCTGCTCGCGCTGCCGCCGGGCCTCGGGCACTGGCCGTGAGGGCAGTGACGATGACATGCTCAACCGTCCCCTCCTCGGCCGTGCTCGCAGGGCCGCTGGCCGGGTCCTGAGTCCCTTCCGACTGCGCCGATGTGGAACAGTCTTCGGCAGCCGGCTGTTGCTAGGTCCTGCACAGGTTAACAATCGGGTGCCGTGATAGAAACACGTTTCACTAGTTCAGGAAGGCCCGCGTGTTGCGAGTTGCACTGCTGTCTTACAGAAGCAAGCCGCACTGTGGCGGCCAGGGGATCTACATCCGGCACCTCAGCCGCGAGCTCGTCGCGCAGGGCCATGAGGTGGAGGTGTTCTCCGCCCAGCCCTACCCGATCCTGGACGAGGGCGTGACGCTGACCAAGGTCCCCTCGCTGGACCTCTACCGGGAGCCCGACCCGTTCCGGCTGCCCAAGCTGGGCGAGTTCCGCGACCTGGTGGACGTGGAGGAGTTCCTCACCATGTGCACCGCAGGGTTCCCCGAGCCCAAGACGTTCAGCACCCGGGTCGCCCGGCTGCTCGCCGAGCGCGTGGCCGACTTCGACGTGGTGCACGACAACCAGGTGCTGGGCTACGGGATGCTGGACATCGAGAAGATGGGGCTGCCGCTGATCACCACGGTGCACCACCCGATCACCTTCGACCGCCGGATCGACCTGGCCGCGGCGCCCACGCTCCGCAAGAAGCTCTCGCTGCGCCGCTGGTACGGGTTCCTGAGGATGCAGGGCAAGGTGGCCCGGCAGGCGCGCAAGATCCTCACGCCCTCGGAGTCCTCCAAGCGCGACATCGCCCACGACTTCGGGGTCGACCCGGCCCGCATGCAGGTCATCCTCCTCGGGGTGGATGACATCTTCGTCCCGCCGACCAAGCCCAGGGTGCCGGGACGCATCCTGGCGATGGCCAGTGCCGACGCGCCCATGAAGGGCATCGCCACTCTGCTCGAGGCGTTCGCCAAGCTGCGCACCGAGCGTGACCTCGAGCTGCTCCTGGTGACCCGCCCCGAGCCGGGAGGACGCACCGAGCAGCTCATCGACAAGCTCGCCATCAAGGACTCGGTCCGGTTCATCAGCGGCGTCTCGGACGCCGAGCTGGTGGAGGTGATGGGCTCGGCCGAGGTAGCCTGCGTGCCGTCGCTCTACGAGGGGTTCTCGCTACCCACCGCCGAGCTGATGGCCTGCGCGACCCCCTTGGTGGTCTCCCGCGCCGGAGCCATCCCCGAGGTCGTCGGGCCGGACGGTGAGTGTGCCCAGCTGGTGACACCGGGGGACGTGGGACAGCTCACGAGTGCCCTGGCAGCGCTCCTGGACGACCCCGCGCGCCGCGAGCGCATGGGACAGGCCGGCCGCCGGCGGGTCCTGGAGAAGTTCAGCTGGCGTGCGGTGGCGACCGCCACCGCGCAGGCCTACGAAGAAGTGATCGCCGACTACCGTGCCGAGCAGGCACCCAAGGGAGAGCCCCGTGCTGACCGTTGACTTCGACAGGCTGGGACTCCGTCCCGGCGACCGGGTCCTGGACATGGGGTGTGGCGCCGGTCGTCACGCCTTCGAGATGTACCGCCGTGGGGGCGACGTGATCGCGTTCGACCAGGACGCCGAGGAGCTCGCGGGCGTCCGCGACCTCTTCGTCGCCATGGCTGAGGCCGGCGAGGTGCCGGCCGGTGCCGAGGCCGACGTCAAGGAGGGCGACGCCCTGGCCCTGCCCTTCGGCGACGGCGAGTTCGACCGCGTGGTGGCGGCCGAGGTGCTGGAGCACATCCCCGCCGACATCCAGGCGATCCAGGAGCTGGTCCGGGTGCTGCGTCCCGGTGGGACGCTGGCCGTGTCGGTGCCCCGGTGGCTGCCGGAGATCATCAACTGGAAGCTCTCCGACGATTACCACAACACCCCTGGCGGTCACATCCGGATCTACACCGACAAGGAGCTGGTCGACAAGATCAGCAAGGCGGGGATGCGCTACGACGGTGTCTCCTACGCCCACGGGCTGCACTCGCCGTACTGGTGGATCAAGTGCGCGGTGGGCGTCGACAACGACCAGCACCCGCTGGCCCGGGCCTACCACCGGCTCCTGGTGTGGGAGATCATGAAGCAGCCCAAGGTGCTGCAGCTCGCCGGCAAGGTGCTGGACCCGGTGATCGGCAAGAGCATGGTCCTCTACTTCACCAAGCCTGATGCTGCCTGATCTTCCTGCCGTTCCCGGGGTGCTGAGCGCCCACGAGATCGCCGAGACGGCGGCCTCGATCGCGGCCATGCAGGAGCCCAGCGGGGCCATCCCGTGGACCACCGGCGAGCACACCGACGTGTGGAACCACGTCGAGGCGGCGATGGCGCTGCTCGTCGGCGGCCAGGCAGAGGCCAGTGACCGCGCCTACGAGTGGGCACTGGAGCTGCAGCGTCCCGACGGCTCCTGGCCGATGAAGATCGTGGCCGGAGAGGTCGAGGACGCCAGCGGCGAGACGAACATGTCCGCCTACCTGGCAGTGGGGGTGTGGCACAACTGGCTGGTCCGCCAGGATCTGCAGTTCGTACGCCGGTACTGGCCCGCGGTGCGGCGCGCCCTCGACTGGGTCGTCTCCCTGCAGCTGCCCTTCGGCGGCATCGCCTGGTCCAGGGAGTACCACGACGGCGTGCCCGGACGGGTCAACGCCGACGCTCTCGTGGCCGGCTCCTCCAGCATCCACCAGGCGCTCGCCGCCGGGGTTGCGCTCGCCGACCTGATGGGGGAGCCGCAGCCCGGCTGGGAGCTGGCCGGTGGCCGGCTCGCGCACGCTCTGCGCGAGCACCGTGACGAATTCCTGGACAAGTCCCGCTACTCCATGGACTGGTACTACCCGATCCTGGGCGGTGCGGTGCGTGGACCGGCGGCGGCCCGGCTGGTGGAGGACCGGTGGGACACGTTCGTGGTCCCCGACCTCGGCATCCTGTGCGTCTCCACCAACCCCTGGGTGACCGGGGCGGAGACCTGCGAGCTGGTGATGGCCCTGGACGCCATCGGGCAGCGCGAGCGGGCCACCCGGCTCTTCGCCGACATGCAGCACCTCCGGTCGGACCAGGGTCGCTACTGGACCGGCTACGTCTACCCCGACGAGGTCAACTGGCCCGCGGAGCACACGACCTACACCGCGGCCGCGGTGATCCTGGCCGCGGACCAGCTCTCCGGCGCCACCGCCGGCTCCGACATCATGCGCGGCACGAGCCTGCCCGACTTCTCCGAGATAGCCCTGGAGTGCGGTTGCGGCTCAGCCAGCTCCCTCGGGCGCGCCCGCGTCACCTGAGGTCCTGCGCAGCACGCGCATGGAGCCCAGGGCCTCGACCTCGGTGAAGGCTCCGCCGGCCAGCGCCCGCTGGAAGACGTGGTACGGCGGCTGCCCGCCGTCGGCGGGGTCCGGGAACACGTCGTGGATCACCAGCAGACCGCCGGCCTGGACCCAGTTCGCCCAGCCGGTGTAGTCGTTCTGCGCGTGCTCCTCGGCGTGGCCGCCGTCGATGAAGAGCAGCGACAGCGGGGTCCGCCAGTGCCGCGCGACGGTCACCGAGGTGCCCACGACCGCCACCACCTGGTCCTCCAGGCCGGCGCGCTCGATGGTGTGCCGGAAGAACGGCAGCGTGTCCATCCGGCCGGTGCGCGGGTCGACGAGCTCGCGGTCGTGGTGCTCCCACCCGGCCTGGTTCTCCTCGCTGCCGTGGTGGTGGTCCACGGTGAACACGGTGCCCCCCACCTCACGCGCCGCCGCACCGAGGTAGAGCGCGGACTTGCCGCAGTAGGTGCCGATCTCCAGCGCCGGGCCGTGGGGCAGCTGGGCGCGGGCCACCCGGTGCAGGAGCAGGCCCTCGTCCTCGGGCATGAAGCCCTTGGTCGCCCGGATCAGGGCGGCCAGGTCCTCCGGCAGCTGGGTGTCGAGGCCGGGGGAGAGGTTGTCGGGCACGGACGGAACCCTAGTCCGTGCCGCGGACGTCGCTCACGAGACCTCGACGTCGAGTCCCTCGCGATGCCGGTTCCAGTGCCAGGTGAGGTAGCGGCCGACTGTGGAGACCATGTACCCGGAGCGGATCGAGTGGAAGAAGTCGAAGGCGTGCTGGGTCCCCGGAAGCTCGGCGTAGACCACGGAGGCGCGCGAGGTGCGCCGCAGCTCGGCGACGAAGAGGCGTGCCTGGTTGACGTCGACCAGGGTGTCGTGGGTGCCGTGCAGGACGAAGAAGTCGGGCGCCTCCGGCGTGACGCGCAGGATCGGTGAGGCAGCCTCGAACTCCTCCGGTGCGTCGCGCCACCGCTTCCGCAGCACCCGTGGTGCCAGGAACAGGTCGCGCATCTGCGTCGCGCTGCGCAGCCCCGTCGCGCCGGCGAAGTCGTAGACGCCGTACACCGGCACGCACGCCTGCACCGAGGTGTCGCTGTCCTCGAACCCCGGCTGGTACGCCGGGTCGCCCGGGGTGAGGGCGGCCAGTGCCGCCAGGTGGCCCCCCGCCGACCCGCCGGTGATCACGACGTAGTCGGGGTCCCCGCCGTACTCGGCGATGTGCTCCTTGACCCAGGCGATGGCGCGCTTCACGTCGATGATCTGGGCTGGGAACGGGTGCCGTGGGGCGAGCCGGTAGTTGACCGCGACGCAGACCCAGCCCTGGGCCGCGAGGTAGTGCATCAGTGGGAGTGCCTGGTGCTCCTTCTGTCCCACGGTCCAGCCCCCGCCGTGCACCTGGACCAGGACCGGTGCGTGCTCCAGCCCTTCGCCCTGGGCCGGTCGGTAGATGTCGAGCCGGGCGCGGCGACCGCCCTCGGAGTAGGCGACGTCCCGCTGCACCGACACCCGCGCGTCGCGCAGGCCGAAGGGGTTGAGGAACCGGCGCCACCGGGTGGCGCGCTCCGCCGGCGTGGGGGCGTCGAGCTGCTCCGTGCTCTCCGCGCCCAGTCCCTGGACCAGGGCATCCTCCAGCAGCACCCGCGAGCGGCGGCTCTGCCTCACCAACCAGCCCATTCCGAGCATCGAGAAGCACGCCAGCACCAGTCCCGGGACGTGGCGGCGACGCGGCGGCAGGTGGGCCGCGGCGTCCAGCGAGGTGGCCACCAGCAGCTGCGGAGCCAGCTCGGTGCTGACGAAGCCGAGCAGGAAGGAGATCACCCCTGAGCGGAAGCTGCGCAGGGGACGCAGCGCGTTGGCCGTGAGGGCGGCGATGACGACCTGACGGCCGAAGAAGCTCATGGGCTCGATGCTAGTCAGCGCCTCAGGGCTCGATCAGGCCCACCCGGATCGCGTAGCGGGTGATCTCGGTGCGGTCGCGCATCCCCAGCTTGGCCAGGATGTTCTCCCGGTGCCGCTCCACGGTGCGGATGCTGATGGTCAGCATCCTGGCGATCTCGCGGGAGGAGAACCCCTCGGCGATCAGCTTGACCAGCTCGTCCTCGCGTGGGGTGAGCACGGCGCGGGGCAGCCGCTCGCCACGCGCCAGCCCCTCCAGGTAGTCCCGGACCAGCGCGCTCTCGGCTCCTGGGTAGAGGAACGACTCCCCTCGCAGTGCCGCGCGGCAGGCATCCACCAGGTCGCGGTCGGCCACCGACTTCAGCACGTAGCCGCACGCGCCCACCCCCAGCGACTCGAAGAAGTACTGCTCGTTGTCGTGCATCGAGAGCATCAGGATCTTGGGAGGGTCGGCCCGCCGGGAGATCTCCCGCGCGGCCTGCAGCCCCGTCATCCGGGGCATCGCCACGTCCAGGATGGCCAGGTCCACCGCCACGTCCCGGACCAGCTGGACCGCCTCGGCCCCGTCTGCGGCCTCGGCGACCACCTGCAGGTCCGGCTCGTTGTCCAGGATCAGGCGCACGCCGCGGCGCACCAGGGCATGGTCGTCGGCCAACAGCACCCGGGCTCCGGTACTCGTGACCGTGCTCGTGGTCGTGCTCGTGGTCGTGGTCATGGCCGCTCCAGGGGCACGCGGAGCTCGACGACGGTGCCGCCGCCGTCGCGGCGGCCGACGTGGAGTCGGGCGCCGATGAGGGCGGCCCGCTCGTGCATGCCACGCAGCCCGGTCCCCGCGGCGCCGGGCGGGAGGCCGCGTCCGTCGTCGGCGACCACGAGGACCAGCTGCGCACCCACGGTGCTCAGGGCGAGCTCCACGGTGCGAGCCCGGGCGTGCCGCGCGACGTTGGTCAGCGCCTCCTGCGCCACCCGGAACACCACCAGCTCGACGTCGTCCGGCAGGGCGGGCAGACCCGGCAGGATGCCGCGCCGGACCAGCACGTCGCCGGTGGTGAACAGGTCGTTGGTCAGGGCCGCGAGCGCGCTGCGCAGCCCGAGGTCCTCCAGCACGTGCGGCCGGAGATGGCGCGCCACCGAGCGCACCTCGTCGAGGCTGGCGCGCACCCCTTCGCGGAGGCGCGCCAGGGCAGGCTCTGCGGGGGCGTGACCCGGACCCGAGAGCGCTCCGAGCTCCAGCAGCACCGCGGTGAGCGACTGGCCGACGCCGTCGTGCAGCTCCTGGGCGATCCGGCTCCGCTCGGCCTCCTGGGCCGCCAGGGCGGAGACCGCGTTCTGCCGCTGTCCGGCCTCGATGCGGTCGAGCAGGTCGTTGACCGCGAGCGAGAGGCGGTGCGCCAGGCCACCGCCGGGGTCGGAGACCCGGGCCAGCGGCTCGTTGGACCTGACCTGGTCCAGCTGCGTCACCAGCCGGTCCAGCGGAGTGAGGGCGACCCGGACCAGGAACGAGTTGGCCACGATCATGATGCCCAGTCCCACCAGGAGGACGACGAGCTCGGAGATCACGGGCTGGCGCGAGACGGTCGCTGGGGAGAACGCGAGCACCGCGGTGCCCAGGAGGAACACGACGCCGTTGCTCGCGATCACCCGGGAGGAGAGCGAGAGACCGCGGGTGGGTGACATGGTCACCACCCTGCTAGACCCTGTCGACCCTGTCGACGCAGGGGCCGGCGAATGGGTGCAGGACCCCATGGGTTCTTCCCTCACGGTCGGCCATGCTCGAACCATGGAGCCTGACATCTGGTACGTGCTGGTCCCCGTGGCGCTCGCGCTGGCAGTCGGCACCTGGTTGACGAGGATGCGTCCGCGCGTCGCGGTCGACACCGGTGCCCGGCACCAGTGGGCTGTCGTCACCGCCACCACCACGGACGGCGTGACCGCACACGTGCAGGTGGAGTACTCCTGGGAGGGGCCACGCACCCGCAACCCCGAAGCGCTGGCGGCCACCGTCGCCGACGCCGTCGAGGACCGCCTGCGGCGACTGGTCACGACGCGGACCGTGCCTGCGCTGCCCGGGCTCGGCGACGACCTGGGCTGGGAGGAGGAGCAGCTCGTCCCCGGCGTACGGGTGGAGCACGTCACTGTCACCACCGCCGAGGTCGAGGTCACCACCGAGCTGCGCCGCCTGGTGCAGGACCGCGGGACCAGCTAGCGGATGGACCTCGACCTGGGGATCCTCACCGCCAGCCTGGTGCTGCTGACCGGGGTCGCCGCGGTGCGGGTCTCGGCCCGCGCGGGCCTGCCGAGCCTGCTCCTCTACCTGGCCATCGGCCTCGCCCTGGGTGAGGCCGGCCTCGGCATCCAGTTCGAGGACGTCGACCTGACGATGGTGCTCAGCACCCTGGCGCTGGCGGTGATCCTGGCCGAGGGCGGCTTCAGCACCCGGTGGGACGTGATCCGCCCCGTGGTCGGGCTGTCCGCACTGCTGGCCACGCTCGGTGTCGCCCTCAGCGTGACGGTGACCGCCGGGATCGCGTACCTCGCGCTCGACGTCGAGCCCAGGACCGCGCTGCTGCTCGGCGCCGTCGTGGGGTCGACCGACGCGGCGGCGACCTTCTCGATCATGCGGCGGCTGCCGGTTCGCCCGCGCATCCGGGCCACGCTGGAGGCGGAGTCGGGCTTCAACGACCCGCCGGTGATCATCCTGGTGACCGTGGTGGCCAGCGACGCCTGGCACACCGCCAGCGGTCTCCAGATCGCGGGGCTGATCGGCTACCAGCTGGTCGTGGGGGTGCTGGTGGGCCTGGCGGTCGCCAAGCTCGGGCAGGTGCTGCTCGCCCACAGCGCGCTGCCGGCCGCGGGGCTCTACCCGCTGGCCACGTTCGCGATCATGTTCCTGGCCTTCGCGGTGGCGGGACTGGCCGGGGCCAGCGGGCTGATGGCCATCTACGTGGCCGGGTTGTGGCTCGGCAACGCCAAGCTGCCCCACCGCCAGGCGACCGCCGGCTTCGCCGACGGGCTCGGGTGGCTGGCGCAGATCGGGCTCTTCGTCCTGCTCGGGCTGCTGGCCAGCCCGGGACGCCTGCTCGACGCGGTGGTGCCGGCCGCGATCGTCGGGATCGGACTGACCTTCGTGGCGCGACCGCTGTCGGTGATGGCGTGCGCCGTGTGGTGGCGGGTGCCCTGGCGTCACCAGGTCTTCATCTCCTGGGCGGGACTGCGCGGTGCGGTGCCCATCGTGCTGGCCACCATCCCGATCACGGAGGGGCTGTCGTCCGCGACCATGATCTTCGACGTGGTCTTCCTGCTGGTCACCGCCTTCGTGCTGATCCAGGCTCCGTTGCTGCCCTGGCTGGCGAGGCGCACGTCAGTGGTGGTGGAGCGCGGGCGCGACGTGGAGGTCGAGTCGGCGCCGCTGGAGGACCTGGACGCCAGCCTGGTGCAGTTCGTGGTGCCGCCGCGGTCCCGGCTGGCCGGGGTGTTCGCCGACGACCTGCGGCTGCCCGCCAGGGCCGTGCTGGCCCTGGTCTCCCGCGACGGCTCCATCGCGGTGCCGGACAGACACACGTCGCTGCGTCCGGGAGACCACCTGCTGCTGGTGGTGCCAGAGGACGTGCGGGAGGCCACCGAGCAGCGGCTGCAGGCCATCAGCGAGCACGGCCGGCTGGCCGTCTGGTACGCCGGTCCCGCGCAGGTGAGCCCGGCACCCCGGCGGGACGCCGGTCTTCGGCCCGGCACCGGCCACGGGGGAGAATGGTCAGATGACCGACCAGCAGCGCGGCGCGTCCGGGCACCAGCACGGGCCCACGACCCGGCCCAGCCCTGACCTGATCGAGGGCTGGCTCGGTGATGGGGAGCTCGGGCTCCCGGCGCAGGTGGGGGACCACGCGGCGTTCCGGGAGCAGCCTCCGGGCTTCTCCTCCCGAGAGTTCCGAGACGTGCTGGGTCGGTTCGCCTCCGGAGTCACCGTGGTGACGTCGCTGAACGACGGGGTGCCTGTCGGGATGACCTGCCAGAGCTTCACGAGCGTCTCGCTGGACCCGCCGCTGGTGCTGTTCTGTCCTTCGCGGAGCACCACCGCGTGGCCGCTGATCCGCCGCTCCGGCGCGTTCTGCGTCAACGTGCTGGCCGCCGACCAGGCGGAGGTGTCCAACACCATGGCCACGCGGGGCATCGACAAATTCGCCCGGGTCCGGTGGTCCCCGTCCCTCCAGACCGGGTCGCCCGTGCTGGCCGGGGTGCTGGCGCACCTGGACTGCACGATCCAGGACGTGCACCACGCGGGCGACCACGACGTCGTCATCGGGCGGGTGCACCATGTGGTCGCCGACGACGCCGGGGAGGGGCTGCTGTTCTTCCGGGGCGGCTACGGGTCCACCGGCTGCCCGGATCAGTCGCTGGATCAGTCGAACGCGTAGCCGAACTCGCGCACGTCTCGCTCGTACACCTCGGCGATGCGCCGCCGGGTCCGGTCGTCGTAGTAGTCCTGCCAGGGCCCCTTGGACCAGCTGTTGCGACGAGGGGGCTCGGCCACCGGCAGGCCCAGCCGCTCCTGCACCACCGCGATGTCGGTGGCCAGACGCTCGGTGCGACCGATGAAGTCGGCCTTGCGGCCACGGGTCTGCAGGAAGGAGATCTGCGGGGTGGCGAGGCGGGGGAGCTCCTCGGTGCCGCGCAGGATGAACTCCTCGAAGCCGTCGTACTGGGCGACCGCGCGCCAGAGCGGGTTGCCGCCCCGGGGCCCGTCGTGCTCCACCTGGGGCTTGCCCGAGGCGGGGCCGAGGCGTCGGTTCCAGCGATCGATCATCGACCACCAGGAGACCATCCGGCTCCACGGGTTGCGCACGAAGCCGAACGTCCAGTAGTCGGCGAGGCCGGGCTCCTGGGTCAGCACCCAGCGCAGCCTGGGGTGGCGTCGCGGGCCCAGGTCGCGGAGGTCGTCGACGCCTTCGCGCACCACGGTCTCCACGGTCACCCCGCCGGTCTTGGGGACGTGGATGAACAGCAGGCGGTGAGCGTCGGAGATGAGCACCAGAGCAGGTTAGAGCAGGCCGGGCTCAGCGCTCCAAGGGCCAGCCGCGACGGGCCCAGCCGCCAGTGCCCTCAGCCACGTTGAGCGCCTCGATCCCTTGGGAGGTGAGGAACTCCACCACGTTCCGGCTGCGGCTACCGCTCTGGCAGATGACCAGCACGGGTCGGTCCCTGGGGAGCTCGTCGAGGCGGTTCGGCACCTCGGACATCGGGACGTGGTGGGCGCCGGGAACGTGGCCGGCGGCATACTCCTCGTCCTCGCGGACGTCCAGGACGAACCCGCCGGCCGCGTGCTGCGCGGCGAAGGTGTCGAGGTCCAGCTCGCCGTCGTCGGCCTCGTCCAGCTGGCGCCGCACCTCGTCCATGTCCAGCTCGCGGAGCTGGGAGATCAGCTGGGCCAGCGTGGCGGGGGGCAGGGCCCCAGGCTGGGAGAACACCAGGATGCCGTCGCGGAAGGCCATCAGGGTGGGGATCGAGGTGATCTGGGCCATCGCGGCCAGGTCCCTCTCGGACTCGGTGTCGACCTTGCCGAACACGATGTCGGGGTGCTCGGTCGAGGCCGCGTCGAAGATCGGGGCGAACTGACGGCACGGTCCGCACCACTCCGCCCAGAAGTCCACGAGCACGATGCCCGGGGCGGTCACGGTGCTCTCGAAGGTCGCTGCGGTCAGCTCAACGGTCGTCATGCCTCGAACCTAACCCAGGCCCGCTGACGGCTCACCAGCCTCTCTCGCGCCAGTGCGCCAGCTGCGGCCGCTCCTGGCCGAGCAGGCCGTCGTCCCCGTGACCGGGGTAGAACCAGGTCTCGTCGGGCAGCTCGGCGAAGATCTTGGTCTCCACCTCGTCGATGAGCTGGGCGAAGGCGTCCGAGTCACCGAAGGTGTTGCCCACCCCGCCCGGGAAGAGGCTGTCCCCGGTGAAGAGGTGCGGGTGCCCGGCGGGGTCCAGGTAGAGCAGGCAGATCGAGCCCGGGGTGTGGCCGGCCACCGCGATCACCTGCAGGGTGCAGGACCCCACCGCGACCGTGTCACCTTGGCCCACCCGGCGGTCCACGGTCACGCCGGTCTGCTCGGTGACCGCGTCCGCGTCCGGGGCACCGGCGACGACCGTGGCAGCGTGCGCCGCCACGACGTCGGCGAGCGCCCGGTGGTGGTCCCAGTGCTGGTGCGTGGTGACGACGGCGTCCAGTCCGGACGGTGCGATCAGGTCGAGCAGACGGGGCGCCTCGGCGGCCGCGTCGATCAGGACCTGGGCTCCGGTCTCACGGCACCGCAGCAGGTAGCAGTTGTTGCTCATCTGCTCGTCGACCGCGACCTTGGTGATGCTCAGCGCCGTCAGCTCGCGAGTCTGGGCGGGACCACCGGGCCGGACCTGCCCGGTGTAGTCGCCGTCGTTCGGGTCGTGCTCGTTCACGTCGTGCTCCTGGAGGTGGGGGAGGGCCGGTCTCAGCGAGCCGGCACGTCGGGAAGGGGCGGGGAGTCGGTGACGAGGCCGTCGGCGCCTCGCCCGGTGAGCCACCAGGCGAGATCGGCGGTGGTGCCCTGGACGATCGGGCCGTCGGTGCCGCCGAGGCGCCAGGTCCGCTCGGCGTCCAGCCCCTGGAGCGTCAGTGGTCCCAGTGCCCCCAGGTCCGGCACCAGGGAGTCGACCAGGGCGCCGGCGGTCTGCACGGGCCAGTCGGTGCGGCGGTGGCCGACGTCGAGGTCCACGTGGTGGACCGCCACCTCGACCAGACGTCGTCCCGGAACGCTGCGGGCGCCGAAGGTGCGGCGGCCGGACGCGGTGCGTCGCACGGTCGCGTCCAAGTGCCCCTCCTGCAGCGCCGCCGTCGCCTTCGCCAGCCGCGTGCAGCTGGCCAGGAACCTGGCGCGGAGCTCGTCCTCGGGCGCCCCGGCAAGCTCCTCGATGTCGGCCGCACGGGCGGCGCTGGAGTCGTACTGAGGGACGTCCGAGCCCTCGACGACGCCCACCAGGGCCCTGGTCAGCCCCTCGGCGTTCAGGGCCAGGTGCGCCACCACGTGCCCCCGGGACCACCCGGGCAGGGCGCTCGGTGCCCCCAGGGCGTCGGCGTCCAGGCCGTCGACGCTGCGCACCAGCGCGTTGGTGGCCTCGGCCAGCAGGTCTAGAGGATCCATGACCGCCATTGAAGCGTACTTGCCCCGGCTTGCTACCATGGCGAACACGTGTTCGAACAACGTGTTGAGGAAATCTGTGACTGACCAGCTCATCATCCGGGGAGCCCGGGAGCACAACCTCAAGGATGTCTCGCTCGACCTGCCGCGAGACGCCCTCATCGTCTTCACCGGGCTCTCCGGCTCCGGCAAGTCCTCGCTGGCGTTCGACACCATCTTCGCCGAGGGACAGCGCCGCTACGTGGAGTCGCTGTCGGCCTACGCGCGCCAGTTCCTGGGGCAGATGGACAAGCCGGACGTCGACTTCATCGAGGGTCTGTCGCCCGCGGTCTCGATCGACCAGAAGTCGACCTCGAAGAACCCGCGCTCCACGGTCGGCACCATCACCGAGGTCTACGACTACCTGCGACTGCTCTACGCCCGCGCCGGCCGTCCGCACTGCCCCACCTGCGGGGCTCCGATCGAGCGTCAGACCCCGCAGAAGATCGTGGACCAGGTCCTCGAGATGGAGGAGGGGCGCCGGTTCCAGGTGCTGGCCCCGGTGGTCCGGGGCCGCAAGGGGGAGTACGTCGAGCAGTACCGCTCGCTCCAGACCCAGGGCTTCAGCCGGGCCCGGACCGATGGCGTGACGCACGCCCTGGACGACCCGCCGAAGCTCGACAAGCAGAAGAAGCACACGATCGAGGTGGTGGTCGACCGGCTCTCGGTCAAGGAGTCCGCCAAGAGGCGGCTCACCGACTCGATCGAGACCGCGCTCTCGCTGGCGGACGGCCAGGTGATCCTGGACTTCGTCGACCTCGACGAGAAGGACCCGGGACGCGAGGTCCGGTTCTCCGAGCGGATGTCGTGCCCCAACGACCACCCGATCGACCACGACGAGCTGGAGCCGCGGTCCTTCTCCTTCAACTCCCCGTTCGGCGCCTGCCCGGCCTGCCACGGCATCGGCACCAAGATGGAGATCGACCCCGAGCTGGTCGTCCCCGACCCCCAAGCCACCCTCGGCGAGGGTGCGATCCAGCCCTGGACCGGAGCCCACGTCGCCGACTACTTCCTGCGGCTGATGGGGGCGCTGGGCGACGAGCTCGGCTTCGACCTGAACACCCCGTGGGAGAAGCTCCCGGCCAAGGCTCGCAAGGCCCTGCTCGAGGGGCACTCCACCAAGGTGCACGTGGTCACCCGCAACCGCTACGGGCGTCAGCGCTCCTACTACGCCGAGTTCGAGGGCGTGCGCGGCTACATCGAGCGTCGTCACCGCGAGGCCGAGACCGACACCAGCAGGGAGCGGTTCGAGGGCTTCATGCGCGAGGTGGCCTGCCCCACCTGTGGCGGCAGCCGGCTCAAGCCCGTCTCGATGGCGGTGACCCTGGGTGGCCGCTCGATCGCCGAGGTCTGCGCGCTGCCGATCAACGAGTGCGCGGAGTTCCTGCGCGACATCGAGCTGTCGCCGCGTGAGAAGCAGATCGCCGAGCGGGTGCTCAAGGAGATCCTGGAGCGCCTCAACTTCCTGCTCGACGTGGGCCTGGACTACCTCTCGCTGGACCGCCCGTCGGGGTCGCTGTCGGGCGGGGAGGCTCAGCGCATCCGTCTCGCCACCCAGATCGGGGCGGGACTGGTGGGCGTGCTCTACGTGCTGGACGAGCCCTCGATCGGGCTGCACCAGCGCGACAACCAGCGCCTCATCGAGACCTTGGTGCGGCTGCGCGACCTGGGAAACACCCTGATCGTCGTCGAGCACGACGAGGACACCATCCGGGTGGCGGACTGGGTCGTCGACATCGGGCCCGGCGCCGGCGAGCACGGCGGCCAGGTCATCCACTCCGGTGACGTCCAGGGTCTCTACGAGCACCCCGACTCCATCACCGGCCAGTACCTCTCCGGCCGGCGCGAGATCCCGATCCCCGAGCTCCGCCGTCCGCGCACCAAGGGCCGCGAGCTCGTCGTCAAGGGGGCCAAGGAGAACAACCTCGACGGCATCGACGTCGCGTTCCCGCTCGGCATGCTGGTCGCGGTCACCGGGGTGTCCGGCTCCGGCAAGTCGACCCTGGTCAACGACATCCTGTACACCTCCCTGGCCAAGCAGCTCCACCGTGCCCGGACCGTGCCCGGTCGGCACCGCACCATCACCGGGGTGGACCAGGTCGACAAGGTCATCCACGTCGACCAGTCGCCCATCGGCCGGACCCCGCGCAGCAACCCGGCGACGTACACCGGCGTCTTCGACCACGTCCGCAAGCTCTTCGCCCAGACGCCCGAGGCGAAGATGCGCGGCTACCTCCAGGGTCGCTTCTCCTTCAACGTCAAGGGCGGCCGCTGCGAGGCCTGCCAGGGCGACGGCACGCTCAAGATCGAGATGAACTTCCTGCCCGACGTCTACGTCCCCTGCGAGGTCTGCCACGGGGCCCGGTACAACCGCGAGACGCTCGAGGTGCACTTCAAGGGCAAGACCATCGCGGAGGTGCTCGACATGCCGATCGAGGAGGCCGCGGAGTTCTTCAGCGCCGTGCCCGCGATCGCGCGGCACATGAAGACACTGACGGAGGTCGGGCTGGGCTACGTCCGGCTGGGACAGCCCGCGACCACCCTGTCCGGTGGCGAGGCGCAGCGCGTCAAGCTGGCCAGCGAGCTGCAGAAGAGGTCCACCGGACGCACCGTCTACGTGCTGGACGAGCCGACCACCGGACTGCACTTCGAGGACATCCGCAAGCTCCTGGGCGTGCTGGGTCGGCTGGTGGACCAGGGCAACACGGTGCTGGTCATCGAGCACAACCTCGACGTCATCAAGACCGCGGACTGGCTGATCGACATGGGCCCCGAAGGGGGCTCGCGCGGCGGCACCGTAGTGGCCACGGGCACGCCGGAGCAGGTCGCGGCCGTCCCCGAGAGCCACACCGGCAGGTTCCTGGCCCCTATCCTCGCCGGGAGAACGCACCTCTCGCCCATCGCCCCCAGGAGTCAAAAGTGAACCCCCGAACCAACATCGACGGACCGAGCCGACGCGCCGCCCTCGCCGGGGCCGCCCTGACCGGGATCGGCATCCCGCTGCTCAGTGCCTGCGGCGGGGACGGCGACGACACCGCGGAGGACCACACCGCCGTGCCGGACGAGGCGCCGCCCAGCGGGGTGGCGGTCGCCTCGACCGCGGACATCGGGGTCGGCGCCTGTGCCGTCTACCCGGACCTCAAGCTCGTGGTCGCCCAGCCCGCCGAGGGCGAGTTCAAGTGCTTCAGCGCGGTCTGCACGCACCAGGGATGCCTGGTGAGCTCGAGCTCCGAGGGCGAGATCCCGTGCCGGTGCCACGGCAGCGCCTTCTCCCTCGAGGACGGCTCGGTGCTCGAGGGGCCGGCGACCAGCCCGCTGACCGAGGTCCCG
>NZ_POAG01000017.1:394488-438945 GCF_002930065.1 Nocardioides sp. 616 | reverse complement strand
GGGACGCGCCGACCGCGGTCGGCGCCCGAACGTAGGGTTGTGACATGGCTGCACCGGCGTCGTACCGTCCTGCGCCGGGGACGATCCCGACGCAGCCGGGGGTGTACCGGTTCCGCGACTCCCGGGGTCGGGTCATCTACGTCGGCAAGGCCAAGAACCTGCGCTCACGCCTGTCGTCGTACTTCGCCGACGTCCGCGGGCTGCACCCGCGGACCGCCTCGATGGTGACCACCGGGGCCAGCGTGGAGTGGACCGTGGTCCGCACGGAGGTCGAGGCGCTCCAGCTGGAGTACTCCTGGATCAAGGAGTTCGACCCACGCTTCAACGTCAAGTACCGCGACGACAAGTCCTACCCGTGGCTGGCGGTGACCACCGGCGAGGAGTTCCCGCGGGTGATGGTGGGCCGGGGAGCCAAGAAGAAGGGGGTCCGCTACTTCGGGCCCTACAGCCATGCCTGGGCGATCCGGGAGACGGTCGACCAGCTGCTCCGGGTGTTCCCGATGCGCTCGTGCAGCAACGGCGTCTTCAAGCGCGCGCAGCAGGTGGGCCGCCCCTGCCTGCTGGGCTACATCGACAAGTGCTCGGCCCCCTGCGTGGGTGCGGTGAGCGCCGAGGAGCACCGGCGCATCGTGGACGACTTCTGCGACTTCATGGCCGGCAACACCGCAGCTTTCCTCAAGCGCGTCGAGCGCGAGATGTACGCCGCCTCCGAGGCGATGGACTTCGAGAAGGCGGCCCGGCTGCGCGACGACCTCGGCGCCCTGAACCGGTCCCTGGAGAAGCAGGCCGTGGTCTTCAACGACGCCACCGACGCCGACGTCATCGCCCTGGCCGAGGACCCGCTGGAGGTGGCGGTCCAGATCTTCTACGTGCGCGGCGGCCGGATCCGGGGCCAGCGGGGATGGGTGGCCGACCGCACCGACGAGGGGGACACCTCCCAGCTGGTGGAGGACTTCCTGCTCCAGCTCTACGCCGGCGAGCCGGACTCGATCCCGCGCGAGGTGCTGGTGCCGGCCCTGCCGCCCGACCCCGGCACGATGGAGCAGCTGCTGTCGGGGATGCGGGGCGCGAAAGTCGCCATCCGGGTGCCCCAGCGGGGGGACAAGAAGTCCCTGCAGGAGACGGTGGCCAAGAACGCCGCCCAGGCCCTGATGCTGCACAAGACCAAGCGCGCCAGCGACCTCACCACCCGCAACAAGGCGCTGGAGGAGATCCAGCTGGCCCTCGGCCTCGACGAGGTCCCGCTGCGCATCGAGTGCTATGACGTCTCCAACCTCCAGGGCACCGAGGTGGTGGCCTCGATGGTCGTCTTCGAGGACGGCCTCCCGCGCAAGGGTGAGTACCGCCGCTTCGTGATCCGCGGGGTGGACGGGCAGAACGACGTCGCCTCCATGCACGAGGTCATCACCCGGCGCTTCCGCAGGCTGCTGGACGAGCAGGCCCGCTCCACCGAGGTGTCCACCGAGTCCGGCCCGATGCTCGTGGACCCCGACACCGGCCGTCCCCGCAAGTTCGCCTACGCCCCGGGCCTGGTCGTCGTCGACGGCGGCCCGCCGCAGGTCTCGGCGGCCAGGCAGGCGCTGGCCGAGCTCGGGATCGACGACATCCCGGTGTGCGGTCTCGCCAAGCGGCTCGAGGAGGTCTGGGTCCCCGACGACGAGGACCCGGTGATCCTGCCGCGGACCAGCGAGGGCCTCTACCTGCTGCAGCGGATCCGCGACGAGGCACACCGCTTCGCCATCACCCACCACCGCGGCCGGCGCTCCCGGACCATGGTGGAGAGCGTGCTGGACGACGTGCCAGGGCTGGGGGAGGTGCGGCGCAAGGCGCTGCTGCGGCACTTCGGCTCGCTGAAGAAGCTGCGGCTGGCCGAGGTCGACGAGATCGCTCTGGTCCCCGGGATCGGACCGGCCACGGCTGCCGCCATCAAGGGGGCGGTCGCGGTCCAGGAGGGCAGCGGGAAGACTGGGCCCCGGATCAACACCGCCACCGGCGAGATCGAGGAGGACTGATGGAGCAGCCAGCAGAGCTGGTGATCATCACCGGCATGACCGGCGCGGGTCGCAGCACGGCGGCCAAGGAGCTGGAGGACCTGGGCTACTTCGTCGTCGACAACCTCCCGCCCACCCTGGTGCGTGACGTCGTGCGCCTGGTCGACGACAGCCGGGGCGTGACCCAGCCGATCGCCGTCGTGGTCGACGTACGGTCGGGCTCGTTCTTCACCAGCCTGGCGGCCAACCGGCACCAGCAGGCGACCGGACGGCCCACCACGCTGCTCTACCTCGAGGCGGTCGACGACGTCCTGGTGCGGCGTCAGGAGGCGGTACGGAGGCCGCACCCGCTGCAGGGCAGCGGGCGCCTGATCGACGGGCTGCGACGCGAACGGGTGGCGCTGGAGGAGATCCGCGGCGGTGCCGACCTGGTGATCGACACCAGCGCGATGAACGTGCACCAGCTGACCGACCGCATCGCCGAGCACTTCGGGTCGCCGGAGGCGCGTCGGCTCAAGGTGACCGTGATCAGCTTCGGGTTCAAGTACGGCATCCCGGTCGACGCCGACTTCGTCGCGGACATGCGCTTCCTGCCGAACCCGCACTGGATCCCCGAACTGCGCCCGCGCAACGGCCGCGACCCCTCGGTCGCCGACTACGTCAAGAGCCAGGCCGGGGCCGAGGAGTTCCTCGACGGCTACCTGCCGCTGCTGGAGATCGCCGCGAAGGGCTACCTCAAGGAGGGCAAGCGGTTCATGACCGTCGCGGTCGGCTGCACCGGGGGCAAGCACCGCAGCGTCGCGATGACCGAGGAGATCACCGCCCGCCTGCTCACCCAGGGCTACGACGTGCGCGCCACCCACCGCGACCTCGGACGGGAGTGAGATGACGCCTCACCAGGCCTCGGTGGTGGCGCTCGGCGGCGGACACGGACTCCATGCGAGCCTCTCTGCCCTGCGGCGGGTGGTCACCGACATCACCGCGGTGGTGACGGTCGCCGACGACGGGGGGTCCTCGGGGCGGTTGCGCCGGGAGTTCGAGGTGCTGCCGCCGGGTGACCTGCGGATGGCGCTCTCGGCGCTCTGCGAGGACGAGGAGTGGGGCCAGACGTGGATGCGGGTGCTCCAGCACCGGTTCGACGGGGACGGCGAGCTGAAGGGGCATGCCCTGGGCAACCTGCTGATCGTCGGGCTGTGGGAGCTGCTCGACGACCCGGTGGCCGGGCTCGACATGGTCGGGAGGCTCCTCGGCGCCAGGGGGCGGGTGCTCCCGATGTCCACCGTCCCCCTCGACATCACCGCCGAGGTGGAGGGCTCCCAGGGGACCACGGTGCTGCGCGGCCAGGTCAGCGTGGCCACCGCCCAGGGGCGGATCCGCTCGGTCGCCCTCGACCCGGCCGACCCTCCGGCGTGCAAGGAGGCGGTGGTCGCGGTCCAGGAGGCCGACTGGGTGGTGCTGGGACCCGGCTCGTGGTTCACCTCCGTCATCCCGCACCTGCTGGTCCCCGAGCTTCGCGAGGCCCTGGTCTCCCGGGGCGGTCGCCTGGTCGTGGTGCTCAACCTCGAGGCTGCCGGCGAGACCGGGGGCTTCACCCCGTCGGACCACCTGTCGGCCCTGGCCGCGACGGCGCCCGGGCTGAAGGTGCACGCCGTCGTGGCCGACCCGACGTCGGTGAGCGACCGGCCCGCACTGGACCGGGCCGTGGCTGAGCTCGGCGGCAGCCTGGTGGTCGCCGACGTGGCCCGCGGGGACGGGAGCAGCGCCCATGATCCGGACAAGCTGGGTGAGGTACTGCACAGCGTGATGGGCAGTCAGTCGGGAGTGGTCACGGGTGATTGACGTCCGTGGCAGGATTCGCGCATGGCGATGACGGCTCAGGTGAAGGCGGAGCTTGCCAACACCCAGATCACCAAGACCTGCTGCCGCAAGGCGGAGGTGGCCTCGATGCTCCGGTTCGCCGGCGGCCTGCACATCGTCAGTGGGCGGATCGTGGTGGAGGCTGAGCTGGACACCGGCGCGGCTGCACGTCGGCTGCGCAAGGACGTCGCCGAGGTCTACGGCCACCAGTCGGACGTCGTCATGGTGCAGGGACACGGGATCCGCAAGGGCAGCCGCTACCTGGTGCGGGTGGTCAAGGACGGCGAGGCCTTGGCCCGCCAGACCGGGCTGCTGGACGCCCGCGGTCGTCCGGTGCGCGGTCTGCCCCCGGGCGTGGTCTCCGGCGGCGGCTGCGACGCCGTCGCCGCCTGGCGTGGCGCGTTCCTGGCGCACGGCTCGCTCACCGAGCCCGGTCGGTCCTCCTCCCTGGAGGTCACCTGTCCCGGACCGGAGGCGGCCCTGGCCCTGGTCGGCGTGGCCCGGCGCCTCGGCATCTCCGCCAAGGCGCGGGAGGTGCGCGGCGTGGACCGCGTCGTCATCCGCGACGGGGACGCCATCGGCGCCCTGCTCACCCGCCTGGGCGCTCACGAGACCCTGATGGCGTGGGAGGAGCGGCGGATGCGGCGGGAGGTCCGCGCGACTGCGAACCGACTGGCCAACTTCGACGACGCCAACCTGCGCCGCTCGGCGCGCGCCGCCGTGGCGGCGGGCGCCCGGGTGGAGCGCGCCCTGGAGATCCTCGGGGACGAGGTGCCCGACCACCTCAAGCTGGCCGGTCACCTGCGGCTGGAGCACAAGCAGGCATCGCTGGAGGAGCTGGGCCAGCTGCACGAGCCGGTCCTGACCAAGGACGCCATCGCCGGCCGGATCCGGCGGCTGCTGGCCATGGCCGACAAGATGGCCGAGGACCGCGGGATCCCGGACACCGAGTCCTCGCTCACCCCGGAGATGCTGGCCGACGAGGCCTGAGCGGGCAGTGTCGCCCGAATCACTACTGCGCCTGCGGGCACGGTGACGGGGCGCGGTAGGCTCGGCACCGCTGTCAGCCCACCGCTAGCCAGGAGTGATCGTGACTGTTCGTGTTGGAATCAATGGCTTCGGCCGCATCGGCCGCAACTTCTTCCGAGCCGTCCGTGCCTCGGGCGCTGACATCGAGATCGTCGGAGTCAACGACCTGACCGACAACGCCTCGTTGGCCCACCTGCTCAAGTTCGACTCGATCCTCGGCCGGCTGGACGCCGAGGTGTCCTCGACCGACAGCGCCATCCACGTCGGGGACCAGGAGATCGCCGCCTTCGCCGAGCGCAACCCGGCCGACCTGCGGTGGGGTGACCTGGGCGTCGACGTCGTCGTCGAGTCCACCGGCTTCTTCACCGACGCCACCCAGGCCCGCGCGCACCTCGACGGCGGTGCCCGCAAGGTCATCATCTCGGCGCCCGCCAAGAACGAGGACATCACCGTGGTGATGGGCGTCAACCACGAGCTGTACGACCCCGCCAAGCACAACGTGATCTCCAACGCCTCGTGCACCACGAACTGCCTGGCTCCCATGGCCAAGGCGCTGCACGACGAGTTCACCATCGTCAAGGGCCTGATGACCACGATCCACGCCTACACCGCGGACCAGAACCTGCAGGACAACATCCACAAGGACCTGCGTCGGGCCCGCGCCGCCGCGCTGAACATCGTCCCCACCTCCACCGGTGCTGCGAAGGCCATCGGCCTGGTGCTCCCCGAGCTCAAGGGCAAGCTCGACGGCTTCGCCCTGCGCGTGCCCGTGCCCACGGGCTCGGCCACCGACCTCACCTTCGAGGCCGGCCGCGAGACCAGCGTCGAAGAGGTCAACGCCGCCATCGAGAAGGCCGCCGACGGTCGCTACCTGCGCTACTCCACCGACCCGATCGTGTCCACCGACATCGTCACCGACCCCGCGTCGTGCATCTTCGACGCGCCGCTGACCAAGGTCAACGGCAACATGGTCAAGGTCATCGGCTGGTACGACAACGAGTGGGGCTACTCCAACCGTCTCGTCGACCTGATCAGCCACGTCGGCACCACGCTCTGACGTGTCGGGCATCGACTCACTGGGTGGCCTCCGCGGCAAGCGGGTCCTCGTCCGGTCGGACCTGAACGTCCCGCTGGACGGCGACCGCATCGCCGACGACGGCCGGATCCGGGCCAGCGTGCCCACGATCCGCCGCCTCTCGGAGGCAGGCGCGAAGGTCGTCGTGATGGCCCACCTGGGGCGCCCCAAGGGCACCCCGGACCCGGCGTACTCGCTGGCTCCGGTGGCGCACCGCCTCGGCGAGCTGCTGGGGCGCGAGGTCACCTTCGCCCACGACACCGTGGGCGAGAGCGCCTCGTCGGTGGTCTCTGCGCTGGCCGACGGCGACGTCGCGGTGCTGGAGAACGTCCGGTTCAACGAGGGCGAGACGAGCAAGGACGACGAGGTGCGGGCGTCCTTCGCCGGCCAGCTCGCCCAGCTCGGCGATGCCTTCGTCTCCGACGGCTTCGGCGTCGTGCACCGCAAGCAGGCCTCGGTCTACGACGTGGCGCTGCGCCTGCCGAGCGCGATGGGAGACCTGGTCGCCGCGGAGATCGACGTGCTGCGCCGGCTGACGGTCGAGCCGGATCGCCCCTACGTGGTGGTGCTCGGTGGGTCCAAGGTCTCGGACAAGCTGGGCGTGATCGCGAACCTGCTGGACAAGGCCGACAAGCTGCTCATCGGCGGGGGGATGGTCTTCACCTTCCTCGCCGCTCAGGGCCACGAGGTCGGCAAGAGCCTGCTCGAGGAGGACCAGCTCGACACGTGCCGCCGCTACCTCGACGAGGCCGCCCAACGCGGGGTGCAGATCGTGCTGCCGACCGACATCGTGGTGGACACCGCCTTCCCCTCCGGTGAGCGCGAGCCCGCCCCGAGGGTGGTGCCAGCCTCGGAGATCCCCGCGGACTGTCTCGGCCTCGACATCGGTCCCGACTCCGCGGCGGCCTTCGCCGCCGCCCTGGCCGGAGCCCGCACGGTCTTCTGGAACGGACCCATGGGCGTCTTCGAGGTCCCGGCCTTCGCGGCGGGCACCCGGGCGGTGGCCGAGGCCCTGACCGGGATCGACGGCCTCTCGGTGGTCGGCGGTGGCGACTCCGCCGCCGCGGTGCGCGCACTGGGCTTCGAGGAGGCGGCCTTCGGTCACATCTCCACCGGGGGCGGCGCCAGCCTGGAGTACCTCGAGGGCAAGGAACTGCCCGGCATCGCCGTTCTCGAACGCTGACCACTTCAGGAAGAGGAACCTCTGATGGGTGCCACCCGCACGCCGCTGATGGCGGGCAACTGGAAGATGAATCTGAACCACCAGGAGGCGGTGGTCCTGGTGCAGAAGCTCGCCTGGACGCTGGCCGACAAGCGCCACGACTTCAGCCGGGTCGAGGTCGTGGTGGTGCCGCCGTTCACCGACCTGCGCTCGGTGCAGACGCTGGTCGACGGCGACAGGCTCTCGGTGAGGTACGGCGCGCAGGACGTGTCGGTCCACGACAGCGGCGCCTACACCGGTGAGATCTCCGCTCAGATGCTCGCCAAGCTGGGCTGCTCCTACGTGGTGGTGGGGCACTCCGAGCGGCGGGAGTACCACGCGGAGACCGACGCCGTGGTCAACGCCAAGGCACACAAGGGCCTGGCCGCCGGCATGACGCCCATCGTGTGCGTGGGGGAGGGCCTCGAGGTGCGGCAGTCGGGCCAGCACGTGGCCCACACGCTGGCCCAGCTGGACGGCTCGTTGGCCGGGTTCACCGCCGAGCAGGTGGCCGGACTGGTCGTGGCCTACGAGCCGGTGTGGGCCATCGGCACGGGGGAGGTCGCCACCCCCGAGGACGCCCAGGAGGTCTGCGCCGCCATCCGCGAGCGGGTCCGCCAGATCCACGGCGACGCGGCCGCGGACGGCTGCCGGGTGCTGTACGGCGGATCGGTGAAGCCGTCCAACGTGGCCGGGATCATGGAGAAGGCGGACGTGGACGGCGCACTGGTGGGCGGGGCGAGCCTGAAGGCCGAGGAATTCGGCGGAATTTGCCGTTTCCACGACATGCCAGTGCTATGAGTCGGCAGAAGTGACGTAGGCTGCAGCCGTGATTCTGCTCTTTCAGACCCTGCTCATGATCTCCAGTCTGATCATGATCCTGCTCGTGCTGCTCCACAAGGGGCGCGGGGGCGGGCTCTCTGACATGTTCGGCGGAGGGGTGTCCAGCTCGCTGGGCGGCTCCTCGGTCGCCGAGCGCAACCTCGACCGCTTCACCGTGGGCGTCGGGGTCATCTGGTTCTCGTGCGTCGTGGCTCTGGGATTGCTGCTGGCCTACTAGGGCTCATTGTTTGCTGCATTTCTTTTCTGGGAGGGATAGAAGTGGCTGGTGGAGGGAATGCGATCCGAGGGAGTCGGGTCGGAGCTGGACCAATGGGAGAGGCCGAGCGGGGAGAGGCGGCGCCGCGTCAGGCGGTGACCTACTACTGCTCGCACGCACACCGGTCGGTGGTGACCTTCGCGATCGAGGCGGTGGTCCCCGAGACCTGGGACTGCCCCAAGTGCGGGCTGCCCGCCAACCTGGACTCGGAGAACCCGCCCCCGGCGCCGAAGATCGAGCCCTACAAGACCCATCTGGCCTACGTGAAGGAACGCCGTTCCGACGCGGAGGCCGCCAGCATCCTCGACGAGGCCATCCAGCTGCTGAGGAGCCGGCGCAAGGCCGGCGACATCGTCTTCTAGGCGCCGCTGCGTTGCGCGACTCGGCTAGGTTCGGGTGATGCGACACATACGTGACCAGTTCGGCGACTTCGTCTTCGCTCGTGTCGCCGGTCCAGATGGACCTTCGCAGCGCGAGCGTATCCATGGCACGCCCGGGCCCCGCTGGTTCCCTCCGGGGAGCCCCGTCGCCCGGGTGCACGGGGACGCCTCGATGTTCGTGGGCGGCATCCGCGCCGTCGTCCTGCAGACGATGCACCCGGTCGCGATGCAGGCTGTCTCGGAGCACTCCGGCTTCCGTGGTGACCTGTGGGGGCGGCTGGCCCGCACCTCGGAGTTCCTGGCGGTCACCACCTTCGGTCCGGTGGACCAGGCGGAGAGCGCGGTCGCCCTGGTGCGACGCATCCACGAGCACGTCCGCGGGACCACTCCGGACGGCACGCCGTACGTCGCGAGCGACCCGCACCTGCTCGCCTGGGTGCACGCCGCCGAGATCGACAGCTTCCTGGCAGCCCACCAGGCCTACGGCGACCGTCCGCTGGACCCGGACGAGCAGGACGAGTACGTCGCCCAGGCGGGGCTGGTGGCGGCCCGTCTGGGAGTGGTGGAGCCGCCGGGCGACGTCGCCTCCCTCAGGGGTGTGCTCGAGGCCTACCGCCCGGAGCTGCGCAGCACCCCCGCCGCGCGCGAGGCGGTACACGACGTGCTGTGGAACCCGGCTCTGCCCGCTGCCGCCCGCCCTGGCTACGCCATGCTGCGCACCGCGGCCGTGGGTCTGCTTCCCGAGTGGAGCCGCGAGCCCCTGGGCCTGGCGAACAGGCCCTGGCTCGACCGGACCGTGGCCCGAGGACTTGGGCACGCCTCGACGGGGGTTGTTCGCTGGGCGCTGACGTCGGGGCACGCCAAGGCCCGGGAGCTTACGCGCGACAGGGCAGCCGCCTAGTGAGCGGACCCGTCCTGGCTGGGTGACGCGACACCGGGGGTCTTGTCGACCTACCGCCTCTTGTGGAACCTCACGGACCCGTCGGGGTGGTGTTTGGTGAGGTAGGTGGTGTCGTGGGTGCGGTGGTGGTGCCAGGGGCAGAGGAGCTTGAGCTCGTCGGCGTTGGTGGTGCCGCCTTGGGACCAGGGGGTGCGCCAGTGGTGGGCTTCGCAGAAGGTGGCGGGGACGGAGCAGCCGTGGGCGCGGCAGGTGGGGTGGTTCAGGGCCTCTTTGAGGCGTTGGGCTCTGCTGAACAGCCGGCTGGACCGGCCTAGGTCCAGGATCTCGGACTTGGTGCCGAGGATCGCGGGGATCAGGTTGGCGGTGCACGCCAGTCGGCGGACGTTTTCGGCGGTGATCCGCGTGCCGTCGAGGGTGGTGCCTTCGCCGAGGCCGGCGCGAAGCTTGTCGAAGTCGATGGTGATGACCACCGACGTCGCGGATCCGCCGTGCAGGGGCATCAGGTCGGTGGGTAGGCATTCGATGAGGGCGCAAAACGCTTGGCCTTGGAGGCGGTCGAAGGGGGTCTTGGTGCCGGTCGCGGCGTCGATGATGCCGGCGCGGGGGCCTTGCCCGGTGCGGGGTGAGGTGAAGGCGTCGAGGTAGGTCTTGAGTCGGCCGGCGAGGGCGTCGGGGATTCGGGCGGAGAGGTCGGTGGACCCGTCGCCGCGGCGTCGCATGGTCAGCCGGGTCGCGGCCGAGGCGCGTCGTTCGGCGGCTTCGAGCTGGCGGCGTTCGGCTTCTTCGGCGAGGTCGGGGGCGATGACGGTAAGGATCTTCTCCCCGAGGCGGCGGAGCTCGCCCGGGGTGTGGTTGGCCGCTAGGTCGATCAGCCTGGTCTCGGCCTGGGCCAGGATCTCGGGGGTGACTGCGCAGTCGGGGTGGTCGCGGCCCACGGCGGTGAGGTCGTCCAGGCAGCGGGTGATCACTTCGGCTTGGGCGATCGTCACGGCGCCGGCGTGGACTGCGGTCCCGGTGCTCAACCAGTCCCGTTCCAGGGATCGGGCGAGGTGTTGCGCCCCGGCGGCGACACCGCGGTCGAGGTTGGTGTTGGCGGCCAGCCATGCGGCCACGTCCTTGGCGCCGGTGTCCTCGGCAACATCGGCGGCGGAGTCGATGACCCGGAGCCAGAGGACTTCGACGAGGTCCCGGGCGCGGGCGAGATCGAGCAGGGCTTGTTCCTTGTCCCCGGCGCTCATGTAACCCGGGTCCACCCCGCTGACGGAATGCACGGCGGTGATGATCGTGGCAGCGCAGCCCAGCACCGGGTGTGCGGTGGGGGTCGGGGACCAGGTCATACGGTAAATCTAGAGGCGACCCCCGACACTTCTGAGCTTCTATTCGAACACATGTCCTACATCGCCCAGCGTGGATACGTCACGCTCGACTTCGAGTCGAAGCGGGTCCCGATGGCCGGTCGGCGCAGCTTTCAAGTACCGGCCCAGCGCATGAGGGCCATTTCGTGGCACGCCGATGGGAGAATCCGTCGCGTGAGCCGCGACATCTTCGTTCAGGACATCCCCGAAGGCATCTCGCGCGTCGATGAAATCGCGGACGACTGGCGGGCCCAGCCGCTTCCGCTCGACCACGCGGAGGTGGTTGCTGCTGTGCGCGAGCTCGCCCCGGGGGCCGATACCACCGACCCCGAGTGGATGCTGGTGGCACTGCCGGGCGTCGATGTCGAAGTGAATGCGAAGGACGAGTCGCCGTTGATGTCGTTCGCCCTGCACGTGCGAGCGGCCGACAAGGGGGCCGCTGACGCATGGGTTCGTCGGCTGCTGGACAGGCTCGGAGTGCGTGCGTTCGATCCAGAGCACGAGACCGGCATCTTCCAGCCGTAGCCGACGACCCTCGTAGGCAGACTGTGTCGACGAGGCCAGCATCTCGTCCTAACTGCGATGGTGGGCACCTGTTCGAGTGCCTTGAGGATCTCCTCAAAGGTAGGGTGACGGGTCACCGGGCCTGCTCGGCGCCGGGGGCGGCTCGGAGCGCGGCGTCCTACCGCTGGAGGCGGGACAGGAGCGGGATGAGTGCGGCGTTCTCCCGGTCCAAGATGGTGACGGCGTCGCCGGCCATGTCCGCCGTCCAGGGGCCGTACTGATTGCTGCCGTAGAAGATGTCGTCGACGACCGCGAACTGGTACAGCACGCCGAACGGGTGGTCCACGTCCGACCCGCTCGCGGTGTAGGCGAAGGTGAACGTCCCGGTCCCGGCGCGGGCGTTCGACTCGTCGATCGACTCGAAGACCTCCGCGGTGTAGGTGAACTTGTCGGTGTACGCGTCGTGGAAGACGGCGCAGCTCGCGACCGCGTCACGCAGTGCCCGGATGGTCGCCCGCGCGGCATCGGCGCTCTCGAAGCCCAGGATCTGACGGGTGCGACTGACCTCGTCGGTGCCCCAGACGTGGGTGGCCAGCTGGTCCTGGAATCCGGACCGGTACAGCACCCCCTCACGGCAGTGGCCCTCCGGCATGAAGACGCGCGACCCGCCTTTCTCGAAAGAGGGGCCGTCGATGATGTCCTGGCCATGGATCTCCGCCCACCCCAGGTCGAGCGGGAACCGCCCGAACGGGATCGCGTCACCGGCCCCGGACGGCTCCGTCGAGGGCGGCTCCTCGACCGGCGTGGGCTCAGCGACGGGCGGCGTGGGCTCACTCACGGGCCGCGTGTCCCGCGTGCGACCGACCGAGGTGGGGTCGGCGTCCTCCTCGTCCCACGCCTGCACCGCCAGCGGGATCCCGATCGCGGCGATCACCCCCAGTGCGGCGAGGAGCAGGAGCAGCGTGCGAGTCATGGTGTTGCTCATTCCCTCGGTGGCACGGTCGTTGCGCGCCACCATAGTCATGCTCCGTCAGCTCAGCGCGTCCTTGAGCGGCCGTCCGACGTCCGCGGCCACGGCCAGGTCGACCGTCGTCCGGCCGTCTGTCAGCGCCCGGCGGACCGCCAGGAAGTCGGCGCCCCGGTTGACCGACTGCGCCGAGGTGAGCCGGCCGCCGGTGAGGTGCAGCAGGGCGTACTTCCACGCTGGGCGACCCCGACCGAGGTCCTACTCGAGTCGTGAGGCGGCAGAGCTGTCAAGGAACCAGATGGTCGCCTCGCGTCCGTGCACCCGCGCCGCGGGGCTCCCAGCCGAGCCGGGGGAGAGACCGGCGACCGCGCTGGCCACGGCGTCGGCCTTCTCGTGCCCGGAGACCAGGAACCACACCTCGCTGGTGCGGCACAGGGCTGGGAGCGTCAGGGAGACGCGATCCGGTGGTGGTTTGGGGGAGTCGTGCACGGCGACGGCGTGCCTGGTGTCGACCTCGACCTCGGGTCGCCCCGGGAAGAGCGAGGCCACGTGGCCGTCCGGCCCCAGTCCGAGCATGACGAGGTCGAACCCGGTCGAGCCGGGGCCGAGGACTGTGCGGGCCAACAGCGCGTCGTAGGCGTCCGCGGCCGCCTCCGCGCTCTCCGCCTCGCCCTGCGCCGGGACCTCGTGCACCAGCGCGGGATCGACCCCGACCTGGTCCAGCCAGGCCTCGGCCGCCTGGCGGCAGTTGCGGTCCCCGGAGCCGGCCTCGACGAAGCGCTCGTCCCCCCACCAGAGGGCGACCCGCGACCAGTCCACCGAGCAGTCCTGTGCGCGACGGGCCACCTCGCGGTGCACCACGTCCGCCACACTTCCGCCGGTGAGCACCACCTGGGGCACCCGCCCCTGCGCCTGCAGCTCCTCCAGCCGGGCTAGCAACCGGCTGGCCACCTCGCTGGCCAGCTCGGCGGCGTCCTCGTGGGTCTTCACCGAGGCGGTCATCGGGCCTTCGCGCCGCTCTTCGAGGGCTTCGCCTTGAGCAGGTGGGCGGCGGTCTCGGCGTAGATGTCGTCCTCGTCGAGACGTCGCAGCTCCTCGGCGAGCAGCACGGGCACCGCACGGCGGGCCAGGGCCATGGGCCGGTCGGGTGCGCCGGGGGAGGAGACCGTGGCCAGCTTGCCGTCGCCGCGCCGGATGCTGATCTCCCCGTCCTTGCCGGTGAGCACCACCTCGGTGATTCCCGGGCCGTCGGAGGTACGACGCTCTACGTCGGCGCGCAGCCGGTGACCCAGCCAGGCGGAGAGCAGATCGGCCGATGGACTAACCTTCTCGGCCTCCACCACGACCTGGCTCACCTTGGTGGGGTGCTGGTCCAGGGCCGCGGCCAGGAGCGCACGCCACAGCGTCGTGCGGGTCCAGGCGAGGTCGGTGTTGCCCTTGGTGTAGGCCGCACACTGACGCGTCAGCGCCGTGGTGTGTCCGTGGGTGACCAGGGCGCTGTCGGTGATCCGACGCTGGGCCAGGGACCCCAGCGGGTCGGCCGCCGGGTCCTCCGGGGGGTCGATGGGCCACCAGATCGCCACCGGCGAGTCCGGCAGCAGCAGGGGCAGGACCACCGACTCCGCGTGCTTGACCACTTCGCCCTTGAGCCTGATCAGCGCGGTCTCCCCGCTCCAGCCGGACCCGATCCCCACCTGGGCGTCCACCTGGGCGGCGCCACGGCCATCGCCCAGGATGACGCCGAGGACCCGCGCCGGGTGCTCGTGGGAGGCCTCCTGGGCCGCCTTCATCGCCCGAACGGCGTGCTCCTCGGGGACCACCACGATCATCGTCAGGACCATGCCCATCACGGGGCTGCCGGACTGGGTGCGGTTGCGGACGAACTCGGCCGCGATGGCCGAGGCGTTGGTGTCGACGAGCTCGATCATGGCCTTCTCCAGGTGCGCCCGTGGCGGGAGAGCATCGCGAACGATGACGAGGGACCCCAGGCGCCGGAGGCGTAGGGCTCGGGGCTGCCCGTCCTGGCCCAGTGCTCGAGCACCGGATCCAGGATCTTCCAGGACAGCTCGACCTCCTCGTGCCGCGGGAAGAGCGGCGGGTCGCCCAGCAGGACGTCGAGGATGAGCCGCTCGTAGGCCTCCGGGGAGCTCTCGGTGAACGAGCCGCCGTAGGCGAAGTCCATGGACACGTCCCGGATCTCCAGGGCGGTCCCAGGCACCTTCGAGCCGAAACGCAGGGTCATCCCCTCGTCCGGCTGCACGCGCACCACCAGCGCGTTCTGCGTCAGCTCCTCGGTGGAGTGCTCGCTGAACGGCAGGTGCGGCGCCCGCTTGAACACCACGGCGACCTCGGTGACGCGGCGCGCCAGTCGTTTGCCGGTGCGCAGGTAGAACGGGACCCCCGCCCAGCGCCGGTTCTCCACCTCCACGGTGATCGCGGCGAAGGTCTCGGTCCTGGAGTCCTTGGCGATCCCCTCCTCCTGGAGGAAGCCCGGCACCTTCTCGCCGCCGGCCCAGCCCTCGACGTACTGGCCGCGGGCGGTGCTCCGGTTCAGCGGCTTGGCCAGCACCACGGCGGCCAGCACCTTCTCCTTCTCCACCCTCAGCGAGTCGGCGTCGAAGGAGGTGGGCTCCTCCATGGCCACCAGGGCCAGCAGCTGGAGGAGGTGGTTCTGGATGACGTCCCGGGCCGCTCCGATGCCGTCGTAGTACCCCGCGCGGCCGCCGATCCCGACGTCCTCGGCCATGCTGATCTGGACGTGGTCGACGTAGTTGCTGTTCCACAGGGGCTCGAACATCTCGTTCGCGAAGCGCATCGCCAGGATGTTCTGGACCGTCTCCTTGCCCAGGTAGTGATCGATCCGGAAGATCGAGCCGGAGGGGAACACCTCCCCGAGCACCTCGTTGAGCTCGCGCGCGGAGGCCAGGTCGTGGCCGAAGGGCTTCTCCACCACCACACGCCGCCAGGCGTTCGGGTCCTCTGCCAGTCCGTGCTCCTGCAGCTGGCTCGCCACGGTGCCGAACAGCCCCGGGGGGATGGCGAGGTAGAAGGCGTGGTTGCCGCCGGTGCCGCGGGCCTCGTCCAGCTCGAGCAGGGTTCGCCGCAGCGTGTCGAAGGCCTCGTCGTCGTCGAAGGCGCCGGCCACGAACCGGAACCCTTCGGCGAGCTGGTCCCACACCTCCTGCCGGAACTCGGTACGGGCGTGCTGCTTCACCGCGTCGTGCACGATCTGGGCGAAGTCCTGGTCCTCCCAGTCCCGGCGCGCGAAGCCGACGAGGCTGAAGCCCGGAGGCAGCAGCCCGCGGTTGGCCAGGTCGTAGATCGCGGGCATGACCTTCTTGCGGGACAGGTCGCCGGTGACTCCGAAGATCACCATGCTGCACGGGCCGGCAATGCGTGGCAGCCGACGGTCCCGCGGGTCGCGCAGCGGATTGGGGCGCCCGGTGGGGCTCATGACAGGGCCTGGATCAGCGCTTGCAGGTCGGCAGGCGAGGACAGATGGACGCGGAGCACCGGCCGGCCCTTGTCCGCCAGCACCGCGGCGTCCCCGACAGCCTGGGCGGTGAGGAACTCGTGGAAGGTGAACGGCCGGTCCGGGACAGCCAGGTCCGCGGACGGCTGGCCGGTGAGCTGCAGGTAGACCCCGTTCGCCGGTCCTCCCTTGTGGTACTGCCCCGTGGAGTGCAGGAACCGGGGTCCCCAGCCGAAGGTCACCGGGCGGCCCGTCACCTCCGCCAGCCGAGAGCGGACGCCGGCGAGCTGTGCGTCACGGTGCCGGTCCAGGTAGGCCTGCACGGCGAGGTAGCCGTGGTCGTCGTCGAGCTGGTCCAGCAGGGCGGACACCGCCGCCTTGACGGTGCCGGTGCCCTCGGGCAGCCACCCGGGGGAGGCGAAGACGGTCAACGGTCCGTCGGCGAACAGCGGCGCGGGTGCGTCCCCGGAGCCGTCGAGCATCTCTCGGGCCGCCGCCTTGGCGCTCTCCACGTCCGGCTGGTCGAAGGGGTTGATCGCCAGCACCCCGCCGGCGACTGCGGTGGCGTGCTCCCAGAGCAGCATCATGGCCCCCAGGGGGGCGTCGACGGTCAGCGACCAGCCCGAGGGCGCCGAGACCGGCTCCTTGCCGGGGCCGTACGTGACGAGCACCGAGTCGGCGGTGGCGGGGTGGAAGTTCGGGGCCTGCGTGCCCTCGACGACGACGGGGAGGACGCCCTTGCCCTGCTTGCCCGTCGACTCCGCGACGAGCTGCTCGGCCCAGTCACCGAACCCCGGGAACGGTGACCCGGCGTCCGCGAGGACCAGCTTGTCGATCTTCCGGCTCGCGGCCAGCCCCAGCAGGGCACCGAGCCGGAGGCCGGGGTTGTCGGGGGAGTCGACGGTGAGGTCGGCCTGCGCCCGTTCGGCGTCGTCGAGCAGCCCGGAGATGTCGACGCCGGCCAGTCCCGAGGGGACCAGCCCGAAGGCGGTCAGGGCGGAGAACCTGCCACCGACCTCGGGGTCGGCACGAAAGACCCGGTAACCGGCCTCGGAGGCATGCTCGTCCAGCGGGGATCCCGGGTCGGTGACCACGACGATCCGCTCCGCAGGGTCGATCCCGGCGTCGTGGAACGCCTTCTCGAACGCCCGTCTCTGGCTGTCGGTCTCCACGGTGCCGCCGGACTTCGACGACACCACCACCACGGTGCGGGCGAGCTCGTCCTCGAGGGCGGCCCGTACGAAGTCGGGGTCGGTGGAGTCCAGGACCACCAGCGGCACGCCGGCGGCCTGGCAGATCACCTCCGGGGCCAGCGAGGAGCCGCCCATGCCGCACAGCACGACGCGGTCCAGGCCCCGGCCCTGCAGGTCCTGGCGCAGGGCGCGGACCTCGTCCACCAGCGGCCGGGAGGCCGTCGGCAGGTCCACCCAGGCCAGCCGCTTGGCGGCCTCCTGCTCGGCCTCGGGACCCCACAGGGTGGGGTCGCGGTCCGCCAGTCGCCCGGCGACCCCGCCGCGGACGAGATCACCCAGGACCGCGTCGTAGGAATCCCCGTCGGCCACGTCGAGCGCCAGGGACCACCCGGCGCCCCACGCCCCCTCCCACGTGGTCATGCCTGGCGGGCCTTGTCGAGCTGACCCCGCACCGTGTCCAGGAGCTCCTCCCAGGCGGTGACGAACTTCTCGACCCCCTCACGCTCGAGGACCTCGATGACGTCGTCGTAGTCGATGCCGGCGGCCGCGAGGGCGTCCATCGTCTCCCGCGCGTCGGCGTACTGCGTCGTGACCTGGTCACCGTTGACCTCGCCGTGGTCGGCGAAGGCCTGCAGGGTCTTCTCCGGCATGGTGTTGACCGAGCCCGGCACCACCAGGTCGGTGACGTACATCGTGTCGCGGTAGTCGGGGTTCTTCACCCCGGTGGAGGCCCACAGCGGTCGCTGGGGCCGCGCGCCCGCGGCGGCCAGCCTCTCCCACCGCTGGCCGGAGAAGACCTCCTCGAATGCCTGGTAGGCCAGGCGGGCGTTCGCCACGCCCGCGCGCCCGCGCAGGGACGCGTCCGCCCCGGAGGCCTCGAGCCGCTTGTCGATCTCGGTGTCGACCCGGGAGACGAAGAACGACGCCACGGAGTGGATCTTGCTGAGGTCGTGCCCGTTCTCCAGAGCCTGCTCCAGACCCGAGAGGTAGGCCTCCATGACTCCGCGGTAGCGCTCGAGACCGAAGATCAGCGTGACGTTGACGCTGATCCCCTCGGCCAGCACCGTGGTGATCGCGGGGGCTCCCTCGGTGGTCGCGGGGATCTTGATCAGCAGGTTCTCCCGGTCGATCTCGGTCCACAGCTCCCGCGCCGAGGTCGTGGTGGCCTCGGTGTCGGCCGCCAGGGCGGGGGAGACCTCGATCGAGACCCGCCCGTCCACGCCCTCGGTGGCCTCCCAGACCGGGCGCAGGATGTCGCAGGCGTCCCGTACGTCGGACGTGGTGAGCGCGAAGACCGTCGCGTCCACGTCGGCGCCCGAGGCCGCCAGCGAGCGCACCGCGGCGTCGTACCGCTCCCCGTCGGCCAGGGCGGCGGCGAAGATGGAGGGGTTGGTCGTGACCCCGACCACCGAGTCGTTCTTGACCAGGTCGGCGAGGTTCCCGGTCTCGATGCGCTCGCGGGAGAGGTCGTCGAGCCAGATGGACACCCCCGCTGCGGACAGTGACTTCAGACGATCGGACATGGTGTGTGCCTCCAGTGGTGCTGGTCGGTGGTGCTGGTCCGTGCCGTGGTCCGCAGCGGGGCTTCGTCTCAGGCGGTGGCCGTCGCGATGCTGTCCAGTGCCGCGGTGACGACCGCGTCGGCGGTCATGCCGTACTCGGTGTAGATACGGGTGAAGTCGGCGCTGGCGCCGTACTGCTCGATGGAGACGATCCGTCCCGCGTCCCCGACCAGCTCGCGCCACCCCAGGGCGATGCCTGCCTCGACGCTGACCCGCGCCTTGACGATCGGCGGGATGATCTGGTCGCGGTAGGCCTGGGTCTGGGCGTTGAACCACTCCACGCAGGGCATCGACACGACGCGGGCACGCACCCCCTGCTCGGCCAGCAGCTCGCGCGCCCGGACCGCGAGCTGCACCTCCGAGCCGGTGCCGATGAGCACCACGTCCGGCTGACCGCCCTCGGCCTCGAGCAGGACGTACCCGCCCTTCTCCACGTCGGTGGTGTCCGCCCAGCGCTGACCCGTCTCGGGGTCCTCGCCGCGGGGGAAGACCGGGACGTTCTGCCGGGTCAGGCACAGGCCGGCCGGCCGGTCGGTGTGCTGCAGGACCGCCTTCCAGGCCGCCGCGGTCTCGTTGGCGTCCGCGGGGCGTACGACGTCGAGCCCGGGGATCGCCCGCAGCGCCGCGACGTGCTCGATGGGCTGGTGGGTCGGGCCGTCCTCGCCGAGACCGATCGAGTCGTGGGTCCAGACGTAGATGGTGGGGGCCTGCATCAGCGCCGCGAGCCGCACCGCGGGACGCATGTAGTCGGAGAACTGGAGGAAGGTGCCGCCGAAGACGCGGGTCCCCCCGTGCAGGGTGATCCCGTTCATGATCGCGCCCATGGCGTGCTCGCGGATGCCGAAGTGCAGCACGCGGCCGTAGGGGTTGCCCTTCCACTGCCGCGTCGAGTGCTCGGTCGGGATGAAGGACTCGGCGCCCTTGATCGTGGTGTTGTTGGACTCGGCCAGGTCCGCGGAGCCGCCCCACAGCTCGGGCAGCACGCCGGCGACGGCGTTGATCACCTCGCCGGACGCCTTGCGGGTGGCGACTCCCTTGGGGTCGGCCTCCCAGGAGGGCAGGCTGGAGTCCCAGCCGTCGGGCAGGTTCCGGCCCTTGACCCGGTGCAGCAGTGCCGCCGCCTCGGGGTTGCGCTCGGCCCACTCCGCGTACTGAGCGTCCCACTGCTTGCCGGCGGCCTTGCCACGCTCCAGGGCGAGTCGGGTGTGGGCGATGACGTCGTCGGGCACCTCGAAGGTCTTCTCCGGGTCGAAGCCCATGAGCTCCTTGGCGGCAGCGACCTCCTCGGCCCCCAGGGCGGAGCCGTGCGAGGCGCCGGTGCCCCGAGCGTTGGGGGCAGGCCAGGCGATGATCGTGCGCAGCTTGATGAACGACGGCCGGTCGGTCACGGCGCGGGCCGCGGCCAGGGCGTCGTACAGGGCGGGCACGTTCTCGTCGTAGGCGTCCGGGTTGCTGCGGTCGCCCGCCCAGTCCACGACCTGCACGTGCCAGCCGTAGGCCTCGTAGCGAGCGGCCACGTCCTCGGTGAAGGCGACGTCGGTGTCGTCCTCGATGGAGACCTGGTTGTCGTCCCAGATCAGGGTCAGGTTGCCCAGCTGCTGGTGGCCCGCGATGGAGGAGGCCTCGGCGGAGACGCCCTCCTGGAGGTCGCCGTCGGAGGCCAGGCAGTAGACGTGGTGGTCGAAGAGCGACTCCCCGGACGGCGCGTCGGGGTCCAGGAGGCCGCGCTGGCGACGAGCCGCCATGGCCATGCCGACGGCGTTCGCCACGCCCTGGCCCAGCGGGCCCGTGGTGGTCTCCACGCCCGCGGTGTGACCGAACTCCGGGTGGCCCGGGGTCTTGGAGCCCCAGGTGCGCAGCGCCTTGATGTCCTCGAGCTCGAGACCGAAGCCGGCGAGGTAGAGCTGGATGTAGAGGGTGAGGCTGGTGTGGCCGCAGGAGAGGATGAACCGGTCGCGAGCGATCCAGTCCGGATCGGCGGGGTCGTGCCGCATGACCTTCTGGAAGAGCAGGTAGGCCACGGGAGCCAGGCTCATGGCGGTACCGGGGTGACCGTTGCCGACCTTCTGCACGGCGTCCATCGCCAGCACTCGGACGGTGTCCACGGCCTTCTGGTCGAGCTCCGTCCAGTCAAGCGTGGATGAACCTTTGGTCGGCTTGGTCACAGGTTTCCCTTCGATTCGAGCGGCAGCAGGAGGCAGGGACGAGCCTACCCACGGTGCGGGCTAGACTCGACCTCGCCTGTACCCCACTTCTTCGAGGTTCATCTCCGTGACGCACGTCGGCCCCTCGGCCTCGGCTGCTGAGCAGTCCCGCTCCTCCAGCGACGGCACCGGCTCCCCCGGTGGAGGGCGTGCCACGGTCCGGGACGTGGTGGGGGCGTACGTCGGTCTCACCAAGCCGCGAGTGATCGAGCTGCTGCTGCTGACCACGGTGCCGGTGATGTTCTACGCCGCCCGCGGCGTCCCCGCTCTCGGGCTGGTGGTCGCCACCGTGATCGGAGGAGCGTTGAGCGCGGGCTCGGCCAGCGCCTTCAACTGCGTCTACGACCGGGACATCGACGAGCAGATGCGGCGCACCCGGCGACGGGCCCTGCCCCGGCACATCGTCACGGCCCGGTCCGCCCTGGTGTTCGCCACGGTGCTGGCGCTGCTGTCGACGGTGGTGCTCGCGCTGTGGGTCAACTGGCTCTCCGCGGGGCTGTCCCTGCTGGCCAACGCGTTCTACGTGCTGGTCTACACGATGCTGCTCAAGCGGCGTACCACCCAGAACATCGTCTGGGGCGGGCTCGCGGGCTGCTTCCCGACCCTGATCGGCTGGACGGCGGTCACCGGCGAGCTGGCCTGGACGCCGATCGTGCTGTTCATGGTCGTCTTCTTCTGGACGCCGCCGCACACCTGGGCCCTGGCCCTGCGCTACCGCGAGGACTACGCGAACGTCGACGTCCCGATGCTGCCGGTGGTCAAGCCGGCCGCCGAGGTCGGACGCCAGATCGTCATCTACAGCTGGGTGATGGTGGCGACCTCGCTGCTGCTGTGGCCGGTGGCCGACACTGGGATCGTCTACCCGCTGGTCGCCGCCGTGCTCGGAGGAGTGTTCCTGCTCGAGGCGCACCGGATGTGGGGGCGGGCCAAGCGCTCGGACAGCCTCACCGAGATCTCACCGATGAGGTTGTTCCACAGCTCGAACCTCTACCTCTCGCTGCTCTTCGTCGCCGTCGCCCTGGACCCGCTGCTCTCCTGAGCCAGGTCCGCCGGCGTCAGGTCCCGGTGCGGCAGCACCGCCAGTGCCAGTCGCGCCAGTCCGGCGGCGAGCAGGCCGGCGCCGAGCATGTGCAGCGCGACCAGGACGATCGGCAGGTCGAGCCAGTACTGGGTCCAGCCCAGCACTCCTTGGGCGACCTCGATGGCAAGCACGAGGCCGGTCACCATGGACAGCCAGCGGAGCCCGCTGCGCAGCGAGACGGCCAGCAGCGCGACGGTCAGCACCACCAGGACGTAGACCGAGACGGCGTGCACCTGGGAGATCGCGGCGGGGTCCAGGCCGTTGCGGGCCGCGCCCTCGTCACCGGCGTGCGGTCCCGCCCCGGTCACCACGGTGCCGAGGTAGAGCACGATCCAGCCCACGCCCAGGTTGGCCCATGCCAGGGCGCGCACGGGGGCCGGTGCCAGGCCCCGAGCAGGGCTGCGCAGTTCGTCGAGCAGCGCCACGCAGAACATGATGATCAACATCGAGACCAGGAAGTGCCCCGAGACGATCCACGGGTTCAGGTCGGTCAGCACCGTGATGCCGCCCACCACCGCCTGGAGCGGGATGGAGAGGCCTACGACGAAGGCGAGCCAGATGGCGCGGCGGCGACCGGAGCCCAGGGCGGCCAGGAAGGTGAGGATGGCCACCGCTGCCAGCACGAAGGTGAGCAGCCGGTTGCCGAACTCGATGGCGCCGTGCAGGCCGAGCTCGCCGTGCGCGGCGTACGAGTCCTCGGTGCACCGGGGCCAGGTGGGGCAGCCGAGGCCGGATCCGGTCAGCCGGACGGCTGCTCCGGTCACCACGATGCCGATGTTGGCCAGCAGGTTCGCGATCGCCAGGGGCCAGAGCCACGGCGCGAGACGGCTCAGGTTCATCGAAGTCACTCCCACTTGAAGGTACGGGCGGTCGCGGCAGCGGCTGTCGCCGCCCACACGACCAGGACGAGCACGGCCGACAGGTCCAGTCGGCCGTCGAGCAGTGCGGCGCGCATCCCCTCGCCCAGCGCCCCCGAGGGCAGCCAGGTGGCGAGCGTGCCGAGGGCGCCGTAGGAGTCGGCCGGGATGACCACGGCTCCGCCGGCCATCAGCAGCAGGTAGACCAGGTTGGCCGCGGCCAGGGTGGCCTCGGCGCGCAAGGTGCCCGCGATGAGCAGGCCCAGGGAGGTGAAGGCCGCGGTCCCCAGGAGCAGGATCAGCACCGCGGCCGGCCACCCGGTGGCCTCAGGTCGCCATCCGATGCCGAGCGCCACGCACGCGAGCACCGCGACCTGGAGGACCTGGACGGCCACGACGGCCCCGACCTTGCCCAGCAGCAGGCCGTAGCGCGGCAGGGGGGAGGTGCCGAGCCTCTTGATGAGTCCGTAGCGGCGCTCGAAGCCGGTGGCGATCGCGACGGAGGTGAAGGAGGTGGACATCACCGCCAGAGCCAGGATTCCCGGCGCCAGCACGTCGACCACCGGGTGGTCGAACTTCAGGCCCACCCGATCCGCGGCTGCCACCCCGCCGAGCAGCACGATCACCGGGATCACCAGGGCGAGCAGGATCTGCTCGCCGTTGCGCAGGATGAGCCTGGTCTCCATGCTCGCCTGCGCCAGGACCTGTCGGTGCAGCGGGGCCGCCCCGGGGGCCGGAGCCAGGTCGAGGGTGTCGGTCATTCGGCGAGTCCTCGTCCGGTGAGGTCGAGGAAGACGTCCTCGAGAGTGCGCTGGCCCAGGCTCAGCGACTCCGGCAGCACGCCGTTGGTCTCGCACCAGTGCGAGACCACCGCCAGCGTGGAGGAGTCGGCCTGCCCGGAGATGACCATGCTGAGCGCGTCGAGCTGGCGCACCTCGGTGCCGGAGCCCAGGCCGGCCTGGAGAGACTCCGGAGCACCGTCGGGGAACGGACGGGTGACCACGAGCCGGATGGTGGTGTGCCCGCCGCCGCGGGTCAGCTCCAGCGGTGTGCCGGAGGTGACCAGTCGGCCGTGGTCGACGATGTGGATCACGTCGGAGAGGCGCTCGGCCTCCTCCATGTAGTGGGTGGTCAGCACCACGGTCACGCCACTCGTCCTCAGCTCCTGCAGCAGCTCCCAGGTGCTCCGGCGCGCGGCCGGGTCCATCCCGGCTGTGGGCTCGTCGACGAACACCAGCTCGGGCCGCCCCACCAGGGCCATCGCGAGTCCGAGACGTTGCTGCTGCCCTCCGGAGAGCCTCCGGTACGGCGTCCGCCCGCAGTCGGAGAGTCCGACCCGCTCGGCGAGCAGATCGGGGTCAATCGGGTGGGCGTGCAGAGCGGCGACGTGTCGCAGCATCTCCATCGCCCGGACCCCGGACCACGCACCTCCGGACTGGAGCATGACGCCGATCCGGGGGAGCAGCGCCCGGCGGTCCGTGTGCGGGTCGAGGCCCAGCACCCGCACCCTGCCCTGCTGAGGGCGTCGGTAGCCCTCGCAGGTCTCCAGGGTCGTGGTCTTCCCGGCGCCGTTGGGGCCGAGCACCGCGGTGATGGTGCCGCGCTCGACCGTGAGCGAGAGACCGTCGACCGCCACCTTGTCGCCGTACCGCATCACCAGTCCCTCGATCTCGACGGCAGGGGAGGAGGGGGGCACGAGGCGAAGTCTAGGAACCCGACCCTCGCGCGCCGGGGTCGGGGCGCTCGGCGAGCAGGTGTGCCAGCACCGTCGGCTCGTCGCTGATGATCCCCGTGACTCCCAGGTCGAGCATCCTGTCCAGGGACTCCAGGTCGTTGACCGACCACGTCATCACCACCTCGACCAGGTCCGCGAGCCGCGCCACGGTGCCGGCGTCCAGCAGGTCGCGGTGCACCGAGACCCCGTGCACCCGGGAGCCGTGCTCCAGGCGTGAGAGCAGCCGGCGAAGCTCGCCGCGGTTCCGCGCCGAGAGCACCGGAAGGACCTGCGGCTCCTCGGCCAGCACCTCCACCGAGGGCCAGTGCCGGCCGCAGACCAGGATCGGGGCGTCGTGACCGAGGTCGCGCAGCAGCCGTGCGACCGCGCGCGCGGCGGCGGTGCGCCTGCCCTTGAGATCCAGCATGAAGGTGGTCCCGTGGCGATCCGCAGCCAGCAGTGCGGCCAGGCCCAGGCGGGGGGCCGACACCGAGGCAAGCTGCCACCGGTCCCACAGGAAGGGCAGTGGCCCGGCGGTCTTGAGGTGCCGGACCTCGAGGTTGCCCCGGTACTGGTGGATGTCGCACTCCACGACGTCGACCCCGAGCCGGTTGGCGGCCTCCAGCCCGGCCAGGGAGTTCCCGGCCCGGTGGGCGATGGCGAGCAGCGTCATGGCTCGGCCTGCTGCGTGAGGCGACGCCGTCGATGTCGGTGCTGCTCGGCGCGCCGGGCGACCGCGTCGCCGAGCAGGGCAAGGATGACCCCGGCGGCGACGTCGAGGACGTAGTGGTTGGCGGTGGCGACCACGGCCAGGCCCATCAGCACCGGCAGCACGAAGCCGATCACCCTGAGGGTGAGCGTGGACGCGGCGCTGAAGATGGCCATGCCGACCAGCAGGTCCCAGCCCGAGTGCAGGCTCGGCATGGCGGCGTACTGGTTGGTGAAGGCAGGAGGCTGCAGGACCCGGTAGGACTGGGAGTGGTCGGTGATGGTGTCCACCATGCCCAGGTTCGCCAGGCGTGGCGGCGCCAGGGGGTAGGTCACGAAGACCACCAAGCCCAGGGCTCCGGAGACCAGCATCGCGTCCCGCAGCCGGAGGAAGAGCTCGCGGTGGTGCCAGGCGAGCCAGATCATGGTCACCGTGATGACCGGCCAGTGACCCCAGATGTAGACCCAGTTCGCCATGGTGCGCAGCGACTCGGAGGGAGCCACCCAGGCCTGCAGCTGCGGCTCGAGCGCGATGCCCAGCCGTTCCTCCAGACCTTCCACCTGCGCGGCGTGAGCCAGTGCCACGTCGCGTGCGCCCTCGGTGTGGCCACGGACCAGGAAGTACCCGAAGACGCCGAACGCGACAGCGGCAGCCTGTCGCACCAGCCACCATGCAGGGGGGCGCCCCCAGCGGACCCGCGACGGTGAGCGAGTGCGCGGGATGAGGAGCGGCAGGGGCCGGTGCGGTTGCAGGTGCATGCATACCCTTCGTAGCGCCTGTCCATCTTGACCGAAGAGCAGGAGGAGCGCGAGTGGTTAGCCGTGCCGTGTGCCCCAGCGACAGCGCTGGTGGTGGGTGCGTCCGGGCCGCGCCCGGACCGCGATGTGGTGCTGGTCACCAGGCGCTCGGCACTTAGGGTGCCCTTCGTTGAAACCGACCCTTTAATAACGTAACAATCGTGTTGTGGAATTCGACCGGAGCACCGTGACGCCGCCTGTGGGCGACGCGTCGACACGCGATCGCGTGGCCCGGTCGATCCTGGAGAACGGCGCCTCCACCGCGGCCGAGCTCGCCGAGCGCCTCGCGCTCACTCCCGCAGCCGTGCGCCGCCACCTGGACCACATGGTCGCCGAGGGCGTCGTCGAGGGCCGCGAGCAGAAGGTCTACGGCAGCCGCGGACGCGGGCGTCCCGCCAAGGTGTTCGCGCTCACCGGTGCCGGCCGCGACCAGTTCGACCAGCAGTACGACGACCTGGCCGCCCAGGCCCTGCGCTTCCTGGCCGAGACCGGCGGCGACGACGCGGTGATGGAGTTCGCCCGGCGTCGGGTGGCCTACGTGGCCCCCGACTACGAGCGGATCATGGCTGCCGAGCCGCAGCTGAGCCCGGCCGAGGCGCTGGCCCGGGTCTTCTCCGCTCAGGGTTACGCCGCCAGCGTCCGCGAGCTTCCCCTCGCCGGTGCCGCTGACCAGCTGTGCCAGCAACACTGCCCCGTGTCCCACGTGGCCCACGAGTTTCCCCAGTTGTGCGAGGCCGAGACCGAGGCAATCGGCAAGGTCCTCGGCACGCACGTGCAGCGGCTGGCCACCATCGCCCACGGCGACGGTGTCTGCACCACCTGCATCCCGAAGAGCAAGGAAGGCTGACCATGACCTCCATCGAAGAGCTCAACCCGGAGCTGAAGGGCATCGGGCGCTACGAGTTCGGCTGGGCCGACAGCGACGCTGCCGGCTCGATCGCCAAGCGTGGACTCAACGAAGATGTCGTCCGCAACATCTCCGGACTGAAGTCCGAACCGCAGTGGATGCTCGACCTGCGCCTGAAGGGCCTCAAGCTCTTCCACCGCAAGCCCATGCCCACGTGGGGCTCGGACCTGTCGACGATCGACTTCGACAACATCAAGTACTTCGTCCGGTCCAGCGAGAAGCAGGCCACCAGCTGGGACGAGCTGCCCGAGGACATCAAGAACACCTACGACAAGCTCGGCATCCCCGAGGCGGAGAAGCAGCGCCTGGTCTCCGGTGTCGCGGCCCAGTACGAGTCCGAGGTCGTCTACCACTCGATCCGCGAGGACCTCGAGGAGCAGGGCGTCATCTTCGTCGACACCGACACCGCGCTCCGCGAGCACGAGGAGCTCTTCCGGGAGTACTTCGGCACCGTCATCCCGGTCGGCGACAACAAGTTCGCCGCGCTGAACACCAGCGTCTGGTCGGGCGGCTCGTTCATCTACGTGCCGAAGGGTGTGCACGTCGACATCCCGCTGCAGGCCTACTTCCGGATCAACACCGAGAACATGGGGCAGTTCGAGCGCACCCTGATCATCGTCGACGAGGACGCCTACGTGCACTACGTCGAGGGCTGCACGGCGCCGATCTACAGCTCGGACTCGCTGCACTCCGCGGTCGTGGAGATCATCGTGAAGAAGGGCGGCCGGTGCCGCTACACGACGATCCAGAACTGGTCCAACAACGTATACAACCTGGTGACCAAGCGTGCGACCTGCGACGCCGGCGCGACCATGGAGTGGGTCGACGGCAACATCGGCTCCAAGGTGACCATGAAGTACCCGGCCATCTACCTGATGGGCGAGCACGCCAAGGGCGAGACGCTCTCGATCGCGTTCGCGGGCGAGGGTCAGCACCAGGACGCCGGCGCCAAGATGGTGCACGCCGCTCCCAACACCTCCAGCTCCATCCTCAGCAAGTCGGTGGCCCGTGGCGGTGGCCGCACGTCGTACCGGGGCCTGATCCAGGTCAACGAGGGCGCGCACGGCTCGAAGTCCAACGTGCTCTGCGACGCGCTCCTGGTCGACCAGATCAGCCGCTCCGACACCTATCCCTACGTCGACATCCGTGAGGACGACGTCTCGATGGGTCACGAGGCCAGCGTCTCCAAGGTCTCCGACGACCAGCTCTTCTACCTCATGTCGCGAGGCATGGAGCAGGACGAGGCGATGGCGATGATCGTGCGCGGCTTCGTCGAGCCGATCGCCAAGGAGCTGCCCATGGAGTACGCCCTCGAGCTCAACCGCCTGATCGAGCTGCAGATGGAGGGCGCGGTCGGCTGACCGCTCCCTCTCCGACACCCGTTCCCCGCCCCAGAAGGAATTCTTAGTGACTGTGACCGAAGCCGCGCGCGAGAGCGTCGCGTCCGCCCTCGAGATGGAGAAGGTGGAGAGCCACCTCCACCCGCAGGGGTCGTTCGACGTGGCCGACCACCCGGTGCCCCAGGGCCGGGAGGAGATCTGGCGCTTCACGCCCCTCAAGCGTCTGCGAGGGCTGCATGCCGACGCCGTCCTCGGCGCCGGGGCGACCCGCTACGAGTGGAACACCCCCGACGGGGTCCGGGTGGCCGACGTCGCCGGCGACGAGGCTCGTGCGCTGCGCGGCATCTCCGGGCTGGTGCCGATCAGTCGCTTCGCGGCCCGGGTGCTGGCCGAGGTCGAGACCTCGCTGCTGGTCGACGTCCCGGCCGAGACCGAGGTCTCCGAGCCCGTGGTGGTCCAGCTGACCGGGACCGACGCGGCCGAGACCGAGGGTGGCCACGTCGCCCTCAGGTTCGGCAGGCACTCGCGGGCCACGGTGGTGCTCAACCACACCGGCAGCGCCGCCCTCGCCCAGGTCGTGGAGATCGAGGTGGGCGACGGCGCCGAGGTGACCGTGGTCTCGGTGCAGGACTGGGCCGACGACGCCGTGCACCTGACCCACACGCAGGCTCGGGTGGGCCGCGACGCGTCCTACAAGCACGCGGCGATCAGCTTCGGCGGCGACCTGGTCCGGATGGACGCCAACGTCACCTACGACGGGCCCGGTGGCTCCGCGGAGATGCTCGGCCTCTACTTCGCCGACGCCGGGCAGCACATCGAGCACCGGCTGTTCGCCGACCACACCGCTCCCAACACCAAGAGCCACGTGGTCTACAAGGGCGCGCTCCAGGGCCACAGGGCGCACACCGTGTGGGTGGGCAACGTGCTGATCCGCAAGGTCGCGGTCGGCATCGAGACCTACGAGGAGAACCGCAACCTCGTCCTGACCGACGGCTGCCAGGCCGACTCGGTGCCCAACCTGGAGATCGAGACCGGGGAGATCGAGGGAGCCGGGCACGCCTCGGCCACCGGTCGCTTCGACGACAACCAGCTCTTCTACCTGCGCTCCCGGGGGATCGAGGAGGCGGAGGCGCGGCGCTTGGTCGTGCACGGCTTCTTCAACGACCTCATCCGCAAGGTCGACGTCCCCGCCATCGAGGAGCGCCTCGTGGTCACGGTCGAGGCCGAGCTGGCCAAGAACGTCACCGGGAAGCACTTCTGATGGCGTTCGAACGTGTCTGCACGGTCGCGGAGGTCCCCGCCGACGAGGCGTTCGCGGCGAACGTCGACGGCGTCGACATCGCGGTGGCCCGGGACGGCGAGGAGATCTTCGCCGTCCAGGACCTCTGCTCCCACGCCCACGTGGCGCTCTCCGAGGGCGGGGTGGCGGACTGTGCGATCGAGTGCTGGCTGCACGGCTCCACCTTCGACCTGCGTACCGGCAAGCCGACCGTGCTGCCGGCGACCGAGCCGATCTCGACCTTCGGCGTGGAGCTGCGCGGCGATGAGGTCTACGTCGACGTGGCCACCCCCCTCAACGGCGTCCAGCCGTCCTGACGACAACTTTTCGACGAGCACCAGAGAGTAGAGAGACACACACATGAGCACCCTGGAGATCAACGACCTGCACGTCTCGGTCGACACCGAGGACGGTCCCAAGGAGATCCTGAAGGGCGTCACCCTCACCATCCGCGACGGCGAGACCCACGCGATCATGGGGCCCAACGGCTCGGGCAAGTCCACCCTCGCCTACTCGATCGCCGGTCACCCCAAGTACACCGTGACCGGGGGCACCGTGACGCTGGACGGCGAGGACGTGCTGGCAATGTCGGTCGACGGCCGCGCCCGCGCCGGACTGTTCCTGGCCATGCAGTACCCCGTGGAGGTTCCCGGGGTCTCCGTGTCGAACTTCCTGCGCACCGCAAAGACCGCCATCGACGGCGAGGCTCCCAAGCTCCGCACCTGGGTCAAGGACGTCAACGCCTCCCTCAAGGCGCTGGACCTCGACCCCAGCTTCGCCACCCGCTCGGTCAACGAGGGGTTCTCGGGCGGCGAGAAGAAGCGCCACGAGATCGCTCAGCTGGAGCTGCTGGCCCCGAAGGTCGCCGTGCTCGACGAGACCGACTCCGGCCTCGACATCGACGCCCTCAAGGTGGTCTCCGACGGCGTGAACCGCTTTGCTGCCGGCAAGGACAAGGGTGTCCTGCTGATCACCCACTACACGCGCATCCTGCGCTACATCAAGCCGGACTTCGTGCACGTCTTCGTCGACGGCCGGATCGCCGAGCAGGGCGGCCCCGAGCTTGCCGACCAGCTGGAGGCCGAGGGCTACGACAAGTACACCAAGGCAGCGTCCTGACATGACCCTCGCAGGTCTGCTCCCCGAGCTCGAGGTCATCAGGAAGGACTTCCCGATCCTCGAGCGCACGGTGGCGGGCGGGCAGCCGCTGGTCTACCTCGACAGCGCCAACACCTCCCAGAAGCCGCAGTGCGTCATCGACGCGATGGTCGACCACCTCGAGCACCACAACGCCAACATCTCCCGCGCGATGCACGCGCTCGGCGCCGAGGCCACGGAGGCCTTCGAGGCGGCCCGCGACAAGGTGGCCGACTTCATCGGAGCGCCCTCACGCGACGAGGTGATCTTCACCAAGAACGCCTCCGAGGCGCTGAACCTGGTGTCCAACACCCTGGCGTGGGCACGTGGTCCACTCCAGGTCGGTGAGGGCGACGAGATCCTCATCACCGAGATGGAGCACCACTCCAACATCGTGCCGTGGCAGCTGCTCGCGCAGCGGACCGGTGCCACGCTGCGCTGGATCGGCCTGACCGACGACGGCCAGCTGGAGCGGTCGAACCTGGGCGAGCTGATCAACGAGCGCACCAAGGTCGTCTCCTTCACCTGGGTGTCCAACATGCTGGGCACCATCAACCCGGTGGCCGAGATCGCCGCCCTGGCTCACCAGGTCGGCGCGCTGGTGGTGGTCGACGCCTCCCAGGCAGCGCCCCAGCTCCCGGTCGACGTGGTCGCCTCCGGTGCCGACTTCGTGGCCTTCACCGGGCACAAGGTCGTCGGACCGACCGGCATCGGTGTGCTGTGGGGCCGCCGCGAGGTGCTGGAGCAGCTCCCGCCGTTCCTCGGCGGGGGCGAGATGATCCAGACCGTCAGCATGGAGCGCTCGACCTACGCCGACATCCCGCACAAGTTCGAGGCCGGGACGCCGCCGATCGTGGAGGCCGTGGGCCTCGGCGCCGCCGTCGACTACCTCGCAGCCGTGGGGATGGAGGCGATCCACGCGCACGAGCAGGCGATCACGACGTACGCCCTGGAGGGCCTGGGGACGATCCCGGGTCTGCGCGTCCTGGGACCGTTGGACGCCGCCGCCCGCGGCGGTGCCATCGCCTTCGAGATCGACGGCGTGCATCCCCACGACGTGGCCCAGGTGCTGGACACCCGGGGGATCGCGGTCCGGGCGGGGCACCACTGTGCCAAGCCCGCCCACGCCCGCTTCGGGGTGCAGAGCTCGACCCGGATGTCGTCCTACCTGTACACCACTCCGGCGGAGATCGACGCGCTCGTCGAGGGCCTGGCCTACACCCGCTCCTACTTCAAGGTCGGGTGAGGGCGATGTCTGCTGAGCTCGACTCGCTGTACCAGGAGATCATCCTGGACCACTACAAGAACCCCCACCACGCCGGTCTGCGCGACCCGTTCGGCGCCGAGGTGCACCACGTCAACCCGACGTGCGGCGACGAGATCACGCTCCGGGTGCAGCTGGCGGGTGACACCGTCAGCGACGTGTCCTACGACGCCGCGGGCTGCTCGATCTCCCAGGCCTCGACCTCGGTGATGGCTGACCTGGTGATCGGTCGCCCCGTGGACGAGGCGATGGGGATCCACCAGGAGTTCCTGACCCTGATGCAGGGCAAGGGCAAGATCGAGCCGGACGAGGAGATCCTGGAGGACGGGATCGCCTTCGCCGGCGTCGCGAAGTTCCCCGCACGGGTCAAGTGCGCACTGCTGTCGTGGATGGCGTTCAAGGACGCGTGCACGCAGGTGCTCGGATCGACAACACCGGAGGAGAAAGCATGAACGAGACCACCACCCACTCCGACCTTCCCGAGGTCGACGTGGAGGCTCTGGCCTCCGGATCGTCGTCAGTCTCGCTGGAGGACGTGACCGAGGCGATGAAGGACGTCGTCGACCCCGAGCTGGGGATCAACGTCGTCGACCTCGGCCTGGTCTACGGAGTCCACCTCGACGCGGACTCGAACTGCGTCATCGACATGACCCTGACCTCGGCTGCCTGCCCGCTGACCGACGTCATCCAGGACCAGACGAACTCGGCGCTCGAGGGACTGGTCGGTGACGTGGCGATCAACTGGGTCTGGATGCCGCCGTGGGGCCCGGACAAGATCACCCCCGACGGCCGGGAGCAGCTGCGCGCCCTCGGCTTCAACGTCTGACCCGGCGGTGAACCTGCCGCCGCACCAGGAGTCGTCGACCGAGGTCGACGACTTCTGGAACCTGGCCAAGTTCCACGCCAAGCTCAACCACATGCCCGGCTACTTCGGCCCCACGGCCCTGGAGTCGGTGCGACCCCCGGTGTGGTCCTTCGGCGAGACCACCGAGGAGGCCGACCGCACCCTCGGCGCGCTGCTCGACGGGTCCCGCACGACCACCAGCACGCCCCACGCCGACTACGTCGCCGCCCAGGAGCCGCTGCCGGAGGTGGGAGCGCTGGGGATCGTCCTGGACGGTCGGGGTCAGCCGCGGGCCCTGGTGGCCACCACTGCGGTGGACGTGGTGCAGGGAGACGTCGTGGAGCACTTCTCCGTGCTCTACGCGGCCGGGCACTGAGCCGCGAGCCGGTGTCCTCGCTGCTCCTGCCCGCGAGCCGGGTGCCGCGGTGGGTGGAGAACTTCACATTGCGGCACGGGAGCGTGACCCTCGAGGTGAGCCAGGGCGAGCTGGCAGGGGTCGGCGCCGACGGCTCGACCTTCCGCGCGCGACTGCCCTGGTCCCGGGAGTACGCCGCGGGCCCCGACGTCGCGGAGTTCGTGGCCGCCCTGGCGCCACCGCAGGACTGGGGAGTGCTGCTGGTGCGCAAGGGCGGGTTCGCGGTGGCCCGCTGCTCGGGGGCGGACCTGGTGGAGCACAAGATCGGACAGCGCCACGTGCAGGGCCGCACCAAGGCCGGCGGGCAGAGTCAGCAGCGGTTCGCCCGCCGCAGGGACAACCAGGCGCGACAGGCGTACGAGGCTGCGACCGAGCACGCGGTGCGGATCCTGCGCCCCGGGCTGCTGGTCACCGGGGGCGACCGGACGGCGATCGCCGAGGTGCTCGCGGACCCACGGCTGCGCGGCATGCGCGTCGTGGAGGAGTGGCTGCCCGTGCCGGACCCGAGGCGATCGGTGTTGGACAAGGCGATCGCGGACGCCCAGGCCGCGCGCGTCGAGGTGAACAACGCCTGATCGGCTCCCGGCTCTGTCAGGATGTCGACATGTGGCGACCCGAGCCGGGCTGGCAGCGGTTACCCGGCGCTGGCCCGTCCACGCTCGGGGTGTGGGTCGCGCACGAGGACGACGGCGACGTGGTGGTCAAACGGCTCCTGGCACCTACCCCGCACGACCCGCCGGAATACCTCCAGCCGACGCACCCGGCGTACTGGCGACGTGCCGCCGAGGTGGCCGAGTCCGGCGTGGTGGCCCGGACCCCGGGACTGCGCGAGGCCGAGGTGGTGCGGGTCCGCGAGGACGCCGAGGGCATCACGCTGGTGCATCGCCGGGTCCCCGAGGCAGGCAGCTCGGGTCTGTTCCTGGCGCGCTCCGTGGGCCGGTTCGCCCAGGCTGAGGTGCCGGACCTGCCGTGGCTGGCGCGTGACCAGCTCGGCGCGCGCCTGTCCCAGGTGGAGCGGCGTGGCGGCTGGGCGACCCTGGACCGCACCCCGGTCGCGGACGTGGCCCATCATCTGTGGCTGCGTCGTGAGGCACTGCTCGGCCAGGTCGCCGCGTTGCCCCAGGTCCCCCAGCACGGCGACCCCGTCCCGGCCAACCTGCTGGGCCACCAGGGCGACGACGTGGTCGCCGTCGACTGGTCCACCCTCGGCCGCGGGCCCGTGGGGGGAGACCTCGGCTACCTGTCCCTGTCGACCCGGGAAGCCTTCGAGCCGTTGTTCATCGCCTACTTCACCGGGCTCCCCGACGGTCTCGCCTCGCCCGAACAGGTGCTGCTGGCGGCTCGGGTCACCGCCGTCTACACGGTCCTGACCCGGGCCGACTGGGCGCTCGCGCGTGTCGCCGGGGGAGAGGGCGCCCTGGCGGGCAAGTTCCGGCATCCCAGCGTGGCGCCGTACCTGCTGGCGATGCAGCGCCAGTTCACCCAGATCGAAGCGCTGCTGACCTGATCAGAGCTGCTTGGCGGAGAAGGTGTCGCACGCCCTCAGCGTGCCCTTGTCGTAGCCGGTCATGAACCAGCGCATCCGCTGCTCCGAGGAACCGTGGGTCCAGCCCTCGGGGTCCACCCGACCGCCCGACTGCTGCTGCATGCGGTCGTCGCCGACGGTCTTGGCCGAGTCCAGCGCCTCGTTGATGTCACCCTCGTCGAGGTCGAGGAAGATGCCGTCGCCGTCGCTGGCGTCGCGGGTCCACATGCCGGCGAAGCAGTCTGCCTGCAGCTCCAGCCGCACCGCGTCGGACTCGGGGCCCTGCTGGGTGCGCACGCGTCCCATCGTGCCGAGCAGGTTCTGGATGTGGTGGCCGTACTCGTGGCCCAGGACGTAGGGCTCCACGAAGTCGCCGCCCTCGCCGCCGAGCTGGCCCTCGAGGACGTCGGTGAAGAAGGTGGTGTCGAGGAAGATCTGCTGGTCGGCGGGGCAGTAGAACGGGCCGACCTGGGATGACGCCTGGCCACAGCCGGTGTCGACGGAGCCGGTGAAGGTGATGATCTGCGCCGGCGCCAGGTCGGTGCCACCCTGCTCGGGCAGGGTGGCGGTCCAGTAGTCCTCGAGCGAGACGGCCACCGCCTTGCGGGCGCAGTCGACGTCCTCGGCCGCGTCGGCGCCGCTCTGGCAGTGGGCGTAGCGCTCGCCGTCGGCCTGCAGCCCCGCAGCGGTGCCCTGCTGGCCGACGTCCAGCCCGGTGCCGCCTCCCGCACCCGTGGTTCCCCCGTCGCCCAGGCACTGGGTGAGCACGACGAACAGCACGATGATGACCAGGCCTCCGACACCGCCTCCGGCCTTGGCGCCGCCGGGCATCGGGAGGCGCATCCCACCGCCCCCCGTTCCTCTGCTGCCCCGACCGGCGTCGCCGACGCGACCGCGGCTGATGTCGGCCTTGGGGTTGAAGCGCATGGAGAGTCCTTCCGAGGGTGGCGTCGCCGATGAGGGAGGCGCGCTGCGGATACGTAGACTAACTACCCTCATGATCACAGCTCAGAACCTCGAGGTTCGCGCCGGAGCGCGACTCCTCATGCAGGACGTCAGCTTTCGAGTCGCAGCAGGGGACAAGGTCGGACTGGTCGGCCGCAACGGCGCCGGCAAGACCACCCTCACCAAGATCCTCGCCGGGGAGGCACAGCCCGCCTCGGGCACGGTGCTGGCCACCGGAGAGGTGGGCTACCTGCCACAGGACCCACGCATCGGCGACCCAGAGACCCTGGCCCGGGACCGGATCCTGTCGGCGCGCGGGCTCGACGACGTCGTACGGCGGCTGCGCGAGGCGGAGCAGGACATGGGCAGCGACGACCCCCAGGTCGCGGAACGGGGCATGAAGCGCTACTCGCGTGCCGACAACGAGCTGCACGCCGGAGGCGGCTACGCCGCGGAGTCCGAGGCCGCACAGATCGCCAGCAGCCTGGGCATCGCGGACCGGCTGCTCACCCAGCCGCTCAAGACGCTCAGCGGTGGTCAGCGACGCCGGGTCGAGCTGGCCCGGATCTTGTTCTCCGGCGCCGAGACGCTGCTGCTGGACGAGCCGACCAACCACCTCGACGCCGACTCCATCATCTGGCTGCGCGAGTTCCTCAAGGCCCACCGTGGCGGGCTGATCGTGATCAGCCACGACAACGACCTGCTGGAGACGACCGTCAACAAGGTCCTCCACCTGGACGCCAACCGCGAGACCATCGACGTCTACAACATGGGCTGGAAGGCCTACCTCACCCAGCGTGAGACCGACGAGCGGCGCCGCAAGCGCGAGCGCGCCAATGCCGAGTCCAAGGCCAAGACGCTGACCGACCAGGCCAACAAGATGCGTGCCAAGGCGAGCAAGGCCACGGCTGCCCAGTCCATGCTCAAGCGCGCCGAGAAGATGATGTCCGGGCTCGAGGGCGAGCGGCAGAGCGACAAGGTCGCGCACATCAAGTTCCCCGCGCCTGCCCCCTGCGGCAAGACTCCGCTCACCGCCCAGGAGCTGTCGAAGTCCTACGGCTCGCTGGAGGTGTTCACCGACGTCGACCTCGCCATCGACAAGGGATCGCGCGTGGTGATCCTGGGCTTCAACGGCGCGGGCAAGACGACGATGCTGCGGATCCTGGCCGGGGTGGACAAGCCCGACACCGGTGAGGTGATCCCCGGGCACGGCCTCAAGATCGGCTACTACGCCCAGGAGCACGAGACGCTCGACACCGAGCGGACGGTGCTGCAGAACATGCAGAGTGCCGCGCCCCAGCTCACCGACACCGAGGCGCGCTCGGTGCTGGGCTCGTTCCTGTTCTCCGGCGACGACGCCCACAAGCCCGCCAAGGTGCTCTCGGGCGGTGAGAAGACCCGTCTGGCGCTGGCCAGCCTGGTCGTCTCCAGCGCCAACGTCCTGCTGCTCGACGAGCCGACCAACAACCTCGACCCCGCCTCGCGCGAGGAGGTGTTGGCCGCGATCCGCACCTACGAAGGGGCGATCGTGCTGGTGACCCACGACGAGGGGGCCGTGAGGGCGCTGGAGCCGGACCGGGTGCTGCTGCTCCCCGACGGCGACGAGGACCTGTGGAACGAGAGCTACGCCGACCTGGTGTCGCTGGCCTGAGCCGTTTCGTACCGTACTCGCGAGTAACCTAGGATCTCACCATGACTCCCGAGGAACTCGCCACCGTCGGCCTGCGCTACGACCTTGCCGGCCCCGTCGCCACCATCACCTTGGACCGCCCCGAGGTCCGCAACGCCCAGACGCCTGCCATGTGGCGGGCACTGCGAGTCCTGGGCGACCAGCTCCCCGAGTCGGTGCGGGTGGTGGTCGTCACCGGTGCTGGGGAGACCTTCTCCGCCGGGCTCGACAAGGCGATGCTCGACCCGCGTGCGGCCGGTGGGAACACCGAGACCGTGGCAGGTCTCCTGGCCGGGACCGACGAGGAGATCTCGGCCACCATCGAGGTGTACCAGCAGGGGTTCACGTTCCTGCGGGACCCGCGCTTCGTCTCCATCGCGGCAGTGCGCGGCTACGCCGTCGGCGCCGGCTTCCAGCTCGCGCTCTCCTGCGACCTGCGGGTGGTCGCCGACGATGCCCAGTTCTGCATGAAGGAGTCGGCACTGGGCCTGGTCCCGGACCTCACGGGAACAAAACCGCTGGTCGAGGCCGTTGGATACGCCAGGGCGCTGGAGATCTGCGCCACGGCGCGCATGGTCGGTGCCGAGGAGGCAGTGCGTATCGGGCTCGCCCAGGCGTCGGTTCCGGCCGGGGACCTGGACGGTGCGGTCGCCCAGCTCGCCGGGGCCCTGACAGCACCCCTGCCGGACGCCGTACGGGAGACCAAGAAGCTCCTGCAGGGCGCAGCAGGGCGCGACCTGGACGAGCAGCGGCGGCTCGAGCGGGAAGCCCAGGTACGTAGGTTCCGGGAGATCGCCAGGATCTCCAGCGGGAGCTGAGCAGAGCGGCGCAGGCCGCGGAGGAGGGACGACGATGTCCTTGCAGATGGGGATGGGGCCGGCCTTCCGGCACATGCGGACCGACCGCGGGGTGGACGGGTCGCACCTGACCCGTGACACCCTGCGCCGGGTCCTGGAGTTCGCTCGACCGCACCGAAAGGTCATCACCGCGTTCTTGGGGTTGACCGTCCTGGACTCCGCGCTAGTGGTGGCCTCGCCGCTGCTGGTGCAGCGGCTCATCGACGACGGCATCCGCCAGGGTGACTCCCGGCTCGTCACCCTCCTCGCGCTGGGGATGGCCCTGGTGGCGGTGGTGGGGGCCCTGCTCACGGTGGGCGCCGGCTACCTCTCCTCACGCATCGGCGAAGGACTGATCTTCGACCTCCGCACCAAGGTCTTCGCGCACGTGCAGCGGCAGTCGCTCGCGTTCTTCACCCGCACCCAGACCGGCGCCCTGGTCTCCCGGTTGAACAACGACGTGATCGGCGCCCAGCGCGCCTTCACCTCCACCTTGTCCACCACCGTGTCCAGCCTCGTCTCGGCGGTAGTGGTCGGTGTCACGATGCTGTTCCTCAGCTGGCAGGTGACGCTGCTGTGCCTGTTGCTGTTCCCGATCCTGTTCGCTGCCTCCCGCTGGGTCAGCCGCCGGCTGGCGGGACTCACCCGCGAGCAGATGGACGGCAACGCCGACATGGGAAACGCCATGACAGAGCGCTTCAACGTCGGTGGCGCGCTGCTCCTCAAGCTCTTCGGGCGCAGCGACGTCGAGGACCGGGTCTTCGCGTCCAAGGCAGGGCGGGTCCGGGACCTGGGTGTGCAGATCTCGCTGATCACCAGGGTCTTCATGGCAACGATGCTGCTGGTCCCGGCCCTGGCGACCGCGCTGGTCTACGGGGTCGGTGGCCGCATGGTGATCTCCGGCTCGCTGTCGCTCGGCACCGTGCTGGCCCTGGGCATCCTGCTGCTCCGCCTCCTGGGACCGCTGCAGAACCTGTCCAACGTCCGGATCGACGTGATGACCGCCCTGGTCTCCTTCGACCGGGTCTTCGAGGTCCTCGACCTGCCTTCGACGATCCAGGAGAAGCCGGACGCCGTCGACCTGCCGCCCACAGCAGCCCGGCTGGAGTTCGACCACGTGGCCTTCCGCTACCCGCGCGCGGAAGAGGTCTCGCTGGCCTCTCTTGAGGGGGTCGCGCGGACCGACTCCCGGGAGTCCGGCCAGGTCCTGCACGACATCACCTTCACCGCGGAACCTGGCCAGATGGTGGCGCTGGTGGGGCCCTCGGGTGCCGGGAAGACCACCATCACCCACCTGGTGGCGCGCCTCTACGAGGTCGGCGCGGGCGCGGTGCGGGTGGGCGGCCAGGACGTGCGCGACGTCACCCTGAAGTCGTTGGAGGCAGTGGTCGGCTACGTCACCCAGGACTCCCACATGTTCCACGACACGATCCGCGCCAACCTGGTCTACGCCCGCCCTGGCGCCAGCGACCAGGAGATTTGGCAGGCCCTCGAGGCGGCCCAGATCGCTCGGCTGGTCCGCACCCTGCCCGACGGCCTGGACACGGTCGTGGGGGACCGGGGCTACCGGCTCTCCGGCGGCGAGCGCCAGCGGCTGGCCATCGCCAGACTGCTGCTCAAGGCGCCCTCGATCGTCGTCCTCGACGAGGCCACCGCGCATCTGGACAGCGAGTCCGAGGCCGCGGTGCAACGAGCGCTCGAGACCGCTCTGGAGGGCCGGACCTCGCTGGTCATCGCGCACCGGCTCTCCACCGTTCGCAAGGCCGACCAGATCCTGGTGGTCGAGGACGGTCGCGTCGTGCAGTCCGGCACGCACGAGCAGCTGCTCGCCTCCGGCGGGCTGTACGCCGACCTCTACCGGCAGCAGTTCTTCGCCGAGCCCTCCGCGCCTCAGCTGACCTGACCGCGCGGGCCGCCGTAGGGGTGCAGGTGCGCGGTCTGGGCGGGTCAGATTCGAGCGGTGTCCTGCGCTCCGTCGCGGGACGGGACGTCGTCCGGCTCGCCCGAGCTCTTCCCGTCGCCTCGCCGGGCCGAGCGGCGGTGCCCTTGCTGGGTCGGCGTGCGCCGGTCACGCAGCTCGTCGTAGAGCAGGTAGAAGAAGCCGAAGACGGCCAGCGCACCGAAGAACCACCACTGCAGGCCGTAGAAGAAGTGCGGTCCCTCGTCGAGCTCCGGCAAGTCCGTGGGGGACAGGGGAGTGGCCGGCTCCGGGGACTCGCTCCGCGCGGCGACGAACCCGCCGAGCACCTCGCGGTCCAGCGCCTCGCCGATGCGCTCGCTTGAGATGGCGCGCGTGCTCTGGTCCACCACCTGGGTGCTGTCGCCCTCCGCGTCGGCCCGCACCCAGCCGGTCACGGTGACGGTCCCGGAGGGGGGAGCGGGAAGATCGTCAGGCACCTCGCCACGGTTGGCGGTCGGCCACCAGCCGCGGTCCACCAGCAGGGAGGTCCCGTTCGCCAGCTCCAGTGGAACCACGGACTGGACGCCGGACTTGCTGTCGCGGGTGCGGTAGCGGACCACCACGGTGTCCTCGGTGGCGTAGGTCCCGGTGGCCTCCACCAGACGCCACTCGTCACCGGCCTGCACGGTTCGTCCCACGCCGAGGACCTCGGTCACCGGGGCGGGCGGCAGGTTCTCATTGCGTTGAACCAGCTCGTTGCGTTCGCGCCGGTCCTCGAGCCGGTGGAACTGCCACTGTCCGAGCAGCACGGCGGCATACGAGAGGACCACCACCGCCACGAAGAAGAGGGCCCACCGCTTGCTGACCAGAAACCCCAGACGATGCACACCCCGAGGTTATCTCTGCCCCTGTAGCGATGAGGCGCCAGCACCTATGCTCGAGAGATGGTGCAGCCGCTGGAGGACCTCTACGGTCGGGTCGCGACCGACTTGCGCGTGTCGCTGACCGACCGGTGCAACCTCCGGTGCTCCTACTGCATGCCGGCGGAGGGGCTGGAGTGGCTGCCGGACGAGGCAACGCTCAGCGACGACGAAGTCGTCCGTCTGGTGACCATCGGCGTCCGGATGCTCGGGGTGCGGGAGGTGCGGTTCACGGGGGGCGAGCCCCTGGTACGCCGCGGACTCGTCGAGATCGTCCGCCGAACCCATGACCTGGGCGGTGTGGAGACGTCGATCACCACGAACGCGCTGGGACTGCAGCGCACCGCGGTCGCCCTGCGCGAGGCAGGTCTGCACCGGGTCAACGTCAGCCTGGACACGGTTCGTCCCGACACGTTCGCCCAGATCACCCGCCGGGACCGGTTCCACGACGTGGTCGCCGGCCTCGCTGCGGCCAAGGCTGCCGGCCTGGGACCGGTGAAGGTCAACGCGGTGCTGCTCCGGGGCGTGAACGACGACCAGGCGCCCGAGCTGCTGCGCTGGTGCCTGGAGCGTGGCTACGAGCTCCGCTTCATCGAGCAGATGCCGCTGGACGCCCAGCACGCCTGGAACCGTACGGCGATGGTGACGGCAGAGGAGATCTTCGCCGCCCTGGACCGCGAGTTCACCCTGACGCCGGCCGTGGAGCCGCGCGGCAGCGACCCCGCGGAGCTCTTCCTGGTCGATGGTGGTCCCGGGACTGTGGGAGTCATCGCGTCGGTGACCCGGCCGTTCTGCGGCGACTGCGACCGGGTGCGCCTCACCGCCGACGGTCAGGTGCGCAACTGCCTGTTCGCCCGCCAGGAGTCCGACCTGAGGACCGCGATGCGCGCCGGAGCGAGCGACCAGGAGCTCGCTGACCGGTGGATCGTGGCCATGCGCGGCAAGCTCGCCGGCCACGGCATCGACGATCCGTCGTTCCTCCAGCCGGACCGACCGATGTCAGCGATCGGCGGCTGACTCCGAGGGGTGCGCGACCACGTCCTTGAGGAAGGCTCGCGCGCCCAGGAAGTCCGCCAGCGAGGACCGGTGAGTCTCGCAGGCCAGCCAGGTCTTGCGACGCTCCGGGGTGTGCAGCTTGGGGTTGTTCCACAGCAGCGCCCACACGGCGGGCGAGGTGCAGCCCTTCGCCGAGCAGGTGTCAGGCTCCACCGGCGACACGGAGGCGCTCACTCCGGACCCCCCGGCAGCGAGCCCGGGGAGCGTCCCGGGAGCTCATGACCCGCGGGCGCACCGCGCAGCGCGAACGCGTCGGACCGGTTGTCGGTGCCGTTGGCCAGGACCACCGCGACGTAGGGCAGCAGCACGGCCCCGGCGATCAGCACCCAGCGCAGCCAGCCCGGCCCGACGGCGACGGCGGCCAGGAAGCACACGGTGCGGATCGTCATGGAGATGACGTATCGGCGCTGCCGGTGCGAGATCTCCTCCTGGCGGTTGGTCGCCGCCGTGGTGATCCGGACGGGGTCGCCGTCCGGGGAGGGGCGCCTGCTTGACATGAGTGGAGTCTACGTCGGCCCCGGAATCGCTAGAGTCGGCGCCATGTCAGATCGAACCTATCGAGTCACCGAGATCGTCGGCACCTCCCCGTTGGGGGTCGACCAGGCCATCCGCAACGGGATCGAGCGAGCCGGGAAGACGCTGCGCCACATCGACTGGTTCGAGGTGACACAGGTGCGGGGCCAGGCCAAGGACGGGCAGGTGGAGCACTTCCAGGTGTCGATGAAGGTCGGCTTCCGGCTCGAGGACGAGTAGCGGTGCAGCCTTTTTCGCGTACCCCTGGGTAATCACTAGCGTCTGGTGGCGTGACCCAGCCGACATCCGCCCAGCCTGAAGTCCGAGCTCCTCGGTCCGTCCTCGTCACCGGGGGCAACCGCGGGATAGGCCGCGCAGTGGCCCTGGCCTTCCTGGCCGCGGGAGACCGCGTCGCGGTCACCAGTCGCTCCGGGGGCGGACCGGAAGGTGCGCTGCACCTGCGCTGCGACGTCACCGATCCCGCCGCGGTGGATGCCGCCTTCGCGATCATCGAGGAGCAGCACGGGCCCGTGGAGGTGCTCGTGGCGAACGCCGGGATCACCTCCGACACCCTGCTGCTGCGGATGTCGGAGGAGGACTGGTCCTCGGTGATCGAAACCAACCTGACGGGATCGTTCCGACTGGCCAAGAGAGCCGCCAGAGGAATGCTCCGGATGCGTCGCGGGCGCATCATCCTGATCTCCTCCGTGGTCGGGATGCTCGGATCAGCGGGCCAGGTCAACTACGCCGCTTCCAAGGCGGGCCTCGTCGGTATGGCGCGCTCCCTGGCCCGGGAGCTCGGCAGCCGGGGGATCACCACCAACGTGGTCGCCCCGGGCTTCGTGGAGACCGACATGACCGCAGTGCTCGGGGACGAGCAGCGGGAGACGATCAGGGCCCAGGTACCGCTGGGCCGATACGCGACGCCGGACGAGGTCGCCTCGGCGGTCACCTGGCTCGCCTCAGACGGAGCGGCCTACGTCACCGGGGCAGTCATCCCGGTCGACGGCGGCCTCGGCATGGGACATTGAGGGAGCGGGACATGGGAATTCTGGACGGCAAGCGGATCCTCGTCGCGGGCGTCACGATGGAGAGCTCGATCGGGTTCGCCACGGCGCGAGTGGCCCAGGAGCAGGGCGCCGAGGTGCTCATCTCCAACTTCGGCCGGGCGTTGGGCATCACCCGACGCATCGCCAAGCGGTTGCCCACCGAGCCGCCGGTGCTCGAGCTCGACGTGACCGACCAGTCTCACCTGGACTCGCTCGCCGAGCAGGTGCGTGAGCACGTCGACGGCCTCGACGGCGTGGTCCACTCCATCGCCTACGGCAACCCGGCGACCCTGCTCGGCGGCAAGTTCCTCTCCGGGCCCTGGGAGGACGTCGCCCAGGCGGTCCAGGTCTCCGCCTACTCGCTCAAGTCGCTGGCGGTGGCGGCGCGCCCGCTGATGGGAGCCGGTGGCTCCCTGGTCGGGCTCACCTTCGACGCCACGACCGCCTGGCCGGCGTACGACTGGATGGGGGTGGCGAAGGCCGGCCTGGAGTCAACCTCGCGCTACCTCGCGCGAGACCTGGGCCCGGACGGCATCCGCTGCAACCTCGTCTCGGCCGGTCCGCTCAAGACTTTGGCCGCCAAGGCGATCCCCGGGTTCGAGGACCTGGAGTCGGCCTGGAAGGAACGCGCCCCCCTCGGCTGGGACGAGACCGACCACACGCCGACGGCTCGCGCGGTGGTGGCGCTGCTCTCGGACTTCTTTCCCGCGACCACGGGGGAGATCGTGCACGTGGACGGCGGCTTCCACGCGATGGGCCTCTGACCCGGGCGGCGCGAGCGGCGCCGTAGCCCTTGGTTACGGTTCGCTCCATGAGTTCACTGGTCGAGCTGAGGGTCCTGGAAGGACCCAATCTGTACTTCCCCCGTGCCGCGATCAAGCTCACCCTGGACGTCGGTGCCATCTCGGAC
>NZ_POAG01000017.1:385876-394236 GCF_002930065.1 Nocardioides sp. 616 | reverse complement strand
GGCGCTGCGCTTCGCCGCCCGTATCGGGCTGCGCAGCGCCCGGCCCGGTGGTGCGCAGTCGGGGTTCCGGCAGCGGTTCGCGCTGCGCGCCGTGGAACGGCTGGTGCGCGCGGTGGCGGCCGAGGCCGGAACCCGCAAGCTGGCCGTGCGGGTCCGTCCCACCAGCGACCCCCGCCAGGTGGTGGTGGCCTTCCCGTGGCGTCGGCGGGAGCGTGCCCAGGCGCTGGGCCGGGCGGTGGCCGAGGTCCTCGACGCGCTGCCCAGCTCCGACATCGACCACGTGGTCGGTACGGCGGCCGCCCAGGTGGCAGCATCCGTGTCCGGTGAGCGGCCCCGCACCATCAACCCCAAGATCCCCGTGGTGGCGGTCACCGGGACCAACGGCAAGACCACCACCAGCCGGATGATCGCCCACCTCGCGCGCGGCGCGGGGCAGCTCGTCGGATGGTCCAACACCGACGGCGTCTACATCGACGGCGCGCTCATCGAGCCGGGGGACTACTCCGGGCCGAGCGGCGCCGGCCGGATCCTGGCGCACCCCGAGGTCGAGCTCGCGGTCACCGAGACCGCGCGTGGCGGCATCCTGCTCAAGGGCATCGGCCTGACCCACAACGACGTCTCGGTGGTCACCAACGTGACCGCCGACCACCTCGGGCTGCAAGGGATCGACACCGTGGACCAGCTCGCGGAGGTCAAGGCCGTGGTGCCGGGGATCACCCGCAAGGGCGGTTGGGCGGTCCTCAACGGCGACGACCCGCGAGTCTTCGCCATGCGAACGGGGCTGAAGGCCAGGCCCTGGGTGTTCTCCCGGGACCCCGGTGCCCCCTCGTTGCGGGCGGTGCTCGACGAGGGTGGCCGGGCCACCACCGTCATCGACGGCTGGGTGTGCACCCAGGAGCCGGGGGCGGACCCGGAGCCGCTGGTCGAGGTCGTGGACGTCCCGATGACCCTCGCGGGGCTCTCCCGGTTCAACGTCGAGAACGTGCTGGCCGCAGCGTCGGCTGCGCTGGCGATCGGCATCACCCGCGAGGACGTGGCGCAGGGCCTGCGGACCTTCCGGCCCGACGCCGAGCACAACCCGGGCAGGATGAACTTCTTCAGCATCGACGGCTTCTCGGTCGTGATGGACCTGGCGCACAACGAGGCCGGGCTCGAGGCGATGATCGAGATCATGAACGGCGTCCGGGCGCCGGGATCCCGACTGCTGCTGGGCCTGGGCGCCGTGGGTGACCGCACCGACGACCTCATCGCGATGCTGGGGGAGATCGGGGCCCGCGACAGCGACGTGGTGGCGATCGGCCACAAGGACCGCTACCTGCGCGACCGCACGCGCGAGGACCTCGACGACCTGCTGAGGGAGGGCGCCGCCCGCGTGGGCGTCACCGAGCTGGAGTCCTGGCCCACCGAGGTCGAGTGCCTGGCAGCGCTGGTCGCCCAGGCGCGGCCCGGTGACGTGGTCGGACTGATGTGCCACGCCGAACGGCAGGAGTGCTACGACTGGATCGCCGCGCACGGGGGGATCCCGGACTCCCCCGAGGCGTTGCGCGCGAAGGTCCAGGTGGCCGCCTGAGGCACCTGCCTCAGGCGGCCTGCCTCAGGCGCCCTGCCCCTCGGTGACCGACGGGGTGTAGTCCGGGTCCGCGGTCGGGTTCTCCTCCGACGCGCCAGCCCCGGCGTGCGCGGTCTTGGACCAGTTCTCCAGCTCCGACATCACCGCGCCGTGCTGGTCCACGCACACGACCACCAGGTCGCCGCGGTTCGCGTGGCTCATCGCTCGCCTGACCGCGCTGATCTCGTCCAGCACGGTCTCGATGCGCTTGCAACGGGCGCCCGCCTCCATCGCGGTGCGGACTCCCTCTGCCACCAGGCTGGCGACCTCGCCCCGCTCGCGGCCACGCAGGGAGTCGTCCTCCCGGACGACGAGGACGTCGAAGTGCTGGGCAGCCACGTGTCCGAGCTCGCGCATGTCCTCGTCGCGCCGGTCCCCGGCGGTGGCGATGATGCCGATGCGCGAAGGCCGGGCGAGGTCGTGGGAGGACTCCATCGACTCGCCGAGCCGGTCGACGAAGTCGCCCAGCATCCGCATGCCGGGAGCGTTGTGGCAGTAGTCGACGATGACGTTGACGCCGTTGACCTCGACCTCGTTGAGCCGGCCCGGTGACAGGTAGTAGCTGGTGGAGAAGGTGCGCAGCCCCTGTCGGATGTCGTGCAGCGGGGCTCCGGCGGCGAAGGCCGCGGCCGCGGCGGCCAGGCAGTTCTGCACGTTCATCCGCGCCCGGCCGCTGAAGGTGGCCGGCAGCAGGTGGGTCCAGGCCAGCTGCATCTCGCGACGCCCGTGACGTACCACGATCATCTCCCCGCGCTCGGAGGGGTTCAGCACCAGCGCCTTGCCGCCCCGGCGACAGTGCGAGTCGATCATCTCGCGCACCTCCGAGCCGGGCTCCTCCATGGAGAACCAGACGACCTCCCCGGAGCACTTGCGCTTCATGGCCCGCACCAGCGGGTCGTCAGCGTTGAGCACCGCATGGCCGTCGCGGGGCACGGCCTCGACCAGCACCGCCTTGACGTCGGCCAGCTGCTCCACGGTGTCGATGCCGCGCAGCCCGAGGTGGTCCGGCTGCACGTTGATGACCACGGCCACGTCGTTGCGCTCGTAGCCGAGTCCCTCGCGCAGGATCCCGCCGCGAGCGACCTCGAAGACCGCGAAGTCGACGCGGGGGTTCTGCAGCACCATGCGGGCGCTGCGGGGTCCGGAGGCGTCGGCCTTGATGAGCAGGCGCTCGTCGATCACCACGCCGTCGGTCGAGGTCATCCCGACCTTGCGTCCCATGCCCTTGAAGATGTGGCTGATCATGCGGCTGGTGGTCGTCTTGCCGTTGGTGCCCGTGACCGCGACGATCGGGATGCGGCTCTGCGTCCCGGCCGGGAAGAGCATGTCCACCACTGGCTTGGCGATGAACTGGGGCTCCCCGATCGTGGGGTGGGTGTGCATCCGGAACCCGGGTGCGGCGTTCACCTCGCAGATCGCCCCGCCGGTCTCACGGACCGGCTCGGTGATGTCGGGACAGATGAAGTCGATGCCGGCGATGTCCAGCCCGATCATCCGAGCGGCTTCCTCCGCGATCTCGATGTTCTCGGGGTGGGCCTCGAAGGTGCGGTCGATGGAGATGCCACCGGTGGACATGTTGCCGGTCAGGGCGAGCTTGACCATCTCGCCCTCCTCGGGCACCGAGGTGAGGCAGTGCCCCTGGGCGGCGAGGACCTCCTCCGCACCGGCGTCGACCTTGATCCGGGTCAGGACCTTCTCGTGACCGACGCCGCGGCGCGGGTCCGCGTTGGTGAGGTCCACCAGCTGCTCCACGCTGGAGCGACCGTCACCGACGACATGGGCGGGGACGCGCTCGGCGATGGCGGCGAGCCGACCGTCGATGATCAGGCACCGGTAGTCCTTGCCCAGCACCAGGCTCTCGACGATGACCCAGCCGCCGCGGGACTGCCCCAGGGCGATCTCGAAGGAGTCTCGCACCGCCTGCTCGTCGCGCAGGTCGAGGCAGACGCCGCGACCGTGGTTGCCGTCCAGCGGCTTGACGACCACCGGGTAGCCGATGCGCTCTGCCACCCGGACCGCCTGGTCGGCGGTGCGCACCGACTCCTGCTTGGGTACCGGCAGGCCCGCCGCGGCCAGCAGCTTGGTGGTGAGGTCCTTGTCCGAGGCGATGTCCACGGCGATCGCGGAGGTGCTCGAGGTCATGGTCGCGCGGATCCGCTTCGCGTGCACGCCCTGGCCGAGCTGGACCAGGGAGTGCTGGTTGAGCCGGATCCAGGGGATGTCGCGGGAGACCGCTTCGTCGAGGATCGCCTGGGTCGAGGGACCGAAGGCGGTGCGCTCTGCACGGAGGATGAACTGCTCCAGCTCGTGTGCCCAGTCGAACTCGGGGTCGGCGTCCACGAGGTGGTTGACCAGCCGTACGGCGAGCTTGCCCGCCGCGAGCCCCACCTGCTCGTCGACGTAGGCGTAGATGACGTTGTAGACACCGGTCTGCCCCTTGACGCCGCGTGTCTTGCCGCGGCGGATGTCGTGGCCCACAACCTGCTGGAGGGCCAGGGCGACGTGCTCGGCGACGTGGCCGAGCCAGGTGCCCTCGGTCAGGCGCTCCACGAACCCGCCACGGCGCCCCCGCGAGCAGGAGTGCTCACGCAGCCCCGGCAGCATGGTGAGCAGCTCCTCGGTGAAGCCGTGGAGGGTGTTGGTGGGGAACTGCTCGAGCACGCCGAGGTCCACCACCAGGTGGATGGCCCGCTCGTAGGACCAGACGTTGGCACCGCGGTAGACCCGCGTCTCGAGGATGGCCAGGTCGGGCGTCGGTCGCTCGCTCATCGGGCGTCTCCCTCGGTGTCGTGGCTGGTGTCGTGGCTGGTGTCGTGGCTGCTGGTGTGGGTGCTGCTGTGGGTGCTGTCCTGGGTGGTGCTGCGTGTCGTGGAGTCGAGGCCGCCGGGGGCGAGCCCGGCAACGGGACGCTTGCGTGCCATTCGGCGTCGCAGAGTGCTGGGCGAGGCGTCTGATGCGGCGATGTCGCGAGCCATGGTCCGCAGGTCGTGCTCGGCCTCGGCCAGCCCCCGGACCTCCTCCGCGTCGAGCACCGGGTCCTGTGGCACCAGGCGTCGATCGCCCAGGTCGAAGACCGCTCCCTCGGGGAGGACGTGCAGCATCACCCCGCTGCTGAGCAGCGGGGACGAGCGCGCGGCCTCGTGGGCGTTCGTGGTCATCCGCGCCGGGTCGAGGATGGTCACCGCACCTCGGCCCAGCACCCGCAGCCGCTGTCGGCCGTCGACGGTGTCGACGACGGCGCACGTGTCCTCGTCGACGCCGATGCCGAGCAGCTGCGGGGACTGGGACACGATCATCAGCAGCCGCCCGTAGCGGTTGCGCTGCTCGAAGTGCTGGTCGATCACCGCGGACCCGACCAGGCCGAGTCCTGCGGCGACCTGGGTCATCCGCTGCTTGGGCGTGGCGCCGCCGACGCCGAACGCGACCATGTGTGAGGACTGGATGCTGGCCCCGGCACTGGTCCCCGCGACCACGGCACCGCGCCGATGCGCAGCGACGATGGCGTCCCCGAACGGGGTGCCGGACACGATGCCTGACAGCTTCAGCTGGTTTCCGCCGGTCATGAAGATCCCGGTGGCGTCCTCCAGGAGCGCCACCAGGTCGGGGTCATGGGCCTCGTCCCGGCTGCTCGGGCAGGCCGCGACCACCCGGCCGGCGCCGAGCTTGGTGAAGACCGCGTCGTACAGCTCGACGATCTCGGTACCGAGGGAGGACGCGACCGGGATCACCACGATCCGGGCCTGCGCACCGCCGGACCGGGTCACGAACTCCTTGAGGATGGTGCGTCGACGGAGCTTGTCCTCTGCCCCGCCGATGATCATCAGGGGACCTGCGGGGTGATCTGGCATGACACGGAGGCTAGTGCCTGTCAGAGTGACCCAGTGCAGAAGGACACCCGACTCCTCGTTGTGATGCGTCACGCCAAGGCGGAGGCGGTCGGTAGCAGTGACCTCGAACGCGCCCTGACAGAGCGGGGACGCGAGGACGCGGGCGAGGCAGGGCGCTGGCTCGCCGAGCGCGGGTTCGTGCCCGACCACGCCCTGGTCTCCGCCGCGGTCCGGACCCGGGACACCTGGCAGGCGGTCAGTGACGCGGCCGGCTGGACGGTACGACCCGACGTGCAGGAGGCGCTCTACGCCGCCGGGCCGGAGTCGGCACTGGACCTGATCAGGGAGTTCCCCCAGGCCGCACGGACCGCGCTCGTGCTGGGGCACAACCCGACGGTGTCCTACCTGGCCCAGCTGCTCTCCGACGGCACCGGTGACCCGGACGTGCTGGCCCGGATGGCCGGCGGATTCCCGACCGCGTCGCTGACCCTGTTCGCGCTGGACGGCAGCTGGGACGAGCTGGAGCTCGGGACGGCACGCGTGGAGGGGTTCCATGTCGGTCGACCCTGACTGGCTCGATCGGGACACAGTGGCCGACCGCCTTCGGACGGCGGGCTGCGTCTTCGCGGAGGAGGAGGCCGAGCTGCTGCTGGCTCAGTTCGCCGGACCCGAGCTCGAGCTCGCGCTGCTCGACCGGATGGCGGGCGAGCCTCTCGAGCACATCCTGGGATGGGCGGAGTTCGCCGGGCTCCGGATCGCGGTGGGTCCGGGGGTCTTCGTGCCGCGCCGCCGCTCGGTCCTCCTGCTCGAGCAGGCCCTGGCGCACCTGCCCCGGCATGGCGTCCTGGTCGAGCTGTGCTGCGGCGCCGGCGGCCTGGCGGCCGCTGTGGCAGGGGGCCGCGCGGACGTGACCGTGCATGCCTCGGACATCGACGAGCGTGCGGTGGCCTGTGCGCGGGAGAACCTGGAGCCCCGCGGAGGTCAGGTCCACCAGGGTGACATGGAGTCGGGCCTGCCGACCGCCCTGGCGGGGAGGGTGGATGTCGTGGTCGCCAACGCCCCCTACGTACCGTCGGGGCAGATCGACCTGATGCCGGTGGACGCCCGCGACCACGAGCCGCTGATCGCCTTGGACGGAGGACCCGACGGCACCCGGATGCAGGACCGGGTGGTGGCTGCGGCCAGCCGGCTGCTCGCGCCTGCGGGGGTCGTGGTGGTCGAGGCCAGCCGCGCCCAGGCGGAGGCCACGGCGGCACGGATGCTGTGGCGCGGGTTCGCGCCCGAGATCGTCACGGACGACGAGGTGTCCGGAACCTGCGTCGTGGGCCGCAGATCGGTGCGCTGACCCGCGGCTGGTCGTCTCAGAGCGGGGGAGCGGGAGTGATGATGCCGACCTCGGCGTCCGCCGCCTCGACCTCCTCACGGGAGATGCCGAGCAGGTACACGATCGCGTCGAGGTAGGGCACGTTGACGGCAGTGTCCGCGGCGTCGCGCACCATCGGCTTGGCGTTGTAGGCGATGCCCAGCCCGGCGGCGTCGAGCATGTCGAGGTCGTTGGCGCCGTCACCGATCGCGATGACGGCTGCCTGGGGCACCCCTACGGCGGCGGCGAACTCGCGCAGGGCGCTCGCCTTGCCGGCGCGGTCCACGACCGGCCCGACGATGCCCCCGGTGAGCCGGCCGTCGACGATCTCCAGCTCGTTGGCGCGTGCGAAGTCGATGCTCAGGTCCGCCGCCAGACGGTCGGTGATCTGGCTGAACCCGCCCGAGACGAGGGCGAAGCGGTACCCGAGGCGACGCAGCGTCCGGACCATGGTGCGCGCGCCGGGGGCCAGGACCAGGGCGTCGTACACCTCGTCGAGCGCGCTGGCCGGCAGACCCTCGAGCAGCGCCACCCGGTGCCTCAGGGACTCCTCGAAGTCGAGCTCCCCGCGCATGGCCGCCTCGGTGATCCGAGCGACCTCCGCCTCCGCGCCCGCGTGCGCGGCGAGCATCTCGATCACCTCGCCCTGGACCAGCGTGGAGTCGACGTCCATCACGATGAGCCGCATGCCGCGCCGCAGCAGGTTGGCCGGCTGGACGGCGATGTCGACACCCTGTGCCGCGGCCTCGGTGGCCAGCACGCGGCGCAGCTCCACCGGCTCCACCCCGGAGACGTGCAGGTCGATGGCGGTGACCGGATAGCGCGCCATCCGCTCGATCCGGTCGATGTTGGCGCCGCAGTCGGCGATCCGCCCGGCGATGGCGGCCATCGCCGCGGCCCGCAAGGGCGATCCGATGACCGTGACGTGGCTGCGCCCGACGGCGCGGACCTTGTTGTCGCCCACCCCCCGGTCCACCTCGACCTGCATGCCGAGCGCCGACGCGGTCTCGGTGACTGCGTCGCGCAACCGCTTCCAGTCACGGGGAGCGCTGACCAGGACCCCCAGCACCAGCCGGCCGCGCAGCACGATCTGCTCGATGTCGAGGACCTCGACGCCGGCTGCGGCGAGCCGGGAGAAGACTGCGGCCGTCACCCCGGGTCGGTCCTTGCCGGTGAGGGTGATCAGCAGGGTCTTGGGGTCAGTCTCGTCCATGGCACCGCTGAGGCTACTGCGGTGCGGTGAGGCCGCGACGCACAGGATCAACTCTCGGGCCACACCTCGGGGGAGCAGGAGGCCACCAGCGCCCGGCGGGCGGCCCGTTCCAGACCGAGCAGGGCCTCCTCCCGCTGGACCATCTGGGCCGCGGTGACCGCCGCCCCGTGGTCCTGCGTCGCCAGGGCCACGATCTCCTGCGCCTGGACGGCCCGTGCGGCCAGCTCCACGCACCGGGGCGGCGTCCCCGGCGGTGCCTGCAGCTGCGGCAGGTGCCGCAGGTTCATCAGGGCGTCAGCCGCCTCGGGCCGCCAGCTCGCCACGTCCAGCGCCGCCAACCGCGTCGCG
>NZ_POAG01000017.1:337519-385579 GCF_002930065.1 Nocardioides sp. 616 | reverse complement strand
GCCGCGCCGGCGCGCCGGCCCCAGCACCCAGGTCACTCCGCGTCCCACGCGACGGGGGACGGCCCCGAGCCCGGCCTCGGGGGACACCACGGCCTGACCCGCCTCGATCGCCTCGGCGTTGAAGTCCACCGGGCCGCCCAGACCCAGCGGGTCCCCCTCGATCGGCAGGGCGAGCCCGAGGGAACCGGCACCGGCCCGCCGCAGGGCCAGCAGGAGGTCGAGCAGGCCCGCGGGTGACTGCTCCGTGGCCGTGGTGCCGCCGAGCAGCACGGTGTGGACGTCCTGCGGACCCACCACCTCGTCGAGGACGAGGTCGGTCACGACGGCACCACGCAGCCAGGCGGTGCCCCACCAGGCGAGAGCCGCGGCCTCGGGCAGAGAACTGTTCACGCTCGGTGAGGCTACCCACGGGGGCGGATGAGGCCCTGGATAGGGTGAGGGCATGAGCGCCGTGCTGGAGTTCGCCGACGTCACCGTGCGCCGAGGCCGGACCACCTTGCTGGAGGAGGTGTCCTGGTCTGTCGACGACGACGAGCGCTGGGTGGTGCTGGGCCCGAACGGCGCCGGGAAGACCAGCCTGCTGCAGGTTGCGGCCGCTCAGATCCATCCCACCGCCGGTGTGGTGGGGATCCTGGACGAGGTGCTGGGCACCGTGGACGTCTTCGAGCTGCGGCCGCGGATCGGGCTGACCAGCGCCGCGATCGCCGACCGGATACCCCGCGACGAGCTGGTCCGCGACGTCGTGGTCTCCGCGTCGTACGGCGTGGTGGGCCGCTGGCGTGAGTCCTACGACGAGCTGGACCACGACCGGGCCGCCGGCCTGCTCGCCGAGGTCGGCGCCGAGCACCTGGCGATGCGCACCTTCGGCACCCTCAGCGAGGGTGAGCGGAAGCGGGTCCAGATCGCCCGGGCCCTGATGACGGACCCAGAGCTGCTGCTGCTCGACGAGCCGGCCGCGGGTCTCGACCTCGGTGGCCGCGAGGACCTGGTCTCCACCCTCTCCAGCCTGGCCATGGATCCGGACTCCCCGGCGACGGTGCTGGTCTCCCACCACGTCGAGGAGATCCCGCCCGGTTTCACCCACGCCCTGATGCTCCGTCAGGGCCGGGTGGTGGCCCAGGGTCCGCTGGACCGCGTGGTGACCGAGGAGGCGCTCTCGGAGACCTTCGGGATGCCGTTGTCTCTCACGGTCGCCGACGGCCGCTACGCCGCGCGGCGTCGACCGGCGCGCCGCGTGCTCTGACCCGCACCCGGCACAACCTCTCGGCAGAGCGCGACCTGCGGCGTCTGTCACACCCCTTCGGGATAGGCTCCGGGCATGGAATGGTTCCGTGACCACGCGTGGGAGACCTGGCTGGGCATCGCCGTGGTCCTGGGCGTGGCCGAGATGTTCAGCCTGGACCTGGTGCTGGCCATGTTGGCAGCCGGCGCCCTGGTCGGCATGGTCGCGGCCGCGCTGGACCTCCACGTCGCCGTCCAGGTGATCGCCGCTGCCGCCGCCTCCCTGGCCGCGTTGACATTGGCCCGGCCCTCCATGGTCAAGCGTCTGCACTCCGGCCCGGAGCTGCAGCTGGGCCACGGCAAGCTGGTCGGCAAGCAGGCACTCGTGACCGAGGAGATCTCGGGGCTCGCGGTCGGACGGATCAAGCTGGCCGGTGAGATCTGGACCGCCCAGCCCTACGACGACACCGCCACCATCCCCGCGGGCGAGACGGTCGAGGTGCTGGAGATCCGCGGCGCCACCGCCGTCGTGTACCCCGTCGCGCGACTCGAGCCCTGATTCACCCATCCACCATCAGTTAGGAGGCGCAGTGGAGGCATTCCTCGTCCTGCTGGCGCTGTTGTTGATCTTCGTCATCGTCGTGATGGCCAAGACGTTGCGCATCGTCCCGCAGGCCCGTGCCGGGATCGTCGAACGGTTCGGCAAGTACAAGCAGTCGCTCCCGGCCGGACTCAACATCGTGGTCCCGTTCATCGACCGGGTCCGCTACCTGATCGACCTCCGGGAGCAGGTGGTGAGCTTCCCGCCGCAGCCGGTGATCACCGAGGACAACCTCGTCGTCTCCATCGACACCGTCATCTACTTCCAGGTCACCGACCCGGTGGCGGCCACCTACGAGATCGCCAACTACATCCAGGCCATCGAGCAGCTGACCATGACCACGCTGCGCAACATCGTGGGTGGCATGGACCTGGAGGAGACGCTCACCAGCCGCGACTCGATCAACACCGGTCTGCGAGGCGTGCTCGACGAGGCGACCGGACGCTGGGGGATCCGGGTGAACCGGGTCGAGCTCAAGGGCATCGACCCGCCGCCCTCCATCAAGGACTCGATGGAGAAGCAGATGCGTGCCGACCGCGACAAGCGTGCGGCCATCCTGACCGCGGAGGGGCAGCGACAGTCGGCCATCCTCACCGCCGAGGGCTCCAAGCAGGCCGCGATCCTCTCCGCCGAGGGCGACCGGGAGTCGCAGATCCTGCGGGCCCAGGCCGACCGGGAGGCGCAGATCCTTCGCGCCCAGGGTGAGGGCCAGGCCATCCAGACGGTCTTCCAGGCCATCCACGACGGCCGGCCGGACCAGTCGCTGCTGGCCTACCAGTATCTCCAGATGATGCCCAAGATCGCCGAGGGCGACGCCAACAAGGTGTGGATCGTGCCGTCCGAGATCGGCAAGGCCCTCGAAGGGCTGGGGTCGACCATGACCGACATGGCCGGCATCCCGCGCGACGCCACCCCCACCAAGCGGGTGGACATGGGGCCCTCCGAGCCGCAGCTGCCGCGCTCGTCGGCCGAGATGGGCCAGTCCTCGGCCAGCAAGGCCGTCGAGGAGGCCATCGCCGAGGCGAAGCAGGTCTCGCAGGTGCCGGAGAGCACTGGAGGGGACACGCCAGCCCCGTGATGCTCTGGGAAGCGGCCGTCGTCTTGCTGGCGGGCGTGGGCGCCGGAGCCATCAACGCGATCGTGGGGTCGGGAACGCTCATCACGTTCCCGACCCTGCTGGCGTTCGGAGTGCCCCCGGTGACCGCGAACGTCTCCAACACCATCGGCCTGGTGCCCGGTTCGCTCGCCGGTGCCCTGGGCTACCGCGCCGAGCTGTCGGGACAACGTGCCCGGGTCGCTCGGCTGGCTGTTGCCTCGGTGCTGGGTGGCACCGTGGGGGCCACCCTGCTGCTGGTGCTGCCCGCGTCGGCCTTCGAGTCGATCGTGCCGGTGCTGATCCTGCTGGGGGTCGTCCTGGTCGTCGCCGGCCCTCGGATCTCTGCTGCCGTGGCGCGACGTCACGCCCATCTCGGCGGACTGCCCGAGCAGGGTGCGGTCTGGGTCTGGCCCGCTGTGGCGGCCACGGGGGTGTACGGCGGCTACTTCGGGGCCGCCCAGGGCGTGCTGCTGATGGCGGTCATGGGGATCGGCATCCCGGAGACCCTGCAACGGCTCAACGGCGTGAAGAACGTGCTGGCAGCCCTGGTCAACGGAGTCGCCGGCCTCATCTTCGTCGTGGTGGCCGACGTGGACTGGCAGGTGGTGCTCCTGATCGCCACCGGCTCGGTGATCGGCGGGCTGCTGGGAGCCAAGGTGGGGCGCCGGCTCCCCGACAAGGCGCTCCGGCTGGCGATCGTGGCCGTGGGGCTCACCGCCCTGGTCTTCTTCGTGGCGCGCTGAGCTGATCGGCGCCGATCATCGGCCTCCTCAGGCCTCCACGAACGCGGCGAGCCACCGGTCCAGGGTCGAGTAGACCTCCCGGCGCACCTCGGCACGGGAGAGCACCACGTCGTGGATGGCGCCCACCAGTGCCACGCTCGTGACGTGGCGGCCCAGCGACGGCGCCCAGCGACGGATCTGCTCCACGTCGAGGACGATGTCGCTGCTGGTCACCTCCTCGCTCATCTCCTGAGGCTGGGCGGAGCGGGCCGAGGAGAGCACCAGCGTCGGACAGCTCAGGTCGAGGCCCCGGTGCAGAGCGGCATGCCCGGCGCGGATGGCGGAGATCCAGCCGGCTCGCATCGGCCAGGACTCGACGGGCTTCCAGGCAAGGTCGTAGTCCCACTCCCCACCGAGCTCGGAGTGCAGCGACTCGCCGTAGAAGCCACGCACCGTGCGAGGGATGACCTGCCGGGGGGCCATCGCGGCGACCTGCTGCAGCACCGTGGTCCCCACCGTGCGCAGCCACCACGGGCCCTGCAGCTCGAACCAGGGGGAGTTGAGCACCAGTCCGGAGAGCGGGGATCGTCTCTCGTCGGCCCAGAGCGGCAGGGTGAGTCCGCCCGTGGAGTGCGCGCTGCCCACCACTGCCTCGTGGCCGTCGCGCTCGGTGATCCGACGCCACGCCTCGTCGATCTCGGGGAAGTAGTCGTGCAGGTCGGTGACGTAGTTCGGGGTCTGGTGCGGGCGGATGGACCGGCCGTACTTGCGCAGGTCGAGGGCGTAGAAGGTGTAGCCCCGCTCCGTCCACCACTCGGCGTACTCGGTGTGGAAGAAGTAGTCGGCGAAGCCGTGGACGTGCAGCACGGCGCAGTTGGTGGGCCCGTGGGTCGGTCGCCGGACCAGGGTCGCGACGACCGCTCCCTCCTCGTCGCCCGGGAGCTGGATGGTCTCCGCCGTGTACGGCGCTCCGAGCACGACGTCGGTTGCGGACTCGTCGATGGGCATGACCTGGATTCTCGCAGTCTCCCGGTCGGGCGCACGCAGGTGTGGGGGAGTAGCCCGACCTGGATCGCGGCCTGAGGGGCACGAGGTCCCTCGAGGAATAGGACGCCGTACGCGCGGGTTCTGCGTGTAGTTGTGCCTTCAACCAAAGGGGAGCGGTCATGCAGTTCGGGATCTTCACCGTCGGAGACGTCACCACCGATCCCACCACGGGACGCACTCCCACCGAGCACGAGCGGATCAAGGCCACCGTCGCCATCGCCCGCAAGGCCGAGGAGGTGGGCCTGGACGTGATGGCGTTCGGTCAGCACCACAACCCTCCCTTCGCGGCATCCTCACCCACCACGACTATGGCCTTCGTGGCGGCTCAGACCGAGCGGCTGATCCTGTCCACCTCGACCACCCTGATCACCACCACGGACCCGGTGCGGATCGCGGAGGACTACGCCCAGCTGCAGCACCTCGCGGACGGGCGGATGGACCTGATGCTGGGCCGTGGCAACACCGGCCCGGTGTACCCGTGGTTCGGTCGTGACATCCGCGACGGCATCGAGCTCGCCGTGGAGAACTACGCACTGCTGCACCGGTTGTGGCGCGAGGACGTGGTGAGCTGGCAGGGTAAGCACCGCACCCCGCTCCAGGGCTTCACCTCCACCCCGCGGCCGCTCGACGGTGTGCCGCCCTTCGTCTGGCACGGGTCGATCCGCAGTCCGGAGATCGCTGAGCAGGCGGCGTTCTACGGCGACGGGTTCTTCTCCAACCACATCTTCTGGCCCGCGTCCCACACCGCACAGATGATCCGGCTCTACCGTCGCCGGTTCGAGCACTACGGCCACGGCACCGCGGACCAGGCCATCGTCGGCCTGGGCGGCCAGGTGTTCATGCGCCGCAACAGCCAGGACGCGGTCAACGAGTTCCGGCCGTACTTCGACAACGCTCCGGTCTACGGTCACGGTCCCTCGCTGGAGGAGTTCAGCAGTGCCACGCCGCTGACCGTCGGGTCGCCGCAGCAGGTGATCGAACGGACGCTCAGCTTCCGGGAGTACGCCGGCGACTACCAGCGCCAGCTGTGGCTGATGGACCACGCCGGGCTGCCGCTCAAGACGGTGCTGGAGCAGCTGGACCTGCTCGGCGAGGAAGTGGTCCCGGTGCTGCGCAAGGAGTTCGCCGCACTGCGGCCCGCGCACGTACCCGAGGCCCCCACTCACGCGTCGCTGATGGCCGCCGCCCCGCCGCAGAGCACGGAGGTGTCGGCATGAGCCACCTCGTCGTCGTCACCGCCGGGCTCCAGGTGCCCTCCTCGACCCGCCTGCTGGCCGACCAGCTGAGGGACGCCACCGTACGGAGGCTCTCCGACGCCGGGGAGGCACCCCGGGTGAGCGTGATCGAGCTGCGCGCCCTGGCGCACGCCCTGGCCGACAACCTGCTGACGGGCTTCCCGTCGGGGGAGCTCGCCGACGCCGTGGCGCGGGTGCGCTCCGCCGACGCCCTGATCGCGGTCACGCCGGTCTTCTCGGCCTCGTTCTCCGGCCTCTTCAAGACCTTCTTCGACGTGCTCGAGCCGGAGATGCTGCTCGGCAAGCCGGTCCTGCTGGGAGCGACCGCAGGAACGGCTCGGCACTCGCTGGTGCTGGAGCACGCACTGCGTCCGCTGTTCTCCTACCTCCGGGCGATCACGGTGCCCACGGCGGTCTTCGCGGCGACCGAGGACTTCGGCGGCGACCCGGCCCTGTCCGCGCGAGTCGAGCGGGCCGCGGCCGAGCTCGTCGCGATGCTGGGCGCCGAGCTGCCTCGTCCGGCACCGCGCCTGCGCAGCGTCGAGGACGAGCTGGCCGACCCGACCCCGTTCTCGGAGCTGCTCTCACGCCCGTGACCGGGCCGGGTCAGGCCGGGTCAGCGCTGGTAGGTGCCGTGGATGATGGCCCGACCCAGCGTCTTGAAGGCGAGGTTGAAGCTCATCACCGCCGGGGTCGCGGTCTCGTCGATGCCCAGGCTCTCCTCCCCGACCGCGTGCACGACGAAGAAGTAGCGGTGGGGGTGGTCGCCCTCCGGCGGCGCGGCGCCGGTGAACCCCTGCTCCCCGGTGTCGTTGCGCAGGTGGAAGGCGTCGCCCGGGAGCGCGCCCGAGGCTGCCCCGCTCTGCAGGGAGGTCGTCGACGCCGGGATGTCGACCAGCGCCCAGTGCCAGAAGCCTGACGGGGTGGGGGCGTCGGGATCGAACGCGGTGACCACGAACGACCGGGTGCCCTCGGGGGCTCCCTCCCAGCTCAGCTGTGGAGAGGTGTTGCCCAGGTGGGCCACCTGGTCGTCGGAGAGTGGGGCGCCGTCGGTGACGTCGGCGCTGGTGACGGTGAAGCTCGGCACGGCAGGCAGGTAGTCGTACGGGTTCGGGGCGATCGGTCGCTCGATGCTCATGGGTCGGACTCTAGCGACGGGTCGGTCAGTGGGGACAGGGACAATGGTGCGGTGAAGGACTTCCCCCCGTATCCCACCGGTCTGCGCCTGGCCGGCCGACGAGTGGTCGTGGCGGGTGGCGGACACGTCGCCCAGCGCCGCGTTCCCTCCCTGCTCGCAGCCGGAGCCGACGTGCTGGTGGTCTCCCCCCAGGTGACGCCCGCGATCGAGGGGATGGCCGGCGAGATCACGCTCGAGCTGCGGCGATTCCGGCCCTCGGACCTCGACGGCGCCTGGTACGTCGTCGCCGCGACCAACGACCCGGAAGCCAATGAGCAGATCTCCGAGGCGGCGGAGGAACGCCGGATCTTCTGCGTCCGCAGTGATGACGCCACGGCCGCCACGGCCTGGACCCCGGCGGTCGGGCGCCACGGCTCGGTCACGGTGGCGGTTCTCGGCAACCGCGAGCCCCGCCAGTCGGCCTCCCTGCGGGACGACATCATCACCGCCCTGCGCGACGGCCAGCTCACGACGGCCGGTGCCCTGGACCGCACCCCTGGCGTGGTGCTGGTCGGAGGTGGGCCCGGCGACCCCGAGCTCGTGACCGTCGCGGCGCGGCACGCACTGGCCTCGGCGGACGTGGTGGTCGCAGACCGGTTGGCGCCGCGCGCGCTGCTCGGACAGCTCGGACCTCACGTCGAGCTCATCGACGTGGCCAAGCTGCCCCGCGGGCGCAGCGCTCTCCAGGAGCAGATCAACCAGCTCCTGATCGACCGGGCACGCCAGGGCAAGCGGGTGGTGCGCTTCAAGGGCGGGGACAACTTCGTGTTCGGCCGGGGGTACGAGGAGCTGCTCGCCTGCCGGGAGGCCGGGGTGCCGGTCACGGTGATCCCGGGGCTCTCCTCCTCCATCTCCGTCCCCGGCGTCTCCCAGATCCCCGTCACCCATCGGGGCGTGGCCCATGAGTTCACGGTGATCTCCGGGCACCTCCCGCCCGGACACCCCGACTCCCTGGTCGAGTGGTCGGCGGTGGCGCGGATGCGCGGCACCGTGGTGCTGCTGATGGCGGTGGAGAATGCGCCGGCCATCGCCGAGGAGCTGCTGCTGGGTGGCCGGAGGGCCGAGACCCCGGTCGCGGTGATCATGGAGGGCACGATGCCGGGCGAGCGCACCGTCCTGTCCACGCTGGGCGAGCTGGCCCAGGACCTGGCCAGCCACCAGGTACGTCCGCCGGCCATCATCGTCGTGGGAGACGTGGTCCGGGTCGCCCATCCGGAGCGTTACCGGGTGTTGGCAGACTGAGCCTCGTGGCCCAGCTGATCGAGATCTCCGACCCCGACGATCCCCGACTGGGCGACTACCGCGACCTCCGGGACGTGCAGCTGCGCAAGAGCCTGGAGGCCGACCACGGGCTGTTCATCGCCGAGGGGGAGAAGGTGGTACGCCGGGCGGTCGAGGCCGGCTTCGCCCCTCGCTCGTTCCTGATGGCGCCGCGCTGGCTCGACGGCCTCGCCGAGGTGCTGGCGACCACCGAGGCGCCCTGCTACGTGCTGAGCGAGGACCTGGCCGAGGAGGTCACCGGCTTCCACGTGCACCGGGGCGCGCTGGCCTCCCTGCACCGTCAGCCGCTGGCCCCGCTGGAGCAGGTGCTCTCCGGTGCGCGGTCCGTGCTGGTGCTCGAGGACGTGGTGGACCACACCAACGTCGGGGCCATCTTCCGGTCCGGAGCCGCACTGGGGTTCGACGCGGTGCTGCTGTCCCCGCGCTGCGCGGACCCGCTGTACCGCAGGTCGATCAAGGTCGCCATGGGCGCGGTCTTCACGATGCCGTGGACCCGCCTGCCCGACTGGGCCGAAGCCCTGCCGACCCTGACGGCGGCCGGCTTCACCACGGTGGCGCTGACCCTGGCGCCCGATGCGACGCCGATCGAGCAGGCGGTCGCCGACGTGGACCGGTTGGCCCTCGTGCTCGGCTCGGAGGGCCCGGGCCTGTCGACGCGGTGGCAGGCGAGCGCCGACCGCAGAGCCATCATCGAGATGCGTGAGGGCATCGACTCCCTCAACGTGGCCGCCGCGACGGCGGTGGCGTGCTACGTGGCCGCGCGCCGCCCGGGCGCGCACGGTTGAAGGCCCGAGTCGCTGGGCCCAGTCACAGGGCCGGGAGGAACACGTCCTGGCAGGTCGCCGGCGTGGTGCGGTGCACCGACCGCAGGGGCAGCCATCGCCACCACCAGGGGACGGGAGCCCCGAGGTCGCTGTCGCCCACCCGGTCCACCACCCCGGTCTCGGCGCCGCGTCGATAGCTGACCGAGGCGTCGGGGCGGTCCGCCAGGTAGGTCCGGAAGGTCGGCCAGGGCAGGAGGTAGTCCTCGCTCACGTAGCGGGCCAGCCCGGGGTCGTCGGTGGCCAGCACCCGCACCAGGTCCTGGTGTCCGGCGCGCAGCGGCCACGCGGGCACCAGGAGGTGGTTGGAGGTCCCGTCGACCACGACCAGGTTGGAGTACATGTTCCAGCCGTAGGCGGACTTGACCTCGAGGTACGGCGAGAGGCCGTTGGCGGCCACCAGGATCGCCAGCGCCACCCCGGCCGGGCCCACGCGCCACGAGAGGGCCGCGACACGTCCCGGTCCCACCAGGGCGAAGACCAGCAGTGCGACGTAGCCGGCCCACCACAGGAACGAGCCGGACTCGAGCCACGCCGCCGATCCTCGGCTCGCCGGCAGCACGCTGGCCGCGGTGGTGGTCACCCCCACCACGAGTACCGCGGCCCGCAGCCAGCTCCGGGCCCGACCCGCGCCGGCCCGGCCCCACCGGTTGATCCGCACGAACGTCGCGTCGTCGAGGAACAGCAGGAAGAGCGGCAGCAGGACCGCCGTGAAGTCGTAGAAGTGCTGTGCCGGGTCGAAGGAGAGCGCGGTGTGGAAGCCGACGGCCACCAGCACCCCGACTCGTCGGGTCGGTCGCAGCAGGAGCAGCACCGGCACCGAGAGCTCGATGGCGGCGGGGCCCCAGGCCGCGAGCAGTGCCGGCACCGAGCCGGAGTCGAGCGGCGGCAGTCCCACGGCGCCGATCGCCTGGTCGAGGTGGAAGACCCCGCAGCTGGTGACCGGGTCCAGGAAGCCGGTGTTGAGCTTGGCGAACGCGGCGAATGAGTAGAACACCAGCAGTCCCGTGCGGGCCGCGGGCTCGAACCGGTGCCAGGCGCCGCCGGTGAGCAGGTAGGCGAGGGCGAGGAGGGCCGCCAGCAGCCAGTGGTTGCCGAGCACCGGGGCCTCCGCCAGTGCGCTGAGCACCACCAGGAGCATCAGCACCAGGACGGCCGCGCGTCCGGGTCTCAGGATGACCCCGGTGGCCACCAGGCCGAGGAGGGCCAGCAGCACCCCGACCGGCTCGGCGGAGGGGATCAGGCCACCGTAGGCGGGGTTTCCCGCGAGGTGGGCCAGGGCCGCGACACCCCACAGGCGCGCGAACACCCTCTGTCGCAGATCCACGTGCCCCATGCTCGCGGCGAGGCGGCGCCCCCGCTGGGTATTGCGGAATCTGGGGAGGAGTCCTAGCCCGCGGAGGCTCCGGTGGCCGGCCACTCCAGCGGGTAGTCGGACGCGGCGGCCTGGTGGGCCTTGTTGAGCTTCTTCCGCTGGCGGTTGGCGAGGCGGTCCCCGAAGACCATCCCCAGGGTGTGGTCGGTCTCGTGCTGCAGGCACCTGGCCAGCAGTCCGTCGCCCTCGAACGACACCGGCTCACCGTCGAGCCCCACCCCGTCGACCCGGGCCCAGTCGGGCCGGGCGCACTCCACGAACGCGCCGGGGAACGAGAGGCATCCCTCGTCGTCCTCGTCGAGGTGCCGGTCCTTGAGGTCCGGCAGGGTGACGGCGGGGTTGCAGACCACGCCGACCGTGCGCACGCCGCGCTCGTCGGGGCAGTCGAAGACGAACATGGCGACGTCCTCACCGATCTGGCAGGCGGCCAGTCCCACACCGTCAGCGGCGTACATGGTGGCCACCATGTCGGCCGCGAGGGCCCGGAGGGCTGCGTCGAACTCGGTGACCCGCTGCTGGGGCCGGTGCATCACCGGCGTACCCCAGCGCGTGATCGGGCGGACGGTGCCCCCCTCGGGGAGGGGGCCGTAGGGCGCGCGGACGGTCTCTGCCATGCCACGATCCTACGGAGAGGCATGATGTGACCTGCATCACACACCGCACCGTGGCAGTTTGTGTAACTGCGAGTTACATTATGGCGCATGGCAACCATCACCGGCCTCACCTCCCGGGGCAAGCACGGGCTCGCCTCCTGGGAGACCCGCGCCCCCATCGGATATGCCGTCGCCGCGCTCAACCGGCTGGCCCAGAGCGACCTGCTGGACCGCGTCGGCCTTCGCCGGACGACCGAGCAGGCGGTCTACACCGCCACCCGCAACGGTTTCCAGGTCGCGGCCGCCGCGGGACGGACCTTCGCCCGTCGGGGCAAGAAGCAGGACGGCGTCCGGGTGGCGACCGCTCGCCCGGGGGAGGTCTTCGACCTCACCCCGACCGAGGACGAGCAGATGCTCGTCGACGTGGTGCGGGAGCTCGCCGCCGAGGTGCTGCGGCCGGCCGCCGGCGAGTCCAACGAGACCTGTGCCGCCCCCGAGGACGTGCTGAGGTCGAGCCTGGAGATCGGTCTGCCCACCCTGGGTGTCCCGGAGGCCCTCGGTGGGATCTTCGAGGAGCGCTCCGCGGTGGCGGGCGCGCTCGTGGCAGAGGCGCTGGCCCACGGAGACATGGGTCTCGCTGTCGCGACCCTGGCGCCGGGTGCGGTCGCCACCGCCATCTCGCTGTGGGGCGACGACGAGCAGCAGCAGACCTACCTGCCGGCCTTCACGGGCGACGACGTTCCCGCGGCGGCCCTCGCCCTCGCCGAGCCGACGGTGCTCTACGACGCCCTCGCCCCGGCGACCGCAGCCACGCCGACCCAGGACGGCTACACGCTGACGGGCTGCAAGTCGGCCGTGGTGCGCGGTGCCGAGGCCGAGCTCTTCGTCGTGGGCGCCATGCTCGAGGGCGCTCCCGCCCTCTTCCTGGTGGAGTCCACGGCAGCAGGGCTGCGCGTCGAGGCGGATCCCTCGATGGGAGTGCGGGCCGCTGGGCTGACGCGGCTCACCCTCGACGAGACCCCCGCCCAGCTGCTCGGCGAGGCCGACGGGTCGTCGTACACCGAGTGCCTGCGCCTGTCCCGGCTCGCCTGGTGCGCCCTGGCGGTCGGCACCGGACAGGCGGTGCTCGACTACGTCACCCCCTACGTGAAGGAGCGGGAGGCCTTCGGCGAACCGGTGGCGCACCGCCAGTCGGTGGCGTTCATGGTCGCCAACATCGCGATCGAGCTCCAGGCGATGCGTCTGGTCACCTGGAAGGCGGCGGCGCGAGCCGCGCAGGGCAAGGACTTCGCCCGGGAGGTGGCGCTGGCTCGACGCCTCTGCGCGGACAAGGGCATGCAGATCGGCCTCGACGGCGTCCAGCTGCTCGGGGGACACGGCTTCGTCAAGGAGCACCCCGTGGAGCGGTGGTACCGCGACCTCCGGGCCCTGGGCGTGATGGAAGGAGGCGTCCTCGTCTGAGGACGGGGCACACGACATGATCAATCTCGAGACGCCCAAGAAGCACCGCACTCTGGTCGACCAGGCACATCAGGTCGCGATGAACATGCTGCGGCCCATCTCCCGCAAGTACGACCGCGCCGAGCACTCCTACCCCAAGGAGCTCGACATGCTGGCCGCGATGATCGACGGCCTGTCGGAGTCCGGCACCGCCGAGGGCGCCGGGGCTGCCCCGGTGATCAAGGAGCGGAAGTCCGACGACGGCTCGGTGCGCAACGGCGCCAACATCGCCTCGATCCTCTCGGTCGCGGAGATGTGCTGGGGCGACACCGCCCTGCTGCTGAGCATGCCCCGCCAGGGGCTGGGCAACGCGGCGATCGCCTCGGTCGCCGACGCCGAGCAGCAGCAGCGCCTCAAGGGGACCTGGGCGGCGATGGCGATCACCGAACCCGGGATGGGCTCCGACTCCGCAGCGCTGACCACCACCGCCATCCTGGACGGGGACCACTACGTCATCAACGGCGAGAAGATCTTCGTCACCGCCGGGGAGCGAGCCGACGCCGTCGTGGTGTGGGCCTCGCTGGACAAGTCCCTGGGCCGGGCCGCCATCAAGTCCTTCGTGGTGGAGAAGGGCACGCCCGGCATGAAGGTGGAGCGGCTCGAGCACAAGCTCGGCATCCGCGCCTCCGACACCGCGGTGATCACCTTCACCGACTGTCGCGTTCCCGCGGAGAACCTGCTCGGCTCTCCGGACATCGACGTGAAGGCCGGGTTCGGGGGCGCCATGGCGACCTTCGACAACACTCGCCCCCTGGTGGCGGCGATGGCCATCGGGTGCGCCCGCGCGGCCCTGGACCTGACCCGGGACCTGTTGGAGCAGGCCGGGGTCGTCATCGACTACGACCGGCCCGCGCTGGTGCAGAGCGCCGCCGCGGCGAAGTTCCTCCAGATGGAGGCCGACCTCGAGGGTGCCCAGATGCTGGCGCTGCAGGCCGCCTGGATGGCGGACAACAAGAAGCCCAACTCGCTCGAGGCCTCGATGTCCAAGGCCAAGGCGGGCCGAGTGGGCTCCGACATCACTCTCTCCTGCGTCGAGCTCGCCGGCACGCTGGGCTACAGCGAGACCGAGCTGCTGGAGAAGTGGGGACGGGACTCCAAGATCCTCGACATCTTCGAGGGCACCCAGCAGATCCAGCAGCTCATCGTGGCCCGCCGCGTTCTCGGCCTCTCCAGCGCCGAGCTGAAGTAGCTCCGCACGCGTGGCGCTCGGCCGCTGGGCTGCACCAGCGGCCGGGCGACCTGGGGCCGCTCAGGCGACGGCGTTGAACGGGTCGTGGTCGGCCAGGATCTTCTCCACCCGAGCCTGGTCGAGACGACTCACCACGCTCTGGGTCTCCTGTGCGTCCCGCACGCACTTGGCGAGCGTGAAGCAGGAGGTCGTGAGGAAGACGGTGCCCATGCCGAGGAAGGCGCGGACCCAGGGATCGACCGGCAGGTAGAGGATGCCGACGATCATCGTCAGGAGGGCGACTCCGAAGGAGATGCCGGCCTGAAGGAAGAAGGCGTTGGTGTTGCGGGCAGTGGATGGATTGCTCATGCCGCCAAGACTCTCCCGGTGGCTCGGGCCCGGGATCCGGGCGGCTACGCAATCCGGAGTGAGTACGCAGGCCCAGTGATGGGGGTGCCGCTCGCCAGGGGCGGCGGGAACTGGTCGGATGGGGCGCATGAAGATCTATGCCGACACCGCCGGACGTCGTACTCGTCAGCTGGTCGGGGACCTGCTCGTCCTCGGATGGTTCCTCACCTGGGTATGGGTCGGCATGGCCGTCCACGACGGCACCATGGCGCTGGCCGAGCCTGGCCGCCAGACCGCCGAGTCCGCCTCCGGGATCGCCTCGGGGCTCCGGGACGCCGGCGGTCGGCTCGACGACATCCCCTTGGTCGGGGACGAGGTGGCGGACCCGTTCGACCGGGCCGCGGCCGCCTCGGACGACCTGGCCGGCGCCGGGAGGTCCACCGTCAGCGCCGTGGAGCGGCTGGCCTTCTGGCTGGGCCTGTCCCTCGCCGCGATCCCCATCCTGGTGGTCGCCGCGTTCTACCTGCCGCTGCGCTGGCGCTTCGTCCGGGAGGCCACCGCGGGGGCTCGCTTCATCGACTCCGGCTACGACCTCGACCTCTTCGCGCTCCGGGCCCTGGCGCGTCAGCCGATGCACGTGCTGGGCAGGATCAGCGACGACCCGGCGGGCGCCTGGCGACGCAACGAGCCGGAGGTGGTACGCCGGCTCGCCGAGCTGGAGCTGCGGGACACAGGTCTGCGTCCCCCCCAGCGCACCGCCCCCTGATCGGGAGCTGCGTCTAGGTTGGCACCCATGTCCGGCGCACACATGACCCCCGAGGAGTTCCGGCAGCAGGGCCACGCGGTGATCGACTGGATCGCGGACTACTGGGACCGGCTGGACGACCTGCCGGTGCGATCCCAGGTGGCGCCGGGCCAGATCGCCGCGCTGCTCCCGGACCGGGCGCCGGAGGACCCCGAGCCTTTCGGCGCGCTGCTGGCCGACCTTGACCGGGTGGTCCTGCCCGGGATCACGCACTGGCAGCACCCACGGTTCTTCGCCTACTTCCCGGCCAACAGCTCTCCCGCGGCGGTCCTCGGTGACCTCATCTCCTCGGGGCTGGGCGCCCAGGGGATGCTCTGGGCCACCAGCCCGGCCCTGACCGAGGTCGAGCAGGTGGTGCTGGACTGGCTCGCTCGCGCGTTGGGACTGCCGGAGGAGTTCTGCTCGAGCGGACCGGGAGGTGGCGTCATCCAGGACACCGCGTCCACCGCCACCTTCACCGCCCTGATCTGCGCCCTGCACCGAGTCACCGGCGGCCGGGCCCGTGCTGAGGGGGTGACGAGCGACCTGCGCGTCTATGCCTCCAGCCAGGCTCACTCCTCCCTGGACAAGGCAGTGATCATGAGCGGGCTGGGGGAGCAGGCGCTCCGCGTCGTCCCGGTCGATCCGCGCACCCAGGCGATGGACGTCGCCGCGTTCCGCGAGGCCGTGGAGTCCGACGTCGCTGCCGGGCTGCGGCCGGTGCTCGTGCAGGCCGCAGCCGGCACCACCTCGACCGGTGCCCTCGACGACGTCGCTGCCATCGGGGTGGTGGCCCGCGAGCACGGCCTGTGGCTGCACGTCGATGCCGCCTGGGCCGGCGTGGCCGCGGTGTGTCCCGAGCACCGGGACGCCACCGCGGGAGTGGCCGAGCATGCGGACTCCTTCGTCACGAACCCTCACAAGTGGCTGCTCACCACCTTCGACTGCAGCGCCTTCTGGGTGCGCGACCGCACCCAGCTGCTGGGGGCGCTGTCGCTGCTTCCTGAATACCTGCGCAACCCCGCGACCGACTCCGGGGCGGTGGTCGACCTGCGCGACTGGCACCCCCAGCTGGGGCGACGCTTCCGCGCGGTCAAGCTCTGGGCCGTGCTGCGCACCTACGGCATCACCGGGCTGCAGCAGCACATCCGCTCCGGCGTGGAGCTCGCCCGGCGGTTCGCTGACCGGGTGAGCGCCGACGAACGGTTCGAGCTGGTCACCGAACCCGTGCTGGGACTGGTGGTGTTCCGGCTGCGGGCCGGCGACGAGGCGACCCTGGCCGTGATGGAGTCCCTCAACGAGGGCGGCATCGCCTACCTGAGCCACACCCGGGTTGCGGGACTCGCCGCGATGCGCCTGGCCGTCGGCGGCTGGCGCACCACGCAGCAGGACGTCGACCGCACCTGGGCGGCGATCGCGGCACTGACCGACGACGTCACAGCCGGGTCGCCGGCGCCGACGCCGTAGCCAGCAGCGCGGCGGGCTGCGGCCAGCCACGTGCGGCGTACGCCGAAGAGATCTCGGTCAGCACGGTGTCCCGCATCCCGACGGGGGACAGCACGATCGCACAGCCGCCGAACCCGCCGCCGGTCATCCGGGCGCCCAGCGCGCCGTGGGCCAAGGCGGTGTCGACCACCGCGTCGAGCTCGGCGCAGGAGACCTCGAAGTCGTGGCGCAGGCTCTCGTGCGAGGCGGTCATCAGGGCGCCGACCCGGGGCCAGTCGCCACCGTGGAGGGCGGCCACCAAGGCGGAGACCCGGGCGTTCTCCGAGACCACGTGGCGGCGCCTGCGGCGGTGCAGCGGGGAGAGCTCGTCGGCCTCCGCAGCCAGCGCCTCCTCGCTCTCCCGGCGCCGGTCCGCATAGCCCCCGGCCGCGTGCTCGTGCCGGGTGCGGGTGTCCACGACCAGCAGCTCCAGACCGGCTCGCCCGGGCTCCCAGGGCACCTGCTGCCTGGCGGCGGAGGCGAAGTCCAGGAGCAAGGCGTGGCCCGCAGCGCCGAGCAGGGCGACGGTCTGGTCCAGACCTCCCGTGGGGGCGCCGACCTCCTCGGACTCGGCCCGGACGCAGGGCGCCACCAGCTCCTCCACCGGCGCCGAGGAGGTGGCGAGGGCCACCGCGCAGATCAGCGCTGCGGAGCTGGAGAGGCCCGCCCCCACCGGGACGGTGCTGTCCACCAGGACCTCCAGACCGCCGCGATGACCGGTGGCGCGCAGGGCGCCCAGGATGTAGGAGGCCCAGCCCTCCGGGCGCTCGGCCAGGGTGCCGTGCCACTCTCCGCCCCAGGTGCTGACCAGGCGCACCGCCGTGTCGTCGCGGCCACGGACGGCTGCCCAGGTGGCGTGCGGGAGCGCGATCGGCAGGCAGAGCCCGCCGTGGTAGTCGGTGTGCTCGCCGATCAGGTTCACCCGGCCGGGCGCCTTGGCCATGGCCTCTGGCAGGTGGCCGAATGCGGCGACGAAGGCCCCGCGCACGTGGGCGGTTAGGTCCTCGCCGGGGATCAGCTGCACGGGCATCAGCCTAGGAGGTGCCCGAGCTCCGGGTAGGTTGCAGGCTGTGCGATTCCTCAACGACCAGTACCCGGCACAGGACCTCACCTACGACGACGTCTTCATGGTACCGCGACACTCCGACGTCGCGAGCAGGTACGACGTGGACCTCGCCACCGCAGACGGCACGGGCGCCACCCTGCCCCTGGTGGTCTCGAACATGACGGCCATCGCGGGCCGGCGGATGGCGGAGACGGTGGCCCGCCGCGGCGGGCTGACCGTGTTCCCGCAGGACATCCCGATCCCCGTGGTCTCGGAGGTGGTCGGCTGGGTCAAGGCTCGGCACCACGTCTTCGACACCCCCATCGAGCTCGCCCCCCACCAGACCGTGGGGGAGGCGCTCTCCTTGATCCCCAAGCGCGCCCACCGGGCCGCGGTGGTGCTCCAGGGCCGCCGCCCCGTGGGCCTGGTGGCGGAGTCCGACTGCGCCGAGGTCGACCGCTTCGCCCAGGTCAAGGACGTGATGAGCACCGACCTGGTGCTGATCGCGGCCAGCACCGACCCGCGCACCGCGTTCGAGCGTCTCGACGCCGCGCGTGCCCCGCTCGCGGTCGCCGTGGACGAGGCGGGCGAGCTGGTCGGGGTGCTGACCCGGCAGGGCGCGCTGCGCGCCACGCTCTACAGCCCGGCGCAGGACGGGTCCGGCGGACTGCTGGTCGCCGCCGCCGTGGGCATCGGCACCGACGTGGTCTCCCGTGCCAAGGAGCTGCTGGCGGCCGGCGTCGACTGCCTCGTGCTCGACACCGCGCACGGGCACCAGGAGCGGATGCTGGAGGCGCTGCGCTCGGTGCGCGCGCTCGACCCTGGTGTGCCGCTGGTGGCCGGCAACGTGGTCTCGGCCGCGGGCACCGAGGACCTCGTCCAGGCCGGCGCCGACATCGTTAAGGTAGGCGTCGGGCCCGGCGCGATGTGCACGACCAGGATGATGACCGGGGTCGGCCGGCCCCAGTTCTCCGCGGTGCTCGAGTGCGCCGCAGCAGCGCGCGCCAAGGGCAAGCACGTCTGGGCCGACGGCGGGATCCGCCATCCCCGCGACGTGGCCCTGGCACTGGCGGCCGGCGCGTCCGCCGCCATGGTCGGCTCCTGGTTCGCCGGCACGCACGAGTCCCCCGGGGACCTGATGCAGGACGCGGAGGGACGGGCCTACAAGCAGTCGTTCGGCATGGCCTCCGCGCGGGCGGTGGCCAACCGGACCGCGGGGGAGTCGGCGTACGACCGGGCCCGCAAGGGGCTGTACGAGGAAGGGATCTCGTCCTCGCGGATGTACCTCGATCCCGCCAGGCCGGGCGTGGAGGACCTGATCGACGAGATCTGCAGCGGCGTCCGCTCCGCCTGCACCTATGCCGGCGCGCGCTCGGTGGAGGAGCTGCACGAACGCGCCGTGGTGGGGATCCAGTCCGCCGCGGGGTTCCACGAGGGTCGTCCGCTGACGAGCAGCTGGTGAGCCGGCAGCGATTGCTGGTCGTCGCGGCCACGGCCGCGGAGGCGGCGTACGTGCCGCCGGACCTGCCGCTGGTCATCACCGGTCTGGGGAAGACCGCCGCGGCGGCCGGCACGGCGCGGGCGCTCGCGCAGATGGTCGACCTCAGCGACCTGACGGTGGTCAACGTGGGCACTGCGGGGGCCCTGCGCGACGACCTGTCCGGTCTCTTCGAGCCGGGCGTGGTCCTCAACCACGACATCAGCGCCGCCGCGGTCCGGGCGCTGGGCTACGACCCCCAGGAGTGTCTGGTCGTGGGGGCGGGCGAGATGGTGCTGGCCACCGGCGACGTCTTCGTCAATGACCCGGTCGTGCGCGCGGACCTGGCCCGACGCGCCCACCTGGTCGACATGGAGGGCTATGCCGTCGCCTGGACGGCGGCCCAGTTCGGGGTCCCGGCCAGGTTGGTCAAGCACGTGTCCGACAACGCCGACTCCTCGGCGAACGACTGGCCGGCCATGGTCGAGGCGAGCGCCCGTGAGCTCGGGCGATGGCTGGACCAGCTGCTCCGCGACGAAGGCTAGAATCTCCTCCCGTGCGGTGGACGAGGCGTGGGGTCGCGGGTGACGAGCTGGAGTTCGTCTTCGTGATGACCTACGGACGCTCCGGGTCCACGCTGCTGATGGGGCTGCTCAACTCCATCCCGGGCTACCTCATCCGCGGGGAGAACCGGCACGCCCTGCGGCACCTCTACGAGTTCCACCGCAGCGGGCTGGTGGAGCGGGCTCGGGTCAACCCGCAGAACGCGCGGGAGTCGACACACCCCTGGTTCGGCATCCATGGCTTCGACGAGGAGGCCTCCCTGCGCGACATCCGTCGGCTGGTGCTCGAGACCCTGCTGCGGCCGCAGCGCCGCACGAGGGTGGCGGGGTTCAAGGAGATCCGCTGGTACGACACCGACCTCGCGAACTACGTCGACTTCCTGCGGCAGGTGTTCCCCGGCGCTCGCTTCGTGGTCAACACCCGGAACCTCCCCGACGTCGCGGCCAGCGCCTTCTGGCGCCACAAGGACGACGCCCTGGGTCGTCTGGAGGTCATCGAGGAGCGGATGCTGGCCGTGGCCGACGACCTCGGCGAGGCGGCGTACCGGGTGCACTACGACGACTACCAGGACGACCCGGGCGCGCTACGAGGACTCTTCGAGTGGCTCGGGGAGCCCTTCGACGAGGAGAGCATCCGCAAGACCCTGGCGGTGCGGCACTCGGTCACGGCACGTTCCTGAGGCGACTCCCAGCTCAGGTCACTCCCGCGAGCTGCGGGCGGTGCGGCCGCGGACCACGCCCACGAAGGCCTGGGTGCGGTCGTCGTCGGCGTCCTTGAGCCATACCAGGCCGATGCGGGTCGTGGGCAGGTCGGTGACGACCTTGTGGACCACGTCCTTGCGGTGGTGCAGCCGCGCCACGGACAGGGGCACGACGACCACGCCGGTGCCACTGGCAGCCACCTCGATGGCGTCCCGGGCGCTCATCGGGGGGAAGTCGAGCTGGGGGGAGGAGGCCGAGACCTCGGCCGGGACGCCCAGCACGAACTGCTCGTCTGCCAGGTCGGCCACCGAGATCTCGTCGTAGACCGACAGCGGGTGCTCCAACCCCACCACGACGACGGGCAGCTCCTCGTAGAGCGGGATGCAGAACAGGTCGTCGCCCTCGACAGGCAGCCGGGCCAGCACCATGTCAGCCCGTCCCTGGTCGAGCACCGAGCGCTGCTCGGACTCTTCGATCGGGAGCAGCTCCAGGGACTCCGAACGGCGGTCCCGCCAGGCCCGAGCCCACTTGTCGGGAGTCGCGCCGGGGGTGAAGGCGATACGCAGGGTCACGGACCAAGCCTCGCACGACGCGGCAGCGCGCCGACCCCAGGGCGAGGCGAAGGTGGCCGCGGACGTTGCCGCGGCGCCGTTGCGGCTCCGGCACCAGGAGGTCAGACTGTCCTGGCGGGCACGAGCCCCGGAGGTGGGAGCGGCGGATGACGTTGATCAGCGCGGATCGACTCACCAAGCGGTACGGCGCGGTCACGGCCGTCGAGGACCTGAGCGTCGACATCGTTCCCGGCATCGTGGGCCTGGTCGGCGCCAACGGTGCCGGCAAGTCCACGCTGCTCAAGATGCTCCTCGGCCTGGCGGAGCCGACCTCGGGATCGGCTGCGGTCCTCGGCCTCGACGTCGCGACCGAGCCGATGGCCATCCGGGAGCGCGTTGGCTACATGCCCGAGCACGACTGCCTGCCACCGGACGTCTCGGCGACCGAGTTCGTCGTGCACATGGGCCGGATGTCCGGGCTGCCCACCACCGCGGCCCGCGAGCGCGCAGCGGACACGCTGCGGCACGTCGGCCTCTACGAGGAGCGCTACCGCCCGATGGGCGGCTACTCCACCGGGATGCGGCAGCGCGTCAAGCTTGCCCAGGCGCTGGTCCACGACCCCGACCTGGTGATGTTGGACGAGCCGACCAACGGGCTGGACCCAGCGGGACGGGAGGAGATGCTCGGTCTGATCCGGCGGGTGGGCACCGAGTTCGGCATCTCGGTCCTGGTGACCTCCCACCTGCTGGGCGAGCTGGAACGCGTGTGCGACACCGTGGTGGTCATCGACGGCGGCCGTCTGCTGCGCTACTCGAGCACGGCTGACATCACCACCACCACCGGCGTGCTGCTGGTCGAGGTGGACGGCGACCCGGGGCCCCTGGCCGACCTGCTCCGTGCCGGTGGCACCGAGGTGGGGCGCGACGGCCGCCTGCTCCAGGTGAGGCTGGACGACGAGGCGGTGTTGGACCGGATCAGGGACGCCGCCGTCGAGCTGGGGTGCGGGCTCGTGCGGCTGGAGCCCGGGCGGCACCGGATGGCGGAGATGTTCACCGGCCCGGAGGAGGTGAGCGGTGGTCCCGAGCGCTGATGCCGGCTCGCCCGCCGGGGACGGCGGTGAGCACACCGGCGTCATCCACGACATCGGCTACCGGCACTACGACGGCCCGAGGCTGGGGGAGCGCTACGTCCAGCGATCCCTCTTCCTCGACAGCCTGCGCGGCGCCTACGGCCTGGGCAGGTCCGCGAGGTCCAAGGTGATGCCGATGCTGCTGCTCGCGGTGATGTGCCTCCCGGCGGTGGTCATGGTGGTGGTCACCAGCATGATCCGTGCCGACGAGCTGCCGGTGACCTACCGCGAGTACCCGTTCGAGTTCCAGGTCGTGGTGGCCATCTTCGTCGCCGGCCAGGCACCGGTGCTGGTCTCCCGCGACCTGCGCTTCCGGGTGGTCCCGCTGTACTTCGCCCGACCACTGGGACGCGCGGCGTACGTGCAGGCGAAGCTCGCCGCCATGGTGGCCGCCGTCCTGGTGCTGCTCGTCGTCCCGGTGACGATCCTGTTCGTCGGCGCCCTGCTGCTCAAGCAGCCGCTTGCCGACGAGCTGCCCGACTTCCTCGTGGCTCTGGTGGTCTGCCTGGGCTACGCGGTGCTGCTCTCCGGGCTGGCCCTGCTCATCGCAGCGCTCACTCCACGGCGGGGACTCGGGGTCGCCGCGGTGATCACGGTGCTGCTGGTGCTCTCCGGCGTGCAGTCCGCCATCCGGGGCATCGCCACCGAGTACGACGAGCCGGCGCTGGCCGACTACTCGGGGCTGATCTCGCCGCCGGCGCTGGTCGACGAGCTGGCGGGCGCGGTGATCGACGGCTCCGGGAGCTGGTCCATCGGTCTGACCGGCACGCTGGTCTACGCCGCCGTGGCTGTGACCCTGGTGCTGGGCGCCTACCTCGCACTGCTGCTGCGCTACCGCCGGGTGCCGACCTCATGACCGCGCTGGTGCTCGACCAGGTGTCGCGCTGGTTCGGCAACGTGGTCGCGGTCAACGACGTCACCATGCGGATCGGGCCCGGCGTGACGGGGCTGCTGGGACCCAACGGCGCCGGCAAGTCCACCCTGATCCACATGATGGGCGGGTTCCTGGCGCCGTCGTCGGGATCGGTGACGCTGGGGGACGTGCCCGTGTGGCGCAACGAGCAGATCTATCGCGACCTGGGGCTGGTGCCCGAGCGCGAGGACATGTACGACGTGCTGACGGGGTGGGAGTTCGTGCTCGCCAACGCCCAGCTGCACAAGCTTCCCGACCCCGACGGTGCCGCCCGGCGGGCGCTGGAGACGGTCGAGATGACACCGGCGCAGGACCGGGAGATGCGCACCTACTCCAAGGGGATGAAGCAGCGGGTCAAGATGGCCACGGCGATGGTGCACGATCCGGCCGTGCTGCTGCTCGACGAGCCGTTCAACGGCATGGACCCCCGTCAGCGGCTCCAGCTCATGGAGCTGCTGGACCGGCTGGGGGACGAGGGGCGCACAGTGCTGTTCAGCTCCCACATCCTGGAGGAGGTCGAGCAGATCGCGGGACGCATCGAGGTGATGGTCTCCGGGCGGCACGCGGCGTCCGGCGACTTCCGGGAGATCCGACGGCTGATGACGCAACGGCCCCACCAGTACACGATCCGCTCCGACTCCGACCGGGTGCTGGCCTCGGCACTGATGACGCAGCCCAGCGTGTCCGGGGTGGAGCTGTCCCGTGACGGCGCCGCTGCCGGGGGCACCGGTCAGGGCGGGGCGCAGCTGGCGGTGCAGGTCACCGACCACGCTGCCTTCGTGCACGCGTTGCCGGAGCTGGCCGCGGCACAGGGAGTGCGACTGCTGGAGGTCCGTCCCTCCGACGAGTCCCTGGAGAGCGTCTTCTCCTACCTGGTGGAGCGATGAACCGGGTCGTCGCCAGGCTCACCGCCCGCACGCTGCTGGGGCGCCGGCGCGCTCTCCTCCTGGTGCTGCTGCCGGGGGTGCTGCTGGCCCTGTGCGTGTTCGCGCGGGTCTTCGCCTCGCTCGACGACGACGCCTCCGCCCGCGCCGGGATCGTCGAAGGCGTGGTGGCCGGCTTCGGGATGGCCGTGCTGCTGCCGCTGCTGGGACTGATCACCGGCACCGGCGCGATCGGCTCCGAGATCGACGACGGCTCGATCGTCTACCTGCTGTCCAAGCCGTTGAGCCGCTTCACGATCATCCTCACCAAGCTGGCGGTCGCGGTCGCGGTCGTCACCGTGCTGGGGGCGTTGCCGGTGCTGGTGGGAGCCGTGGTGGTCACCGGTGAGCTGGGGCGGGTCGCGCTCGCCTTCGGCGTCGGCAGCCTGGCGGGGGGCGTGGCCTACTGCGCCCTGTTCCTGATGCTCTCGGTGGTGACTCGCAACGCGGTGGTGCTCGGACTCGTCTACGCCCTGGTCTGGGAGTCCCTGGTGGGGCAGATCGTGCCTGGCGCCCAGTCACTGAGCATCCTGCAGTGGGCGCTGGCGGTCACCGAGTCCGTGCTGGGCGACGAGGCGACCCGGCTCGGCATCGAGTCGGCCGTGGACCTGTCGACCGCCGTGGTGCTGCTCCTCGTCGTGGTGGTGGGAGGTACCTGGTACGCCACCCGGCGGCTGCGGACCATCCGGTTGGGGGAGTGAGGCTCAGGGCACCCGCAGCACCGTGACGGCGAAACCCGAGTCGGCGGTGAACGGCTCGAGGTCCCAGGTGGCGAACCGGTGCTCGACGGTGAGCCCTACCGCTGCCGCGTCGCGGTCGAGCCGGTCGTAGGGGTAGATGTCGGGCTCCCGGCGGAACCCCAGGACGATGCGGCCACCGGGCCGCACGTGGTCCCGCAACCGGGCGAGCACGGCCGGCTCGGTGCCCGGGGTGAGGAACACCATCACGTTGCCCGCGGAGACCACCAGGTCGAACGGCTCCTCCTCCAGGTCCAGCTCCGCGAGGTCCGTCACGTGGTACGTCGGCCCGGGGTGGTCAGCCTTGGCGGCCTCGATGAGCACGGGGTCGATGTCCACGCCCACCACGTGGTGCCCCCGGCGGTGCAGGGCGCCCGCGATGCGGCCCGGGCCGCAGCCGGCGTCCAGGATCCGGGAGCCGCGCGGGACCATGGCGTCCACCAGCCTGGCCTCCCCCTCGAGGTCGGCGCCCTCGGCGGCCATGGTGCGGAAGCGTTCGACGTACCACTGGGAGTGGCCCTCGTCGGCGTGGGTGAACCAGCGCGGTTGGTCGGTCATGCCCCCATCCTCGCCCAGTAGGCCGCGGTCGCGTCGTCCGGGGAGTCTGCTCGGGGGAGCCTCTCGGCGGCGCCCGGCTCGGACTCGGCCCGCCGGACCCATCCGACGAGCGCCTGGGGGCCGTCCGCGCGTCGCATTAGCGCCACGGCCTCGGGCCATCGGGCCAGGCCGTAGGGGTCCACCAGGCGGCTCGCGCCGTTGCTGAGCAGGGCCGCCCCACGCAGCTGGTGCACCGGCGCGCTCCCGGTGACGGCCTCGGACGCGGCGTGTGGATCCTCCTTGGCGACCCAGTAGCCACCTGGCTGGTTGCGCCGCTGCCGCATCCCCGCGCCCGCCGCCCGGCGGGCGTGCTCGTACTCGGGCGTGCCTGGGCTCAGGCGGTCCATGAGCGTCGTGCACTCGGCGCGGACGTCGACCTCTCAGACGCAGGGCCGCGACCGTGGCCTGGGGACTGTTGGGGTGGGCGAGGTCGCACGAGTCGCGATGCTGTCTGGCGACGTGCTCGATCGCGGCGGCGAGAGCCTCGGCGAGGGTGGGGGAGTCGTGCGACGCCAGCTGCCCGAGCAGGGTGCCCCCGAGCAGCTGGGCGTACCAGGCCACGCCGTGCCGGCAGAGATGCTGAGAACCCGGGATGCCGGCGCCATCGACCAGCACGGCGGCGCCGGGGACCGCCCCGACGAAGTCCTCGTTCTCCCGGCCCACGTGGCCGGCGCTGGTGGCCATCGTGATCCGCATCGCGCGGGTCTCCAGTGTCCGGTCGTGGCCCCGGAGTGCGGCTCAGGCCGACGACGCGGGGAAGCCGCCGGTGGCCACGGGACCCCACCTGGTGGGCGTGATGCGCAGCAGCGACTTGCCCTGGTCCAGCATGGCCTGACGGTACTCCGCCCAGTCGGAGTGCTCCCCGGCGATGTTGCGGAAGTACTCGACGAAGGCGTCCAGGGCCTCCTCGCCGGCCGTGGCGTCGAGGACCTCGCAGGTGCCGGAGACCTGCACCCACGGGCCGTTCCACTCGTCCGAGACGACCACGACGTCGACCTGGGGGCGCCGTCGTGCGTTGCGGGTCTTGGCGCGCTCGGGATAGCTGGAGATCACCAGGCGGCCGGCGTCGTCCACGCCGCCGGTCACCGGCGAGGCCTGCGGGGTCCCGTCCGCGCGCTGCGTGATCAGCAGCATCCGGTGCCGAGGACGGACGAACTCGAGCAGCCCGTCGAGGTCGACGCGGTTGTTGGTGGCGATCGTGCGTGCCATGGGGTGCTCCGTTCACAAACGATCTGGATGGGGCCGGTCGGCGTCTGCTCGAGCGTAGCCGGGTCGGCGGGGAGCGGGCAGGGTGAGCCTCAGGGGGGCGGGAGCAGGTCGCGCAAGCGGCGGATCCCGGTCTCGAGGTCCGCACCGCTGGGCGTGGCCACATAGCTCAGCCGCAGGTTGGGACGGGGTTCGGTGCCGGGCAGGTAGTAGTTGGACCCGGGAGTGACGGCGACGCCCAGGGTCAGCGCCCGGCGGGCCAGGGCCGCTCCGTCAGCGTGCCGCGGCAGGGCGACCCAGAGGTGGTAGCCGCCGCGCGGCGCGGTGGGCAGACAGCCCTCGCCGAACGTGTCCACGGCGGCCCGTGCCGCGATCTCGCGGCGCTCCTGCAGCTGCACGCCCAGCGTCGTGAGGTGCCGGCGCCAGCCCGACGAGGTCACCACCTCGAGCGCCGCGAGCTGCAGGGGAGCGGGGGTGAGGATGGTGTCGACCAGCAGTGCGGCCCGCAGCCTGTCGACGACGGGGCCACGGGCCGCGATTGCCCCGATCCGGAGGTTCGGCGAGGTGGCCTTGGTCAGGGATCGGATGTGGATCACGGTGCCGTCCGCGTCGTCGGCGACCATCGGCGGGCTCGACACCGGCGCGTCGGCGTGGTCCAGGTGCCGTACGAAGTCGTCCTCGACCACGAAGGCGTCATGCGCCTTGGCGATCCTGCGTACCTCGGCGCACCGGCCCGGGCTCATTGAGACGCCGGTGGGGTTGTGCCACCTGGGTTGAACGACGACGACCCGCGCTCGCGCTCGGGCCAGCGCGTCGTCGAGGTGCTGAGGGACGATCCCCTCCGCATCGAGCGGGACCGGGACGGGCCTCAGTCCCGCGGCGAGGGCGGCCGCCATGGTGCCCGGATACGTGGGGGCTTCCACGACCACCGGGTCGCCCGGCTGGGCGAGTGCCCGCATCGTCGTGGCCAGGGCAGCCTGGCCGGCGCCGCACACCAGGACGTCGCTGCGTCCGAGCCCGCCGCCGATGTCGCGGGCGAACCAGTCGCGCAGCTCCGGGATCCCGCCGGCCGCTGGCCGCTCCCAGGACTCGACCCGCTTGGCGGCCCTGGTCAGCGCCGCTCGGAGCAGCTGGGACGGTTGGAGCTCGGGGTGCAGGTAGCCGCCGTTGAGGTCGATCACGTCGGGCCCGTGTGCGTCGAGGACGTCGGCCAGGCCGGGACCGCCGAACCTGCGGGTGCCCCCGCCTTCCCGGAGTCCCTCGGTGAGCTCGAGGGCGGCCTCCTGCCAGGAGGTGTCACCCGACGCGACAGGGCGCCCGGTCCGGGCGCGAAACGTCCCGGAGCCGGGATGCGTCTCGACCAGTCCGCGCTGGGTCAGCAGTCGCAGCGCCTGGGCGACCGTGGTGGCGCTCGCGCCGAACCGGCGCACCAGCACGCGCTGCGACGGCACGCGTCGGCCCTCCGGCAGCATCTCGATCTCTACCGCGAGCTTGTCCGCCAGGGTGCTGGCCGCGCTGCTATCGTATTCCATGACGGATCAGAGTAGCGCTATCGCCGGTCGCCTTGTGCCGCCATCCACGTTCTCGGGCGTGTGGCTGGCCGGACTGGGCGTGCTGGCCTTCTCCTTCAGCTTCCCCGCCACGGTGTGGGCGCTCGACGGCCTCGGGCCCTGGACGACGACCGGCGGACGGGGCCTGCTGGCCGGGTTGCTGGCGGGTGGCGCACTCGTCGGGATGCGCGCGTCCCGCCCGAGCCGCGTGGACTGGCCGGGCCTGGTCGTGGTGGCGCTGGGATGCGCTGTGGGCTTCCCGCTGCTCACCACCCTGGCGCTCCAGACCTCCACCACGGCGCACTCCGCGGTCGTCATCGGATGCTTGCCCGTCGCCACCGCTGCCATCTCTTCCTGGCGCACCGGACAGCGACACTCGGCCGTGTTCTGGGGGGCGGCCGGCACCGGGGCGACGGCGGTGGTCCTGTTCACCCTGTGCCAGAACCAGGGGACCCCGAGTAGTGCGGATCTGCTCCTGTTCGCAGCGCTGGCGCTGTGTGCGGCCGGCTACGCCGAAGGGGGCCGTCTCGCGGGCCACCTGCCGAGCTGGCAGGTCATTGCCTGGGCTGTGGTCCTCGCGGTGCCGGTGAACGCCGCGATCGCGTTGCTCGCCGTGCAGCACGAGCCCGTGCACCTCACCGGGACCGCACTCGGCGGGATGCTCTACGTGGGAGCGGTGTCCCAGTTCCTCGGCTTCGTCGTGTGGTACCGAGGCATGGGCCTGATCGGGGTCGCCCGGGCCAGCCAGCTGCAGCTGGCCCAGCCCCTGTTCACCGTGGTGTGGGCCGTCCTGCTGCTCGGCGAGCACCTCCCGGCATCGGTCCCGGTGACGGGCGTGGTGGTCCTGGGGTGCATCGCCGTCACGCAGCGAGCAAGGAGCTGAGGGTCGGGACCATCCAGAAGCAGGCGAGTGCCCCGCAGTTGATGGCGGCCGTGCCCCAGAAGATCGTGCTGAACGGCTGCTTGACCGTCTTGTGCCGGAAGAGCTGCCGCGCGATCAGCGCACCCGGCCATCCGCCCGCCAGCCCGATCAGGTGCAGTGTGGACTCCGGGGTGCGTCGCCTGCCCTGCTGAGCCGCCGCCTTGTCGGCGCCGTACATCCCGAAGGCCACCGCGCTGAGCACGGCGTACCCGAGGGGGACGACGCTGGGCAGGTCGGCCAGCACCAGGAGCCCCACCAGCAGGGCCCCGAACAGGGCCGCGCCTGCCGCCGCCCCCAGCGCGCCGGACCCGGTCGACCCGAGGCGCCCGACCCCGACGTACCGCATCTGGACGCCGCGCTGGCGGCCACCGTCGTCCTCCACCGCCACAGGATGCCTCACCTCGTACCGTTATGCTCCGCGAATGGAACGTCACAGGCTCACCGACGTCAGACGTTTCCTGGAGGCCGCGGAGGCCGCCTCGCCGGTCGAGGCAGTCGAACAGGTGGCCCGCGAGCTCGGCCTCGCCTTCGGCGCTTCCGCGGTGTCGTTCCTCGTCACCGACATGTCCGGGCGAGCCCTGGTCCGGCTGGCCCACGTGCCCTTGGTGCCCAGCACTGCCTCCCAGCCCGACGGGCCTGTCACGGGTGAGCGTCGTGACGAGGAGGAGTCGGCGACCGTGGTGCCGTTCGACGGCGGGCTGGAGGAGCAGACCGTGCGCACCCAGCAGGTCCAGGTGGTGCCGTCGGACGGCGTGGGCGGATTCGCCCTCGACACCTGGCGGGTGCTGGCGCCGGTGACCGAACGCGGAGAGTCGATCGGACTGCTGGAGATGGTCCTCCCCGTCGAACCCGACGACGCCGTCGTCACCGAGATCACCCAGGTGGCCCACCTGCTGGCGTTCGTGGTGATCGCCAACCGGCGGCACACCGATCTGTTCGAGTGGGGACAGCGCAGCCGCGAGTTCAGCCTGTCCGCCGAGATCCAGCAGCGCCTGCTGCCCGAGGCTCGGACCTGCGAGGCAGCAGCGTTCACCCTCGCGGGGTGGCTCGAGCCGGCGGCCAGCATCGGCGGGGACACCTTCGACTACAGCCTGGCCCGCGACTCCCTGCAGCTCTCGCTGACCGACGCGATGGGCCATGGAGTCAACGCCGCCCTCACGGCGAGCGTCTGCCTCGGGGGAATGAGGGGCGCGCGCCGACGCGGCCTTTCGCTCCTGGACCAGGCGGCCGCGACCAACGTCGCCCTGTCCGTCCACGCGGCCAGTCACGACGGCGATGACTTCGTCACCGGCGTGATGGGCCGACTCGAGCTCAGGACGGGCGTCCTGGAGCTGGTCAACGCCGGTCACGTCCTGCCCTTCCTCCTGCGCGACTCGGCGGTCGTGCCGCTGGAGCTCGGCGTGGACCTGCCTTTCGGCCTGTTCACCGAGAGCACCTACGGCAGCACCACGCTGAACCTCGAGCCGGGAGACCGGCTCGTCTTCGTCACCGACGGCATGCTGGAGCGCAACGTGGCCGGGATCGACCTCGCCGGGGCGATCCGGGAGACCGGCGACCTCCATCCGCGCGAGGTCGTGCGGGCGCTCGCAGACAGTGCACTCGTGGCAGCGGGGCACGCGTTGGAGGATGACGCCACGGTGCTGGTGCTGGACTGGCACGGCAGCCACGACGAGTCGCGTGACGTGGTCTCCGGGGCGGACCCCGCACGGGCCAGCGACGCCTCCGACTGAGGCCCTGCTCAGCAGAGCTCGCGCCGGTCGTCGGGCAGCCGGCGGGTGAGCCCCCGCCGGTCCAGGGCGTCGAGCAGCGGCAGGGCGACCCGGCGCGTGGTGGCCAGGCACTGCCGCGCCTCGCTGGTGGTGAAGGGCTGGGGCAGGCCGGACAGCAGGTCCACCGCCTGCTGCTCGGCGCCCGGCAGGAGGACGATCCCGGGCGCGACCCGCAGCACCCGTCCGGCCTTGGCTGCGACGGCGATCCGGCGTACGTCGAGGCCCAGCTCGGCCAGCCGCTCCGCGGTCGGTGCGGCGAACGGGGAACCCGCGAGGTCCTGCTCCAGGACGGCCACGGCACGCTCCAGCTCGGGCGGCAGAGAGGCGGCGGAGGCTGGTGCCCGAACCCGCCCGCCCGCCACCCGCAGCGGCGCTGCGACGACGGCTGACACCAGCTCCGCCGACGGCAGGCCCAGGCGATCGGCTAGCACGGTGAGCGGCAGCCCGGGGTCCAGCGGCTGCGCGGCGTCGTGCTCGGCGACTATCCGGGCCGTCTCACGGGCGGCCCGTTCGGCACGCTCGGCGCTGAGCCACCACCCGCCAGCGCGCACCGCGCCAGACGGCGGCTCGCCCGCCGGTACGCCGATCCGGCGGAGTGTCCGGTCGTCCACCAGGCCGCGCCGGGCGATCTCCGAGGCTACGTCCGGGGTGCCGGTCACGTCGGCCAGCTGCCGGGCCCGCACGCGACCGGCGCCACGGCGCCCCAGCGGGGGAGGGGCGGGATCGAGCACGTGGACACCCCAGACCGTTCTGGTTCCGGGGTCCCGCAGGAGTGCCCGGTCACCGACCCGCACCGGCAGCGGGCGCTCGAGGTTGAGGCGGACCAGGTCGGGGTCGAGGTCGGCCGCCAGGGGGCGGACCTGGGCCTGCACGTCCGTTGCCCCGACGTGCAGCTGCAGGTGCCCGGGCAGCCGGTCCCCCCGCTGGTGCCCGCCGTGCAGCCGGACGTCCAGCACCTTCGTGTGGTGGTAGGCGTCCGGGGTCACCAGCACGCTGCCCCGGTCCACCCGCGCGACGCCGTCACCGGCGAGGTTGAGCGCCACGCGGGAGACCCCGGTAGCCGCTTCGACCGGTCGCCCCAGCGACTGCACGCCGCGCACCCGCAGCCGGACACCGCCCAGCGCGAGCTCGTCACCGCGGGCGATCCGGCCGGCCGGGAGGGTGCCGGTGACCACGGTGCCCGCGCCGCGCACGGTGAAGCGACGGTCCACCCAGAACCGCACGTCGGCGTCCGGGTCGGGCTGGGGGAGCGCGCCGACCATGGCGGCCAGGTGGGACCGGAGCTGGTCGAGCCCGGCCCCGGTGCGCGCGGAGACGGCGACCACGGGGGCGCCGCGCATCGAGGTGCGCTCGACCTCGGCGGACGCACGGGACACGGCCCCGGCAGGGTCGGCGAGGTCGCACCGGGTCACCGCCACCAGGGCGTGCCGGACGCCGAGCGCGTCGAGGGCGGCGAGGTGCTCCGCAGCCTGGGGCATCCACGGGTCGTCCGCGGCCACCACGAACAGCACCGCGGGAACCGGGCCGATCCCGGCCAGCATGGTGGTGATGAACCGCTCGTGGCCGGGGACGTCCACGAAGGCCACCTCCCCGACATCGGGCAGGTTCGTCCAGACGAATCCCAGCTCGATGGAGAGCCCCCGGCGGCGCTCCTCCTCCAGCCGGTCGGACTGCATGCCGGTCAACGCGTCGACCAGGGTGGACTTGCCGTGGTCGACGTGCCCCGCGGTGGCGACGACGTACACCGCTCAGTCCGCCGCGACCACGCGTCGCAGTGCCGCGACGAGCGCCTCGTCCTCGGCGGGGTCCACGGCGACCAGGTCGAGGAGCAGGGCACCCCTCTCCACCCGGCCCACGATCGGCAGCACGGGGTCGACCCGCAGCGGCCCGGCCAGGTGCACCGGCAGCGCCACCGCGGCGCTGGGGAGGCGGACGCCGGGGGCGCCGCCACCCCCGACGGCAGCCTCGCTGATCACCACCTCCGCCTCGACCACGTCGGCCACCGCGTTGCAGATCTGCTCCGCGCGTTGGCACAGCTCCTCGGGCGAGGCGGCGAGCGCGGCCGCGACGGGTGACACGGGGCCGGTGAGCGTCGCTTCCAGGGCGGCAAGGGTGAGCTTGTCGACCCGCAGCGCACGGGCGAAGGGGTGACGGCGCAACCGCTCGACGAGCTCGGCGTCCCCGAGCATCAAGCCACACTGGGGACCGCCCAGCAGCTTGTCGCCCGAGGCCGTCACCAGGTCGGCCCCGGCCCGCAGCGCGGCTGCCGCGCTCGGCTCCTGGGGCAGCCGCGGGTGCGGGGCGAGCAGCCCCGAGCCGATGTCGACCACCAGCGGCGCGTCCAGGGTGGCGAGCTCGGCGAGACCGACGGAGGAGGTGAACCCGGAGACCACGAAGTTGGAGGGATGGACCTTGAGCACGAAGGCGGTCCGCTCACCCACGGCCCCGGCGTAGTCGGCCAGGTGGACCCGGTTGGTGGTGCCGACCTCGCGGAGCGTAGCCCCCACCGACTCCAGGAGCTCGGGGATGCGGAACCCGTCGCCGATCTCGACCAGCTCGCCCCGGGCGATCACCACCTCCGTGCGCCGCTGTGCCACGGGGTCGCGGGCGTCGGGCCGCCCCGGCCCGGCGAGCGCACAGGCCACCAGGGCCAGCGCGGCGGCCCCGTTGTTGACCACGTGCACCCCGCCGGCCTCCGGCACGGCGGCGGCGAGCGCGTCCAGCGCGGAGCGGCCCCGGCGTCCTCGTCGGCCGCTGGCCAGGTCCAGCTCCACGTCGGTGGCGCCAGCGGCGACCGCCAGCGCCTCGACGGCGGCCGCGGAGAGGGGGGCCCGGCCGAGGTTGGTGTGCACCACCACCCCGGTGGCGTTGAGCACGCGGCGCATCGCGGTCCCGGATCGGGGCAGCTCCTCGCGCGCCGCGGCCGCCACCGACTCCGGGGCCACCTCGCCCGTCCGGCAGCGGTGCTGAGCCCGCTGGACCGCCTGCTTGACCAGCGCGGGGCCGAGACGCTGGATCGCCTCGGCCAGCCCCGGATCGGCCAGCACCACGTCGGTGCGGGGCACCGCCCGGCGTACGTCGCTGCCTGGCGGATCCACCATCTGGGCCTCCCGAGCTCGGCTGGAGCGTCGACGTTGGCGGAGGCGGACGGGAATCGAACCCGCCTGACCGAGATGCTCGCTCACAACGGTTTTGAGGACCGTGCCCGTCACCAGACGAGAAACGCCTCCCCGCAACGTCGTCAACACTCTAGACAGGTGCCCCCCAGCGGTCTCTAGGGTCGTCCCATGACCGCTGCTCCCACCGTCCGGCTGACCCAGTTCGCCGCAGGCGGTGGCTGTGCCTGCAAGGTCCCACCCGGCGAGCTGGAGAGGGTGCTGGCAGACCTGCCCGGGGCCCGAGCCTCCGGGGGCGACCTGCTGGTCGGGCTGGAGAACGGCGACGACGGGGCAGCGGTGCGAATCGCCGGCGGGCAGGCCCTCATCGCCACCGCCGACTTCTTCACCCCCGTGGTGGACGACCCCTACGACTGGGGCCGGATCGCGGCAGCCAACGCGCTCTCGGACATCTATGCCATGGGTGGCGAGCCCGTGCTCGCGGTGAATCTGCTGGCGTGGCCCCGGGACAAGGTGCCGTTCGAGCTTGCTCGTGAGGTGCTCCGCGGCGGCGCCGACGTCTGCGTCGAGGCCGGGTGCCACCTCGCGGGCGGGCACAGCATCGACGACCCGGAGCCCAAGTACGGCCTGGCGGTCAGCGGCCTGGGGGATCCCGACCGGCTGCTGCGCAACGACGCCGCCGTGGCGGGCACGCCGATCACCCTGACCAAGCCTCTGGGGCTCGGAGTGCTCAACAACCGGCACAAGGCCACGGGGGAGCAGTTCGAGGAGGCGGTGGCGACCATGACCACCCTGAACCGGGACGCCTCCCGGGCCGCGCTCGCGGCGGGCGTGCGCGCCGCCACCGACGTGACCGGGTTCGGCCTGCTGGGCCACCTGTACAAGATGGCGCGTGCCAGCGGGGTCACCGCGGTCATCGACAGCGCGGCGGTTCCCTACCTGGACGGCGTCCGCGCCTCGTACGCCGAGGGCTACGTGCCCGGGGGGAGTCGCCGCAACCTCGAGTGGGTGCGCCCGCACCTGCAGGCCCACGTGTCCGAGGACGAGCTGGTCCTGCTCGCCGACGCCCAGACCTCCGGCGGCCTGCTGGTCGCCGGCGAGCTGCCCGGCCACCCGGTGGTGGGCGAGTTCGTGGCGCGCGGCGCCCGGGATTCGGGCGAAGCGACGGTGGTGATCCGGGCATGAAGCATGCACACTGGGTTAGGTCGGCGTCCTGAGCGGAGGTGACGAGATGGCGAAGACGTTCTTGAACTGGCCGGTACTGCGGCAGCTGCGGGGCGACGACGTGCTGGGGCGTGGCAGTTCCGTGCGTTCGCGGCGCACCGAGGAGACCACCTCCCGCACCACCACGGCCGACAGCGTCGCCCGCAGCGTGTGCCCCTACTGCGCGGTCGGCTGCGGTCAGCTGGTGTTCACCAAGGACGGCGAGGTCACCCAGATCGAGGGTGATCCCGACAGCCCCATCTCCCGCGGTCGGCTCTGTCCCAAGGGGGCCGCGAGCAAGAACCTCGTGACCAGCTCGCTGCGCCAGACCAAGATCCGCTACCGACGCCCCTACGGCACCGAGTGGGAGGACCTGGAGCTCGAGACCGCCATGGAGATGATCGCGGACCGGGTCGTGAAGACCCGCCGCGACTACTGGCAGGAGTTCGACGAGCAGGACCGCCGGGTCCGCCGCACCATGGGGATCGCCAGCCTGGGCGGAGCCACGCTGGACAACGAGGAGAACTACCTCATCAAGAAGCTCTTCACCGCGATGGGCGCCATCCAGATCGAGAACCAGGCGCGTATTTGACACTCCGCCACCGTCCCCGGTCTGGGGACCAGCTTCGGGCGCGGCGGCGCCACCGGGTTCCTGCAGGACCTCGCGAACTCTGACTGCATCATCATCCAGGGTTCCAACATGGCCGAGGCGCACCCGGTGGGCTTCCAGTGGGTCGTCGAGGCCAAGGCGCGGGGCGCCAAGGTCATCCACGTCGACCCCCGGTTCACCCGGACCAGCGCCCTGGCCGACACCTTCGTGCCGCTGCGCGTGGGGAGCGACATCGCTTTTCTGGGCGGGATCGTCAACTACGTGTTGAGCAACGGGCTCGACTTCCGGGACTACGTGGTCGCCTACACCAACGCCGCCACCATCGTGAGCGAGGACTTCCGCGACACCGAGGACCTTGACGGGCTCTTCTCCGGCTTCGATCCCGAGACCCGCACCTATGACACCCAGTCGTGGCAGTACGCGACGCAGGAGGGTGACTCCGCGGACGACGACGAGGCGATGCAGCGCGAGACCGCGAGCGCGATGCAGCACGAGACCCACGGCATCCAGGTCTCCGGCCACCCGCCGCGCGACGAGACGCTCCAGGACCCCAACTGCGTCTACCAGATCCTCAAGAGGCACTACTCCCGCTACACCCCCGAGCTGGTGTCCAGCACCTGCGGAGTCTCCGAGGAGGCCTTCCTCGAGGTCTGTCGGGCCTGGGTGGAGAACTCCGGCCGGGACCGGACCACGGCGCTGGTCTACAGCGTGGGGTGGACCCAGCACTCGGTCGGGGTCCAGTACATCCGCACCGGGGCGATCCTGCAGCTGCTGCTGGGCAACATCGGACGCCCGGGGGGCGGCATCATGGCGCTGCGCGGTCACGCCAGCATCCAGGGCTCGACGGACATCCCGACGCTGTTCAACCTGCTGCCCGGCTACCTGCCGATGCCCAACGCCCAGGAGCACACCTCCTTGGACAAGTGGGTCGACGCGGTCCGACAGCCCGGCGCCAAGGGCTTCTGGGCCAACTCACCGGCGTACGCGATCAGCCTGCTCAAGGCCTACTGGGGTGACGCGGCCACGCCGGAGAACGACTTCTGCTTCGACCACATGCCGAGGATCTCCGGCGACCACGGCACCTACCGCACGGTGCTGGACATGATCGACGGCAAGGTGAAGGGCTACTTCCTGCTGGGGCAGAACCCGGCAGTGGGCTCGGCGCACGGCAAGGCACAGCGCCTCGGGATGGCCAACCTCGACTGGCTGGTGGTGCGCGACCTGTTCGAGATCGAGAGCGCCACCTTCTGGAAGGACTCCCCGGAGGTGGCCACGGGCGAGATCGTGCCGGAGGAGTGCGGCACCGAGGTCTTCCTGATGCCCGCGGCCTCCCACGTGGAGAAGGAGGGGACCTTCACCCAGACCCAGCGCATGCTGCAGTGGCGGGAGAAGGCGGTGGAGGCACCCGGCGACTGTCGCTCGGAGCTGTGGTTCTTCTACCACCTGGGCAGGATGGTCCGGGAGCGCTTGGCGAGCTCCGGGGACGAGCGCGACCGTCCCCTCCTGGACCTGGCCTGGGACTACCCGACTCACGGCGAGCACGCCGAGCCCAGCGCCGAGGCGGTGCTCAAGGAGATCAACGGATACGAGGTCGCCACCGGACGGCCGCTGTCCACGTTCACGGAGATGAAGACGGACGGCTCCACCATCGGTGGCTGCTGGATCTACACCGGCGTCTTCAAGGACGGGGTCAACCAGGCGGCCCGGCGCAAGCCCGGTGCGGAGCAGTCGTGGGTCGCCCCGGAGTGGGGATGGGCGTGGCCGGCCAACCGACGCACCCTCTACAACCGTGCCTCCGCCGATCCGGACGGCAAGCCGTGGAGCGACCGGAAGGCCTACGTCTGGTGGGACGCGGAGGCGGGGGAGTGGACGGGCCACGACGTCCCGGACTTCGAGAGGAACAAGCCTCCGTCCTACCGTTCCGGCCCGGACGACGAAGGCGTTGCCGGCATCTCCGGCGACGACCCGTTCATCATGCAGGGCGACGGGAAGGGCGCGCTCTACGTGCCGGTGGGGTTGCTCGAGGGCCCGATGCCGACCCACTACGAACCGGTCGAGTCGCCGTTCTCCAACCCGATCTACGGACAGCAGGCCAATCCGGCGCGCAAGGAGTATGCCCGGGCCGAGAACCGGATGAACCCCAGCCCGCCGGAGGAGCACGGGGACGTCTTCCCGTTCGTCTTCACCACCAGCAGGCTCACCGAGCACCACACCGCGGGTGGGATGAGCCGGTACGTCGCGCGGCTGGCCGAGCTGCAGCCGGAGATGTTCGTGGAGGTATCACCCGAGCTCGCCGCCGAACGCGGCCTGGACAACGGTGGCTGGGCGACCATCGTCACGGCTCGGGCAGCGATCGAGGCCCGGGTGATGGTGACCGACCGGTTGACACCGCTGCGTGTCGAGAACAGGGTGGTTCATCAGGTGTGGCTGCCGTACCACTGGGGCCAGGGAGGCATTGTGACCGGCGACTCGGCCAACGATCTCATCGGCATCTCGCTCGACCCGAACGTGCTGATCCAGGAGACCAAGGTGGGAACCTGCGATGTTCGGGCGGGACGCCGGCCGACCGGCCGCGACCTGAGCGCCCTGGTCGCCGACTACCAACGAAGGGCCGGGGTCGACCACGACCTGTCGAGACCGATCGTCACCACCGGTCCGGGAGCCGGGAGCGCGGACTCCGGGGACGCGACCCCCCGCCCTGACGGCGGCAGCGGCGACGGATCGGCACCGAGTGATCCAACGAGCGGAGACGACCAATGATCGGCGGCAAGAACAGCCTCTTCGGCCCGGTCAACCCCACGGCCAACGCCGGCTACAGCGCGGACCATCCGCCGCGCAAGGGCTTCTTCACCGACACCAGCATCTGCATCGGCTGCAAAGCCTGCGAGGTCGCGTGCAAGGAGTGGAACGACGTCCCGGCCACCCACTTCGACATGACGGCGACGTCGTACGACAACAGCCACTCGCTCAACGCCAACCAGTGGCGCCACGTCGCGTTCATCGAGCAGCGCAAGCAGCTGGGCGCCCAGGATCCGGGGATGCGCCCACCGGAGGTCACCGATCTGCCGATGCCCACCATGCGTCCCACGGACGCGGCCGAGGCGGTGGCGGACCAGGGGGATCCGGCAACGGACCCCGGTGAGAAACCGGACTTCCGCTGGCTGATGTCCTCCGACGTGTGCAAGCACTGCACCCACGCCGCCTGCCTGGACGTGTGCCCCACCGGGTCGCTGTTCCGCACCGAGTTCGGGACAGTCGTGGTCCAGGACGACATCTGCAACGGGTGCGGCTACTGCGTGCCCGCCTGCCCGTACGGCGTCATCGATCGCCGCAGGGGCCCCGAGGGCCACCGCAACGTCGGGATCGCCCAGAAGTGCACCCTGTGCTACGACCGTCTCACCGCCGGTGAGACGCCCGCCTGCGCGAAGTCCTGCCCCACCCAGTCCATCCAGTTCGGTGACGTGGAGGAGCTCAGGGAGCGGGCCAGCGCCCGGGTGGCGCAGCTGCACCAGGCCGGCATCATGGATGCCCGCCTCTACGGGAACGACCCGCATGACGGGGTGGGTGGCGCCGGCTCGATGTTCCTGCTGCTCGACGAGCCGGAGGTCTACGGCTTCCCCCCCGACCCGGTGGTCACCACCGCGGACCTGCCCCACATGTTCCGCCGCGCCACCGCGGCCGCGGTGACGCTGCTGGCGGGTGCGGGGCTGGCGTTCGTGGGGCGGCGCCGGTGAACGAGGACCCGCGGGATGAGCAGCAGACCTCGGCGGTGATCGGGTCGGCAGGTAGCCGCCGGCCCCGGCGGCCCGGCGGCCGGCGACGGCACGGTCCGGGCGTGGAGTCGGTGGTGCCCGAGGCTGAGTTCAGCTCCTACTACGGGCGGCCCATCGTCAAGCCCGCGCCCTGGGAGGCCGACATCCCGGCGTACCTCTTCACCGGTGGTCTGGCCGCAGGCTCCGCACTGATCGCTGCGGGAGCCGACCTCACCGGCCGTCCGCACCTGCGGCGCACCGGGCGGCTGGGCGCCCTGGCGGCCCTGACGTTCTCCGGGGCGGCGCTGGTCCACGACCTCGGCAGACCCTCGCGCTTCGTCAACATGCTGCGGGTGGCCAAGCTGACCAGCCCGATGTCGGTCGGCACCTGGATCATCACCGGGTACGCGCCCGGGGCCGGGTTGGCCGGCGTCGCGGAGCTGATCGAGATGCTGCCCGCGAGTCGCCGGCCGGGCCTGCTGGGCAGGCTCTCTCGCCTCACCGCCTTCGTTGATCGCCCTGCGGGGCTGTGGGCGGCGCTGTTCGCACCGCCTTTGGCGGCGTACACCGCGGTCCTGCTCTCCGACACCGCGACGCCGTCCTGGCACGCGGCCTACCGCGAGCTTCCCTTCGTCTTCGTCGGGTCCGCAGCCGCGGCTTCGGCGGGCCTGGGGCTGCTCGGCGCGCCCGTGTCCGAGACGCTCCCGGTACGCCGCCTCGCGGTCGGCGGAGCGCTTCTGGAACTGGTCGCCGAGCAACGGATGGAGCACTCGATGGGGATCACCGTCGAGCCGCTGCACGAGGGCAAGGCGGGACGCCTGATGCGCGCCTCCAAGCTGCTGACGGTGGCGGGGGCGCTCGGTACCGCCCTGGGCGGTCGGAGCCGGGTGCTGGCGGGGCTGTCCGGCGTCGCGCTGATGGCAGGCTCCGCGTGCACGCGGTTCGGCGTGTTCGAGGCGGGGCTGGTCTCAGCCCGCGACCCCAAGTACACGGTCGTTCCCCAACGGGAGCGGCTCGAACGTGAGGGACCCGTCCGCTACGAGCAGTGAGGTGTCGCCATGACCAGTGCAGCCGGAACGCGCCCGACCGGTGACTCCGGCCAGCCTGGGGGACCCACCACCAACCGTTGGCTGCTCGTCGCCGCGGCACTGCTCCTGCAGTTCTCGATCGGTGCGGTCTATGCGTGGAGCGTCTTCTCCAAGGCGCTGCAGGAGTCCTCGGCCTTCGACCTCAGCTCGGTCCAAGCGGCGATCCCGTTCGAGGTCACCATCGGGATGATCTTCATCGGCACCTACATCGGCGGCCGCATCCAGGACAAGCGCGGGCCTCGCACCGTGGCGATGGTGGGCGGGGTGATCTACGGCATCGGGGTGCTGATCGCCGGGATCGCCCGAGACGCCGACACGTTCTGGCTGGTGATCCTGGGCTACGGGGTGATCAGCGGCTTCGGGCTCGGGGTGGCCTACATCGTGCCGATCGCGATGCTCCAGAAGTGGTTCCCGGACAAGCGGGGCCTCATCACGGGCCTGGCGGTGGGCGGCTTCGGGTTCGGCGCGGTGCTGACCTCGCCGGTGGCCAACTGGCTCATCGACCGGGACCCCGACGTGCCGACGAAGGCCTTCATCCCGCTGGGCATCGCCTACCTGGTGATGTCGGTGCTGGGTGCGTCGGTGTTCAAGAACCCGCCCGCCGGCTACACGGTGGGGGAGCAGGGGACGACGGCCCAGGCGTCGGGCAGGTCGGCCGTCCACGACTACACCCAGGGGGAGGCCCTGCGGACCCCGCAGTGGTACCTGCTCACCGCGATCCTCACCCTGAACGTCGCGGCAGGAATCTCGCTGATCTCCCAGGCCGCAGCCAGCGCGTCCGACATCGCGGGTTACTCAGCGGCGGCCGCTGCCAGCGTGGTGGGGGTCCTGGCCATCTTCAACGGAGCGGGCCGGGTCGTCTGGGCAGCGGCGTCGGACAAGCTGGGCCGGATGAAGTCGTTCGCGGCCATGCTCGGGCTCTCCGGCATCTGCCTGATCGCCATCCCGCACGCGGAGAACGCGGCACTGTTCGTCGCCCTCGCCGCCGTCATCTACCTCTGCTACGGCGGTGCGTTCGGGACCATGCCGGCCACGGCCGGGGACTTCTTCGGGGTCAGCAACGCCGGTGCCATCTATGGGCTGATGCTCATCGGCTGGAGCATCGGTGGCGTGGTGGGACCGCTGGTGGCCTCGGCGCTGATCGGGGACGACCTGAACTACACCACCGCGTACACCACGATCGGGGTGGTGGCCCTGGCCGCGGTGGTGCTGACCTTCGTCACCAAGATGCCCGAGGGGCGACCGGACGCGGGCAGCGGGAGCGCAGAGACGATCCCGCGGTGACGGGCTCGGCCCCGCACCGGCAGGTGCCACGGGGTCGAAGGGGGGTCCCGACCAGTTCGTGACCTTGGTCCCTGGCCGGTGTGCCTGCTGCCACCCACGGTGTTGAGCAGGCAGGCGCATCAGGCGACCGGAGGTCCCCATGAACCCAGGGCAATATCCAGTGCGAGTCGACGCGGCGCTCGATCCTGGGCCGGGCCGCTGGCTGTGGTTGGTGAAGTGGCTGCTGGTCCTCCCGCACGTCTTCCTGCTCGCGTTCCTGTGGGCGGCGTACCTCGTCCTCAGCATCGTGGCGCTGGTCGCCATCGTGGTCACCGGTCGCTATCCGCGGGGCATCTTCGAGTTCAACGTGGGGGTCATGCGTTGGAGCTGGCGAGTCTCCTACTACGCCTACAGCGCGCTCGGCACGGACCGCTACCCCCCCTTCAGCCTCTGGGAACGGGCGGATTACCCCGCCCACCTGTACGTGGAGTACCCCGCTCGGCTCTCCAGGGGGCTAGCTCTGGTGAAGTGGTGGTTGCTGGCGATCCCGCACTACCTCGTGCTGGGGATCTTCACCGGCTCTGCGTGGACAGTCGCGGCCAACGGCGATGCCGATGGGGTCCAGTCTGCGAGCGGCGTAGGGCTTCTCGGGTTGCTTGTGTTCTTCGTTGCGGTCGCGCTGCTGTTCACCGGGCGCTACCGGCCTGGCCTGTTCGACCTCGTGATCGGAATCAACCGGTGGATGCTCAGAGTAGGTGCCTACACGGGCCTCATGACCGATGAGTATCCGCCGTTCCGGCTGGACCAGGGCGGGACAGACCCGGCCAGCCGGTCCGTGGCGTCCACGCTGGAGACGGAGACGCCCGGGGTGGCAGGTGCTGCGCCGAGCTCGCCCCAGGCATCGGGGACGGTGCCGGATCACTCCCCTCGGTGGGGTGCGGGACGCGTGATCGGCGTCGTGGTGGGCTCGGTGCTGGCGCTCGGCGCGATCGGTGCCCTGCTCACCGGTGCGGTGCTGGCAAGCGCAGACGAGGAGCTGCGCGACGACGGTTACCTCACGACCGCCAAGGTCGAGGTGCAGTCGCCCGGCTACGCGATCGTCTCGGAGAAGGCAGAGCTGGATGATTCCGACGGCTTGATCGATGGGCTGCGAGACCTGCTCGGCGAGCTCAAGGTGGAGGCCACCGCATCGCAAGGAGGCTCTGTCTTCGTCGGCATCGCACGGACCACGGACGTCCGCGCCTACCTGGACCGGGTTGCGCGCTCGGTGGTCACGGACGTGGCCGAGGACGACAGCCTGAAGACGAGGTTCGTCGAGGGCGGAGCGCCGCGGACGGCTCCCGGGGAGGCCGGCTTCTGGGTGGCCTCGTCCGAAGGCGGCGGCACCCAGAGCATCACCGGTTCGCCGAGCGAGGGCGACTGGACGCTGGTGGTGATGAACGCCGACGCTTCCAGTCCCGTGGTGACCAGGGTCGCTCTCGGGGCCACTGCACCCGTGGTGGATGGCCTGGTCGGCATCCTGCTGGTGAGCGGCCTGGTAGCCGGGTTGCTGGCTGCGGCCATCCTCGCCGCGAGCCTGGTGCGCCGGGACCGGCACGACGTCCCGGCAGCGGAGCGCGACCCGGCAGCTGGGCCCTGACCCGTCAGGACATCGTGGTGCCGGTCGGCACCACGATCACCGTCGAGCGGGCCCGCTCCAGCACCGCGGTCGACACCGAGCGCGCCAGGAACTGGGCGGCGGACCCCGGTTCGTGCCGTCCCACGACGATGACGTCACCGAGCAACGCATTCTCGGCCAGCACGGTGTCCACGAGGCCGTGCCGCAGGACCACGCGAGCCTGGACGTCGGGGTAGTCCTCGGCCAGACCGGCGATCAGCTCGCGCACCTCCACCTCGAGCTGCGTCGCGGCCGGGTCGTCCGCGGCCGCGTCGCTTCCCCCGGCCAGGATGCCGACGACGTCCCAATAGCAGTGCACCACCAGGATCGGGACCCGGTGCAGCGAGGCGAACCGATAGGCGTACTCCACCGCTGTCCTGGACTCCGCGGTCGCGTCGACGCCCACGACCACACGCGTAAGCGAGTCGACCTCCTCGTGGCCCCGAACCACCGCGACCGGACAGTCGGCGTGCCTGGCGACTGCCGCGCTGACCGATCCCAGGACCAGACTGCTGACCACGCCCCGCCCCCGGGATCCGAGGACGAGGAGCGCAGCACGGGAGGACGCAGCCACGAGCGCCCGGCGCGGGTCGTCACGGACCGAGACGCGGACGATCGGGCTGTCCGCCAGCACCGTCCGTGCCCTCTCCTCGGCCATCTCGAGGACCAGGCCGTCGTCGCGGTCCGGGTCGTCGGCCCTCGGTGGGTAGTCGGTCGCGCTGGCGCCGAACGGGGGAAACTCGAAGGGCTCCCCGATTCCGGTGGCGTGCATCAGGACGAGCGTCCGGTGGGAGCGGTGGGCCTGCCGGGCGCCCCAGGTCACGGCACGTGCGGCATGCTCGGAGCCGTCGACCGCGACCAGGACGGCGCCGGGAGGAATGTCCTGGGGCGTCATGTCACCAGGATGGTCGGGCCCGGTCGTGGTCACCACCGCCGCAAGTCCCGGTGCGTGCTGACGTTTGCCCCTGTCACGCCGGTGCCACGGGAAGCAATCGTGGTGCACACGGCACGCTGCCCGCGCCGCCGACACGACGGCCTTGGAGAACGGTATGGACCTCTTGGAGCAGGCCGACGGCGCGATAGTGGTCGGCGTCGACGGTTCGCAGGCAAGCGAGCAAGCGATCGATTGGGCGGCGGAACAGGCGGTCCTGGAAGGGCGGCCCTTGACCCTGCTCCATGCCACGGGGGTGTGGAGCACTCCGCCGGAGGTCGACGTCGCGGCTCTGGTGGCCGCCATGGAGGCCCAGGGCGACGAGCTCGTCTCCCAGACGCGTGCCCGCGTCGCGGCCGCCCACGTGATCCCCGACCTCCGTTCCCGGGTGGTGCTGGCAGATCCCCGGGCAGCGCTGCTGGATGCCTCGGAGGTCGCCTACCTGACGGTGATCGGCTCCCGGGGCCGGGGGGCGATCAAGACGCTGGTGCTCGGCTCGGTGGGACTCACGTTGAGCCAGCAGGCACACTGTCCTGTGGTGGTACGGCGTCCGCACGACGCCGAGGACCGCGGCGACGGGCTGGTGGTCGGCACCGACCTGAGTCGGCATTCCGAGGTGGCCGTCGACTGGGCGTTCCACCAGGCCGTGGTGCGGGGCCTGCCGCTGACCCTGGTGCACACGGTCTTCGACGGCTACCCGGCCGGCATCGTCCCGGCGGACGACACTGCGCACGAGGAGCGGCGAGCCCGGCTGGTGACCCTCGCCGAGCGCTTCGGGACCCGTCATCCCGGCGTGGAGGTCCAGTGCGAGCTGCGGCGCGGGATCCCCGACGAGGCACTGGTGGACGCTGCGGGCGGGAGTGAGATGGTGGTGGTGGGCTCGCACCAGCGGAGATCGGTCCTGAGCATGATGGATCTCAACGTGCCCAAGACGGTGGTCGAGCACGCGCCTCGGTTCGTTGCCGTCGTACCGGAGCCGGGGACGACCCAGCGGACCTGATCAGCGCCCCTGGCCGCCGGCCTCGACGGGGTCGCCCTGCCGCTCTCCGGCCGCCCCGTCCTTGCCGTGCAGGTGCCGCGGGAGCAGCAGTGCGGGGATGATGATGAGCGCGGTGAGGGCGAAGGCGACCCAGAAGGCATAGCCGTAGGAGTCGGCCAGCAGCGGCCCCACGACCCGCAGCTCCGCCCGCGGGATCGAGGCGAGCTCGGTGCTGCCACCGCCGGTGCCACTGGCCCCGGACTGCAGGCCTCGGGAGGCGAGCTCATGGGTGAATCGGTGGGTGAGCACGGTGACCAGGACCGCACTGCCCAGGGACGCCCCCACCTGCTGGATGGCCGACAGGGACGGGGCCGCTCGGGAGGCATTCTCCTTGCTGAGACGGCTGTAGGCAGACGAGATGGTCGGCATCATGACGGCGCCGATACCGATGCCGCGTACGAACAGGGCGACGGAGAGCCCCGTGTAGGAGGTGTTCACGCCCACCTGGGTGAAGGGGAAGGTGCCCAGCAGGGCGAGCACGACTCCCACGGGGACGACGTACCCGGCGCCGATGCGGTCGGTGAGCCGGCCGGTGAGGAGCACCGCCACGATCGCCCCGAGGCCCTGGGGGGCGAGCAGCAGCCCGGCGTCGAGCGCGCCCTCCCCGCGGACGGTCTGGTAGTACAGCGGCAGCAGCAGCATCCCGCCGAACATGCCGATGGCGACCAGGAACACCGCAACCGTGCTGCTGGCGAAGACGCGGTTGGCGAACAGGCGCACGTCGATGATGGAGTCCGCCCCGCGATACAGGCTGTAGCCGACGTAGAGCACCAGGCCGGTCGCGCCGCCGACCAACCAGCCCAGGACGGCCCACTCGCCGAAGCCGCCCCGCGAGCTGGCCTCGGAGAAGCCGTAGAGGAGGCTGGCGAGACTGCCCGAGAGCAGGACCAGCCCGATGACGTCCAGTCGCCCGGGGGTGTCGAGAGCTGTGCCGCTGGGCAGCTTCCACACCGCCAGCGAGATCGCCAGGATGCCGACGGGAACGTTGACCACGAAGATCCAGTGCCAGCTCGCGTACTCCACGAGCAGGCCGCCGAGCACCGGACCGAACACCGGTCCGAGCAGCATGGGGACGCCGAGGATGGACATGGCGCGTCCCATCCGGTCGGATCCTGCGGCTCGGGCGATCAAGGTCTGGCCGGCGGGCAGCAGCATGCCCCCGCCGAGGCCCTGGAGGATCCGGAACCCGATGAGGCTCTCGATGTTCCACGCGGCCGCGCACAGGGCGGAGCCGAGCATGAACAGGCCCACCGCCAGGATCCAGATCCGCTTCGACCCGAAGCGGTCCATGGCCCACCCGGTGATCGGGATGACCATCGCGACCGAGAGCAGGTATCCGGTCACGACCCACTGCGTCTTGTTCAAGGTCGCGTCGAGGTCGGAGCTCAAGGTGTCGAGTGCGACGTTCACGATCGTGGTGTCCAGGACGGACATGATCATGCCTGAGACGATGACGAGCCCGGTGACGATGACAGTGCGATCCAGCTTCTCGGACCCTGCCGTCGTCGTGCCGCCATTCGGATCGCGCTGGGAGGTGGTTGCCATGCCGGGCTCCAGCCGAAGGAGATTTCCTACAGGATGCCGAGGACCGAGGCCGGCCGTGGGAACTCGCAGATGCCGCTCTCGCACGCTACACCCGAGCCGCCCCGAGCCTTGCCATCCTGCGGCCCAGGTGCGACCGCATACGCGGGGGAGACGACGTCAGGTGAGCCCCAACCTCCCCAGGATGTGATTCACCTCCCCGGGAGCGGCGTCGCCCCGGATGAAGCGCCGCTGATGGCCTGAGGCGGCGTCGATGGCGCACTGCATCCGCACCGGACGAGTCGCGTTCCGGCCGTCGCCGAGCTCCACGACCCGGCCGCCACGCGGGATGAAGGCGGAGTGGTGGAGCCCGGATCCCGAGAGCCCAGCGATGACCTCGGCAGAGGCGACCCGTTCGAGCTGCTCACCGATGTCCAGCGTCTCGGGACAGAGGATGTCGAAGCCGCGCGCGGCGAACACCTCGTCCAGCGCCCGGTCGTGCTCGGCCGAGGAACGGACCTCCCGTCGGTATCGGACGGCTCGCCGGTGCTCGTTGAGCATGGTCCGGGAGACGTAGACGCGCTGCTGCCCGGCGCCGCGGAACGGACTGGCGATGGTGTCCCACACACTCCGGGCCTCTGGATGGACCCAGGCCTGGAGGGCGACGCTGCGGGAGGGGACCACGAGGTGCTCCACCACGACCGGCCCACCCGTGCCCACGACATGTACGGACAGGTCGGCGAACCCGGCCAGGGCGAGCAGCCGCCGGTGCCACCCCTCGACGTTGGTGGGACCGAAGCTCGAATGGAACACCAGGCCGCTCGGCTGCTGAGGCAGGCGTGGCCACAGGGTCGTGAGGGTCTCGACCAGGAAGTGCCCGAAGGTCGGCGCCCACGTGCCGCCGTAGAGCCACGTGCCGTCGAGGCGGACGTCCGCGACAGGCGGGAGGAAGCTCGGGTCTGCGGCCACCCGAAGACCGCGCGGGTCTCCCAGGATCTTCTGCGAGGCGGGCACCAACTCCCCAGCCGAGGTGTACACCGCGCCTGAGAACCACTTGTTCGGGCGGTGCACCGTGGCCAGCTCACCGGTGGCCACCCGGGACAAGTAGGCGTCCGCGACCTCCTCGACGTGCGGCGTACGGCGGGGGCGGACCGGCTGGACGGCGGCGCGCCACTCGCTACGGTGCCTGAGCCTGGGTGCCCGAAGGGCAAGAGCGGCCAAGTCGTGCCTCGCATCCACGTCGTCGCACCGCGTCCCCCGCGTGCGTCAGGTTAGTGCGGCTCCACCCTAGGGTGGGCGTGCCGGGATGTCTGGGGCGACGAGTCATCGTGCGCACCCTGA